>NZ_JACGCJ010000088.1 GCF_021030645.1 Agrilactobacillus fermenti | reverse complement strand
ATCTGCCAATGAACGCCAATCATTAGAGATCAAACGTCTTAAAGCAAGATTGGAATATGTTTCAACGGAGAATGCCTTGTTAAAAAAATTCGCAGAGTTGGAAAGGAGCGAAAGATCCCACAGGAAGCTGAGAAAAATCGAAGATGAACCATTCTTCGGAAATCTGAAGGCTAATTTGAAGTACCTACGAACCTCGGTTCGTGGGATTGAAAAGGTTACTACTGAAGCAGGAATTGCAATTATGGCAGCTAATCTGCCCCCCCCCCCCCCCCCCCCCCCCCCCCCCCCCCCCCCCCCCCCCCCCCCCCCCCCCCCCCCCCCCCCCCCCCCCCCCCCCCCCCCCCCCCCCCCCCCCCCCCCCCCCCCCCCCCCCCCCCCCCCCCCGTTTTGTCGCTTATAGAATAACATTGGAAGGCACTTCGTGCCTACATAAAAGCAAAAAATTCCTTGAGATCAGATCTCAAGGAATTTTTTACTTTAGGCTGTATAAAAAGACTTATGTCCCAGCCTCTTAGGCATTCACCGTGCGCCCTTGTTAACTTGACCTAGCACGTCGTGCTGGTCGTTCGGCAATTTAATACACAGTTGATTCTCGGTTATTAGAATATTTCATGATATGTGGTTTTCAAGGAACGAAGTGTTTGTGCGAAACCTTCGAACCTATCGTGCTCTAGATTATGACGACCCGGAGGGTTATTTCTATGCTCATACACCTGGAGGTAACCTGCGTCAGATCAACATCAATCCCAATTGGGAACACCATAAACAACAGATGCGATGCCTTGAGAAAAATCGAAGATGAACCATTCTTCGGAAATCTGAAGGCTAATTTGAAGTACCTACGAACCTCGGTTCGTGGGATTGAAAAGGTTACTACTGAAGCAGGAATTGCAATTATGGCAGCTAATCTGAACATCCCGTAAGGGATCAGAGCTTGTGCAGTCAGTTTGTTTTCAATGTAGTTATAATTCTGTTCACTACCGTAGCCCGCATCTGCCACAATATATTTTATTGGTGTTGTTTGGAAATCCATAGATTGTAAAAATGGAACATGATTTGATGAGATATTGATCTCCAAAGGGATTGATAAACACAACTGATTATTGTTATAATTTTGATACACGACAGTGTCCTCCTTTTCTTTCTAGAGTTTTGTCGCTTATAGAATAACATTGGAAGGCACTTCGTGCGCACGAAGTGCCTCTCAATGTTATTCTATAAGCGACAAAACTCTAGAAAGAAAAGGAGGACACTGTCGTGTATCAAAATTATAACAATAATCAGTTGTGTTTATCAATCCCTTTTCAGATCAATATCACATCAAACCACTTTTCCAAAGGGATTGATAAACGCAACTGATTATTGTTACAATTTTGATACACGACAGCGTACACCTTTTCTTTATAGAGTTTTGTCGCTTATAGAATAACATTGGAAGGCACTTCGTGCCTACATAAAAGCAAAAAATTCCTTGACAATTTTTATGTAGGCACGAAGTGCCTTCCAATGTTATTCTATAAGCGACAAAACTCTAGAAAGAAAAGGAGGACACTGTCGTGTATCAAAATTATAACAATAATCAGTTGAGTTTATCAATCCCTTTGGAGATCAATATCCCATCAAACCAAAATGACATGGACTATACAGGCGCCACAAAAAAGTACGATGACTCCTATGAACGAGTCTTTTCTTCTGTGGACAAGTTTAAACAAGGAGGACGAGAGGCCTTGGTCGACCGTCGTGGTAAAGCTAAGTCAGACGATGGCCATCTATCTGGCGCTTTAAGAAAGCCCTTCATGCGGCCAATACTATAGTATCGTAACCAGCCTCGCATTTTACGCTTGATCTCTTTAAGGACAGTGTCTAGACTAACACCGCGGTTCCGTTTGGTGATTAGCTTTAGGGCCTGTTTGATACGTTCTTTGGCAACTTAAATTCGAGGTCTCAAATCCCGGAGTTATTTTTCAGTGGCTTTCTCGGTATACTAGTGGTAAATCACTAGTATCTGCTAGGAGGAATCTAGCCATGAAGAACGGACGCAAGACAACACAACTTGAACGCATTGAGATTGCCGAGTGGGTCATCGAACTTGAATGCATTGAGATTGCCGAGTGGGTCATCGCAAATGACATGGACTATACAGGCGCCACAAAACAGTACGATATCTCCTATGGACAAGTCTATGCTTGGGTCAAGAAGTTTAAACAAGGAGGCCCAGAGGCCTTGGTCGACCGTCGTGGTAAAGCTAAGGCTTTACGATCATGCTTGGCAATACGGATCGATGCGGTGATGTGGTGAAGATGCATCAGGCCGCTCGCTCGCCTAGAACAAGCATGGTGCGGAGTTGCTTTGTCATTGTAGACACTTAATCGTTTGACTCCAAATATATAGTCATGCGCTTCTGCTAATTGTTGGAAACTCCCGTTCAATAGAATTGGCCGATCGGCCGTTTTTAAGTAGGCCAATGAAATGAAGTTTCTCATCAATAGAATATCTGGAACCTTTTCGGCCCATAAAAAATACTCCTTCCTAAGCAAACAGGTTTTAATTATTTACCTGTCTACTTAAGTAGGAGTATAGCCAACGAAATAGTTTTTCTAAGACTGATCCGGATGCAACTTTTATGCGCATGAAAGAAGATGCAATGCAAAATGGTCAGTTGAAGCCAGGTTATAATCTTCAGATCGCGACTCAAAATCAGTTTGCACTATACTACGATATCAACCAGTTTAAAGCAAGGTATAATCTTCAAAAACCTTCGAACCTATCGTGCTCTAGATTATGACGACCCGGAGGGTTATTTCTATGCTCATACACCTGGAGGTAACCTGCGTCAGATCAACATCAATCCCAATTGGGAACACCATAAACAACAGATGCGTGAAAGACTAAAAGATAATGATGAAACAAAAGCAATTTATGCCATTTTTCAGTGGCTTTCTCGGTATACTAGTGGTAAATCACTAGTATCTGCTAGGAGGAATCTAGCCATGAAGAACGGACGCAAGACAACACAACTTGAACGCATTGAGATTGCCGAGTGGGTCATCGTAAATGACATGGACTATACAGGCGCCACAAAACAGTACGATATCTCCTGGAGACAACAGTCCTATGGAGAGCTTCTGGAGTCACATGAAAGAAGAATTCTTCGCCTTTGAACAAGCGTATTCACAAGAGGAACTAGCGCTTCAGATTTCACGTTGTATCGATTGGTATAACAACAAACGTCGCCAAGAAACACTTAACGGCATGACCCCCAACGAATATACGTGATGCAAGTAAAATAATGAACTGGAACTATGATCCGATCAAAGATTACTATACTGACGAGCATGGCATCAAATTCCACTTTATTAGAGAAGGTCACCGCAAAGACAAGAGTGGTTTCGTGCGAAACCTTCGAACCTATCGTGCTCTAGATTATGACGACCCGGAGGGTTATTTGGGTGCTTGTACTACTTACTACCCTTAAAAGGGTCTTCAAATTCCCGAACACTTAATTTATCAACGGCAATATCATGTTTTTCCTGTTCTCTGATATATTTCCTAATTGTTGCTTCATTGATGCCCACCGTTGTCACATAATAGCCTTCTGACCAAAAATGACGGTTTCCAAATTTATATTTCAGATTTGCATGTTATCTTGAAGGTCCCGCCGATATTGATTGTAGATCACTTTTCTTCTATACTTTGGTGTAAACACGATATGGTATTTACACAACCATTTGGTATGTGCCAAACTGTTGTATTGATTCGCCATTTGTTTTTTCCCTCTTTCAAATAGATTGATTGGCCTGAACATCCAATATTCTATCTGAAAAGAGGGCTTTTTTGCATAGCCTTTTCTGGCCGTAAGATAGAGGCTATGGCTCAAGAGAATATTCCGACTAAATGGTTGATCGGTGATCCAGATACCGTTCCTAGTTACCGTACCATCAATAGATTTCGTTCTTCCGACCAGATGAAGCGGTTGGTAGAGGCAATGTTCTTGAGCTTTCGGCAATTATTAAAAGCCCAAGGCTTGATCGATGATAGTGCATTATCTACATTGAAAACAAACTGACTGCACAAGCTCTGATCCCTTACGGGATGTTCGAAAAAGAGCAGACTCGATCCTATCGACGTGATGCAAGTAAAATAATGAACTGGAACTATGATCCGATCAAAGATTACTATACTGACGAGCATGGGGATGGTCGAAAAAGAGCAGACTAGAAAAAATCGACGAGATGAAAGTAAAAGAAAGAATTATTTCTATGCTCATACACCTGGAGGTAACCTGCGTCAGATCAATATCAATCCTAATTGGGAACACCATAAACATCAGAGTCGTGAAAGACTAAAAGATAATGATGAAACAAAAGCAATTTATGCCTTGAGAAAAATCGACGATGAACCATTCTTCGGAAATCTGAAGGCTAATTTGAAGTACCTACGAACCTCGGTTCGTGGGACTTTTGAAACCCAGTTTTTGTATGATGAAACGCGTACTCATCAATACATTTGTGGTCGTGATAAACAGCCACGTTACTTTTTCCCATTGAAACATCGATACCGATCAGATCGGTCATCGAACAACATCTTCTTTCTTGTGATTAGAACACTAACTACTCCTGGATCTCATTTCCGATACCCGAGCTCGAAGCTCCACAAACTTAAAATTCTGCTAGGAGGAATCTAGCCATGAAGAACGGACGAAAGACAACACAACTTGAACGCATTGAGATTGCCGAGTGGGTCATCGTAAATGACATGGACTATACAGGCGCCACAAAACAGTACGATATCTCCTATGGACAAGTCTATGCTTGGGTCAAGAAGTTTAAACAAGGAGGCCCAGAGGCCTTGGTCGACCGTCGTGGTAAAGCTAAGAAAACGTTTCTTGGTATCAAGTAGAGTATATTCCTCGATGATCAACGTTTCGTGTGATAATCAGTGTTAAAGCCGATCGCACTCTATGGGGTTTCGAGCCGGTAAAAAAACTGGCTTTCACTACTACCTTCTGTTAATCAATTTTAAGTTTGTGGAGCTTCGAGCTCGGGTATCGGAAATGAGATCCAGGAGTAGTTAGTGTTCTAATCACAAGTGGCTGGTACATAAGCCACGCAAAATAAAATAATCGTAGTTTTCAGACTGATATTGAATCTGAAAACTACGATTATTTTTTTAGCGATTGATTTTCTAAAAATAACATTGACCTTGAGGGTCAATTTCAACAGATTAGCTGCCATAATTGCAATTCCTGCTTCAGTAGTAACCTTTTCAATCCCACGAACCGAGGTTCGTAGGTACTTCAACCCAAGTGTGGTCCATCCGATCCGCGTGCAACTCATGTTCCAGCGTGGCATTTAGTAGTTTATTACGCGAGATATTATCTTTGATCTCAGCTTTACGCTCATTCATGGCAATACAGCTCGATGCGTAGATGTGGTGAAGATGCATCAGGCGTCTCACTCGACTGGCACAAGCATAATAAGGCGTTTCTTTGTCATTGTAGACCATTAATCGTTTGAACGTTCAGATGCTATAACATGATATTTCATGTTCTTTTAAAAAATAAAAATCCCTCATTTAACGGTATTTTGACCGCTCATGAGGGACTGGAAAATATGGGAAAGGAGAGTACAGGATTTGAACCTGTTGCGCTCTTTTTACTGTTATATCAATGTTTAGAGGGAATTGATTTATCATTGATTACCATTTTGATTACGTTTGGCGGTTTAATGTGTCAGTGAAACTTACTTATTTAACAGTTATGCAATATTAGAGAAAAGTGGTACAAAATTGGGATACGTCAGTTGTAATACCATGAAATCAATATGTGCAACAATTGAGTGGGAATAGCCTAGAACCATTCTTATCAATTTCAGCCCTGTATCAAGGTACGTTTTTCCTTGATATAGGGCTGTTTTTTTGTGGTTAAAAACTGATAGAAGATGATACAAGTTGGACCGATTCCCCGAACTTACTAAGATTTCGGAACTTCGTTTTGATTTTCTTCCATGATTTCCAGATATACTGCCGGATCCTCGTGCGCAACCATGTGTCTAGCGCTTTAAGAAAGCCCTTCATGCGGCCAATACTATAGTATCGTAACCAGCCTCGCATTTTACGCTTGATCTCTTTAAGGACAGTGTCTAGACTAACACCGCGGTTCCGTTTGGTGATTAGCTTTAGGAGGCTGGGACATAAGTCTTTTTATACAGCCTCAAACAAAAAATTCCTTAAGATCAAATCTCAAGGAATTTTTTGTTTTTATGTAGGCACGAAGTGCCTCTCAATGTTATTCTATAAGCGACAAAACTCTAGAAAGAAAAGGAGGACACTGTCGTGTATCAAAATTATAACAATAATCAGTTGTGTTTATCAATCCCTTTGGAGATCAATATCTCATCAAATCATGTTGCACGCTTGCTTTTGACGTAGATATTACAATCATCCGCATAGCGCACAAATTGGTGGCCTCTGGCCACGAGCAGCTTATCCAACTCATTAAGGTAGATATTCGCCAATAATGGCGAGATATTTCCACCTTGCGGCGTACCTTGAGTTGATTTTTCAAACAGGCCTCCATTATTAATCCCACTCGTTAAGAACTTACGAATAAGTCTTAATAGCCAGGGATCATCGATATAATAGTGCAAACTGATTGTGAGTCGCGATCTGAAGATTATAACCTGGCTTCAACTGACCATTTTGCATTGCATCTTCTTTCATGCGCATAAAAGTTGCATCCGGATCAGTCTTAGAAAAACTATTTCGGTAACCAAACATTGCATTATTAGACTCGTATTTACTTTTTCTAGGTAGGTAGTCACTGTCGATCAAATGACGGTCGTGTTTGAATTTTCGCCGTAGGCGTTTGTAATCGAAGATGAACCATTCTTCGGAAATCTGAAGGCTAATTTGAAGTACCTACGAACCTCGGTTCGTGGGATTGAAAAGGTTACTACTGAAGCAGGAATTGCAATTATGGCAGCTAATCTGTTGAAACTGACCCTCAAAGTCAATGTTATTTTTAGAAAATCAATCGTTAAAAAAATAATCGTGGTTTTCAGATTCAATATCAGTCTGAAAACTACGATTATTTTATTTTGCGTGGCTTATGTCCCAGCGCCACAAAACAGTACGATATCTCCTATGGACAAGTCTATGCTTGGGTCAAGAAGTTTAAACAAGGAGGCCCAGAGGCCTTGGTCGACCGTCGTGGTAAAGCTAAGTCAGACGATGGCCATCTATCTGCCAATGAACGCCAATCATTAGAGATCAAACGTCTTAAAGCAAGATTGGAATATGTTTCAACGGAGAATGCCTTGTTAAAAAAATTCGCAGAGTTGGAAAGGAGCGAAAGATCCCACAGGAAGAAGGGGTGAGCAAAAGTGGCAAGGACAAATTGGCTTGAACTAAAAAGCCAGCGTCTTTAGGCGCTGGTCGGTAATAGAGGCTTATAGCCTCAGAGCAAACCACCCGTTTGACGGGTGGTTTTGATTTAAACGCGCTTCAAAAGGTAACGCCATCACTTAACAGCGACTGGCTCAAATGGAAAGAACGCCATTTATCACCAGTCTTGTTAATGCTCTGTCGTTGACCACCTTTTGCCACGCTCTGTTTTAAATATAGGCAAACAAGATGACTTTTAAAAGCATTGCCGGATTATAAGCGGGGCGGCCAGAAGTCATGGCCTTTTCGTAAATTAATTTATCGGGGATCGAATCAACAAAATGACTAATGGCAACGGCAACATGATTTGATGAGATATTGATCTCCAAAGGGATTGATAAACACAACTGATTATTGTTATAATTTTGATACACGACAGTGTCCTCCTTTTCTTTCTAGAGTTTTGTCGCTTATAGAATAACATTGCTTCATCACTTCGATCAGATGTCAAACGGTGTGGGTTTGATATTCGATCGAAGTGATGAAATAATCGCCCATCGGAATATCGAAAAAAATCTCTCAAATCGTGTCCAAGATATTGACTCAAATCCACCATAGCTAGAATCCTGTACAATAAAGGTGCTACCAACAACATTATTGAAAGAGAGGTCTTAGCTATGAGCCACTACCACCATCTTACCATAGAAGAACGAGAACAGATATTTTTAATGCATGCCCAATTCAATTTTAAACGTGTTCCAAAAGGCAACACCTTCACCTAACCACGAATGGCTCAAATGGCAAGTTCACCATTTTTCGCCATTCTTGTTAGTGATCAGGTGCTGAGCGCCTTTTGTCTCACTCTCTTCCTACGATTAGTCAAGTGTTAATTCCAACTAAATCATCTGTTAATGAATCAATGTCTATTGTATAAGGTTTGCGTCACTTGAGTATGCTTCACCCCCATGGGGGTGAAATTAGGGTAACTCAAATGTTTTGTCGCTTATAGAATAACATTGAGAGGCACTTCGTGCCTACATAAAAACAAAAAATTCCTTGAGATTTGATCTTAAGGAATTTTTTGTTTGAGGCTGTATAAAAAGACTTATGTCCCAGCCTCCTGCTAGGAGGAATCTAGCCATGAAGAACGGACGCAAGACAACACAACTTGAACGCATTGAGATTGCCGAGTGGGTCATCGTAAATGACATGGACTATACAGGCGCCACAAAACAGTACGATATCTCGTGGAAATATCTCGCCATTATTGGCGAATATCTACCTTAATGAGTTGGATAAGCTGCTCGTGGCCAGAGGCCACCAATTTGTGCGCTATGCGGATGATTGTAATATCTACGTCAAAAGCAAGCGTGCGGGCTACCGCGTTTTGGCCAACGTGACTCGATTCTTGGAAAAGGACTTGAAGCTAACGGTCAATCAAAAGAAAACTCGCGTTGGCTCGCCCTTGAGATTGAAATTTCTAGGGTTCACTTTAGGTGTGAAAAGGATGTGGAACTGCGCAGACAACTAGGATGTTGGCTCAGAAGCAGCCACCATTTAAAGAGTGCGTAATAGCTCACTAGTCGAGTGGTCCTGCGCCGAAAATGTACCGGGGCTAAGCATAGTACCAAAACTGTGGATGGACACCTTAGGTGTCCGTGGTAGGAGAGCGTTCTAAGGGCGGAGAAGCCAGATCGTGAGGACTGGTGGAGCGCTTAGAAGTGAGAATGCCGGTATGAGTAGCGAAAGACAGGTGAAGAATCCTGTACCATAAAGGAGCTACCAACAACATTATTTAAAGAGAGGTCTTAGCTATGAGCCACTAACACCATCGTACCATAGAAGAACGAGAACAGATATTTTTAATGCATGCCCAAGGAAAAAACAGCTTAACTATTGGACGGGCCCTTAAACGTAGTCCTTCAACGATCTATCGTGAGCTTGCTAGGAATCAGGACACACATAACTACTCACCTGCTAAAGCACATAAACTCTATACAGACAGAAAGCGCCGAGCCCGTAAAAAAAACTGGCTTTCACTACTACCTTCTGTTAATCAATTTTAAGTTTGTGGAGCTTCGAGCTCGGGTATCGGAAATGAGATCCAGGAGTAGTTAGTGTTCTAATCACAAGAAAGAAGATGTTGTTCGATGACCGATCTGATCGGTATCGATGTTTCAATGGGAAAAAGTAACGTGGCTGTTTATCACGACCACAAATGTATTGGTGAGTACGCGTGTCATCATACAAAAACTGGGTTTCAAAAGCTTAAAAAACGGCCCTCTAAACGTGAAATTGAGAATGAACGTCTTTGTCGATTGATCTCAGGGATCTATTTTGAGAATAAGGGTATTTATGGTGCTCCTAAGATTCATTACTTTCTCATCAGTCGAGATGAGCATATTTCCTTGAAGCGAGTTCAAAAACTCATGAAAACGTTGGGCCTACGGGCCATCACTGTTAAGAAGTATCAACCGAGTCGATTTTCAAAGCCAATAACCGAAGGCCGAAAAAATTTATTGAACAAAAGCGACCCAAAAAGCTGAGGCACTTTTAGATTATGCTAAAGATAGTGCGCCAGCCGCCCACAAGGGCGATGTGCAAGTAGCCGAAGTTCGTTATTATGCCCATGAGCTCAAAGCGTTGATCTAGCAAAAAGAGAAAATACAGAAACAATTGATAGCGCAAGCGAAAGCTTTACCAGAATTTGAGATCTTGACTTCTATGCCTGGCATTGGTGAATTGACAGCTAGCCGAATCATTGGTGAGGTCGGTGATGCTAGGAATCAGGACACACATAACTACTCACCTGCTAAAGCACATAAACTCTATACAGACAGAAAGCGCAATTGCGGTAGGAAAAGAAAGCTGACAGATCCTGAGAGTCTTAAGATCGTCCAACACTTGTTTTTAGAATGCCATTGGTCCCCTGAAGAAATTGCGAACCGCTTAGTGGTTGAACATCATCAACTCCAAATCAGCTACAATACGATCTATCGGGCTATTCAAAACGGCACATTCGACCAACAAAATAGGCCATCAATGCAACTCCAATTATCACTTTCTATCTCGTTGAAGCCATTGAAATACATCATGGAGGTCAATAATATGCCAAAAAACCAGTGGGTTTCTCCAACAAATTCTGGCTGGAAGGTTCATGGCGAAGGTTCAACAAGGGCAACTAAGAATTTCACCAACAAAACTCAAGCAATAGACTTTGCTAAGCAAATTGCAAAGAACCAAAGTTCAGAATTGATCGTTCAAAACAAAAATGGTCAAATTGGAATGCGCTTTAAGAAAGCCCTTCATGCGGCCAATACTATAGTATCGTAACCAGCCTCGCATTTTACGCTTGATCTCTTTAAGGACAGTGTCTAGACTAACACCGCGGTTCCGTTTGGTGATTAGCTTTAGAGCCTGTTTGATACGTTCTTTGGCAACTTTGTGCGGCCGGGCATATGCTTTGCCTTTACTCACACCTAAAGTGAACCCTAAAAATTTCAATCTCAAGGGCGACCCGACATGAGTTTTCTTTTGGTTGATTATTTCTATGCTCATACACCTGGAGGTAATCTGCGTCAGATCAACATCAATCCCAATTGGGAACACCATAAACAACAGATGCGTGAAAGACTAAAAGATCATGATGAAACAAGAGCAATTTATGCACTGAGAAAAATCGATGATGAACCATTCTTAGGAAATCTGAAGTCTAATTTGAAGTACCTACGAACCTCGATTCGTGGGATTGAAAAGTTTATTACTGAAGCAGGAATTGCACTTATGACAGCTAATCTCCTTGCGGCGTACCTTGAGTTGATTTTTCAAACAGGCCTCCATTCATAATCCCACTCGTTAAGAACTTACGAATAAGTCTTAATAGCCATGGATCATCGATATATTGGCCGACAAATTTCATCATTAAATCATGATTGACCGTGTCGAAATATGCCTTAATGTCAAGATCGATCATATATTGCTAACCTTGGTCCTACAGCGCTATGACCCGTTTGATGGCATCATGAGCACTTCGATTGGGTCGGAAACCAAAAACGTGATGCAAGTAAAATAATGAACTGGAACTATGATCCGATCAAAGATTACTATACTGACGAGCATGGCATCAAATTCCACTTTATTAGAGAAGGTCACCGCAAAGACAAGAGTGGTTTCGTGCGAGACCTTCGAACCTATCGTGCTCTAGATTATGACGACCCGGAGGGTTATTTCTATGCTCATACACCTGGAGGTAACCTGCGTCAGATCAACATCAATCCCAATTGGGAACACCATAAACAACAGATGCGACTTCTGTATCATTCAGCTAGACATCACTGCCTAGTTTGTACCTGTGAAACTTTCCGTTTCTCTTGTCGGGAACGTATGATACAGACCTCCCCGGGTAAGAACGCTAACTTTCGTGCCATGTAACCACTGGCTTTACTGCGTACAGTTTCGAGTAGTATGGGACTTCAGTTTGTTTAGCAACCTTATCCACTGCAAACAGCCTTATAGCCACTTCTTGTTCATTGGTTCAGCACTTTGCTTTAGACTTCCTTCAGGCATGAAAGAAGATGCAATGCAAAATGGTCAGTTGAAGCCAGGTTATAATCTTCAGATCGCGACTCAAAATCAGTTTGCACTATACTACGATATCAACCAACGACCAGCTGATCAAAGAACGCTGATTCCATTTTTACAATCTATGGATTTCCAAACAACACCAATAAAATATATTGTGGCAGATGCGGGCTACGGTAGTGAACAGAATTATAACTACATTGAAAACAAACTGACTGCACAAGCTCTGATCCCTTGCCATTAGTCATTTTGTCGATTCGATCCCCGATAAATTAATTTACGAAAAGGCCATGACCTCTGGCCGCCCGGCTTATAATCCAGCAATGCTTTTAAAAGTCATCTTATTTGCCTATACCAGACAAACCTTTTCTGGCCGTAAGATAGAGGCTATGGCTCAAGAGAATATTCCGACTAAATGGTTGATCGGTGATCCAGATACCGTTCCTAGTTACCGTACCATCAATAGATTTCGTTCTTCCGACCAGATGAAGTAGTTATTACCAATGGCTTAAAAAACGGCCCTCTAAACGTGAAATTGAGAATGAACGTCTTTGTCGATTGATCTCAGGGATCTATTTTGAGAATAAGGGTATTTATGGTGCTCCTAAGATTCATTACCTTCTCATCAGTCGAGGTGAGCATATTTCCTTGAAGCGAGTTCAAAAACTCATGAAAACGTTGGGCCTACGGGCCATCACTGTTAAGAAGTATCAACCGAGTCGATTTTCAAAGCCAATAACCGAAGGAACCCGGGGCGCGTAGTGTGATTTCCGGTGAAGATAAGATGTGGAATGGCGTTTCATTTCAAGATTTAGTTTTGTCCCGAGATAATTTGAATCAAGCTTACCTTAAAGTCAGAAGCAACAAGGGTGCGGCGGGTATTGACGGTCTAACTGTCGATGAGCTGTTGCCTTATCTGAAACAACATCGTGATGAGCTAATCGCATCACTGCGTGATGGCAGTTATCAACCATTACCAGTTAAACGAGTCGAGATTCCAAGCTGCTCATGGCCAGAGGCCATCAGTTTGTGCGCTATGCGGATGATTGTAATATCTACGTCAAAAGTAAGCGCGCAGGCTACCGCGTACTGGCCAATGTGACCAAGTCATTGGAGAAAGACTTGAAGTTAACCATCAACCAAAAGAAAACTCATGTCGGGTCGCCCTTGAGATTGAAATTTTTAGGGTTCACTTTAGGTGTGAGTAAAGGCAAAGCATATGCCCGGCCGCACAAAGTTGCCAAAGAACGTATCAAGCCATTAGTCATTTTGTCGATTCGATCCCCGATAAATTAATTTACGAAAAGGCCATGACCTCTGGCCGCCCGGCTTATAATCCAGCAATGCTTTTAAAAGTCATCTTATTTGCCTATACCAGACAAAACTTTTCTGGCCGTAAGATAGAGGCTATGGCTCAAGAGAATATTCCGACTAAATGGTTGATCGGTGATCCAGATACCGTTCCTAGTTACCGTACCATCAATAGATTTCGTTCTTCCGACCAGATGAAGTTGGAATCTCGACTCGTTTAACTGGTAATGGTTGATAACTGCCATCACGCAGTGATGCGATTAGCTCATCACGATGTTGTTTCAGATAAGGCAACAGCTCATCGACAGTTAGACCGTCAATACCCGCTGCACCCTTGTTGCTTCTGACTTTAAGGTAAGCTTGATTCAAATTATCTCGGGACAAAACTAAATCTTGAAATGAAACGCCATTCCACATCTTATCTTCACCGGAAATCACACTACGCGCCCCGGGTTGCATGAAAGAAGATGCAATGCAAAATGGTCAGTTGAAGCCAGGTTATAATCTTCAGATCGCGACTCAAAATCAGTTTGCACTATACTACGATATCAACCAACGACCAGCTGATCAAAGAACGCTGATCCCATTTTTACAATCTATGGATTTCCAAACAACACCAATAAAATATATTGTGGCAGATGCGGGCTACGGTAGTGAACAGAATTATAACTACATTGAAAACAAACTGACTGCACAAGCTCTGATCCCTTATCTGCCAATGAACGCCAATCATTAGAGATCAAACGTCTTAAAGCAAGATTGGAATATGTTTCAACGGAGAATGCCTTGTTAAAAAAATTCGCAGAGTTGGAAAGGAGCGAAAGATCCCACAGGAAGTATACTTAGCCATCAAAGAATTGACAAAGATCATTAATCCAGACACCCAGAATCTATATACTGTCAGTAATTTATGCCGCTTGGCTGAAATTTCTCGTGCGGCTTATTATAAATGGTGTCATCACGTTTGAATAGACTGGTACGTTGTGGACAGATTGATAAGTCCACGGCGTTCCAGTCTTTCGTTTGTTAGAGTATATTTCAGTACACCGGTATGTGCAGTATGCCAATACCCTTTACGGGTATTAGAAAATATTCGTGCTTCTGACACCGATTCCCCTAACTTTCTAAGATTTCGGAACTTCGTTTTGATTTTCTTCCATGATTTCCAGATATACTGCCGGATCCTCGTGCGCAACCATGTGTCTAGCGCTTTAAGAAAGCAGACAACTAGGATGTTGGCTCAGAAGCAGCCACCATTTAAAGAGTGCGTAATAGCTCACTAGTCGAGTGGTCCTGCGCCGAAAATGTACCGGGGCTAAGCATAGTACCGAAACTGTGGATGGACACCGATGGTGTCCGTGGTAGGAGAGCGTTCTAAGGGCGGAGAAGCCAGATCGTGAGGACTGGTGGAGCGCTTAGAAGTGAGAATGCCGGTATGAGTAGCGAAAGACAGGTGAGAATCCTGTCCACCGTATGACCTTCCAATGTTATTCTATAAGCGACAAAACTCTAGAAAGAAAAGGAGGACACTGTCGTGTATCAAAATTATAACAATAATCAGTTGCGTTTATCAATCCCTTTGGAGATCAATATCCCATCAAACCACGTTGCCGTTGCCATTAGTCATTTTGTCGATTCGATCCCCGATAAATTAATTTACGAAAAGGCCATGACCTCTGGCCGCCCGGCTTATAATCCAGCAATGCTTTTAAAAGTCATCTTATTTGCCTATACCAGACAAAATGTTGTTCGATGACCGATCTGATCGGTATCGATGTTTCAATGGGAAAAAGTAACGTGGCTGTTTATCACGACCACAAATGTATTGATGAGTACGCGTTTCATCATACAAAAACTGGGTTTCAAAAGTTAGCCACGACCGTGGCAGAACTAGAGCACCCCACCTTATATTTTGAAGCCACAGCCATTTATTACCGACCGCTAGTCCGTTTCTGCCCTACCCGACATTGGGCTTTCACTCAGTTGAACACCCTACAACTTCATTTCCAATAAATTTTTTCGGCCTTCGGTTATTGGCTTTGAAAATCGACTCGGTTGATACTTCTTAACAGTGATGGCCCGTAGGCCCAACGTTTTCATGAGTTTTTGAACTCGCTTCAAGGAAATATGCTCACCTCGACTGATGAGAAAGTAATGAATCTTAGGAGCACCATAAATACCCTTATTCTCAAAATAGATCCCTGAGATCAATCGACAAAGACGTTCATTCTCAATTTCACGTTTAGAGGGCCGTTTTTTAAGCCATTGGTAATAACTATTTAGACTTCCTTCAGATTCCACCTCACGGTGGACACCCTTGTCCTCAACTAATAGTTCCGACTACTACGGTCTATAGTGGACTTTCACCACCAAGTTAGCGCCCATGCCGGGCGCACTAATAAAAAGGTATTGATTCCTACTTTGGGCTATACTCCTACTTAAGTAGACAGGTAAATAATTAAAACCTGTTTGCTTAGGAAGGAGTATTTTTTATGGGCCGAAAAGGTTCCAGATATTCTATTGATGAGAAACTTCATTTCATTGGCCTACGTCATACGGTGGACAGGATTCTCACCTGTCTTTCGCTACTCATACCGGCATTCTCACTTCTAAGCGCTCCACCAGTCCTCACGATCTGGCTTCTCCGCCCTTAGAACGCTCTCCTACCACGGACACCTAAGGTGTCCATCCACAGTTTCGGTACTATGCTTAGCCCCGGTACATTTTCGGCGCAGGACCACTCGACTAGTGAGCTATTACGCACTCTTTAAATGGTGGCTGCTTCTGAGCCAACATCCTAGTTGTCTGCGCAGTTCCACATCCTTTATTTTTCAGTGGCTTTCTCGGTATACTAGTGGTAAATCACTAGTATCTGCTAGGAGGAATCTAGCCATGAAGAACGGACGCAAGACAACACAACTTGAACGCATTGAGATTGCCGAGTGGGTCATCGCAAATGACATGGACTATACAGGTGCCACAAAACAGTACGATATCTCCTATGGACAAGTCTATGCTTGGGTCAAGAAGTTTAAACAAGGAGGCCCAGAGGCCTTGGTCGACCGTCGTGGTAAAGCTAAGTCAGACGATGGCCATCTATCTGAAGCCAATGGTTACATGGCACGAAAGTTAGCGCTCTTACCCGGGGAGGTCTGTTTCATACGTTCCCGACAAGAGAAACACGGAAAGTTTCACAGGAACAAACTAGGCAGTGATGTCTAGCTGAATGATACAGAAGTCAGCCGAGGCCATAGTAGTTGTCCTTTGGACAACGAAGGGCCGAAGTTTAACAATTCTCATTGAAATTGGAGGTAGAAATCATGCGACGATCGCAGAAAACAGAACCATGTTCTGGTCACCGTGGGATGGTAGACCTGGAAGGTGCGGGTATTGACGGTCTAACTGTCGATGAGCTGTTGCCTTATCTGAAACAACATCGTGATGAGCTAATCGCATCACTGCGTGATGGCAGTTATCAACCATTACCAGTTAAACGAGTCGAGATTCCAAAACCGGACGGCTCCAAGCGCAAGCTCGGGATTCCAACGGTGGTCGATCGACTTGTTCAGCAAGCAGTCGCTCAAGTGATGTCGCCAAGGTTTGAAAAGATATTCTCGGATAGCAGTTTTGGTTTCCGACCCAATCGAAGTGCTCATGATGCCATCAAACCTTTGGCAACTTTGTGCGGCCGGGCATATGCTTTGCCTTTACTCACACCTAAAGTGAACCCTAAAAATTTCAATCTCAAGGGCGACCCGACATGAGTTTTCTTTTGGTTGACTGTTAGCTTCAAGTCCTTTTCCAAGAATCGAGTCACGTTGGCCAAAACGCGGTAGCCTGCACGCTTGCTTTTGACGTAGATATTACAATCATCCGCATAGCGCACAAATTGGTGGCCTCTGGCCACGAGCAGCTTATCCAACTCATTAAGGTAGATATTCGCCAATAATGGCGAGATATTTCCACATTCACCGTGCGCCCTTGTTAACTTGACCTAGCACGTCGTGCTGGTCGTTCGGCAATTTAATACACAGTTGATTCTCGGTTATTAGAATATTTCATGATATGTGGTTTTCAAGGAACGAAGTGTTTGAGAGTAGACCTCTCAAAACTAAACAAAGTTTCGACATGTGCAGACTTTCCGTAATTTTTCCTTAGAAAGGAGGTGATCCAGCCGCAGGTTCTCCTACGGCTACCTTGTTACGACTTCACCCTAATCATCTGTCCCGCCTTAGACGGCTGGCTCCTAAAAGGTTACCCGACCGGTCGGGTAACCTTTTAGGAGCCAGCCGTCTAAGGCGGGACAGATGATTAGGGTGAAGTCGTAACAAGGTAGCCGTAGGAGAACCTGCGGCTGGATCACCTCCTTTCTAAGGAAAAATTACGGAAAGCCTGTACATGTCGAAACTTTGTTTAGTTTTGAGAGGTCTACTCTCAAGCACTTCGTTCCTTGAAAACCACATATCATGAAATATTCTAATAACCGAGAATCAACTGTGTATTAAATTGCCGAACGACCAGCACGACGTGCTAGGTCAAGTTAACAAGGGCGCACGGTGAATGCCT
>NZ_JACGCJ010000087.1 GCF_021030645.1 Agrilactobacillus fermenti | reverse complement strand
AAAAAACGTCCGAGCAGTTGACTAACGAAATCGAACGGTTAGATCAAGTGATTGCGACAGAGCCGATTATTCCCGGCGGTTCACCTAACAAACGCCTACGGCGAAAGTTCAAACATGACCGTCATTTAATCGACAGTGACTACCTACCTAGAAAACGTAAATATGAGTCTAACAATGCAATTTTTGGTGATCGAAATAGTTTTTCTAAGACTGATCCGGATGCAACTTTTATGCGCATGAAAGAAGATGCAATGCAAAATGGTCAGTTGAAGCCAGGTTATAATCTTCAGATCGCGACTCAAAATCAGTTTGCACTAT
>NZ_JACGCJ010000086.1 GCF_021030645.1 Agrilactobacillus fermenti | reverse complement strand
AAACTAGGTTTCTTAATTCTTCCCTGTTTAAGTTCAGACAAAACAGACGGATAAACGTTCATTTGTAATGCTAATTGCGTTAAGCTCAATCCCTTATCTAACAGGGCTTTATCAATTTTTTTCCAAATACTATTTCCGTTGTTCATTACAAAAACCCTTTCTCTGTAATTACAATATATTGTATTTGTAATAATTCTGTAACCTATATACAGTATGATGTAGGCCATCAATGCAACTCCAATTATCACTTTCTATCTCGTTGAAGCCATTGAAATACATCATGGAGGTCAATAATATGCCAAAAAACCAGTGGGTTTCTCCA
>NZ_JACGCJ010000085.1 GCF_021030645.1 Agrilactobacillus fermenti | reverse complement strand
TGGGATTGATGTTGATCTGACGCAGGTTACCTCCAGGTGTATGAGCATAGAAATAACCCTCCGGGTCGTCATAATCTAGAGCACGATAGGTTCGAAGGTTTCGCACGAAACCACTCTTGTCTTTGCGATGACCTTCTCTAATAAAATAGAATTTGATGCCATGCTCGTCAGTATAGTAATCTTTGATCGGATCGTAGTCCCAGTTCATTATTTTGCTTGCATCACGTCGATAGGATCGAGTCTGCTCTTTTTCGAACATCCCGTAAGGGATCAGAGCTTGTGCAGTCAGTTTGTTTTCAATGTAGTTATAATTCTGTTCACTACCGTAGCCCGCATCTGCCA
>NZ_JACGCJ010000084.1 GCF_021030645.1 Agrilactobacillus fermenti | reverse complement strand
GCATTACAAATGAACGTTTATCCGTCTGTTTTGTCTGAACTTAAACAGGGAAGAATTAAGAAACCTAGTTTTGAATTGATGGTAAAAATAGCCGATGCATTGGACATCAGCTTAGATGAATTTAGGGGGGTAGATCATGAAAAAACTACAAAAGGGCGATGAAGTAACCGTACTTAGCTTTGGTGAAGGTAGGTACCGTAACCTTACTGGTCAGATTCAAAAATTATATGAGAATTCAGCAATGATATTGCTCAAAGATTCGGTAGAAATCGAAGGCGAATTGAGGAATAAGGTCGTTGTAAGTTTTCGTCGCTTAACTAAGTCGGGTAAACCTGTTATTAAAACATATG
>NZ_JACGCJ010000083.1 GCF_021030645.1 Agrilactobacillus fermenti | reverse complement strand
TTTGTCGCTTATAGAATAACATTGGAAGGCACTTCGTGCCTACATAAAAGCAAAAAATTCCTTGAGATCAGATCTCAAGGAATTTTTTACTTTAGGCTGTATAAAAAGACTTATGTCCCAGCCTCTTGTGCTCTGAGGCTATAAGCCTCTATTACCGACCAGCGCCTAAAGACGCTGGCTTTTTAGTTCAAGCCAATTTGTCCTTGCCACTTTTGCTCACCCCTTAAAGGGTGCTTGTACTACTTACTACCCTTAAAAGGGTCTTCATATTCCCGAACACTTAATTTATCAACGGCAATATCATGTTTTTCCTGTTCTCTGATATATTTCCTAATTGTTGCTTCATTGATGCCCA
>NZ_JACGCJ010000082.1 GCF_021030645.1 Agrilactobacillus fermenti | reverse complement strand
TAAGATGTGGAATGGTGTTTCATTTCAAGATTTAGTTTTATCCCGAGTTAATTTGAATCAAGCCTATCCTAAAGTCAGTAGCAACAATGGTGCAGCGGGTATTGACGGTCTAACTGTTGATGAGCTGCTGCCTTATCTGAAGCAACATCGTGATGAGCTAATCGCATCACTGCGTGATGGCAGCTATCAACCATTACCAGTTAAACGAGTCGAGATTCCAAAACCAGATGGTTCCAAACGCAAGCTTGGGATCCCAACGGTGGTCGATCGACTTGTTCAGCAAGCAGTCGCTCAAGTGATGTCGCCAAGGTTTGAAAAGATATTATCGGATAGCAGTTTTAGTTTCCGACCCAATCGAAGTGCTCATG
>NZ_JACGCJ010000081.1 GCF_021030645.1 Agrilactobacillus fermenti | reverse complement strand
ATATCATGTTTTTCCTGTTCTCTGATATATTTCCTAATTGTTGCTTCATTGATGCCCACCGTTGTCACATAATAGCCTTCTGACCAAAAATGACGGTTTCCAAATTTATATTTCAGATTTGCATGTTTATCAAACATCATCAAGGCACTTTTACCTTTTAAGTAACCCATAAAACTTGAGACACTTATTTTGGGTGGGATACTAAGTAATAGGTGCACATGATCTGGCATCATATGTCCCTCAATAATTCTTACACCTTTATAAGAGCACAAAAGCCTGATAATATCTTGAAGGTCCCGTCGATATTGATTGTAAATCACTTTTCTTCTATACTTTGGTGTAAACACGATATGGTATTTACACAACCATTTGGTATGTGCCAAACTGTTGTATTGATTCGCCATTTGTTTT
>NZ_JACGCJ010000080.1 GCF_021030645.1 Agrilactobacillus fermenti | reverse complement strand
CCCAAGTGTGGTCCATCCGATCGGGGTGGAACTCATGTTCCAGCTGGGCATTTAGTAGTTTATTACCCGAGATAATATCTTTGCGCTCAGCTTTACGATCATGCTTGGCAATACGGATCGATGCGTAGATGTGGTGAAGATGCATCAGGCGTCTCACTCGACTGGCACAAGCATGATAAGGCGTTTCTTTGTCAATGTAGACCATTAATCGTTTGACTCCAAAAATATAGTGATGCGCTTCTTCTAATTGTTGGATAAAAGCGACAATAGCGGCATCTTCAAGCTGGCGCTTACTGGGAACGTGATGACACCATTTATAATAAGCCGCACGAGAAATTTCAGCCAAGCGGCATAAATTACTGACAGTATATAGATTCTGGGTGTCTGGATTAATGATCTTTGTCAATTCTTTGATGGCTAAGTAT
>NZ_JACGCJ010000079.1 GCF_021030645.1 Agrilactobacillus fermenti | reverse complement strand
TTGAGGTCAAGGATCATCTTCTTGAAATCTTCATCAAATGTTTTTCTCTTTTTGGTCATTTTGGACACGTCCTATTCTTAGTAGTTAGATTCTACCAAACCGTGTCCATGAAATCATCCTAACATCACCTCTCATTCGGATTGAATGGGAGACTTTTTTGTAATTTTTTCTTTTTCTAATTAGTTACTTCCACATTTACCTGTACAAAATTCAAAAACGGTAACCAAAACGCAAAAATCAAATTGGTTACGGTTTTGATTACGTTCAGATGCTATAACATGACATTTCATGTTCTTTTAAAAAATCAAGAGGCTGGGACATAAGCCACGCAAAATAAAATAATCGTAGTTTTCAGACTGATATTGAATCTGAAAACCACGATTATTTTTTTAACGATTGATTTTCTAAAAATAACATTGACTTTGAGGGTCAGTT
>NZ_JACGCJ010000078.1 GCF_021030645.1 Agrilactobacillus fermenti | reverse complement strand
AGTTGAACCCCCTACAACTTCATTTCAATACGCAAGATCTTCGCCGCATCAAGAACGACACCACAGACGCCCGCAAGATCGGTTTAGCCGCTTATGACAATACTTACCGCCTATTTACGCAACAGAAACCGATCTATGGCACACTCAGAGAATTGAACCGTTTCTATCAACGGATGATCAAAGATATCAAACTTCATCAACTTTGGCTCCATACCACGCTCCAACAGACTTTTCCCGAATTAGAGGCTTTATTTAGCAGCAGAGTTTCTAAATTGGCATTGAATATTATTGAACTCTATCCGCACCCAGACTTTGTTAAAGGCTTAGGGCACATCAAATTACGCAACCAGTTGATGAAAAATACGGATAAAAAGCTCTCCAAAACAAAAGCGACCCAAAAAGCTGAGGCACTTTTAGATTATGCTAAAGATAGTG
>NZ_JACGCJ010000077.1 GCF_021030645.1 Agrilactobacillus fermenti | reverse complement strand
AGAAACCTAAAGTTTTGACCGTTGATGGCGAGAAAACAACCTATGACAAGGTAGTCTATGAAGAAACGGCAGATGTCATTGAAATCAGAACAAAGGTCTCTGATGCAAATAAGGCAGCTGAGTTGTTAGGCAAGCGTTACTCATTATGGACGGACAAACTAGACATCCAAAGTTCAGATATCAATATTGTGATCGGTGGTGATGGCGATGATAACGATACAGATTCCGAAACCTAGCAAGGTTTTCAACAAACAATTCTATAAATCTTTGTTCGATTATAAAACGTTTACGGAAGTTTATTATGGTGGTGCCAGTTCGGGTAAAAGTCATGGTGTTGTTCAGAAAGTTATCATCAAAGCCTGCCAGCCTTGGCGATATCCACGTAAGGTTTTATGGTTGCGTAAAGTTGGGACCAGTGTTCGTGATTCAATCTTTGAAGATGTTAAGCAAGGGC
>NZ_JACGCJ010000076.1 GCF_021030645.1 Agrilactobacillus fermenti | reverse complement strand
ATCTTGAAGGTCCCGTCGATATTGATTGTAAATCACTTTTCTTCTATACTTTGGTGTAAACACGATATGGTATTTACACAACCATTTGGTATGTGCCAAACTGTTGTATTGATTCGCCATTTGTTTTTTCCCTCTTTCAAATAGATTGATTGGCCTGAACATCCAATATTCTATCTGAAAAGAGGGCTTTTTTGCATAGCAATTGAACACCCACCCGCATAGCGGGTGGTTTACTGTTTCGTACCTTATGGTACTCAACTAGGTCTAAAGACACTAAATCGAGTAGGAGACCCTAACGGGTCGGCCTCTCACACCACCGTACGTACGGTTCCGTATACGGCGGTTCAACAACTTAAGCGTTTCTGAATAGACTGGTACGTTGTGGACAGATTGATAAGTCCACGGCGTTCCAGTCTTTCGTTTGTTAGAGTATATTTCAGTACACCGGTATGTGCAGTATGCCAATACCCTTTACG
>NZ_JACGCJ010000075.1 GCF_021030645.1 Agrilactobacillus fermenti | reverse complement strand
ATTCACCGTGCGCCCTTGTTAACTTGACCTAGCACTTCGTGCTGGTCGTTCGGCAATTTAATACACAGTTGATTCTCGGTTATTAGAATATTTCATGATATGTGGTTTTCAAGGAACGAAGTGTTTGCGACCTTTCGGTCGCTATGGAGGTTAACGGGATCGAACCGATGACCTCCTGCGTGCAAAGCAGGCGCTCTCCCATCTGAGCTAAACCCCCATAAGGTTGCGATAAAATCGCAATGGGCCTAAATGGACTTGAACCATCGACCTCACGCTTATCAGGCGTGCGCTCTAACCAACTGAGCTATAGGCCCGATAAGTCTTGGCGTAGGCCTCTCAAAACTAAACAAAATTTCGACATGTACAGGCTTTCCGTAATTTTTCCTTAGAAAGGAGGTGATCCAGCCGCAGGTTCTCCTACGGCTACCTTGTTACGACTTCACCCTAATCATCTGTCCCGCCTTAGACGGCTGGCTCCT
>NZ_JACGCJ010000074.1 GCF_021030645.1 Agrilactobacillus fermenti | reverse complement strand
CAAAATGACCAAAAAGAGAAAAACATTTGATGAAGATTTCAAGAAGATGATCCTTGACCTCAACCAATCTGGTCACTCGATCGATTCGTTAGCCGAGGAATATGGTATCGCTACGCAAACAATCTACCGCTGGAAAAAGCTTTATACCAAAAACGAAAAAAATGGAGTATCCGAAGCAGAAATTTTAGCTATGAAGAAAGAGATGGCTCGTATGAAGGAGGAAAATGCCATCTTAAAAAAAGCCTTGACCATATTCGCTCAAAAGTAGAATCAACTATCGTCTTCGAATATATCCAATCAAATGTCAAAAATCATGATATCAAGCAAATGTGTGCTGCTCTATCAGTGCCAAGATCTAGTTATTACCAATGGCTTAAAAAACGGCCCTCTAAACGTGAAATTGAGAATGAACGTCTTTGTCGATTGATCTCAGGGATCTATTTTGAGAATAAGGGTATTTATGGTGCTCCTAAGATTCATTAC
>NZ_JACGCJ010000073.1 GCF_021030645.1 Agrilactobacillus fermenti | reverse complement strand
TTGTTATACCAATCGATACAACGTGAAATCTGAAGCGCTAGTTCCTCTTGTGAATACGCTTGTTCAAAGGCGAAGAATTCTTCTTTCATGTGACTCCAGAAGCTCTCCATAGGACTGTTGTCTCCAGGTGTCCCTGGACGGGACATACTATGGGTGATGCCTAAACTGGCTAGTTTTAGGTTGTAACTGCCTGAAGTATAACTGCTACCTTGATCACTGTGTACGATCTTTGGTTTAGCACCAGATACTTGTTGTAGGGCTAAGTCGAGCGTTTTACTGACTAATTCTGCTGTTTCCGTCGACGCAATAGCCCAACTTACGATCCGATGATCGTAAAGATCTTTGATGGCGCTTAGACGGACACGTTGCTCATTATTAACGCCATATCTTAATTCGGAACAATCAGTCACCCAAGTGTGGTCCATCCGATCGGGGTGGAACTCATGTTCCAGCTGGGCATTTAGTAGTTTATTACCCGAGATAATATCTTTGCGCTCAGCTTTACGATCATGCTTGGCAATACGGATCGATGCGTA
>NZ_JACGCJ010000072.1 GCF_021030645.1 Agrilactobacillus fermenti | reverse complement strand
TTCTTTCATGTGACTCCAGAAGCTCTCCATAGGACTGTTGTCTCCAGGTGTCCCTGGACGGGACATACTATGGGTGATGCCTAAACTGGCTAGTTTTAGGTTGTAACTGCCTGAAGTATAACTGCTACCTTGATCACTGTGTACGATCTTTGGTTTAGCACCAGATACTTGTTGTAGGGCTAAGTCGAGCGTTTTACTGACTAATTCTGCTGTTTCCGTCGACGCAATAGCCCAACTTACGATCCGATGATCGTAAAGATCTTTGATGGCGCTTAGACGGACACGTTGCTCATTATTAACGCCATATCTTAATTCGGAACAATCAGTCACCCAAGTGTGGTCCATCCGATCGGGGTGGAACTCATGTTCCAGCTGGGCATTTAGTAGTTTATTACCCGAGATAATATCTTTGCGCTCAGCTTTACGATCATGCTTGGCAATACGGATCGATGCGTAGATGTGGTGAAGATGCATCAGGCGTCTCACTCGACTGGCACAAGCATGATAAGGCGTTTCTTTGTCAATGTAGACCATTAATCGTTTGA
>NZ_JACGCJ010000071.1 GCF_021030645.1 Agrilactobacillus fermenti | reverse complement strand
ATAATCCAGCAATGCTTTTAAAAGTCATCTTATTTGCCTATACCAGACAAAACTTTTCTGGCCGTAAGATAGAGGCTATGGCTCAAGAGAATATTCCGACTAAATGGTTGATCGGTGATCCAGATACCGTTCCTAGTTACCGTACCATCAATAGATTTCGTTCTTCCGACCAGATGAAGCGGTTGGTAGAGGCAATGTTCTTGAGCTTTCGGCAATTATTAAAAGCCCAAGGCTTGATCGATGATAGTGCATTATTCATCGATGGTACGAAACTACTTGCTGATGCCAACAAGTATACCTTCGTCTGGCGCAAGGCCTCCGAAAGGTTTGAAGGACAACTAGATAAAAAAATTGCTGGCCTTTATCAGGAACTCGTTCAAAATAAAGTTGATCTGGCAATGTCAGATGAAGCGCCAAAGACAGACTCAAAAACACTTGAAAAAACGTCCGAGCAGTTGACTAACGAAATCGAACGGTTAGATCAAGTGATTGCGACAGAGCCGATTATTCCCGGCGGTTCACCTAACAAACGCCTACGGCGAAAGTTCAAACATGACCGTCATTT
>NZ_JACGCJ010000070.1 GCF_021030645.1 Agrilactobacillus fermenti | reverse complement strand
CCCTTGGGTAAATATTCCCGGATCAAACCATTGGTATTCTCACTAGTTCCTCTTTGCCAAGGAGCATGGGCATCTGGAAAGTAAAACTCGATCCCCGTCTTCTCAGTAACTTCTTGATGGGCTGTGAATTCTTTACCGCGATCAGGCGTGATCGTTTTGATCAATTTGATCGGTAGTTGGCTCGTCAATTTCAATAGAGCTTCTGTGACAGCACTAGCTTTTTTATAGGCAGCCTTGCCAATCAAGGTATACCGTGATTTTCTGTCAACGACCGTTACAACACAGGCTCTACCAGTTTTCCCCGCCATAGTATCTAATTCCCAATGACCAATCTCCGTTCTATCATTGGCGGCCAACGGCCGTTCATGGATGGTGTGACTGATTTGAATTTTACCGCGTTTTTCCACATACCCTTTGGCATGACGTGTTTTACCTCGATGGCGTAGTTTGCGGGTGGCTTTTTGATTTTGTTGGTCGAATGTGCCGTTTTGAATAGCCCGATAGATCGTATTGTAGCTGATTTGGAGTTGATGATGTTCAACCACTAAGCGGTTCGCAATTTCTTCAGGGGACCAATGGCATTCTAAAAACA
>NZ_JACGCJ010000069.1 GCF_021030645.1 Agrilactobacillus fermenti | reverse complement strand
CCTACGATTAGTCAAGTGTTAATTCCAACTAAATCATCTGTTAATGAATCAATGTCTATTGTATAAGGTTTGCGTCACTTGAGTATGCTTCACCCCCATGGGGGTGAAATTAGGGTAACTCAAATACACCGCGATCGGTTGCTTTTTCAGATCTATATCGTGGTATACTTGATTTTATAAGGTGTCAGGCCTTATTGGGCTTCGAGCCCGTGATATAACTTATAGTTATATGTTTGGTGACTTTTAATCATGACAAACAGACATTTGATCAGTTTATTCATGCAAGCCACCGTTGCGACCTTATCCAATTTTGGATGAGGTCCTTTTTTTCGTAAGCGATAATAAAAGTCGACAATATGATTGGGCACCTTGGTCAAGCCGTAGACTCGACGCATATTGGCCACTGTTAAATAAAATAAGCCACGGGCGTAAGGATCGCCACGTTTATTGATATGATCAATCGCTCGGTAAGTACCAGATTGGTATTGTCTTAAGTCGATGCCGATATAAGCATTGATCTGTTTGGCATTGTCAAAGCGGGTGAAATCACCGACCTCACCAATGATTCGGCTAGCTGTCAATTCACCAATGCCAGGCATAGAAGTCAAGATCTCAAATTCTGGTAAAGCTTTCGCTTGCGCTATCAATTGTTTCTGTATTTTCTCTTTTTGCT
>NZ_JACGCJ010000068.1 GCF_021030645.1 Agrilactobacillus fermenti | reverse complement strand
AAAAAACGTCCGAGCAGTTGACTAACGAAATCGAACGGTTAGATCAAGTGATTGCGACAGAGCCGATTATTCCCGGCGGTTCACCTAACAAACGCCTACGGCGAAAGTTCAAACATGACCGTCATTTAATCGACAGTGACTACCTACCTAGAAAACGTAAATATGAGTCTAACAATGCAATTTTTGGTGATCGAAATAGTTTTTCTAAGACTGATCCGGATGCAACTTTTATGCGCATGAAAGAAGATGCAATGCAAAATGGTCAGTTGAAGCCAGGTTATAATCTTCAGATCGCGACTCAAAATCAGTTTGCACTATACTACGATATCAACCAACGACCAGCTGATCAAAGAACGCTGATCCCATTTTTACAATCTATGGATTTCCAAACAACACCAATAAAATATATTGTGGCAGATGCGGGCTACGGTAGTGAACAGAATTATAACTACATTGAAAACAAACTGACTGCACAAGCTCTGATCCCTTACGGGATGTTCGAAAAAGAGCAGACTCGATCCTATCGACGTGATGCAAGTAAAATAATGAACTGGAACTATGATCCGATCAAAGATTACTATACTGACGAGCATGGCATCAAATTCCACTTTATTAGAGAAGGTCACCGCAAAGACAAGAGTGGTTTCGTGCGAAACCTTCGAACCTATCGTGCTCTAGATTATG
>NZ_JACGCJ010000067.1 GCF_021030645.1 Agrilactobacillus fermenti | reverse complement strand
CAATCCCTTTGGAGATCAATATCCCATCAAACCACGTTGCCGTTGCCATTAGTCATTTTGTTGATTCGATCCCCGATAAATTAATTTACGAAAAGGCCATGACTTCTGGCCGCCCCGCTTATAATCCGGCAATGCTTTTAAAAGTCATCTTGTTTGCCTATACCAGACAAAATTTTTCTGGCCGTAAGATAGAGGCCATGGCCCAAGAGAATATTCCGACTAAATGGTTGATCGGTGATCCAGATACCGTTCCTAGTTACCGCACCATCAATAGATTTCGTTCCTCTGATCAGATGAAACGATTGGTAGAGGCAATGTTCTTGAGCTTTCGACAATTATTAAAAGCCCAAGGCTTGATCGATGATAGTGCATTATTCATCGATGGTACGAAACTACTTGCTGATGCCAACAAGTATACCTTTGTCTGGCGCAAGGCCTCCGAAAGGTTTGAAGGACAATTAGATAAAAAAGTTGCTAGGCTTTACCAGGAACTCGTTCAAAATAAAGTTGATCTGGCAATGTCAGATGAAGCACCAAAGACAGACTCAAAAACACTTGAAAAAGCATCCGAACAGTTGACTAACGAGATCGAACGGTTAGATCAGGTGATTGCGACAGAGCCAATCATTCCTGGTGGTTCACCTAACAAACGCCTACGGCGAAAATTCAAACACGACCGTCATTTGATCGACAGTGACTACCTACCTAGAAAAAGTAAATACGAGTCTAATAATGCAATTTTTGGTGACCGAAATAGTTTTTCTAAGACTGA
>NZ_JACGCJ010000066.1 GCF_021030645.1 Agrilactobacillus fermenti | reverse complement strand
ACACGATTTGAGAGATTTTTTTCGATATTCCGATGGGCGATTATTTCATCACTTCGATCGAATATCAAACCCACACCGTTTGACATCTGATCGAAGTGATGAAGAAGCCCGTTATGGAATATGCGTCAAAAAATAATGGTTATTTAGGCTCGCTTAGCTAAATTCTCCATTTGTTCTGGAGTTAAATAATCGATACTGCTGTGGATCCGATTACGATTATAAAAACCTTCAATATATTGGAAGATAGCCCGATGGGCTACTTCAAAATCTTCGTACAGCTTTGCAGGATAGACTTCCTCTTTTTTGATTGAGGCGTGAAATGATTCAATACCGGCGTTGTCATAAGGGCAGCCCTTTCGGCTGAAAGAATGCTGAATATTTAGTTCTTGTAATCTGGATTCATAGGCAGCACTAGTGTACTGAGCGCCAAGATCTGAGTGGATGATCAAATCCTTGGTCGGCACATTATTCAATAGAGCATGTTCAAGTGTGTCAAGAACAAGTTTTACGGTCATTTGTTTGCCATATTTCCAGCCAATGATCTTTTTAGTGTGGAGGTCTTGGATCGTAGATAAATAAGTCCAACCGTCTTTTCGAGTGTGAATATAAGTGATATCGGTTGCCCATTTTTGATTGATAGTCGTTGTTGTAAAGTCCTGGTTCAATAAATTTTTTCGGCCTTCGGTTATTGGCTTTGAAAATCGACTCGGTTGATACTTCTTAACAGTGATGGCCCGTAGGCCCAACGTTTTCATGAGTTTTTGAACTCGCTTCAAGGAAATATGCTCA
>NZ_JACGCJ010000065.1 GCF_021030645.1 Agrilactobacillus fermenti | reverse complement strand
TGGTTTGATGGGATATTGATCTCCAAAGGGATTGATAAACGCAACTGATTATTGTTATAATTTTGATACACGACAGTGTCCTCCTTTTCTTTCTAGAGTTTTGTCGCTTATAGAATAACATTGGAAGTGGCTGGGACATAAGCCACGCAAAATAAAATAATCGTAGTTTTCAGACTGATATTGAATCTGAAAACCACGATTATTTTTTTAACGATTGATTTTCTAAAAATAACATTGACTTTGAGGGTCAGTTTCAGCAGATTAGCTGCCATAATTGCAATTCCTGCTTCAGTAGTAACCTTTTCAATCCCACGAACCGAGGTTCGTAGGTACTTCAAATTAGCCTTCAGATTTCCGAAGAATGGTTCATCTTCGATTTTTCTCAAGGCATAAATTGCTTTTGTTTCATCATTATCTTTTAGTCTTTCACGCATCTGTTGTTTATGGTGTTCCCAATTGGGATTGATGTTGATCTGACGCAGGTTACCTCCAGGTGTATGAGCATAGTAATAACCCTCCGGGTCGTCATAATCTAGAGCACGATAGGTTCGAAGGTTTCGCACGAAACCACTCTTGTCTTTGCGGTGACCTTCTCTAATAAAGTGGAATTTGATGCCATGCTCGTCAGTATAGTAATCTTTGATCGGATCATAGTTCCAGTTCATTATTTTACTTGCATCACGTCGATAGGATCGAGTCTGCTCTTTTTCGAACATCCCGTAAGGGATCAGAGCTTGTGCAGTCAGTTTGTTTTCAATGTAGTTATAATTCTGTTCACTACCGTAGCCCGCATCTGCCACAATATATTTTATGGGTGTTGTTTGGAAATCCATAGATCGTAAAAATGGGATCAACGTTCTTTGATCAGCTGGCCGTTGGTTGATATCGTAGTATAGTGCAAACTGATTTTGAGTCGCGATCTGAAGATTATAACCTGGCTTCAACTGACCATTTTGCATCGCATCTTCTTTCATGCGCATGAAAGTTGCATCCGGGTCAGTCTTAGAAAAACTATTTCGGTCACCAAAAATTGCATTATTAGACTCGTATTTACTTTTTCTAGGTAGGTAGTCACTGTCGATCAAATGACGGTCGTGTTTGAATTTTCGCCGTAGGCGTTTGT
>NZ_JACGCJ010000064.1 GCF_021030645.1 Agrilactobacillus fermenti | reverse complement strand
GGTACTATGCTTAGCCCCGGTACATTTTCGGCGCAGGACCACTCGACTAGTGAGCTATTACGCACTCTTTAAATGGTGGCTGCTTCTGAGCCAACATCCTAGTTGTCTGCGCAGTTCCACATCCTTTTCCACTTAGCATAGATTTTGGGACCTTAACTGGTGATCTGGGCTGTTCCCCTTTCGACTACGGATCTTATCACTCGCAGTCTGACTCCTGATGATAGATCAGCGGCATTCGGAGTTTATCTGAATTCAGTAACCCAAGACGGGCCCCTAGTCCAAACAGTGCTCTACCTCCGTGATCCTTACATCAAGGCTAGCCCTAAAGCTATTTCGGAGAGAACCAGCTATCTCCAAGTTCGTTTGGAATTTCACCGCTACCCACACCTCATCCCCGCACTTTTCAACGTACGTGGGTTCGGTCCTCCAGTGCGTTTTACCGCACCTTCAACCTGGACATGGGTAGGTCACTTGGTTTCGGGTCTACCTCTACTTACTCTTGCGCCCTATTCAGACTCGCTTTCGCTGCGGCTCCATCTTTTCTGATTTAACCACGCAAGCAAAGGTAACTCGCCGGTTCATTCTACAAAAGGCACGCCATCACGCGTTAACGCGCTCTGACTACTTGTAGGCACACGGTTTCAGGAACTATTTCACTCCCCTTCCGGGGTGCTTTTCACCTTTCCCTCACGGTACTGGTTCACTATCGGTCACTAGGGAGTATTTAGCCTTGGGAGATGGTCCTCCCAGATTCCGACCAGATTTCACGTGTCTGGCCGTACTCAGGATCCTGAACGGAGGCAGCGGCCTTTGGCCTAAGGGGCTCTCACCCGCTCTGGCTGACCTTCCCAGGTCATTCGGCTAAGCCGCCGCTTGGTAACTCCAATGTTCAGTCCTACAACCCCAGGATGCAAGCATCCTGGTTTGGGCTCTTCCCCTTTCGCTCGCCGCTACTCAGGGAATCGAGTTTTCTTTCTCTTCCTGCAACTACTGAGATGTTTCAGTTCATCGCGTCTGCCTGCCGCCAGCTATGAATTCACTGACGGCCAACTATCGATCAGGATAGTCAGGTTCCCCCATTCGGAAATCTCCGGATCAAAGCTTACTTACAGCTCCCCGAAGCATATCGGTGTTAGTCCCGTCCTTCATCGGCTCCTAGTGCCAAGGCATTCACCGTGCGCCCTTGTTAACTTGACCTAGCACGTCGTGCTGGTCGTTCGGCAATTTAATACACAGTTGATTCTCGGTTATTAGAATATTTCATGATATGTGGTTTTCAAGGAACGAAGTG
>NZ_JACGCJ010000063.1 GCF_021030645.1 Agrilactobacillus fermenti | reverse complement strand
GTAGGCCAATGAAATGAAGTTTCTCATCAATAGAATATCTGGAACCTTTTCGGCCCATAAAAAATACTCCTTCCTAAGCAAACAGGTTTTAATTATTTACCTGTCTACTTAAGTAGGAGTATAGCCGTTTTTCACCCTCTATTTGTTTGCGAACAATTTTATTTTAAACGTGTGCCAAAAGGCAACGCCCCTTGTCACACGCTGTTTTATTCTACAATCATGCCAACAATTTCGCCATTAATAAAACATCTAAATAGCCAGCTGTAGTTGTGTAAAAAGCATGTTGTAATTGGCCTTCCACAACGAAACCAAATTTTTTATAAACATGGATTGCTCGTTCATTTCGCACTTGAACGGTCAACTCAATTCGTTTTAAAACATTGGTTTCTTGAGCCCAATCTAGGGCATCACCCAGTAACATTGTGCCGATTTGATGATTCCAATAGGCTTTGCGAACTGAGATGCCTAAAGTTCCCACATGTTGGATATGCTCATCCGCTTCAGCTGAGATCCTGACCATGCCAATAATCTCATCGTGCAAAATAGCCACTAATAAAATATTATTGTTACTTTCAAAAATATCTGCTAAAGCCAGCGCCTGTAATTGGCGATCATTAGCCAAATCCTCGTCAGTCACCAATAACAAATCTGATTCCTGCCGAACAGCATGCAAATACGTTTGTAATGCTTCAGCATCTTCAGGTACGGCTTCACGAATAATTAGTTCTTGGCCGTCACTCATGATGATAAGCCGCCAAAACTTGCTGAACCAGTTTTTCATAGTGTGATCCGATAGGCGTAAAATTAATTTGACGAAAGGCATCATTTTGCGCATCTTTTTTCAAGTCAATGGTCAAATATGTGGCCGGCAGTTCACTTTGAATATACTGACTCCATTCCACCACAACGATCCCATCACCATTAAAGTACTCTTCTAAGCCCAAATCCGCGCTGCCCCCGCTTTCTAAACGATACATATCCATATGATAGAGTGGATACCGCCCCCGCTGATACTCACGAATCAATGTAAAAGTGGGTGACTTGATTGGTTGCCTAATGCCGAGTCCTTGAGCAATTCCTTTGGTAAAAGTTGTCTTACCAGCACCTAAATCACCATTTAATAAGATCACATCACCCGGTTTTAACTGAGAACCCAATACCTCTCCCAGGGCAATTGTTGCCGCTGCAGTTTGTGTTTGCACAGTGATTCCTCCTTAGTTTACCGCTATTATAACGGATACCCTGGATACGTAAAAGGCTTAATCAAGGCTTTTTTATAATCGAGTAGGAGACCCTAACGGGTCGGCCTCTCACACCACCGTACGTACGATTCCGTATACGGCGGTTCAATAACTTAAGCGTTTCTGAATAGACTGGTACGTTGTGGACAGATTGATAAGTCCACGGCGTTCCAGTCTTTCGTTTGTTAGAGTATATTTCAGTACACCGGTATGTGC
>NZ_JACGCJ010000062.1 GCF_021030645.1 Agrilactobacillus fermenti | reverse complement strand
CTTTCCGTAATTTTTCCTTAGAAAGGAGGTGATCCAGCCGCAGGTTCTCCTACGGCTACCTTGTTACGACTTCACCCTAATCATCTGTCCCGCCTTAGACGGCTGGCTCCTAAAAGGTTACCCGACCGGCTTTGGGTGTTACAGACTCTCATGGTGTGACGGGCGGTGTGTACAAGGCCCGGGAACGTATTCACCGCGGCGTGCTGATCCGCGATTACTAGCGATTCCAGCTTCATGCAGGCGAGTTGCAGCCTGCAATCCGAACTGAGAATGGTTTTAAGAGATTAGCATGACCTCGCGGTCTAGCAACTCGTTGTACCATCCATTGTAGCACGTGTGTAGCCCAGGTCATAAGGGGCATGATGATTTGACGTCATCCCCACCTTCCTCCGGTTTGTCACCGGCAGTCTGACTAGAGTGCCCAACTGAATGCTGGCAACTAATCATAAGGGTTGCGCTCGTTGCGGGACTTAACCCAACATCTCACGACACGAGCTGACGACAACCATGCACCACCTGTCACTTTGTCCCCGAAGGGAACATCTGATCTCTCAGACTGACAAAGGATGTCAAGACCTGGTAAGGTTCTTCGCGTTGCTTCGAATTAAACCACATGCTCCACCGCTTGTGCGGGCCCCCGTCAATTCCTTTGAGTTTCAACCTTGCGGTCGTACTCCCCAGGCGGAATGCTTAATGCGTTAGCTGCAGCACTGAAGGGCGGAAACCCTCCAACACTTAGCATTCATCGTTTACGGCGTGGACTACCAGGGTATCTAATCCTGTTTGCTACCCACGCTTTCGAGCCTCAGCGTCAGTTACAGACCAGAGAGCCGCCTTCGCCACTGGTGTTCTTCCATATATCTACGCATTTCACCGCTACACATGGAGTTCCACTCTCCTCTTCTGCACTCAAGTCTCCCAGTTTCCGATGCACTTCTTCGGTTGAGCCGAAGGCTTTCACATCAGACTTAAAAGACCGCCTGCGCTCGCTTTACGCCCAATAAATCCGGACAACGCTTGCCACCTACGTATTACCGCGGCTGCTGGCACGTAGTTAGCCGTGGCTTTCTGATCGAATACCGTCACAGGGTAAACAGTTACTCTTACCCTCGTTCTTCTTCGATAACAGAGTTTTACGAGCCGAAACCCTTCTTCACTCACGCGGCGTTGCTCCATCAGACTTTCGTCCATTGTGGAAGATTCCCTACTGCTGCCTCCCGTAGGAGTTTGGGCCGTGTCTCAGTCCCAATGTGGCCGATCACCCTCTCAGGTCGGCTACGTATCATTGCTTTGGTGAGCCGTTACCTCACCAACTGGCTAATACGCCGCGGGCCCATCCTAGAGTGATAGCCGAAACCATCTTTCAAACCAGAAACAATCGTTTCTGGTTGTTATGCGGTATTAGCATCTGTTTCCAAATGTTATCCCCCGCTCTAGGGTAGGTTGCCCACGTGTTACTCACCCGTCCGCCACTCGAAACTTCAGTTGAGTGCAAGCACTCGGTAGAAGTTTCTCGTTCGACTTGCATGTATTAGGCACGCCGCCAGCGTTCGTCCTGAGCCAGGATCAAACTCTCAACTAAAGTTCAAGTTTGTGACTCATTATTATTTGTTGCTAGCGAATTGA
>NZ_JACGCJ010000060.1 GCF_021030645.1 Agrilactobacillus fermenti | reverse complement strand
TAACAACAAACGTCGCCAAGAAACACTTAACGGCATGACCCCCAACGAATATGGGTGCCATGCCGTTAAGAAAAGTGCATAAGCATTTTAATTATTTAAGTTGTCTACTTGACACGGAGTAGTTCCGATTTCACTCAAATCGTTATATCTTTTTTTGTTTTTATTTTTAGGTAATATCCTTTGAAAAAACGACCAATTAGTGCGATTATTAAAGTAGATAGCGGGTTTTGAGTTTGTACTTAATTTTTTTAGTATGTATAATAAAAAATATGTTAACATTGATATGAGATAATGACATTATCTTTTTGGCAACTTGATGGGGAAGTTACAAATTCTTAATAGCCTGTTTAGTAAAGACACAAACAGGCGCAGGGGGAGATTAACCATGCGCAAGGTTGATGACCTATTTTTATCATTCTCCGAGATGGAAAAGTATAATTTATTTTTGAGTATCTTGGAAATGAAGCAAAAAGAAGTTTCACCAGAGCAATTGATTGGCTGTTTTCAACAGCACGGGCAAAAAATCACCGATATCAATATCAAGCAAGTTGCTGAATTACTGGGACGTAGCTATGGTAGTGTGTACAATACTTACATGGGTTTAATCAGTGATTTAAATAACTTGTTGGGGACGGAGAATGCTAATTTAGAAGAATTATTTAGCGTTGAAGCTGGCGCTTATTATGCGTTTTTGACAGCACAATCTTATCCTTATCGTTTCATTGATGCAATCGTACAGGATAAAGAAACCTCGTTTAAAGAATTCTATGCTAATCTTGGCAGCAGTAAGGCCACTGTATTGCGACATTTAAAATCGATGCGCGCATTTCTTAAAGATCGTGGCATTCGGATGACTTATGAACCAATGGGTTTTGTTGGGCAGAGTGAGTTGGCGATTCGAATTGCGATTACGAGCCTATATTGGCGCGCATGTGGTGCCTATCGTTGGCCCTTTAGTGATGCTGCCCGCGTAGAAGCCCTTGAAGCGGTTGATGAAGTGCGACATAGCTTTGATATTTCATCGTTTAGTACGAATGTCAATACATTGCTGTCGATTTTCATGGTCGTAAGTTTTCAACGAATGAAGCATCATTATCTAATTGACTTCAATGCAACCCAGAACATTCTGCACTATGCTTACCCAAATCTGGTGCGGGAGTTTGCAGAGACCCGGACAGATCACTTACAAGATTTAAGTGATGCCGAACTTATGAATGAGACTGGTGGGTTATTCTTAGTTTATAATTTGGTACCCGTATATTCGGAAACAAATAAGGTTATGGTTGAGAATTTTCTCCAAAAATTGACCTACTATAACGAAGATATTTCTGAGTTTGTTGCTGATTTTCTGAATAGCTTGCCTTTAGATGAACATGACGCGCTGTCTAAGACATCGGTAGATATCAAAGTGATCAAGGCGAATCTGATGGCTATTTTGATTGGTGTGTTGGCTTTTAACAATAGTAATATGTTTCTATTTAATACGGATGATCAAAATGTTTTGGATCAAACTGGTATTGAGACAACGCCGCTCTATCGTAGTTTGAGTAACACGTTCGCACATTTAGCGATGGATCAAAAATATAGTAAGTTCAAACCGTACTTTCGGCAAATTTTACCTGCTTTTTATGGTGTTTTGCAGCCAGTATTAACATTGTATAAGTCTAAGAACATGGTTAACGTTTATATTCAATTACGACCAAGCTTTTTTGAGAACAGTCGGTTGGAACAGATGATCAAAACGCTAGCTTTTGTAAAGATACTAAATACATCGGATGACTTGCAAAATACAGATTTAGTGGTTGCATCAGATCACGTGAGCTTGCCAGATGATTTACCGGAAAGTGCCGCTGTCATGATTTGGCCTCGTAGTCCATCGAGTGATGTTTATGGCCGTTTATATGGCATTTTAAGAGAGTTACAGTTGCAAAAAGAAGCTAATTATTAAAGAAATTAAAATGACCTAGCCTTTCCTGATTTGGAATATCGGCCGGGTCATTTTTTGTTGGCTTTTGACTAATTGATTTGTTTGATGATTGTCATAAGAAGTAAGATCCAGATATTGATGTACTCATTTTTGTTGATTTTAAATGTGTCCTCGTAAAGAATTGGCTGAGGTAGATCAGCTGCATCGTAAAGTGTCGCAAGCTTGACGCGTAAATTATGGTAATGCCCCGCTTCAAGCTCTGTATAAACAAAAGGATAGAGATCTAACAATAATTGAGTCTGTTGGTGTTTTTTTAATCCAGTAACCAAATGCGTGGCTTCGTGCTGAATTGTTTCTTGAAGTGGTAAATCATTAATTCGATTGTGATAATTAATTTTCTTAGCTAAATAGGCTGTCGCTTCAAATTGATGTAGGGTAAGAAATGCTGATTTTAAATCAAGTTGTAACAGCAGTGCCGTCTCACTGAGAAAGCGCGCAGATAGTCGCTCAATATTGCCTGGGATCTCGAATAAGGACAGTTTTTGTTGGATTTCTTCTTGTGTTGCAGCGGAGTAATCCATTAAGTCTAAATGATGCTCACTTAAAAATGCTTCGATAAGATTAAGTTCTGACATGACTATGCCTCCTTATATAACTAGTTAAATTATAGCAAATTCAGACTTTTTTTAATTAAATTTACTCTGAATGACACTTGAAAAGTAGAAGATGCCAAAATAATGTTCGTTAATATAATGAGTTAGGGAATGTATAAAGGATGAATATTCCCTTGGGGGTTAAAAACACAAACATTATTGATGTAAGTGTTGTATTTGTATGCCATTCCCAACACAAAAAGTTTTTTTGATAATTTCTTGACACTTGCTTGCTTCGCTGGTATAGTAGTTCTTGCAGTTGCGATAAGGCATAACGCTTCACAGAATAAATATACAAAGTGCTTGCAAATTTATTCATAACGTGTTATACTGATTAAGCTGTTCAACAAGGTAGACCTTTGAAAACTGAACAAAGTTTCGATAATCAAATGTGCAGGCTAGACCTTTTGGTCTAACAAACATTTGCGAAGTCAATTCGCTAGCAACAAATAATAATGAGTCACAAACTTG
>NZ_JACGCJ010000059.1 GCF_021030645.1 Agrilactobacillus fermenti | reverse complement strand
TTTTGTCGCTTATAGAATAACATTGGAAGGCACTTCGTGCCTACATAAAAGCAAAAAATTCCTTGAGATCAGATCTCAAGGAATTTTTTACTTTAGGCTGTATAAAAAGACTTATGTCCCAGCCTCTCTATTTACTTGCGAACAATTTTATTTTAACCGTGTTCCAAAACGGCAACGACTTTATGACCATTACAGACATCAAAATGGCCCTCATTAAAAAGTAGGTACCCAAGGTTAAAAAAGTTAGACCAATGAGATCTAACTCCTCACAATCTTTATCATAATTTTTATGACTATAAAGCATATCATATACTTTACTTTACGAAATCTTTCTGCCGCTGATAAATTTCAAACGTATGCGGCCACTGTTCATTTTTCAAACCGGGTGTTTGCTTGGTCAACGCAAATTCTGACCACGGCAGCGTTGGCATAAACGTATCACCATCGACAGCCCGGTGAATTCGGGTCACAAACAATTGGGTAACATAGGGCTTAAACAATGTAAATATTTGCGCCCCACCAATCACGAAAAATAATTCAGTCGGCTTACGCTGTTCACGGGCTAAGAGCTTATCTAAGTCATGTACGACCGTTACCGAAGATTCTGAAAAAATTATGTCCTGGTGGGTCAACACAATGTTTTCTCGTTTAGGTAAAGGCTTACTGCCAAAGCTAGCAAATGTCTTGCGGCCCATAATCACCGGATGATTCAACGTCGTGCGTTTAAAATATTTCAAATCATCGGAAATATGCCAAGGCATTTTCCCTTGATTACCGATCACATGATTACTGGATTCTGCCCAAATAAATGCAAACATAATGTCTCACTCCTAGACTGCCACCGGTGCTTTAATGGCCGGGTATGGGTCGTAACCCTCAACCCGAATATCTGCCATGTCAAAACTAAAGATATCATGCTTATCTGGGTTTAAAATCAATTTTGGTGCTGATTTAGGCTGACGGGTTAATTGTTCTTTAACTTGCCGGAGATGATTCTTATAAATATGGGCGTCACCCAATGTATGTACAAATTCACCCACCTGCAGCCCCGTCTCATGCGCAATCAAATGTGTTAATAACGCATAACTTGCAATATTAAAGGGGACACCAAGAAATACATCACCACTGCGTTGATACAGTTGGCAGGATAATTTCCCATCAGCCACATAAAACTGAAATAGTGTATGACAAGGTGGCAATGCCATTGTAGGGACATCTTCTGGATTCCAAGCGGACACGATCATTCTCCGAGAATCCGGTGTGTGCTTGATCATTTCGATCACATTATGAATTTGATCAATCGTTTCGCCAGTAGTTGTCCGCCAATGTCGCCATTGTGCCCCATAAACATCACCTAAATTACCAAACTTCTGAGCAAATTGCGCATCGTCCAAAATACGTTGATCAAATAGCTGCATTTGTTCTGTATAAACCTTTTTAAAAGCTGGGTCTTGCTCAGCTCGATGTCCAAAATCAGTCATATCAGGACCATGATAGGCATCACTTTCAACAAAGTTTTTAAACGCCCATTCATCCCAAATATGATTCTTATGTTGCAGCAAAAAACGAATATTAGTGTCACCCTTTAGAAACCATAATAATTCACTCTTAATCAAACCAAAGGGTACTTTTTTAGTGGTCAATAGGGGAAATCCAGTACTCAAATCAAAACGCATCTGATACCCAAAAATACTATAGGTTCCCGTATTCGTGCGGTCGTTTTTATAATGACCTTGTTCTAGAATTTTTCGCTCTAAATCCAAATAAGCCTCTTCTAACATGACAACTCTCCTCATCTCATTACGCAATCAAATTTAAGCATATTGACTTAAATAATCCCAACGATCCATCTTTTGGTCGACCGCCTGATTCAACTTATCAATTTGCTGCTGCAAGTCGCCTAAGCGTTGATAATCCGTACCATCCGTATGCGCCATTTCTTGTTTTAACGCTTGAATCTGATTATCTAAGTCATCCAAAACAGATTCGATCTGTTCAAATTCCTTTTGCTCATTATAAGTGAGTTTGGTCTTTTTGGCGATATTTTTTACTTGTGGTGCTTTTAAATCATCCGATGTCGATTGCACAGATTTAGCAGCCGTCTGACTATTATCATTAGATTGATGCGCGTCAGCTGCCAAGTAATCACTCAATCGGCCCGTATAACGATCAATCAGACCATTGCCTTTAAATATCAACAGCTGATCGGCTACTGCGTCTAGGAAATAGCGATCATGGCTCACCGTGATTACTGTCCCATTAAACTGATCCAAATAATGTTCCAATACACTTAACGTCTGGATATCAAAATCGTTCGTAGGCTCGTCTAGCAATAACACATTAGGTTCACTCATTAATAACTTTAAAAGATATAGTCGGCGCTTCTCTCCGCCGGATAAACGCGCTACTAACGTACCATGCATGCTGCGAGGAAACAAAAATTGCTCCAACAATTGGGTGACACTCGTTGTTTCACCACTTCTATTCGTGACATTATGGCCCACATCTTCCAAGTATTTAATGACACGTACATTAGGGTCGATAGGTTCCGTGATTTGAGTATAATAAGCCATTTTAACAGTTTCACCAATTGTTAAAACACCTGAATCTAAGGGCACTCGCCCGGCAACCACATTTAACAAACTACTCTTACCAGCCCCGTTCGCGCCCGTGATCCCAATCCGATCCCCTGCCTGTACCAACAAGTCAAAATTTTTCAAGATCACTTGGTTCTCAAAGGCAAGATTCGCTTTTTTTAAAGCAATTACTTTCTTGCCTAGCCGCTGTTCTTGAATATCAATTTCAAGTGATTGTTCCTGCTGATCGGTATTTAAACGATCTTTCAAATCATTAAATCTGGTAATACGGGCCGCCTGCTTTGTTGAACGTGCCTTGGCACCGGCACGCATCCAAGCCAGCTCTTGTTTATATAATTGTTTTTGTTTATGTGTTTGTTCTTGCTCTAATTGGACTTGTGTCTGTTTTTGCGTGACATAAGCCTCATAATTACCCTTAAATTCAGTCAGGCGGCCGCGATCTAATTCAAAAATACGATTGGTTACCGCATCTAAGAAATAACGATCATGCGTCACAATCATTAATGCGCCAGGATAACTCTGTAAATATTTTTCCAACCAAGCAATACTATCAAAATCCAAATGGTTTGTGGGTTCATCTAAGATCAATAGATCGGCGGTAGACAATAAAGCTTGGGCCAAGGCTACCCGCTTCATTTGGCCACCTGACAGCTCAGTAACAGCTTGATTGAAGTTCGTGATTTTTAATTCGGTTAAAATTGTTTTTAGCTGTGTGTCTAACTGCCAAGCATCTAACCGGTTCATTGCATTCTCTGCTTGGAAAAACTGATCCTGTAACGCTTGATTATCAGGATTACCATTATATTTATCTAAACTTAATTCATAGTTACGAGTCGCTTCAAATTCTGGCCCTGTGCCTGTTAAAGCGGCCTGTAAAACAGTCCCAGACTCTAATTTAGTTTCTTGAGGTAAATAAATGATCTTATAGTCATTAGGTTTGGTAAACTGACCAGCATCTGGTGTTTGGATACCAGCAATGGTTTCCAGCAAAGTTGTTTTACCGGTGCCGTTCAAACCAATCAAGCCAATTTTATCTTCGCTGTGGATCAAAAAATTGACTTGATCAAATAGGGTTTTGTCCCCATATGCCCGAGACAAATTTTCTGCAGTTAATGTCTGCATCGTATCCCCTCTTCAGTTTTATTATTTTCCTATAAAGTCTACCAAAAATTAGCATTAATAGCGAGTAGACTATCCAAAGACCAAATTAAAAAGACATACCGCAAACGGAACTACTCCGTGTCAAGTAGACAACTTAAATAATTAAAATGCTTATGCACTTTTCTTAACGGCATGGCACCCATATTCGTTGGGGGTCATGCCGTTAAGTGTTTCTTGGCGACGTTTGTTGTTA
>NZ_JACGCJ010000058.1 GCF_021030645.1 Agrilactobacillus fermenti | reverse complement strand
GCTTTAGACTTCCTTCAGATTCCACCTCACGGTGGACACCCTTGTCCTCAACTAATAGTTCCGACTACTACGGTCTATAGTGGACTTTCACCACCAAGTTAGCGCCCATGCCGGGCGCACTAAAAAATGACAGGTACAAAGTAATCGCCTTGTAATCTGTCATTTTTTAGTACCCAATTTAATTCAGTGATCTATTCAACCAACATTGCGAAAAATTCCGCCAACTTATCGGTTGCCACAGGTAAAATTTCCGGTTGCCCAAAAGCTTTGAGATAAACCAAATTTAATTTACCATTACGATTCTTTTTATCTAGTTTCAATTGTTCAAAAATTTCAGCATCATGAATCAATGGTGAATTGATAGGTAGTCCCACTGCTTGTAACTGCTGAGTTAGTGCTGCCACAACTGGCTCCGGCGTTAAACCTTTGACCGCAAATACGCGACTTAATTGCACCATCCCAATACTAACAGCTTCACCATGAGCTAGCTGACCATTGGCTTTTAATTCGATGGCATGACCCAGAGTATGTCCAAAATTTAAGATCTGCCGCAAGCCACCTTCTTTTTCATCCTGCATGACCACGGCAGCTTTGAAAGCCACACTGTGTTCAATCAATGCCTGGGCTTCAGTTTGAATATTTCCCGGGTTATGTATCTTTTCAATCAACGGCCAAAAAGTTTGATCATTGGCAATAGCCGCCATTTTAACGATTTCAGCATAACCCTCAACCAAGTATCGCTGGGACAAGGTTGTTAGTGTATCAGGGTCGATCACCACTAGATCGGGTTGATAAAATGCGCCAACTAGATTTTTCCCCGTTCCAAAATCAACGCCAGTCTTACCACCAACACTACTATCAACTTGGGCTAATAATGAAGTTGGTACCTGAATAAAATGAATGCCTCGCATGTAAGTTGCGGCCACAAAGCCGGCTAAGTCACCGACAACACCGCCGCCCAAAGCCAGCACGCCATCACTTCTAGAAAATTGCTGGGTGACTAAAGTCTGATACAATTTTTGCACGGTGGCTAAGTTCTTCGAAGCTTCACCAGCTGGGAATGTCGCTAGCGTCACCTGAAAACCTGCAGCTGTTAATTGATCAATGACCGTTTGACTATAATGCGGTGCCACATTGGTATCTGAAACTAATAATACTTTTTGTGGTGTCCAAACTTCTTTGACTAAAGGTCCTAAATTCTGTAAGGTACCCCGCTCAATTTCAACGCGATATTTTTTATCTGGTAAAGCAAGATTAATCGCTGACATTAGCTGTCGCCTTGAAAGAGGCCATCGTCTTCCGTAATGCAAAGACTTCCCGGGTCATTTCTAAATAAGTCTTGGGTTTCAAAGCTTGGGGGCCGTCAGATAGGGCATGGGCTGGATCATCATGGATCTCAACGATTTCACCTTGCGCACCAGCAGCAACCGCAGCATTTGCCATCGGTGTGACGAGATCCCATTCACCGACAGCATGGCTTGGATCGGCAATCACCGGATAATGGGTCAGTTGACGCAAGACCGGAATTGCTGCCAAATCAAACGTATTACGCGTATATTTATTATCAAAGGTCCGAATGCCACGCTCAATCAAGAAAATGTTATGGTTACCTTCCGAAGCAATATATTCGGCTGCATTCAAAAGATCATCTAAAGTAGCTGACATACCACGTTTTAAACCCACCGCAATATTTGTTTTGCCAACTGCCTTTAACAACGAGAAGTTTTGCATATTGCGAGCGCCAATTTGGAAAATATCTGTGTATTGGCCCACCATATCGACATGAGGGACGTCCATAACTTCAGTGATCACGTCCATATCACTTTCGTCAGCGGCTTCACGTAAATACTTCAAACCAGCTTCCCCTAAGCCTTGGAATGAATAAGGTGACGTTCTTGGCTTAAAGGCCCCGCCACGTAGAACTGTCGCCCCACCAGCTTTGGCTACTTTAGCCATCCGCCGTACATGGTCTTCAGATTCAACTGAGCAAGGCCCTGCCATCATCGTGAAATTGTCACCGCCAATATTGGTGTGGGGCAATTCGATGACCGTATCTTCTGGTTGAAATTGGCGACTCCCCAACGTAAAGCTAGGATCATCAAAAGTGACCTGCTCAATCGCGCTAGCTTCTTTTTGCGTGAAGTCAAAAGCTTTCACGCCCATAGCGGCCATATGATTGCGAATTAGAAATACTTGACTGGGTAGCGCTTCTAATTTTGCTTTTATTTCCTGGGCAATATCTCGTTGCAATGGTTCTTTAAATTGTATGATCATATTTTCTTTGCTCCTTACTTAATCTCGTATATTTTAACATATCTAACCGATATTTTTTCGAGCAGCTAACTGACATTTAGTGCGCCAAGCAAACAAGATCTGATGACTGATTTGTTCAGCAGTAAAACCATAGTTAGCCAAGACTTCATCTGGGCGGCCACTTGCACCAAACGTATCGATGCCGATAGCCAGACCATTTAACCCAGTGAACCGTTCCCAGCCTAAGGTGCTGCCTGCTTCGATTGATACGCGAAAATCCAAGTTCGGTGGCAAAACTTGCTCGCGATAAACTTGACTCTGCTGTTGAAATAGTTCAAAACTTGGTAACGAAACGACCGATAGATTCAATCCCTGAGTCCACAACCGTTTTTGTACTTTTAAAGCCAGCTGTACCTCTGAACCAGTCGCAAGCAAAATGCCAGTTTGGTCTAATTCTGAACGTGCCGGTGAAAGCATATAGCCACCGCGTTGTACCCCCGTATGGGCAGCTAAGGGTGGTTGTGTGGTAAACGTGGTTAGCGCCTGTCTTGATAAAACTAAGACGGTGGGGCCAGTCGTATTTTCAATGGCACATTGCCAAGCCCCAACAACTTCATTCGCATCTCCTGGCCGAATCACCGTCACATTCGGAATATTTCGCAAACTCATCACTTGTTCCACCGGTTCATGGGTGGGGCCATCTTCACCAACCGCTAACGAGTCATGGGTAAATATGTAGATAACTGGTAATTTTTGTAAGGCCGCTAAGCGAATAGCCGGCCGCATATAATCTGAGAACACTAAAAAGGTACTCCCAAATATCCGCGAACCGCCGTGTAACGCGATGCCATTCATAATAGTGGCTTCCGCAAACTCACGTACACCAAAGGCGATATTGCGTTGTTCAAAATCTGTTGCGGTCAATACTGCTTCTGTCTTAAAATCTGTCCGATTAGAACTCGCCAAGTCGGCAGAACCACCCCAAAGTTGGGGCAAGGTATCATGTAACCTTTGTAACACTGAAGCGCTGGCATCTCGACCAGAAACTTGACTATTGGCAACATAAACTGGCATACCTCGCTGCCAATCTTTAGGAAGCGAACCCTTAATCGTGCGCCCCAATTTATGAGCAACCCCAGGCATTGCATTGCAGAAAGCCTGAAAACTTTGGCGCCAAGCAGAAAATTTCTGGGAACCGCGCTGCCCTAATGTTTGTTGTAATCGCTGGTAAACTACTGGTGGCATTTCAAATTCAGGTCGTTGCCACTGAAGATTTTGTCGTAAGACTGTCATATTTTCCGAACTCAATGGGGCCCCATGAACTTTATTCGTGCCAGCGTCTTTAGCGCCAAAACCAATGGTCGTACGTACTTCAATGATCGATGGCTTGGTTTCGTCAGCCTTTGCTTGCACAATTGCTTGATCGATGGCTGCTAAATCGTTGCCGTCGTCAACCCGTTGATACTGCCAGCCATAACTTTCAAAACGTTGCTTGGTATTTTCCGAACAGGAGCGCCCTTTAGCCCCATCCAATGAAATATCATTAGAGTCATACAATAAAATTAACTTTCCCAGTTTAAGATGGCCGGCCAAACTAGCGGCTTCATGGGAAACACCTTCCATGAGGTCACCATCGCCACATAAAGCGTAGGTCAAATGGTTGATCAATTGATGCCCATTGCGATTGAACTGACTGGCTAAATGACGTTCTGATAAAGCCATGCCCACGGCCATCCCGATACCTTGCCCCAGTGGCCCAGTTGTGGCGTCCACACCTGGTGTCTGTCCAACTTCAGGATGCCCAGGTGTTTTAGTGTGCAACTGACGAAAATTTTTCAAATCATCTAATGATAGCTCAAAACCGGAAAGATGCAGCAAGCTATACAACAAGGCTGATCCATGACCAGCAGATAAAACGAACCGATCACGATTGAACCAATCACTGTGCTTAGGGTCTACTTTTAAATGATTGCGAAAAAGTACGTAAGCCATCGGTGCAGCCCCCAGAGGTAGCCCAGGGTGACCGGAATTTGCTTTTTGAATCATTTGTACACTTAACATTCGAATCGCTTGAACGGATAATTCATCAATCACATCAAACATATGTTTTGCTCCTTTTCTTTTGCCAAGAATCGAGTAGGAGACCCTAACGGGTCGGCCTCTCACACCACCGTACGTACGGTTCCGTATACGGCGGTTCAATAACTTAAGCGTTTCTGAATAGACTGGTACGTTGTGGACAGATTGATAAGTC
>NZ_JACGCJ010000057.1 GCF_021030645.1 Agrilactobacillus fermenti | reverse complement strand
CTGGAGACAACAGTCCTATGGAGAGCTTCTGGAGTCACATGAAAGAAGAATTCTTCGCCTTTGAACAAGCGTATTCACAAGAGGAACTAGCGCTTCAGATTTCACGTTGTATCGATTGGTATAACAATGAACGTCGCCAAGAAACACTTAACGGCATGACCCCCCAACGAATATGGGTGCCATGCCATTAAGAAAGGTTCTTTGTCAATAAGTGTTGGTGAACATTTTTTATAAAGATTTTGAGAGGTTAGATCTTAATCGGTCTAACTTTTTTTGTTACAGTCAAGTAATGGCCTGCCAGCCTTTGGCTGGATTGCTTTATTTATTTAGATATGGGCGAATTGCAGGTAGATTCTGAGTTTGAAATTTCGTTGGTTTCTAAAGCCATAGCTGGTACGTTTGATCTCTTTGATTTTATGATTGGTCTCTTCAATTGGATCATTAGAGTAGTCATAACGACAACTATTGAAGAGTGCCTGCCAATGTATTTTAAGACTTCTGATAGTCGTATCCATTTCATCGTGTAATGGTCGGTAGTTATTCAAGACTGCTTTCAAGGCTTTCGCATCACGATCGTGAACCGCTGAGTAAATGCCTTGGTAAACTTCATAAGTTTGTTTGAAGGTCTCATCTAGGCTTAAAGCAAGATGGACTAGATTGACATCGGTATCGTAATAACCAACTGCTGGGTGATAACTCAGTTTTTTGGCTTCCAGAGTTTTAGCGTCACGCAAGAAAGTACGCCAGTTAGATTTAAGTAATTTATATTCTCTGGAACTGTGTTTCTGTTGTTTCATCAACTGCTTACGACAAGTATTCAAAGCACGATTAGCCATATTGATGATATGGAAACGGTCGATAATGATCTGTACATTAGGAAATACAGCTGGAATAAAATTGATGTAGGCCGCATTTAGATCGACGACGATACTTTTAACTTTTAGCCGCTCGGCTAAAGGAAAACCTAAGAAGTAATCCTTGAGTGTCGCTATTCGACGCGAAGGCAGGATAGCCCCAAGGTCATGGCTCTGGGTATCCATCCAGATAAAGCTATAGGTGTCTGTTGCTTTGAATTCGTCGAAATAAAGATGCTCTGGTAAATAATTTCGCTTTTCTTGAAGTGAGTAGACATTATCTTGGATCAAGATCCGTTAGACTGAGGCGCTTGAGATATGATAGGGTTGGGCAATAGTTTTGAGTGATATGTTGGTACGAGCATCTAGGGTGATCGCCCAGTGAACTGGTCGAGTGATCGAACAATGAGCTGCCACAACCTCAGTTTCTGCCATAAAAGTCGTTCGGCATTGCTTGCACAGATAACGTTGTTTTTTCAATTCCAAATAGACCGGTTGTCGTGTAGCCGTCACATTAGGTAATTTTAACCGACAGGTTTTCGTCCCATATTTGATCAAACTGCCTTCAAAGCCACAGTTTACGCAATGGGTTTCCTGGCTTTCTAGCTTGGCATGGTAAACAGCGGCACGTTCATCTTTGATCTTTTTCGTTTCAAAAGGTAGATTTTCATCAAATTTTATATTTCTATCCTTGATTCCTAAAACATTTTCTGTAAAATCAGTAGTAGGGAACATCATTCATCCTTCTTTCAATTGGTTTTAGACGACTTGATTTGTAACATAGGAACATGGTGTTCCTTTTTTGTGTCTCAAAATTGGTATAAAAATAAGGTGCCAGTGGACTGACGTCCACCAACACCAAAAAGTATAGAACCTTAAGAAAAGTGCATAAGCATTTTAATTATTTGAGTTGTCTACTTGACACGGAGTAGTTCCAAAAAAAACAATTGAATAATTTTAACTAGCTAAATAAATTATTAAAATACTTCTTTTTCAAGTACAATCCAATTTTTAAAAATCTTGTCTTTTGAATCAAATTTTCTTCCGTTCTGTATATACTCCTTTGCTTTCAGAACCAGCGGGGAAGCATTCTCGATTGTTAAATTATTAAGGGAAATAAATTTTGCTCCCAATGAATCCTGACCTTCAAAATTTTTAACGTTTTCTGCAATTTTACCTGTAAAATGTGTTACATCATAAAAAACACAAATATGCTGGTTATATCTCCATTGTTCGTAATGCCATGGGTATTTAAAACTGGTTATACCTATTTGTTTTAAATCATCAACCACGAGTCTGGTCTCTTCTTTAATTTCCCTTTTTATCGCCAAATATAATGACTCTCCATCTTCTAAGCTTCCCCCAGGTAAATCATACCTGTTAATATAAGGACCTCCATTTTTTTTTATAACTGCTAAACCATTTGTAGAATAAATAATACCATAAACTCCAAATGCTCTATGAAATTTCTTACTCATTCAATGTTTCCCCTTTCTTAACCCACCAAATATAATCATCTTCTAAAAAATAGTGATCTCCAAAATGAGTCTCCACAGCCTTTTTTACATCCGGTAAATCCGGATAGTTAAAGTCATGTCCTATCAATAACCCTCCAACTTTAAGCTTTTTCAACCACATTTCTATATCGTTGACTATATATTTATACTCATGGTTTGCATCAATAAATACGCAATCAAAATAGTTATCCTTAAATTTTTTAACTGCATATTCTGAAAAATCTTTGTATAATTTAATTTTTCTTTTGTTATTAATATATTTTTCCAATTTTAATTCAGCATAGTTCAATTTTATTTGATTGGCTCGAACATCATAATTTATATTGTCGTAATCAGGATATGTTTTAAAGGGGTCAATTAAATCATACTCTTCTATAGATTTTTCGTTTTCATCAAAGACAAATCTTGTTGTTTTCCCTTCAAAAACACCAACTTCGCCAATTATTAAATTGTCCTTTGATAATTCTTTCAATAAATTTGAAATCACTTCCCATCTTTTCACGGACAATCCTCCATTCCACTAAGCTTCTGTATCTTATACTTATCAATAACGTCAGCGTAATTTACTAACACGTCCCCTAAAACTTTACTTTCACTATAATTCTTAGCTACTCTTTTCGCCGTTATTCCTATTTTTTTTCTAGTAGACAACGGTCTTAAAAAGTTAACTGCGGAAATATAATCAGCTGCATTCATAGGATCAATTAAAATCCCACTTTGTTTATTAGTTATTATTTCCGGTATTCCACCTCTATTACTCGAAATAACTGGTTTCCCAAGAGATATAGCTTCTAATATTACATATGGTAAATTATCGTATAGTGAAGGAAATATTAATACATCCGCTTTTTCCATTAATTCTATAGCCTTGGAATGTTCTTTTTGACCATAGAAATGTATATTTATATTTGTTCCTTTTAATTCTTTTTTAATTTCTTCCATAGTTGAATCCATGTAGTAATTCCTGTTTGTATCCTTGCCAACAAAATTAAAAACAAATTTGCGAAAATTACTAGGATGTGACGATAATGCCTTAGATAAAGCTAATACTCCCTTTCTCTCCTCTAAACTTCCTACATATGTTACATTTACTATATCTTCAGAATAAGTAGAAACATTCCTATTAATGTATTTATTCTCAGACAATGGGTTAAGAATAACTTTCCCGGTATTTTTTCTGAGTTTATATTCATCGACAACCAGATCTAACAAATTTTTCGTACATGATATTAAAGCATCCGAATTAATAATTTGCTCTCGCTCTAATCGCAGAGTTTCTTCTCTATACTCCTTGTTAAATTGAAACCTATTAAACTTTTCCCATACAAACAATGGTGTGTGAAGTTTCACAACTATCGGAATGTTTCTATTGTCATTCTCTTGAAAGTAGACACAAGAAGCCCCCCAGTCGGGAGTTTCTACAATATCAACACTATCCTCCCGTTGTAATTTCAGAAGATGTTTACAAACGGCTAATCTAAACTTATTCATTCCCTCTTTTTTATTTTTTTCGAATGACTCAATATATATAGGTATAATATTAAAATTATTACTATATATTTTTCTTGTTGGTTTTTCTGATCGACAGATAACTGTTACTTTATTTCCAGAATCTGCTAATATTTTAGCCATAGTATATTGATATGTGGCTATTCCACCAAAATTACTCGTTATGGGATATTCTTCATGTACTAGACATATTTTCATAAGTATCCTCCGCCTATTTTATAACCATAATTTTCGTTCATGAATATATGCTGCCATGGAGTCAGAAGCATGCACTAAATTCTCACAACTTCTTCCCTGTTCTATAGCTTTAGTATAACTATCGATTCCCCACCTACCTCTTATAGTATTTCCACCTGACTTAGAAGGATCACTCTCTCCAATTAATCTTCTAAGATCTAGAATCGAATTCGTTTTTTCAACTTCCACTGCTAATATCGGTGTTTGAGAAAAATACTTATATATTCTTTCCAAGAACATAATATTATTTCCCTGTAAGTTATTATAGTAATGTTCATATACCAAGTATTTTGTTGCATTTTTAACTTTAATTTTGCATATTACAAAGCCTTTTTCTTCAATCAAATTTAAAATTGGACTAATTAAATTTCTTTTATTAGCATCAGGTTTAAACAGCAATAATGTTTTTTCCATTTTCATATCACTTTACTAATTAACCTCGCTAAAAATATTTTTCAGAATCTTTTCTTTTTCTGACTCATTCTTCACTATAAAAACCTCTCTATCATCATAGTCTTTAAAAATCTCTTGATACCTTATTCTTTGCTTATCTAAATAACTTAACATAGTTTCTCTTTTACTACCCTTTGACATAAAATCCAACCCTAATATATAATCACTTCTTTTATCCATCTGATCGATCATTCTTTTAAATATCAAATTTTTATCAATATCTAGAAATATAGTAATATCTGGCTTTTTAAAAATTTTAATATTCTTATGAATAAGATCTTGAGGTACCCCCCTTATCCCATCTCTAACTTCTAAAGTCTCAATATATCTATCACAAATCACTATCTCATTTCTTTCTATTCTTGGGATTATCTCTTTCTCATATCTAAAAACTAAATCCAAGAGGTGTGAATAAAAATGGATTTGAGTCAATATCTTGGACACGATTTGAGAGATTTTTTTCGATATTCCGATGGGCGATTATTTCATCACTTCGATCGAATATCAAACCCACACCGTTTGACATCTGATCGAAGTGATGAAGA
>NZ_JACGCJ010000056.1 GCF_021030645.1 Agrilactobacillus fermenti | reverse complement strand
AACGCGCTTCAAAAGGTAACGCCATCACTTAACAGCGACTGGCTCAAATGGAAAGAACGCCATTTATCACCAGTCTTGTTAATGCTCTGTCGTTGACCACCTTTTGCCACGCTCTGTTTTAAACGCGCTTCAAAAGGTAACGCCATCACTTAACAGCGACTGGCTCAAATGGAAAGAACGCCATTTATCACCAGTCTTGTTAATGCTCTGTCGTTGACCACCTTTTGCCACGCTCTGTTTTAAACGCGTTCGTGAAGCTAACTTTGTCACCTAACCTTAATTACTTGCTGAAGCTAGCGCTTCATCTGCCTAATTTAGGTTAGTGCTCCCAAGTTGACCAGCTTCACTTACGCTCTTTTTAAAAAAAAAAATTAGCACTCTACTTGACCGAGTGCTAATTTAGGTATATTATGTATTATGTAAACTAAATAAATGAAAATAGTTTTACAACAATGATTTTAAACTGTAAAAAAATTTATGATATTCTTCGATTTAGAAAGGAAGGGTATTTCTATGGCAAACGACATTTTTGGGAACAGTAACATGGACGATTTCTTTAATGATATTTTTAGACAAATGAATGGTAATGAAACCGCTAGTTATATTGTTAATGGGCATCGATTGACGCCAGATCAATTTGCCCAATATCGCGCAACAGGTAAATTACCAACTGAAACTAATGAAATTCCGGTAGAAAATACGGGTGAACATGCGATCAAAAAAGGCGGTATTTTGGAGAAGCTAGGTCGCAATTTAACGGCAGAAGCCCGAGATGGTCTTTTAGACCCAGTCATTGGACGTGACAAAGAAATTCAAGAAACTGCTGAGATCTTAAGTCGGCGGACAAAGAATAATCCAATTCTAGTTGGCGATGCTGGGGTTGGTAAAACGGCGGTTGTTGAAGGTCTAGCTCAAGCTATTGTTGCTGGTAATGTCCCTGAAACAATCAAAGATAAAGCAATTTATTCGATTGATCTCTCGTCTTTGGAAGCAGGGACACAATATCGGGGTTCCTTTGAAGAGAATATTCAAAATTTAATTAAAGAAGTCAAAGCAGCGGGAAACGTCATTCTGTTCTTTGACGAGATTCACCAAATCTTAGGTACTGGCAGTACAGGGGAGCAGGGTGGCAAAGGAATGGCCGATATTATCAAGCCAGCTTTGTCTCGTGGTGAAATTACCGTGATTGGGGCAACGACACAAGATGAGTATCGTAATACTATTATGAAAAATGCGGCCTTAGCGCGTCGGTTCAATGACGTGGTCGTTAACGAACCATCAGCCAGCACGACGTTTGAGATTTTGAAGGGTGTTAAAGGGTTATATGAAAAACACCATCATGTGGTTTTACCTGACAATGTTTTGCAAGCTGCTGTTGACTATTCGGTCCAATATATCCCCCAACGGCAATTACCAGATAAAGCAATTGATTTGATCGATATGACGGCAGCACATTTAGCTGCTAAACATCCGGTTATTGATAAAGTTGATTTAGAGCAACAAATTAAGACCTTGAATCAGCAAAAAGATACTGCTGCAAAAGCTGAGGATTTTGAAAAAGCAGCTAATCTTAAAACTAAAATTGAAAAGCTCGAACAGCAATTAAACGGTAAGCAAGCTACAGATGAAAAAGTTATTGCGACACCTGATGATGTTGCCCAGGCTGTTGAACGTCTGACAGGTATTCCTGTTGGTAAGATGGGGACTTCCGATATTCAACGGCTGCAAGGCATGGCTCAACGAATTAAGGGTAAAGTTATTGGTCAAGACGAAGCCGTTGATATGGTTGTTAAAGCCATTCGTCGGAATAGAGCCGGTTTTGACGAGAGTAATCGGCCAATTGGCAGCTTTCTCTTTGTTGGTCCAACTGGTGTCGGTAAGACAGAATTAGCCAAGCAATTAGCTTTAGATCTGTTTGGTAAAAAAGATGCGATCATTCGCTTAGATATGTCAGAATATTCTGATCGAACCGCTGTTTCTAAACTGATTGGCACGTCAGCAGGTTATGTTGGCTATGAAGACAATGGGAACACATTGACTGAACAGGTTCGGCGCAATCCTTATGCCATTGTCCTTTTGGATGAAATTGAAAAAGCTGATCCCCAAGTATTGACTTTGTTGTTACAAGTCTTAGACGATGGCCGCTTAACAGATGGCCAAGGCAACGTGGTAGACTTCAAGAATACCGTGATCATTGCAACGTCTAATGCTGGTTTTGGTAATGAAGCTTTGTCTTCAGATAAGGCTAAAGATTTGACGTTGATGCAACGATTGGCGCCATACTTCCGGCCTGAATTCTTGAATCGGTTCAATGGCATTGTTGAATTTAGTCACTTGAGCAAAGCTGATTTAGGTGAAATCGTAGATTTGATGTTAGCTGACGTACAACATAGCTTGGATAAGAAAGGTATGAAGATGCATGTCAGTCAGGCAGCCAAAGACTGGTTGATCGAGCAAGGTTATGATGAAGCCATGGGGGCACGACCATTGCGTCGGGTGATTGAACAAAATGTACAAGATCAGATCACAGATTTTTATCTGGATCACCTGAATGTTAAAGATCTAAATATCGATTTAGTGGATGGTAAAATTCAAGTATTTCCAGCTAAAGAAGCCGTTGGTACTAAGTAATTCGACCCTTAGACGGATGCTCATAAAATTGTAAAACTATATAATAGAAGAGATTTTGATCGTGATTGACCAATAATCTCTTTTTTTGTGTTCGGAAACCGTATCATTGCCGTTTTTAATTAGCGTTCAGTTACAATAGCATTAACAAATAAAATTTGGGGACGTGACGCTTTGCTACAACTAAAAAATATTAAGAAGTATTATCATGTCGGCGACAGTATCACCAAAGCACTAGATAATGTTTCGGTTGCTTTTCGTCGGCAAGAATTCGTTGCAATTTTAGGACCCAGTGGTTCTGGGAAAACAACGATGTTAAATGTGATTGGTGGTTTAGACCAGTATGATTCTGGAGATTTGATTATTGATGGTAAATCTACCAAATCTTTTAAGGATTCTGATTGGGATGCTTACCGCAATAATTCTATTGGCTTTATTTTTCAAAGTTATAATTTGATCAATCACTTAAGCTTGCTTGATAACGTGGAGATGGGGATGACCCTAAGTGGGGTGCCTGCCGCCGAGAAAAAGCAGAAAGCTAAGGATGCTTTAGTTAGAGTGGGCTTGGGTCCCCACATGAATAAAAAAATCAACCAATTATCTGGCGGCCAGATGCAGCGGGTAGCTATTGCCCGAGCAATTGCCAACGATCCTGAAATCCTGTTGGCTGATGAACCAACTGGCGCATTGGATACCGAAACCAGTAATGAGATTATGCAGTTGATCCAAGAGTTATCCAAAGAACGGCTGGTTATCATGGTAACCCATAATCCAGACTTAGCACACGAATATGCTGATCGCATTATCGAGTTTGCTGATGGACAAATCCAACATGATTCTCGGCCCCATGAGGAACATCCCAAAGCAGATGAATTCAAGCTTAAACGAACTAAGATGAGTTTTTGGACTGCCTTGAAGTTGTCTTTCAACAATATTCGCACAAAAAAAGGACGTACCTTTTTGACAATGTTTGCGTCTAGTATCGGCATCATCGGGATCGCGATCGTACTGGCCTTATCCAATGGTTTTCAAAAACAAATCGATAAAACTCAGCGTGAGACACTGTCTCAATTTCCAATTACCATTACCCAAGTCGGACAGGATACCAGTACTCAGAATCAAAATACAGATACTAAATTCTCAAAGCGTCAAAATGTAACGGCCAAGACCAGTGCTGCTGAAAAAGCGCAGCATGATAATAAACTGACCCAAAAATATTTAAATTACGTAGATGGTATCAGTCATAAATTGACTAATAACATCAGTAAAACTTATGCTACTGGTTTAAATTTGGTCCGGGAAGTAGATGGAAAGTATAAGCCGGTAAAATTCTCTAATGCTAAAGAAACCGGTGGTACTGATGCCTCAGCAATGATGGCTCAAGCTACCGGTGTCGGTGGTTCCGTTTATCCCATCGATCGAACTGGCGGGCAGAGTTTTTTGAAGAGTAACTATAAAGTGATTGCTGGTAATTATCCCACTGAAACAACGGATGTAGTTATGATCGTTAATCGTGACAATTCCATCAACATTAACGCGCTGAAAAATATTGGCTTTAAAGTTAAGGAAAATGAGCGGTTTAACTTTGACCAATTGCTGGGTACAACTATCAAACTCGTTGCAAATGACGACTACTATCAGCAACTACCAACAGGTAACTTTTTGCCAAGTAATGACTATCAACGAATGGCTGATGCAAGCAAAACCAAAACGTTAAAAGTTGTCGGTATTTTACGGGTCAAGTCAAAAAATAGTGACGGTTTATTAGCGAGTGGCTTAGCTTATAGTGATCGCTTGACCAAAGAAGTCATGACTGAAAATAAAAATTCAGCAATCGTTCAGGCCCAGGAGCGTAGTGACAGAAATGTGATGACGAATCAAGAGTTACAGCCAGAAGCACGGACACAAATGATGGCGGCTATTGGCGGCAGTGCTATTCCAACAAGTATCCAAATTTACCCAACCAGCTTTAAAGATAAAGACAATATTTTGAAATATCTGGATCGCTACAATAAGGGAAAATCAAAAGCAGATAAAGTAATCTATACTGATCTAGCTGGCAACGTTTCTAATCTGACTGGGGGGTTGATGGATGCCATTACCTATGTTTTGATTGCTTTTGCGGGGATTTCGTTAGTCACTAGTATGATCATGATCGCGATCATTACCTACACTTCTGTGTTGGAACGTACCAAAGAAATTGGCGTCTTAAAAGCACTGGGTGCCCGGAAGCGTGATATTACCCGAGTATTTGATGCTGAAACGACGATCCTTGGTTTTGGTTCTGGAGTCTTAGGTGTTTTAATTGCTTGGTTATTAACTTTCCCAGCGAATATTATTTTGGAAAACATCACCGGTTTAGCTGGTGTGGCCCATTTGAATCCGTTACATGGGGTTATTTTGATCATTATTAGTACGATTCTTACCGTACTTGGCGGACACATTCCCGCACGCATGGCTGCCAGAAAAGACGCTGCCATTGCGTTACGTTCAGAATAGAATTTAATTGTTCGCAAATAAATAGTGAAGAGTGGGACAAAAGGCGCTCAGCACCTGAGCACTAACAAGAATTGCGAAAAATGGGGGGCTTACCATTTGAGCCATTCGTGGTTAGGTGAGGGTGTTGCCTTTTGGAACACGTTTAAAATAAAACTGTTCGTAAATAAATAGTGGTGACTTATGATCCTAGCCACTACATAAAAACAAAAGAGGCTGGGACATAAGTCTTTTTATACAGCCTAAAGTAAAAAATTCCTTGAGATCTGATCTCAAGGAATTTTTTGCTTTTATGTAGGCACGAAGTGCCTTCCAATGTTATTCTATAAGCGACA
>NZ_JACGCJ010000055.1 GCF_021030645.1 Agrilactobacillus fermenti | reverse complement strand
TTGTCGCTTATAGAATAACATTGGAAGGCACTTCGTGCCTACATAAAAGCAAAAAATTCCTTGAGATCAGATCTCAAGGAATTTTTTACTTTAGGCTGTATAAAAAGACTTATGTCCCAGCCTCTTTGTCTAAAAAAGTTTTAATAAAAACAACACTAATGTATCCGCTTCCGATGCTGACAGAGTCAGCTTATGGCTAGACCGATACCAACATTGCATATAAGTTTATTTAAATTTCAGTTATAATCAAACAATTATTGATATATACTTACACCATATCTAAAAATATTATTATTTTTTGGGGACGATAATAATGAAAGTAGTATCAAATGATAGGCATCACGTCTGGCTATATGTGACCGTTCACGTTGCTGTTGCGCTGTCGGCACTGCTCTTTTTCTTTTGTTTTGTGAATCATACATATGCAGCAAGCACCGCGGGTACATTGGTCACTTCAACATACGGTCCCAATAGAGATGGGGAAGCACCATTCGATAGCAATGATGATCCGGGCTATGATATCAATGCCAATAATGGTATCGTCCGTAGTTTCGACAAAATATATGTCCCAATCAATTTGCAATTTGATGCAAGTGATCAGCCTTACACGATTCGGTTTAAATTGACTGGAACGATAGATAATGGTGTTGTTGCGAATCACATGTTAAACGCAAAATATGATAGCTCCTGGGGTGGGACCTATGATTATGATGATAATTCGTCTACATTCTCACGAGATGTTTCTTTTAATGTAACGGACAAGAATAATGGCCTTTGGAGTCAGACGGTACCGATTCAAGTTTATGGTGCCACGAATGGGACCGTGTTGACGCCACACGTATCGGTACAAATGGTCAGTGTCACTCAAGCTGGCGCAACTACACCGCTAATGACCAAGACGGATTTGACGCCACCAATAGGCTCTCTAGACAGCACTAAAGTTAGTTCACAGACCAATTTGGCTGTTGCGATACCTTCTTATCAAACTTCGACACCATCTTTTAACGACTATGCTAATGCAACGGTTCCTAATAAAAAAGAGGGTATCGTTGGCAGTATGGGCTTTGGTATTGGGGTCAAACCATTAAGCGGTCGCGGAACAAGCTTTTTGGGTGCAGCTTATCCAGACCCGGGTACGCCAATCACTATCAATCTTACGCCTAAGGTTACGTTAAATGGTTCGGATGTCAGTAGCTTAAGCAACAATATTCAAACCATCCAATTTGGCTATGTGAATACGCCGTTAACAACAGCGCAATCATATGCCTCACTTTATCCCAATATGAATAACCAGGTTCTATCTGATCGATTACCAAGGTCAATGATATTTGGAAGTGAAAATGGCCAAAATCAGATAAATGGTGTTTATAATACAGGGGAATTTACGAGTGATGCCAGCAAAATTACGTTTACCTTTGATGACTGGTATGGCAGTGATATTTATCCCAACATCTCAAGCGATTACTCTGGTGCGCTTGCCATTGATCCCTGGGCGACTCAGATGAAAACGTTTATTACGTCAGTATTTAATCTGTTTTTGCCGACAAGTGCCTACGTCTCAGGGCAAAATATGGTTTTTTCGATCTTGAATGGCGGGTTGAGCTACACCCTTAATGGGCGAGCAACCACTGCTACTAAAGACCAGACCGATATAATTATGAGTGCTTCGGATAGTACATTTAAGACTGCTTACACTGGGCAGGTTAATTTTACCTATAATAATACGCCCAAAATGGGTGCTGGTCAGACGTGGTCTAATTACATGGATGACGGTCTTTCTGATCTTGGGACTGATCACTGGAGTATGACCTCTGACCCGGCCTTATATATGGGGCAAAAGTTTTATGGTTGGACCCATTATGGGACTTTCACAGCTGATGCGGTTGGTGGGGCCGATATCTTAGAGTGGTGGAATCCTGAAGAATCAAAGTACGATGATACGAGAGCTATCCTATTTGCGAACGGAACAACGCCAGCTGGAAATCCAATCAAACCAACTTATCAGTATGGTGTCGCTAATAGTGCCAACACGCTAGCGAATATGCAAGCGCGTGACTTTAATAGTTTTGTTTGGTATAACACGCCAGCGGAAGCTGAAAAAAATGGGGCAATCAGCGCAGTTGCAATTCATATCACGCAGCCAATTGGCATGACCGATCAATCTAACATCTCAATTCCTCGGGAAGTGATCACCAAGGTCGCTGGGACAAATAACCAAAAAGGCGAGTATGACGATCCGTATATTACCTTAACTCGGTCAAAAAGTTATTATGATACCAGTAAAAGTACAGCGTATGAATATGATACGCCTTATGGTACTTATGCATATACGCCGTCAACTTATACAAATGGCCAATTTACGAATCATCAAGCCTATAACGTGGCGACTGATGACAAAGGTAGTCAAGGATCTTACCCGGGCAGTTTACCCTCATTTGGCGCGACGGCTTTAATAGAACCATACTTAGTACGATTGAGTGACTTTTCAGCCGATAAGTCCGGCTACGGCAGCCAAGATACGGCGAAATTGTCGATCACACCTAAAGTATTGGCATCAGCAGGGGCGGATGTCAAAGATGTTACTGTCAAAGTAACTTTACCAAAGGGTATCAGTTATGTAGCTAATACAGCGAAACATGGAAGTGATGCAATCACACCAACTATCGCGACAGATACAAATGGCGTGACCACATTGAGCTTTACTTTGAAACGCCCTGAAATTGGGACCTCTGAGCCAATTACGTTCCAAGCGAATTTTCAACAGCTTAATCTGACATTTGACGCTAATGGTCAAACCAACCTTAACTTAACTGCGGAAATATCATCTTCAGATGATCAAAGCGTGGCGCAGTTACGGACAAAGAATTTATCTATTCCTATAAGCAAGGCTTATACGGTCGCTGTTGTTAAGGAAGGACACGATGCCAGTGGGACCGGCAACCCAGTTGTGGAACGTAATCAGCCGTTTAATTTCACAGTTAAAGTCCGAAATGATTATGATGATGTCACCAAGAACGTTAATGTCTTGGATAAGTTACCACAGAATGGCGTGAACGGTTCTCACTTCTCTGGTGATTATATTCTAAACAATATTTCTCTGACTTCACCGACAGGAGCGGCCACGATTTGGTACAATACCGCTGCCAAATATCAAGAAAGTGACGATCCAGATGTGACCAAGAATCTTGAATTGAGTGAGCCTAATACAGTTTATAAAAAAGCGGTCGCATCCGAGGATGGTTGGGTGCAATATACACCAGGCACAGAGCTGGATAAAAAAGTCACTGCGATTTTGATTCACGAACCGTCGCTTAATCCGGGCGAGACACATCTTTATGCGATGAATTACACGCCACAAAGCACAAAACAGGATCCTAGTGGGAATCTTTCTGGGGATACGTATGTGAACCAGACGACGCTTAATAGTGATCGCAAAGTTAAATTGAAGAGTAATACGGCTCATGTTGACGTTGTTAACCGCGCGATTACGGGTAATATTTGGCATGATTTGAATAAAGATGGCTTAGTGCACCGTACAGATGGTTCTCTGGAACCGGGCATAAAGGGCTTGCACGTTTATCTGGTGGATAATAGTGGCTCGGTCGTTCAGACGGATCTTAATGGGGCGTCATTGATGGACGTCACTTCTGATGACCACGGTGATTATAGATTGGCGCATTTACAAAGTGGGACTTACCGAATTGGATTTAGCCAGAAAGATATGCAGACGTTAGGGCTAATGCCGACAAAGCTAAAAGCTGATCCAGATGACCTAGCAAATAGCTCAATTTTAGATCCTACCCAAACGGCAGCTTTACCAGACGGTAATAAGATCTATTTATCAGCGGATACGTACACGTTACCCGCGATTAGTGAGATGAATGGCAATTCTTCTTATGTGATTGCCGATCAAAATGCCGGGTTCCTGCTGACAACAGATTATCTGGAGTTATTGCACGTGCCAACTTTGGAATTCGGGAAACATGCGGTGCCAGTAACAGGTCAAACTTATCACAATAAAGACACGACCGATGCGTTTGTTAAAGTGGCTGATACTCGGCCAGCAACAATGGCCCAGTATTTCACGCCGTATGATATTTCGCTAACTTTATCTCCGTTTAAAACGGCTGCGAATCAGGTGGGGTTGGAACAGGCTAGTTTGCAATTTGAATCGTCTGATGACAATACACATGTCACTGCAGAAGGTGGCGGGACGGTAGCTGTCGGCGAGACCAAGCGGATTTTGGAGCATGATAATGTGCAAGAATCAACGATGGCTGCTAATTTGCCAAATATAAAGTTATCTGTGCCAGCGGCAAGTAATCAAAATCATGTGACTCGTGATCATTACCAGGCAACCTTGGATTATGCGCTAACTTTGGGGACGCAATAGTCACTCAATGGTTTAGTGGTCTGTAGGTAGGCACTTAAACTGAGGCCAAAAGCTGTGTTTCTGAAAGATGATATGATATAGGTAAATCATATGCTTTTAGGCGTAAGTTGGAGGAATTAGTGTGTTTCAATATGAGGATATACAGAAGTTAAATCCACTTGAGCTTAATGTTTATGAATATGTCATTAGCCATAAAAGTGAAATTACTAAAATGACGATTCGAGAGCTTGCAAAAATCATCGGCGTTTCTACTTCAACAGTACTCAGGTTTTGTACTAAAGTAGGCTTAAATGGCTTCTCTGAATTGAAGTTTTATGTTAAGCAAAATTTGCAGGGGCAGCCTAAGTATGTGCCGCATACGTCAATCGTTGATACTGTGAATGAATTCTTTTACCGTGCGGATGATCAGCAATTAACGAGTAGTATTCAAAGTGCCGCAAAATTAATTGTTCGTACGAAATTAACGGTATTTTTGGGCATTGGGTCAAGTAATTACTTTTCGCAATATGGCGCCCGTATTTTAGCTAATTTAGGTATTTATACGTTAACCATAAATGATCCTTTTCAACCGAAGCCGAATGCGTTGATAGATCCAAGTCAAGTAACTTTGATTGTTTTGTCAGTGTCTGGTGAAACTGAGCAGACTTTAACACACGCTCAGTTTTATAAAGAACAGGGTGCAAGCTTGATTGCGATCACCAACACAACAAAATCGACTTTAGCTCATATTGCTGATGTAAATATTACTTATAATGTGCTAGAGGTGCGCGACGGTTCACTTAATTTAACCACGCAGGTACCTTTGGTCTTTATTCTAGAGATGTTGATGAATGAAGTTCAAGAAGCACTCAATAAGCAAAATGGTGATTGACATATTGATTGGTATATATATTAGTGATTTTTAGTAAAAGAAACATGTTACTTATATGTAACATGTTTCTTTTTAATTAGTGTCTTTAGACCTAGTTGAGTACCATAAGGTACGAAACAGTAAACCACCCGCTATGCGGGTGGGTGTTCAATTGCTATGCAAAAAAGCCCTCTTTTCAGATAGAATATTGGATGTTCAGGCC
>NZ_JACGCJ010000054.1 GCF_021030645.1 Agrilactobacillus fermenti | reverse complement strand
CAGCACCTGATCACTAACAAGAATGGCGAAAAATGGTGAACTTGCCATTTGAGCCATTCGTGGTTAGGTGAAGGTGTTGCCTTTTGGAACACGTTTAAAATTGAATTGTTCGTAAACACATAGTGGCTGAAATACTTTTTTTAAAATAAGAAAAAGCACTTTTCTTGCTCAGAAGCAAACTTGATGAAATAATTTAAGCCGTATTAACGCTATTTTTTAAAACAGCTACTTCAAAAGAGCTCTCAAAGTAAAACAATGGCACCTAAAGAAAGGTCTGTTTCAAAATGAGACATCGCAAAAAAAGCGTACACTAGAACAAAACGCAAATCTCTACTACCACTTGTTACCACTTTCAGGCTTATTCGCAACAATTGTCATGATCATTATGGTGCGCCTTGTTAATGGCAGGATTGATGCCCTTGGATACTTATATTGTGCAATGCCACTTATAGTGTATACATTAATATCGATCATTTACCAACTAATTCATTGAAAAAAACGTTAACTTAGGATACATCTAAATTTTAAACACGATTAGCCTTGGACATAGACACATGTATAAATTAGTGAGACTGGAAACAAAGGCTTTTGTTTATCAAAAAAAGACCCGCCGGTCAAAGCAATAAGGCACTTCGATAACGAATCACTACTTGTATATTTAAATGATCCAGTTTGATCTGACAACAAAATCCAACTTATGATTTTATCTGAACACCTAATAACTGAACAAATTGAGTTGCTTGAAAGGGACTAATTTTTAGACCGGCAATCAACTTAGGATCTACACGCAGACCTGAAATTTCACTACTAGAAAAATCAACATCTTTTAGAATCGCATCTGAAAAGTCACTGGCCATTAATTCACAATTTTTAAACTGCAACAACTTTTTAATTTGAACCGCTTGGAAAAAAGCTTCTGACAGCTTAACGTTATCAAAAACAACTTTCGTCAGACGACTATCACTGAAATTCACATAATCGCCTTTGGACGCTTCAATATGACAGTCTTGCCACCGACTTTGTTCAAATTGAGTGCCCACTAATTGGCAATGTTGGAAATTACAACGGTATATTGCACTTTGATCGAAATTTTTATTTGCAAAATCGATATCTACAAAATGACAGTCTAACCATTCGGTATCGGTGAAATCAGTTTGCTCAAAATGACAATGCTCAAAGGTAAGGTCACTGAAGTGTGTTTTTCGATTACTGGTTATGAATTGACAATTGATATACGATTCCTCCGCAATTACTTGATCTAAAGCTAGTTGTTGGTTTTCTATCATACAGATTCTCCTTTTTAACTTCAATATATGACTCACCCAACAGCATACAAAAATGACTGGCATCAGGCATATCCACCTTACCAGTCATTTAGATTACAAGATAGGTAAATCAACTAAGCATCGTTTCAGCATAGTCAAACGACAAACTTGGATCAGCATTTAAGGTCAAATCCGCAAAAGGTTCGTGTTTTTGTAAAGCAACATGGGCCGCTGCCCCAATCATTGCCCCATTGTCACCACATAAGCGCAATGGTGGAAAGATCACTTCAACTTGATCTAAACCTGCCGCTGCCAAATGTGCGGCTAATTGTTCTCTTAAACCCTGGTTGGCAGCAACACCACCAGCAACAACTAGCTGTTTGACTGGGTATTGCTGTAATGCTTTAATCGTTTTACCTACTAATACATCGATCACACTGGCTTGAAAGCTAGCGGCCAAATCATTTTTTAACAATGCTTCCTGCTTTTGTTCGGCATGATGAACCGTATTAATAAATGCACTTTTTAAACCACTAAAACTAAAATCTAAGTTGTCCTCTTGCAACATCGCTCTGGGAAAGTCAAATGTATCTTTGCCCTCATGTGCCATAGCATCAATGGTTTTGCCGGCAGGATAAGGCACGCCGAGGACGCGACCAATCTTGTCATAGGCTTCGCCAGCAGCATCATCGCGCGTGTCACCGATAATTTCAAATTCACCTGGTGCGCGCAAATAAACTAATTCCGTGTGGCCACCGGAAACCAGCAAGGCCATTAACGGATAAGTCAATTCATGGACCAAACGAGCAGCATAGATATGACCAGCCATATGGTTGACCGGAATTAAAGGCAAGCTATGTGCGAAGCTAATGGCTTTCGCAGCTGAAATGCCAATCAATAAAGCGCCAACCAACCCTGGGCCAACGGTTACAGCGACTGCTTGTAGATCATCATAAGTCACTTGAGCTTCATCTAAGGCATCTTGAGCAGCAACCAGAATAGCCTCCACATGGTGACGACTGGCAACTTCAGGTACGACCCCACCAAAACGTTTATGGGAATTGATTTGGGTGGCAATAATATTACTTAAGATCGTTTGTCCATCCCTAACAACTGCAACACTTGTTTCATCACAACTAGATTCAATTGCCAAGATTAATTCATTCGTTGCCTTCACTGATTTCGCTCCTCTACTGGTAATATTTCATTCAATGCTTTACGCATTTCCATGGCATCGCTATGATCCATAACATAATAACCCCGTTTGACCGGGCCATCTTCAAAACCTAACTTGTGGTATAGCCCCTTCGCAATAACGTTGGTCGTCCGAACTTCTAATGTCATTGCCTGACTATCAAAAGAAATCGCCATGTCAATCATAAATTGCATTAGGTATTTTCCGACACCTTGACCTTGGTATTGGGGCGCAACAGCAATGTTCGTAATATGACTTTCACGTTTCGTAAACCAACAGCCAATAAAAGCAACTAATTTTTGTTCATCCCATAAGACTAAATATAAGGATAGCTCACGCTTGCGTAATTCACTCAAAAAAGCCATACGATCCCAAGGGGTTTGCCCATCATAGACAGACTGCTCCAAGCGTAACATCTCATCAACGTCATCGGTATCTGCTCTGGTTAGTTGAAATTGGTGCCCGTTGATCTGTGCGTTTTGATTTTCGAATTTGATGTCGATATGGGCATCTTCATGTTGAAACCAAGATCTAAACTTCTTGAACATACGGATCGTGTCCCTCATCTTTATGGTTACGTTGCCAATTGACCTCCGCTTCGGTTAATCGCAAGTAACTTGGTGTGAAATTATAAATATCTTTGATTGGTGTAGCATCAATTGCTGCTAAGCCAAGATTAGCAGCAGCCGGCAAATTTGCTGTCGTTGCTGCAAATTCAGCTTGATGGCCTAATTCTGCAAAAATTTGGCTCATGAATGGCTTGATTTCCCCAACAAATACGGCCTTTTCATTTAACTCTTTTATTTCAGCTAGCAGTCGTGTCAAACTGATATGACGATCACTGACAACATTTTCTAAGTGATTATCGTTAGTCAGCGTCCATTGATAAACACCAGCAAATACATTGTTGCGCCGGGCGTCCATCAATGGGACGATCAGCTGACTCCTTTGTTGAATGTTTCGTGCCAAAACTTCTAAGCTTGACAACGCAAACAAAGGTTTGTGTAAAGTCCAGGCAAAAGTTTTGGCTGTTGTAACGCCAATACGTAAGCCAGTATAGGACCCGGGCCCTTTAGCCACGGCGAAACCATCAATATCTTTAATTGTCAGCTGGCTTAATTTCAACAAATCATCAATCGTAGGCATCAACGTCTGACTGTGTGTAAACCCTTTGTTCAAGGTCACTTCTGATAATATTTGATCATCAGCTGTAATGGCAACACTCAAAGGTTTACTGGAGGTATCAATTGCAAGAATATTCATTATTTATCGTCCAAACTTTTAAATTTCAATCAACTGACTTAATTTATCACGATTTTGATTTAAATAAAAGTGAGATCACTTCACAAATCATAAATTCATTGGCCGCTCTTTTAATTCAACAATTGTTTTACGCCAATCCAAGAAACCTGCTTGCAGTCCACGCAGTAACATCTCGGCCGTTCCAATATTAGTTGCCAAAGGAATTTCATAAACATCACTTAACCGAATTAAGGCATTTACGTCAGGTTCATGGGGTTGTGCTGTTAAAGGGTCGCGTAAAAAGATCACTAAATCAATTTTATTTTCAGAAATTAAAGCACCAATTTGTTGATCACCGCCCAAAGGCCCCGACTTCATCTTTTCAATTCTTAAATCAGTAGCGTCCATGATTCGCTGCCCAGTAGCACCTGTTGCAAATAATTCATGCTGTTGCAAAATTGGCTCATAAGCTGTTGCTAAGCGTACCATTAAATCTTTTTTCTTATCGTGTGCAATCAACGCAATGCGCATAATAACCCTCCTATTTTCGAACAACTATATCTTTTATTCTACAACAAAGTAAATTTTTTTGTTGAGGTAGTTGCCGCCCTCCGCTAAAATACTAAAAGAAAGGAAGACAATTATGAAAAAAATACTAGCACTACATACTGGCGGTACGATCTCAATGTCTCAAAGCGACAATGGTGACGTGACGCCCAACGAAGTAAATCCTTTATTAACTGACAATTTTGAAGATCTGTTTGATCATAAAATAGAATTGATTTCTGAGGAAATCTTTAATTTGCCATCACCTCATATGGCGCCAGAGCAGATGTTACAACTTCACGATCGTATTCTTCAAGCTGAAAAAGCCGGCATCGATGGCGTTGTGATCACTCACGGTACCGATACCCTAGAAGAAACCGCCTATTTTTTAGATTTGACGCTACCAGATACGATTCCCGTCGTATTAACCGGTGCCATGCGTTCTTCCAATGAAATTGGCTCAGATGGTCTTTATAATTTTATTAGTGCGATCTGGACTGCTTATTCTGAAGAAGCTCGGAATAAGGGGGTCCTAGTCGTAATGAATGACGAAGTCCATACGGCTAGATATGTAACCAAAACACATACAACGAATGTATCTACGTTTCGAACCCCTACGTTTGGCCCCATCGGTTTAGTAGCCAAGCATCAAGTCCAGTTCTTTCAAGAACTAATTCGACTAGAAAATGTCCAGCTTGATCATGTGATTGATCACGTATATCTTGTCAAAGCTTATGCAGGTATGGATGCTCAACTATTAGAGGTTCTGGCTCAACCCAGCACGAATGGCATAGTTCTAGAAGCTTTGGGTGCTGGCAATATGCCACCTCAAACTTTACCTGCTTTAAAAAAGATCATTGATATGAACATTCCCGTAGTATTGGTTTCACGCTGTTTTAACGGTATTGCTGAAGACGTCTATGAGTACGAAGGTGGAGGTGTTGGCTTGAAAAAGATGGGCATCATCTTCTGCCGTGGCTTAAATGGCCAAAAGGCACGAATCAAATTGTTAGTCGGTCTAAGTGCTGGCATGAACAATGATCAAATTCGTCACTATTTAAGTGATGCCGTTTCCTGATAAAGCTGACCAGTTTAAGTCGTAAATTCGATATAAAATACGTTTAAAATTAAATGATTCGCAAATAACTAGAGGAGGCTGGGACATAAGTCTTTTTATACAGCCTAAAGTAAAAAATTCCTTGAGATCTGATCTCAAGGAATTTTTTGCTTTTATGTAGGCACGAAGTGCCTTCCAATGTTATTCTATAAGCGACAAAA
>NZ_JACGCJ010000053.1 GCF_021030645.1 Agrilactobacillus fermenti | reverse complement strand
AACAACTCAGCTGCCTTATTTGCATCAGAGACCTTTGTTCTGATTTCAATGACATCTGCCGTTTCTTCATAGACTACCTTGTCATAGGTTGTTTTCTCGCCATCAACGGTCAAAACTTTAGGTTTCTTAGTTACAACAACTTGATCTTCCGTTTCTTTACGGTTCATAACACGGCTTAGGTATTCAATCACGTCCTGAGCGGTTGCTGTACGCTCCTGGTGCATTTTTTCGAGTTGTCCGTCTATATATTGCTTGATGTTAGCATTTGTTAGCAATCGGCTTGCATTTGCTCTTGCGACACCATCTTTTTTGACATGGGGATAAGCAACTTTATAAGCTCGACTACCATTCAGATCTTTCAAGTATTCATCTGCAAAAATTTGCTGCTTCGGTGTCACATATACCACCGCCTCCTAGTTAAAATTATGTACAAAAAAAGACGCCGGGGCGTCTTAATTAAAGATCAAACATAAATAAATGATTGGGGGGCAGCTTTTACATTCGGAAAAAGTTCCTGGATTTTACGAGGAATCTCATATTCCTGATAATTTTCAATTTCGATAGCATAAGCCGTTTCCCGCCCATCAAAGTATTCTTCGAAAAAATCGTGTGAAATCCCAGAAAATTTTGAGGTCTTGTTCCAAAGCTTATCTGGGGCATCCTGAAGAACTGCTTTAACTTCAAATTCTCCAACAACCCTTCCGCAGGGCTCAGTGGAATAAACGACGACCTTGTCAACTCGTTTCCGAAAAATTCCTTTCCTATACTCAAAAAGTTTTCTACCACTACGAATTTCATCAACAAATTCAGGCCTAATTGATAACAAAATTTTCATTTACTTTCCCTGCCTTTAAAATTGCTTCGAATTCTTGATCCGTCATTTTAAAGAAGCCAAAATATTGGCCTCTCTTATCAGTCTTTAAAATCCCTCCAGATAAAAGGTCATGCCGAGTAATTCTTTTTTTCAGTGGAAGATTATATAAGAATCTAATCACTTGATTATATCTTTTGGACATCCAGAAACTATGTAATTTATCTGTCGAAAAGATAGACCCTCGATTGGCAAAATCCAGAAAGTTTTGTTCATTCGAGAAACTATTGATATTCCTAACTTCATCCACAACACAAATTGAGGTAGCCACTGAGCTGTATTCAGCTTTCCTTCCTTCATCCTTGGTTCTATAAAGAACTATTTTGTCACCATGGTTTAACCCTGAAACGCCCTTCATATTTGTTAAATATGTTTTCACAACACTATTGGCTGGAGAAACATCCTCGCGTACAAAGTCCCGTTCAGTATTTAATCTAGAATCAGGAACCATTCTCGTGTGAAACTCTGGCTTAATGCCAAGTAAATATTTTCCACCATTCAAATCAAATTTTGGAAAGTCAGCATATATGTCTCCTCTATCGGCTTTACTACGTATAAGAACTTCTTCGTTTCCGCTCTCAGTTTGTTTGGTACCATACTTACGGAATCCAAAACGTTTAAAAAGATTTGGTAAGCCTCGAGTTTCGGGGAACATTGTGACGTAAACATCGTCAAACTCCTCAGCCACAAACTTTCTGAGAATAATCGCCATAAACCTATTGCCGGTGGCGGCAAAATGAGCATTTATCTTGAAAGTGCCTATCTTCAAGTGCTTTCCCTCTTCCAACAATGGTGAAATGTCATTAACGCTTCCTTTTTCTGTTTTTAAGTAAAGGAATGCATTTATCTTTTTCTCTGGAGAAACTGAAACATACACTTTCTCCCCTTTAGCCGCTTTCCGAAGAAACCATCCGTCGAAACCTTTGTAGTTTTCACGTAAGGAATCAAAAAATGCATCATTAACATTTACATTTCCGAACTCCTCTAATCTCAAATAGTCCTCATTCATTTCATATCACCTCAACAAAAATAGTACCCGACTTTATCATCAGATACTAGAGGTGATTATCCCGGAAATGAACTTCGCTAGATTGTGAGTATTCATCTATTGAGTTCACTCCTATGCTGCATCTCAGAGTTGAACCGAGTTGTTGATCGGGAAGTCACAAACGCCTGTATGCAGCTACCAATACGTAATATTTTATTTTTTGGCCTTTGACAGCCTATGCCGTTACTCCGAATCGAACGAAGTATAAGTCCTAAACTTGACGGCACCTTTTAGGGGGATAAAGGAAGAATGTATAACATATTTAAGAAGAGCCTTCACGTCTCGTATTTGTCGAACCCCTTTACTTTTCGACAATACTATTATTTCACACTTCAACCCTAAAATCGGTGATGAAAAGGTAAAAAATCGGTGAATTATTTTTCTTCTTTGTATTCAATCAAGCTGCCATGATCATAGGCTTCATAAAATTCTGATAAGGCTTGACGCTTCAGGTAACTGATTGATGTATCGCTATACCACTTCAATCGTTCAGCAATTTGAATATAACTTAACGGATCCTTTGTGCAATAACTGTAATACAACGTCCAATAACTTCGCGTGCTGATATTTTTTAATGCATTGACGATCTTGTTTAGTTCTTCCCCAGCTTCGTACTTTTCTTTTAAAAGCTCTAACTCTCTTGGACTGAGCCCTTGATCAATTCGATCACTTCGAGGCATGCCATCAAGACTTGGTGAGTGAAGACTTGATAATGATGTTCCGGCAATACGTGCTAGGGGTCTGAACGTTTTTAATACATTCCGTGCATTATTCCGTGATTTTTGTACGTCTATTTCCTTTATCAATGACATCAAGACAAGTCACTCCTCCATATGTTATAATCATTGTGCTTGTGTTTGAGCTATAGAGAAGGACTGCCCTCGGGTGGTCCTTTTTTTATTTTTGCTTAATCAGCTGAATGACTAGTGCGATCAAGAAGATTACGAAGATAAAGAACCACGCACCATTCATGTTCCAGATAAACCAAGCGAAATCTCTCATATCCAACCTCCTTACTTGATAATTGTATCCATTTGTTTGGCAATCCGTTTAGTTTCTGCAATAACTTCTGCTTTACCAATCTGGTCAATGTGATTGTCGTCAAAACCAACTATTCTAATCAACTGACTTTGATCATGACTTTTCATGAATTTATCAAAAGCGTTATGCACTGATGCATACCAGCTACCTAAAATTGAATCCTCACTGCTCCCGAATGGATACAGTCCAAGCTTTTCATCTTCTGTTGAAAAATAACCTAGGAATGTCGGTCCACCTGGAAAATTGAATGGGTCATAAAATTCATCAAGATAATCATTTGACCAGTCTTCATTAATTTCTACATAGCCATTTGTATACCCAGCGTCCATATCATAAATGAAATATCGCCGTCCTTTTTTTGTTTTGTGGACTTCAATCAATTATTTCCCCTCCGTTTCGTCTTTATTCGGTACTCTATGAATCATCTTCAAAATCATGTCTTTCATGTCCTGATAATCTTCTTCTGTAATATTGTCTGTGGCTTTATCAGACCAGCTGATATGTAGAACACCGATCTCTTCACGTAAACGCATAAATGCTTCTGCTCTAGTCATTTTTCATTCCTCTTTCTTTCCTTTTTCTTCTCAGCTATTTCTAAAAACAGATCTAAACATTGATATATCAACGATTAATCTTTTCGGTTTCCTTTCGAGATGCACAATCAATATTCTTAATTGCCTGTTGTATATAGCTGTCATGACTACTAAAGTCATGATGTAACTCGGCTTCCAGCAATAGCTTAACTCGATCTAAATTAGTCATTATCCATCACCCATTGAGCACATATCAAAAACAAAACCGAAAGCAAGATTAAACCTACGCCACTGTATAACATTCCATTTTCATATCTAGTCAGTAAACAATAACAAAATAGCCCGATGAAAACCCAGAAACATGCAACCACAGTAATAATAACGATGCTTTTTAATTTGCTATTAGTCATCTAACGTTTCCGCCAATTCATAAACTTCACTCATATCTTCAATATCAACTTCACTTAAATCTTGATAGCCAAGCATTTGTGCAGCCACCTCTAATTCCCATGCGTTCATTTGTTATCCTCCACTAATTCGGGATTTTCATAGATATTGCCAACCACTTTAACGTGTGACACTCCAGCACTAAGTTCTTGACTTAGCACGTTGGAATCGTAGTACCAATTGTCTGGAATATATCTTGGGTCTAAATCAAAGGCTGGATAATTATCTTCAGCAAAGTATTTAACTGGTGCTATATAGGAATCCTCTTCTTCTTTTGACACGATAAGAATAACGTCGCCTTCATAAATTTCTTTACCGTTTCCATCTTTCAGACCTGTATATTGCATCAAACGCCGATAATATTTATCGCCAACTTTGTCTCGATTCGTATAGTCCAAATCTTCCTCGTGGGCAAACCGAAATCCAGTTGAATCATCATATTCTTCACGTTCTGAATAACTCATGCCGTGGCCTTTACCGTACATCTTTTCTCGCTCTGAATCCCATTCTCTAAATTTAATATCTCTCATAGCTGCTCTCCTTTAAACGGTGCTTTCGTGCGATATTTAGTCATCATTGTCCTCCTCAGGTTCTGTATCCACATAATCAGCAATAAATTGTTGTGCTGGCAAAACAAGCATACGTTTCGATTTTGTTCTGACAACGTAAACGGGGTACTGTCTCGCTTCACGAGTTTGCCCGTAAGAAACTGCTTGCTCATCTTGATATTCAATACTGATAATCTCGTCATCCTTGTCGTTGAACCATAACGGCATGCCAACCTCATAAAATAAAGAACTGTCGGCGCTATTAATACTTGCTACACTAATTATTTTCATCTTCCATTACCATCTCTTTTTTATAATTTTGAAGATCATATTTCTCAATTTCATCGTCGGTAAATTGACTTAATTCTGATACTGCGAATGCAATCTCACTGGGATATGCATTAAGTCTTTCCAAATCGCTGGTTTTTACAAAATAGCTGTCATCAGTACCAGGCACTTTAACGTAATATTTTTCCTTCTTCTTGACTTCGTAATTATTAGTCAAAAAAGCTTGGCAATATTCTAATAAATGTCCTTCAACCCACTCTTGTGTATCTTTTGACATTTCATAATAATTAAATGTTAGTGCGTCAGCTACCTGCACCCTGCCCCTTACACAAAATTTTTCAGCACTTGCACGAAAGTATTTCGCAACTTCTTTCGGTACAGGAATTGGCTTGTGGATCAATTCATCAGGAATATTAACCTCCTTAACACGATCACCAAGGGTAGTTTCAGTAGATCCATAAAGGTCATACTGTACTATTGGAGACCCATTTTGGTCTGTAACTCTTGCTAGGTCCTTACCTTTAATTTTCATATTTATCCTCCTAAAATGGCTCTGATTCTTCACGTATGATGCGATTTTTATCTATCGTGGATAAATTCCTTAAGGCTATCCGAAACTCACCAGAAGCTTCCACATAATGGCTATTTAGATAGATAATTGCTCGCACAATATCACCGCGACATTCACTATATGCTTCATTGAACCGTGAGCGGAAAATACGTTCATATTGCTGCTTAGTTGATTCGTTCATTTGGATTCCCCCAGTCTAACAGCATGTGCCCGCTGCACTGTAATGTTTAATTTTTGTGCGATCTGAGTGTTATTCATGCCTTGACGTTTCAATTCTTTGATTTCCTGATTCAATTTGCGAGGTTCATATGTTTTAATAACAGGTTTACCCGACTTAGTTAAGCGACGAAAACTTACAACGACCTTATTCCTCAATTCGCCTTCGATTTCTACCGAATCTTTGAGCAATATCATTGCTGAATTCTCATATAA
>NZ_JACGCJ010000052.1 GCF_021030645.1 Agrilactobacillus fermenti | reverse complement strand
ACTGACCCTCAAAGTCAATGTTATTTTTAGAAAATCAATCGTTAAAAAAATAATCGTGGTTTTCAGATTCAATATCAGTCTGAAAACTACGATTATTTTATTTTGCGTGGCTTATGTCCCAGCCTCATGTTATGCTTTCCAAAGCATAACAGTGACAATGTGTCACCCAAGGAGGACAAGGATGCCAAGTCAAACATTTATCCGCTTACCAGAAAAACGTCAGCAGCAACTCAATGAGATCTTGATCAATACCTTCTACGAACGGCCGCTCAGTCAGGTTCGCGTTAGTGAGATCGTTACAAAAATGGGCATGTCTCGCGGGGCTTTTTATAAATACTTTACCGATTTACAAGATGCCTATAATTATATCCTCAAAACCAGTGCTGATGAGATTCATCGCCATATCTTACAGCACATTCAACAGGCAGATGATGATTTATTCTTGGGTCTAACCAATTACCTCAAAACTGTCACCAGCCTCGATCATCAGTCCAGTAATTGGCGCCGGCTATTATTATTCGTTCAAGGCAGTAATCTGGCGGCTTATCAACGGCCAAAAGATCTTTCAGATCCTGAACTAAAGCGCTGGCAAGAAATGTTAACGACCAGTCATATTCTAATGCCAAATAAAGCTGAAGCTGTTAGCTTTTTGTATTTTATTATGGCCCTAGTCCTCAACGCTTTAACAGACTACATCGCCAATGATTGGTCCCCAGAAACCTTGCTGCATGACTTTAATTATCGATTACAGTGGCTAAGTCAAGGTGTCTTGCCACAAACAAACTTAGGAGATGACGCAAATGACTGAACCCAAACCTAAAACATTTGCTTTGATTATTTTTATTATTGGTGTATTTATGTCGGCATTAGACAATGGGATTATTTCCAGTGCCTTATCAACAATTAATTACGCCTTCAATGTTAGTGAAGTTCAAGGGACTTGGGGCGTCACCCTCTATACATTAGGGATGGCCATTTCGACACCGATTGCCGGTAAACTCGCCGATCGTTACGGCCGTAAAAAACTCTTTCTTATCGAGATTGCTATCTTCGCTTTAGGGTCATTAATGGTTGCCCTTAGTGCTAATTTTCCGATGTTTCTAGCAGCTCGGGTGTTGCAGTCCTTTGGTGGTGGTGGTATTTTTATCATTGCTTCCAGCCATATCATTTCAACCTATCCTAAAGAAAAACAAGGTGGGCTACTAGGTGCTCTAGGTGCCATCAACGGGATCGCATCAGTCGTTGGCCCCAACATTGGCAGTCTAGTCCTAAACGTATCGGGGCATTGGTCTTGGCTCTTCTTGATCAACTTACCGATTGCTGTCTTTGTCTTGATCGCTGGAACCATGGCTATTCCTGAAACCAAAGCGGCACATGGTGGTAACCTTGATTTCAAAGGCTTGATTTTCTTAACCTTTGGTATTTTGAGTTTCATGCTAGCGATTGCTAACATCCAGAGCCAGGCCTTCTTAAGTAGTTTAGCCACACCACAAGTCTTTATTTTCTTGATCTTAGGTGTTATTTTCTTCATTATTTTCAGCCAAATCGAAAAACACATCAAAGGTAAAGTTGAACCATTCTTACCTTATAATTTAATTCGCAACTCTGGCTTTTTACTCACGTTGTTCATGGGTCTGCTTTCAGGTACTTTGATCGCAATTTTCGTCTTTATCCCCAGTTTTGTGGAACATCGCTATGGCATCAGTGCCAGCAATAGCGGTATTTGGATGAGTGGCATCGGTTTAGGCTCGATCATTGGTGCTGGCGTTGGTGGGACGCTGGTTAATAAATTTGGGGCGACAAAATCGTTAGTGATCTCCGGGATTCTCTCTACGCTAGGTTTCACTCTGATTACTTTCTTAAGCCCCACCACCACTTGGTTCCTCGTTTCCTCAACCCTAGCAGGTATCGGCTTTGGGATGCTCATGGGTGCCCCTTTCCAAGTACTTATGTCAGAAATCGCCGGTGAAAAACAAAACGGCGTCGCTTTAGGGACCTTGTCCGTCAGTCGCCAAGTCGGTTTGACCCTAGCGCCAACGATTTATGCCACTTTAGTGCAGGGCGGTTTTGCTAACTTTGTCAGTGACAAATTGAGCCATATCAGTGGTACTGCTGGGATTCATGCTGGTCAATCTGTGGAAAACCTGTATGTTCAGATCCGACACCTGACAGGTACCGCCCATACCCAAGCCCTAGCTGCTTTTCAACAAACAGCGCAAATGGCCTACCAAAATATGTTCTTCGTTTCAATTATTGCCAGTGTCCTTATTTTAATTGGCGGCTTCTACCTTTATAAACATAACTTTTAGAAATTTGTGTCACGATAAATCAGGGGAATTTTTCTATTAAAAATATTTTAAATAAGTACCCTCGTTAAAGCATGCGAATTGCTTCCATAAGGGTACTTTTTAATACAGCAATTTTGTGTCAAATTGTGAACAATAGATCAATCACTGGCTTTTTAAATTTACTTATTGTACAATTTTATTGTGCATTAATTAACTAGACTTTAGGAGTGAATTTCATGAAAGTTATCGTTATTGGTTGTACCCATGCCGGCACTGCTGCCGTGACCCAAATATATAAAACTGATCCAGAGGCTCAGGTCACTGTTTATGAACGTAATGACAATGTTTCTTTCTTATCTTGTGGGATTGCGCTGCATCTCGAAGGTGTCGTCAAAGATCCCCAAGGGTTATTCTATTCTAGCCCAGAACAGCTAGCTGAGTTAGGTGCCAACGTTCAGATGAAACATGATGTTTTAGCGGTCGATACGGACGCTAAGTCAGTTCAAGTTAAAGATCTAACAACAGGAACAGTCACAACAGATACTTATGATAAGTTGGTGCTGACGACGGGTTCTTGGCCGATCATTCCGCCAATTGATGGGATCGATTCTCAACGGGTCATGCTTTGTAAAAACTGGAATCACGCGCAAGCACTTTTCCAACAAATTACCGATGCTAAAAAACGTGTCGTCATTATTGGCGGCGGCTATATCGGTACCGAATTGGTAGAAGCTTTCAAAAATACAGGGCATGAGGTCACTTTGATCGATAGCTTGCCGCGAATTTTAAATAAATACCTAGATCAACCCTTCACCGATCGGGTAGAGGCGGACTTTGAAGCTCATGGCGTGCATTTAGCTTTGAATCAAACGGTTCAAGCCTTTACAGAAACAAAAACAGGCGTACAAGTCAAAACTGATCAACAAACATTTGACGCCGATATTGCGATCATGAGTGTGGGCTTTAGACCAATGACTGATTTATTAAAAGGCAAAGCAGAAATGCTAGCTAATGGCGCTTTAATTGTTGATGATTATATGCGCACATCGCTGCCTGATGTGTTTGCCGCCGGCGATAGTGTTGCTGTCCACTACAATCCAACGGGTGAGAATAATTACGTGCCGTTAGCTACCAACGCGGTACGCCAAGGAATGCTGGTCGGTTTAAATATTGAAAAACCAACTCTGAAGTACATTGGCACTCAGTCTTCCTCTGGTTTGAAGTTATTCGGAACAACAATTGCCAGTACTGGTTTGACCAAAGAAAGCGCCCAGCATTTTGGTCTTGATGCCGAGAGTGTCTTATTTGAAGATAACTACCGCCCTGAATTCATGCCCTCTACTGAGCCTGTATTGATGAGCTTAGTTTGGGAAAAAGCTAGTCATCGTATCATTGGTGGTCAATTAATGAGCCGCTATGATGTCTCCCAATCCGCCAACACCCTATCAGTCGCGATCCAAAAACAAATGACGATTGAAGAACTTGCCTTTGTCGATATGCTCTTCCAACCTCACTTTGATCGACCATGGCACTATTTAAACTTATTAGCCCAACAGGCCATGGCTAAAGCCAACCAGCCAGTCCCTGAAAGTTAGTATTAACTCAAAAACACTTGTGAATATTTGTCCAAGTGTTTTTATTATGGCCTATTTTTAAAAGCTCGATTCATCACATTTTATGGTGTGAATCCCATTTGACAGCGTATTGAAGTTACCTAATAATAAATAAGTATTTTTATAACTTGGAGGGATCATCATGACAAAAATCGGTATTATTTTAGGCAGTATTCGGCGTAACTCTCTAGGCCAACATATTTTCGAATATTTACAAAAAAGTGAACCTAATACGGCTCAATTCGAATTCACTTGGATCGATTTGAAAGACTATCCCCTTGATTTTTATGAACATCGTCAAACGCCACTTTCTGAAACGATCACTGATTTGAAAGCGAACGAATCTGCCTGGTTAGATACCTTAAAAGCCCAAGATGGGTACATCATTATCAGCCCTGAATACGATCACGCGATCCCTGGGAGCTTGAAGAATGCTTTAGATTATGTGGGGCCTGAGGTTGAAGGTAAACCTGTACAAATCATTACTTATTCTAGTTTTAGTGATGGCGGGATGTTAGCTGCCGAGTCAATGGTCGAAATTCTGCAAATGCTTAAGATGATCGTCTTACCAACGCCGGTTTTATTATGGGATGCCAATAATAACTTTAACGAAGACGGTTTGATCGTTGATGCTGAAAATAGCGATCACTTCCAAGCACGCTTACAAGAAGCATTTAACGATATTGCTTTTTATACAAAAACATTAGCCGAAGCACCTTATCAAAAGTATATCCACGCCAACTTAGACTAATTTAAAAGGGGCACATAAGAGCTTAACCAAGGTCATTTATTTGCTTTTTTCATAACCTGTTTCAAAATTCACTAAAAAATGCTAAACTAAGACAGTCGGAATAGATAATTTTTTATTTGGAGGCTACATCAATGTCTTTAGTACATGGTACAGAAATCGTTGCAGGTGCTCAAAAGGGCCATTACGCAATTGGCGCTTTTAACACAAATAACTTGGAATGGACACGTGCGATCTTAGCTGCTGCCCAACACAAGAATGTTCCTATCATCATCCAATCTTCTATGGGTGCTGCTAAGTACATGGGTGGTTACGAATTAGTACAACACTTAGTTCGTGACACGATCAAATCTATGGATATCACCGTACCAATCATCATGCATCTTGACCATGGTAACTATGAAGCAGCTAAAGAAGCTATCGCTGCTGGTTACAACTCTGTTATGTTTGATGGCCACGACTTAGACTTCAAAGAAAACTTAGAAAAGACTAAAGAAATCGTTGCTTTAGCTCATTCTAAAGGTATCTCTGTTGAAGCTGAAGTTGGTTCTATTGGTGGTGAAGAAGACGGTATCATCGGTGCTGGTGAATTAGCTGATATTGAAGAAGCTAAACAATTAGCTGCTACTGGTATTGACTTCTTAGCTGCTGGTATTGGTAACATCCATGGTGTTTACCCTGAAAACTGGAAGGGTCTTAACTTCGATCGTTTGAAGGAATTAAGAGAAGCTGTTCCAGTACCACTTGTATTACATGGTGGTTCCGGTATCCCTGTTGACCAAATTCAAAAAGCAATTTCTTTAGGTGTTGCTAAAGTTAACGTCAACACAGAACAACAAATCGCTTGGGCTAAACAAGTTCGCAAATACATCGAAGACAACAAGGATAAAGAAGTTAAAGGCTTCGATCCTCGTAAATTGTTAGCACCTGGCACAAAAGCTATCCAAGACACAGTTGAACAACATATCGACTGGTTTGGTACTAAGCCCGTTAAATTGGTTCCAGAAGAAATCTAAACCTTTTAACACACTTATAAATTTCAAAAAAAGATCGATCAGGAAAATCCTGGTCGATTTTTTTTATTAGTGCGCCCGGCATGGGCGCTAACTTGGTGGTGAAAGTCCACTATAGACCGTAGTAGTCGGAACTATTAGTTGAGGACAAGGGTGTCCACCGTGAGGTGGAATCTGAAGGAAGTCTAAAGC
>NZ_JACGCJ010000051.1 GCF_021030645.1 Agrilactobacillus fermenti | reverse complement strand
TCACCGACCTCACCAATGATTCGGCTAGCTGTCAATTCACCAATGCCAGGCATAGAAGTCAAGATCTCAAATTCTGGTAAAGCTTTCGCTTGCGCTATCAATTGTTTCTGTATTTTCTCTTTTTGCTGGATCAACGCTTTGAGCTCATGGGCATAATAACGAACTTCGGCTACTTGCACATCGCCCTTGTGGGCGGCTGGCGCACTATCTTTAGCATAATCTAAAAGTGCCTCAGCTTTTTGGGTCGCTTTTGTTTTGGAGAGCTTTTTATCCGTATTTTTCATCAACTGGTTGCGTAATTTGATGTGCCCTAAGCCTTTAACAAAGTCCGGATGCGGATAAAGTTCAATGATATTCAATGCTAATTTAGAAATTCTGCTGCTAAATAAGGCTTCTAACTCAGGAAAGGTCTGTTGAAGCGTGGTATGGAGCCAAAGTTGATGAAGTTTGATATCTTTGATCATCCGTTGATAAAAACGGTTCAATTCTCTGAGTGTGCCATAGATCGGCTTCTGTTGCGTAAATAGGCGGTAAGTATTGTCATAAGCGGCTAAACCGATCTTGCGGGCGTCTGTGGTGTCGTTCTTGATGCGGCGAAGATCTTGCGTATTGAAATGAAGTTGTAGGGGGTTCAACTGAGTGAATGCCCAATGCTGGTCAGTGCAGAAACGGACTAGCGGTCGTGAATAAATGCCTGTGGCTTCAAAATATAAGGTGGGGTGCTCTAGTTCTGCCACGGTCGTGGCTAACTTTTGAAACCCAGTTTTTGTATGATGAAACGCGTACTCATCAATACATTTGTGGTCGTGATAAACAGCCACGTTACTTTTTCCCATTGAAACATCGATACCGATCAGATCGGTCATCGAACAACATCTTCTTTCTTGTGATTAGAACACTAACTACTCCTGGATCTCATTTCCGATACCCGAGCTCGAAGCTCCACAAACTTAAAATTGATTAACAGAAGGTAGTAGTGAAAGCCAGTTTTTTTTACGGGCTCGAAGCCCCATAGAGTGCGATCGGCTTTAACACTGATTATCACACGAAACGTTGATCATCGAGGAATATACTCTACTTGATACCAAGAAACGTTTTTGATCACATAAATTTACCAAAAGAATAGGACGGGCTCGAAGCCCCAATGAGTGAACGGTATTTTTATAATTGATCAAAAAAGATCTGTTGACCGAAGTAAGAATATACTTCATCAACAGATCTAATCTTAGTATGTTTTAATTTAATTTCTGCCAGAAATGCTTCCAGTAATAGAAACAAATACCAATAAATAACAAACCAATCAACAATAGCATCACACTATTCAACACCACTACAATACCAGAAATGTTTAATAACAGTACATAACCCACAATGACGACAATGCTCAAAATAAATATGGTAATCAAACCAAAAATGACACCAAAATTACCACCACTGCGATTAAATAGCTGCATCACATTTGTCCAATCAGGTACGAACAAGCGACGGTCACGAGCAAAAAAGCGTAAACTAGCAACAAAATTCCCCATAAAAGTGCCTATCAGCAAACAAAGTGCTAATAGGAATGGCAATTTCAAAACGAGCCAGAAGGCAATACAAACTAATAGCAAAACTAACATCTGGATACCAACGGCTAGATTGAACTTACGCTTCAAGTACGTTTTTTCTTTGATTGGCAGAGCTTTAACAAAAGCATAATTTGGCCCATCCAGAGAAATAATATTACTCACAAGTGCCCCTTGATTAACGATCATTAAGCTTAACGCAATACCTGCCAATAAAAATACGCCGAAATATTTCCCGGGCAATTTTCCTAAATCGAAAGACTGATTGATCGTTCCAGCAAAAATCATGATTAATGGCGGAAAAATCGTTGTCGTTAATGACTGTAATAAAAAGGTTGGGTTTTTAAGTAAACTTAAATTATAATGCCGTAGTAACTGGTCTAAAGAACGCGCGTGGTAACTTTTAGATGGCTTGGCTGCTGTAGCTGCATTAGAAAGGTTGTATTGTGTATATAAACTAGGAATGAGCCAAACCTTTAACAAATAATAACCTAAAAATACACTTATCAATAGAATACCGAGAGTTAACAGGCTCTTCCCCGTCAATGGCTGCAGCAATAATTTATGTAAGGGTAGAAATAATGCAATCTTTTTAGCATCATGGCTAGCGATGTTAGCTTGATGCTCTTGCATCGTTAAAATACCAATCACCATCATAACCATCGTGACGATCAACAATAGAAAAGTAAATGTCTTCCGGTGACTTTGATAGACTTTAGTATGCGTCAAACCAAAAACTAACAGTGAACAAAGCATGAAAATCAATGTAAAAAATAGGCCAAATAAGAAAAGCCCCAGAATACTACCACCAATCATACCGAAACTGCCGTTTATCCCTGTCAAAATGAATAAAGCTAATAGCGGCAAGACGAAAGGTAGATTACTCAAAGCAATTACAGTGAACTTTGCTAAAAAAATAGCACTTTGCTGAAACGGCAATGGTAAATAATCATTTAGATCACGACTTTCAAAGAAGACATTGTTGATTGCAGAAACACTCTGGGCCAAAGTCATGAGTGCGAACATCATCACATATTGACTAAATAGACCTGGACGATACTTTAAATTGATCACAAACATACTTGCGCCGTACAAAAATAAGAAAAGCACACTTAATAGACCATACTGCATCATCGTCGAACGAATGATTTGTTGACTATTTTTATGCTGTTTACGTTGCCGACTCGTTGCTTGTGGGTTGATATAAAGTAAATTAACTTCGATCAGTGCTTTAAGCTGCCGTTTATTTTTCAACATCTTGATCATCCTTTAAGTTCGCTAAGTGCTGAGCATCTGCTTGTCGGCCGGCCATCTTTAGATAAATCTTCTCCAACGATGTGCCGGGTTCAGTGGCTAAAAGATCTGCTACTGAACCGTTATAAATTAATTCACCTTTCTTCAAAATAGCTAGTTCATCACATAACTGTTGTGCGGTATCTAACACATGCGTAGAAAAAATAACAGTTTTGCCGCGCCGTGCATGGTCCTTGATTAGTTCTTTTAAATCGTAGGCTGTTTGAGGATCTAGACTCTGTAAAGGTTCGTCTAAGATCCATACATCGGGGTCGGGTAATAGCGCGCCAATAATCACAGTTTTTTGGCGCATCCCATGAGAAAAATCTTCAATAGCTTCATCTACATGGGCCGTCATGTCGAATAATGTGACTAATTCTTTTAGGCGTTGATCTGCAGTTGCTGGCAAATCATAGGCCGCAGCAATCAAATGCCAATATTCATTAGCCGTCAGTTGTAAAAATATATCTGGCGAGTCAGGAACATAGCCAATTTTTTGCTTAACAGCCATGCGATTTTGATGCAAATCCAGTCCATCTACTTCGATGTGTCCCGCCGTTGGTTCAATAATACTAACGATACTTTTAATGGTCGTGGACTTCCCCGCCCCATTATGACCTAAAAAACCAAATACCTCGCCTGATTTAATATTTAATGTCAAATCTTTCAGGGCAATCGTCTGGCCATATACCTTATTTAGATGCGCTAACGTTATCATCATAAAACCTCTATTTTATTTCCCATAACCATAACATAGATAATAAATTGATTATCTAAAACCGTATAAAAAACACGAAATATTAAAACTTTCTTCAAAATCAAGTCTTGACATTATGATAAACAGATTTATAATTACCTACAATAACTCATTGAAATCTAATTTAGCATTGCGGAGAAGAGTAATTGGCCTAGTATCTGTTAAGCGACCGCCAGTTGGTGTAAGGGCGGCTTTGAACAGTCAACGAAGATGAGCTCCAAGGCAATAGGCTTAGTGCAAGCTGAGTCTACGGTAGGATCCGTTAATATCCCAAGCATTATTGTGCTGTAGAGGTAGCTTTGGCTACGAATTTGGGGTGGTACCACGACCACATCGTCCCCGTATCTTATTTTGAGATACGGGGTTTTTATTTGCTTTTTAAATCATTAACTCAATAAAGGAGTCGATTGGATGACAGTCAGATTACGTAATGGTTTTTGTCGATACAAAGATCTTAATGTTCCAGCGAATACTTCATTTTTAAAAATATTGATTCTCAATCTAATGCCACACAAAGCTGCCACGGAGAAACAATATAGCCAACTATTTTCAGAACTCGCTAGTAACACCGAACTCACCTTTATGGTGCCCGAAACACATTCCTGGCATCATGGTAACTCCAGAGCTTTACGTGATCATTATGCGACATTGACCAAAGTAGCTGATGATTATTTTGACGCTTTAATCGTTACTGGCGCACCTTTAGAAAAAATAGATTATCAAGACGTAGACTATTGGCCTGAATTTGAAACGATTATGGATTGGAGTCTGACACATACTGGCAAGCAAATTTTTACTTGTTGGAGCGCTTTAGCCGCCCTGAACCATGACTTTCAAATACCAAAAATCAATTTAACTGAAAAAATATTTGGTGTTTATCAGGCTACGGATCAAGCCTGTTTCCCAATCAGATTACAAATGCCCCAATCTCGCTTTGCCACAATTGATCCAGAACAAATTAAAGCCCAGCCAGGGTTGTCAATTTTAGCTCAAAATGAGACTATAGGCCCGTTTCTTTTGCAAGACACCAAAATTGACCGCTGGTATGTCTTAGGCCATCCCGAGTACAGCGCCTTTACGCTTTTACAGGAATATCAGCGCGACTTAACGAAAGGATTGCCAGTGCAGCCACCACAAAATTTTGCCTTAACTGCACCACAGCTTACCTATGCTCATTGGCGTAATAGCAGCCGCTATTTGTTCCAAAAATTTTTACAATCTAATCCAAAGGAGTCTTCAACTTATGAGCAAAAACAACTACAACTTTGAAACTTTACAAGTCCATGCTGGTCAAACGGTTGATGAAACTGGTTCGCGTGCGGTACCTATTTATCAAACAACGTCCTATGTTTTTGATTCGCCGCAACAAGCAGCGGATCGTTTTGCTCTCAAAGATCCTGGTAATATTTACACCCGTTTGACCAATCCCACCACTGCCGTCTTAGAAAAACGTATTGCCGCATTAGAAAATGGCACGGCCGCAGTTGCTTTAGCCACTGGTGCCGCCGCGATTGCCGCCACCATTGAAAATATTGCAGGTGCTGGCGATGAAATTGTTTCTGCAAGTACGATCTATGGTGGAACCTACAATTTATTTAATGTGACATTACCTAAACTTGGTATTAAAACACATTTTGTGAATCCAGACCAAGCAGCAAACTTTGAAGCTCAAATCAACAATCATACTAAGGCACTTTATGTAGAAAGCATTGGCAACCCTGATATCAATTTAGTAGATTTACCCAAATTAGCCAAAATTGCTCATGAACATCATTTATTACTAATTGTTGATAACACATTTGCCTCACCATATCTATATCGCCCATTAGCTTTAGGTGCTGATATTGTCATTGAATCGGCAACAAAGTTTATTGGCGGTCATGGTACGACAATGGGTGGTCTTGTTATTGAAAAAGGCGACTTTGATTATCATCAAACAGATCGTTATCCAGAATTTTTAACGCCCGATCCACAATATAACGGCCTTGTTTTTGGTGATTTAGCTGGCGCTGCATTTACAACTAAAATCAGGGCTGAAGTTTTACGAGATACAGGCGCCGCCATTAGCCCCTTTAATTCATTTTTATTGCTCCAAGGTTTAGAAACATTATCTCTGCGTGTTGAACGTCATGTTGCCAATACGCGTAAAATCATCGCTTATTTAAAACAATCAGACAAAGTGGCCTGGATCAAATATCCTGAGTTGTCTGATAGCCCTTACTATACCCTAGCTAAACGTGATTTTCCTAAGGGCACAGGGTCTATTTTTACACTAGGATTAACTGGCGGCGAACAAGCAGGCAAAGCCTTAATTACCGATCTACATATCTTTTCACTCCTAGCCAATGTTGGCGATGCTAAATCTCTGATCATCCATCCAGCGTCAACCACACATGCACAGCTAAACGAAAAAGAACTAAGATCCAGCGGTATCACACCTGATTTAATTAGAATCTCCATTGGTATTGAGAATGTTGATGATCTGATTGCTGATTTAGATCAAGCTTTAGCAAAGTTATAATACGATATTTCCCGGGAAATATTTATCTATAAAAAAAAACATAGTGGCTGGGACAAAACTAACGTTTTGTTTTCAGCCACTATGTGTTTACGAACAATTAAATTTTAACCGTATACCAAAAGACACTGATTTCACGCCAATTTTTAAAACTAAAAATCAGTATTATCTGGATCCGTTGCTAAACCAGCAACATCATGCAACCCATCAATCTTAGTCATATCTGCATCAGAAATTTCAAAATCAAATAATTTAGCATTTTCCACAATGCGTTGTTCATGGACAGATTTTGGTAACGGCAAGAACCCATGTTGAAGGCTCCAGCGTAATACTACTTGCGCTACAGATTTACCATATTTAGCTGCCATTTGTTTCAAAGCAGGTACTTCGAAAATCTTACCAGTACCCAAGGGACTATAAGCTTCACTCAAAATATTATGCGCTTCATTATACGCCGTCACTTCTGGTTGAAGATCACTCGGGTTTAAGAAAATTTGATTGACCACAGGTTTAATTTCAGCTGTTGCCAATAACTGATCTAGGTGATTTGGCCGAAAATTAGAAACGCCAATTGCTTTAATTTTTCCAGCACGAACAGCTTCTTCCATGGCCCGCCAAGCTTCTGCATTGGCATCCACCCAATGATCGCGATACTGCACTGGATTTGGCCAATGGATCAAATAGAGATCTAAGTAATCCAAACCCAACTTCTCCAAAGAAGTGTCGATTGCTTGCTTTGCAAGCTTATAAGAATGATCAGCATTCCATAACTTAGTCGTTACAAAAAGATCCTCGCGGTCCACACCACTTTTTTTGATACCTTGACCAACAGAAGCTTCATTGCCATAAGCAGCCGCGGTATCAATATGCCGATAACCTGCTTTTAAGGCCGCCAAAACAGAAGCTTCAGCTACCTGACCATCTGGTGTTTGCCAAGTACCAAAACCAACAATAGGGATTTTAACGCCATTAGCTAATTCATAAGTATCTGTTAAACTCATCGAATACACAACCTCCTAAACATAAAAGTGCATTTTTAAGCATAACACAAATATATTAATATTGTCAGAACTCAGCCTTGACGTAAATAAGCTGCAATTTTAGCCATCAACGGTCCGTGCTTTTGACTATCAAAAGCATATTCCGCCTTAGTCCAATTTTCAGTTGGATAGGTCCACACCGGATTTCTTAAATACTCAGCTGGTTCACTTTGATACCGTGGAAAAACATGGGCATGTAAAAAATGATCCGTATTACCCAAAATATCATAATTTAGCCGCACAGGCTGACAAATAGCTTGAATAGCATCGCCCAGTATCGTCATACTTTGTAAAAAAGCCGTTCGTTCGGTCATAGCTAGGTCGTTTAGGGCACCTACTTCTTTTTTAGGTAGTAAAACGGAATAACCTGGTAGAAATTGCACATCACCAAATACAGCAAAACCGCCCGGTAATTCAGCCATAACCATCGGATTGGTCCCTTTAAGTGCCGCTTGAATTCGATTTGTCCGCCAATCAGTCACTAAATCATCTCTTTTCATACATTTTGTTTATTGTACCTCAAACTAAGTTTAGTTTTGAAATAAATTCAAAAGCCAACTCAAAGCACAAAAATGACTGAGCTAAAATTAACAGTTTGATTGCAGCTATTTTTGTTTGACGAGCGATCTTATTTTAACCCTATTCCAAACAGGCAATACCTTTTGTCTCACGACACAAATCAAAACCACCCGTCAAACGGGTGGTTTGCTCTGAGGCTATAAGCCTCTATTACCGACCAGCGCCTAAAGACGCTGGCTTTTTAGTTCAAGCCAATTTGTCCTTGCCACTTTTGCTCACCCCT
>NZ_JACGCJ010000050.1 GCF_021030645.1 Agrilactobacillus fermenti | reverse complement strand
TAGGCCAATGAAATGAAGTTTCTCATCAATAGAATATCTGGAACCTTTTCGGCCCATAAAAAATACTCCTTCCTAAGCAAACAGGTTTTAATTATTTACCTGTCTACTTAAGTAGGAGTATAGCCGAACGTGTGTAACTTCTTTTTTTGATTTTTTATTTGCTTTTTAGAAACCGATAACCTTGATAAAGTGTCGGCCTATGATATCTATATATATCTTGATATTACGATAATAATCAGGTAAATTTTAAAAGAGAACATTTAAACTTGATTTATATATGTAAGCGGTTTATAGTATCAATTAAGGAAACCGGTTAACAAAAATTGATGGAGGTCACATTATGCAATCTAAACAACTTGCAGCAAACTTATTATTATTTGATGCCGAGGTTAAAAAGGGTGTCAAGCAAGCGGAGCTATTGGCTCGGGCCAAAGATTTAGGTTTTTCGATGGTGGAAGTACGCCGAGAATATTTCCAAGATATCACTGCAGAGATACCAGAAGTTAAAGCCCAAGCAACGGCATTAGACTTGAAACTCTTTTACAGCGTGCCTGATGAGCTATTTGTTGCTGGTAAAGTCAATCCAAAATTAACAGGCTATTTTGAAGAAGGACAGCAGCTCGGTATTGAAAAAATCAAATTTAATATTGGTGATTTTGCCAACTACCAAGGTGAGCTGCAACGCGATTTTGCACCATTTCTGAATCAAGGGATTGAAGTCAATATTGAAAATGATCAGACGCAAACAAGCGGGACACTAACACCGATCTTGACGTTCCTTAAAGCAGCAGTAGCAGCAGATGTTGATATTCGTTATGTTTACGATTTGGGGAATTGGCCCTTTGTTGGCGAGGACTTCCTAGCTGGTGCTAAGGCGCTTGCAGCGTATACACGGTATATTCATGTCAAAGATGTGACTGAAAAAGAGGGCCAGCCTTTCGTACAGCCACTAGATGAGGGTCACCTTGACTGGCGCCAAGCTTTAGCAGTTCTGCCAAAAGATGTGCCAGTGGCGTTGGAATATCCAACGGACAATGATGCCTTGATCAAAGCTGGTTTGCAAAAGTTGTTAGCACTTTAACGGTTTGAATAAGGGAGAGATCAAAGATGGCTGAAGAACGAACACAAATTGATGCTGAAAAGTTTGCGTTACATTTTTTAGATAGTCTGAATATGAATGATGTGCCAGAACATGGTGCCATCGCGACCAAAGCTAAAGAAGCTTTAGCAGCATATTTATCAGCTTATTATTTGGCGGAGCAATTTAACCATACAGAAGATCAATTTTTTAGTGATTTACAAGAGGGCAAAATCAAATCTAATTTCCAAGAGATTTTGAGCCAATTAAATCAATACTAGAAGGATAGAGAGGTAGACACATGTCAACATTGATTACTGGAATCCTGCTAGCAATTACGTTCATCATTTTCGTCGTTTATGCGATGAAGGGTGGCAATTTGACTGTTGGATTCTTCGTAATGGCGGTGACTTGGACCATTATTGGTTTAGTGCCACCGACCAAAGCAATCAAAGAGATTTTTACAGAGCCGGTTTTGAATTATGGTAAAACGGCCGCTTATATTATTTTTGGCTCCTGGTTTGGACGGGTCTTGGTGGATACCGGCATCGCTGGCAGTATTAGCCGACGGACGGAAAAAGTCGGCCGCAAGAGTCCTGTCATTGCAACGATTCTGATTGCCTTAGTCACAGCATTGATCTTTACCAGTTCCTATGGGGTCGGTTCAGCAATCGCCGTTGGGGTGATCTTGTTTCCAATTATGTTTTCCATGGGCGTCCCTAAAAATGTTGCCGTTAGTGTTTTTACGATGTCCATTGGGGCAGCGATGTATGTCAATAACGTTTTATTCGTTCAGTTCCAAGTGTTTTTCCCTGGCGTTAAGTGGGGTGCCCACTACCAACGCTTTGGTTTCGCAGCCATGGCTGTCCAAATGGTTATCGTGATTTTATTCATCTTAGCCCATGCTAAAAAAATCAAAAATGGTCGGCCGGTTATTGTTACGAGTGAGGAAGAGCAGAAGGAGGCGCCCAAAGAAGTTTCCGTTTGGACTTATTTCCTACCCGTTTTACCTGTTGCCTTAAGTATTTTCCTCAAATGGGATTCGATTCCAGCGTTATTGATCGCAATTATTTTGGCTTTCTTATTAACGGGGCAGATGCGGCATTATAAGAACTTTGTCATGATGATGAATGATACCGCTAAGACAGCGATCAGTGATATTGCCGGTTTGTTGATCATGTTATTCGTTTTGACTATGTTCCAACAAGCTGCTGTACACGCGATGTCTAGCTTTGCACCGATCTTTAAGACGATCATTCCAGATAGTAAAGTATTGTTAGTGATCATCATTGCCATCTTAGCACCATTAGCTTACTTCAGAGGACCATTAATGCTTTACGGTGCTGGTGCCGCAACCGCTGCCATCTTTATTGGCACCGGGATGTTTAATCCATACTTCCTATACGGATTACTTGTGGTACCATCAATGATGGGGGTTTCAGCAGATATTACCCAATCTTGGAATCTATGGTCGGTTCAATATGCCAAATTAGATACCAAGACGTTCCTACTCACCGGGCTCGGTTGGGCCTGGGCGGCGACGATCATCAACGAGATTTTAGCTTTAATATTACTTTAATCAATAAATTGGAGGTTACGACATGAGTGAATTTTTAACAATTGGTGAACCGATTTCATTATTTGCTTCAGAAGATACGGACAAGTCCTTAAAGGATGCAGTGAACTGGCATAAGTTCCTAGCCGGTGCTGAAGTCAATGTCGCTGTGGGTGTCTCAAGGTTGGGTCATTCCGCCCAATATATTACACGCTTAGGGGAAGACCCCTTTGGTGATTTTATCCGGGATCAATTAAACGAAAATAATATCGGGACAGATTATATTGACAGCACGCCAGATTATTGGACGGCTTTTCAATTGAAAGACAAAGTCAGCAAGGGCGATCCTAGCATCTTTTATTTCCGTAAGGGTTCAGCAGCAGCACACTTTGACAAAAACATGCTAGATAAGATCGACTTTTCTGATGTGAAGTTTGCCCACTTATCCGGGATCTTCCCAGCCATTTCTGATCAAGCTTTAGATGCGTTTAATCACTTTGTGGCTCTCTTACAGGCGCATCACATTCGGACGACTTTTGATCCTAATTTACGGCCACAATTATGGTCTAGCCAAGAAAAAATGATCCAAACGATCAATGGCTTGGCGGCACAGGCTGAAATTATTTTGCCAGGAATCAATGAAGGTGAAATTTTGATGGGCAGCCGTGATCCTGAAAAGATTGCTGATTTCTACCTGCAAAATGGCGAATTGACGCAAACAGTCGTGGTTAAATTAGGTCCAGAAGGCGCCTTTGTCAAGAATAAAGCTGGCGATAGCTACACCGTTAATGGATTCAAAGTAGATGAAGTCGTAGATACGGTTGGTGCTGGTGATGGCTTTGCTTTAGGCGTGGTTACAGCCTTAATGGAAGGCAAGTCAATGAAAGACGCCGTAATTCGTGGTAATGCGGTCGGTGCCTTTGCAGTCCAAGCGCCTGGGGACAATGATGGTTACCCAACACCAGAACAACTACAAGCATTTCTAGATAAGAATTTATAAGGGGTATCAAATAGATATGAAATTACAAACTGCCATTGACCGCCTGACTTTAGAAGAGGCTGTGGCTAAAGCACGTTTGTTAGATGGTCAGACAGATATTATCGAAATGGGCACGTCATTGGTCAAAGATTATGGCAACGAAGCCATTCGCCAATTCCGACAAGCCGTGCAAAAGTCTACGTTACTTGTCGATGAAAAGACGATCGATGAAGGTGCCTATGAATTCCGGCAAGGCTTCGAAAATGGTGCCGATATTTTGACGGTGATGGGGGCGGCTTCGAAGGCAACTTTAGCTACCTGTTATGAAGTGGCCCAGACGTATCATAAGACAATGATGATCGATTTGATGGAAGTTAGTGCTGAGAAGTTACAGCAGATTGCTGACTTTGATGATGCCATCTATTGCTTACACCACTCGACTGATCGCAAAGATGTCATGAATCCTAGCGATACAGTTGCTGAATTCCATCAACAATTGCCGCATATTAAACGGCTAGCAATTGCTGGCGGCATCGATTTAGCAGGTGCTAAAGCTTTAGCAGAACAGGGCTTGACGGAAATTGTGATCGTCGGGTCAAAAATCATGAAAGCAGCCGATATTACCGCAGCTGTTCAAAGTTTTAAGGAGGTCCTATAATAATGACAGTAATTCCCCAAATTATGACTGAAATCAATGAAGTGATGAAGCTTGTTGATGAAACCCAATTAGAAAAAGCGATGCCTTATTTAACTAAGGATAAACGCATTTTCGTGATTGGTGCAGGCCGGAGTGGTTTTCAAGCAAAGGGCTTTGCCATGCGTTTGATGCATATTGGCTACACCGATTATGTGATGGGTGAAACGATCACGCCATCGATTCAAAAAGGTGATACTTGGGTCGCTATTTCTGGATCAGGCACAACTAAAGGTATTGTCGCCGATACTGAAGCTGCCAAAAAGCTTGGCTTGAATATCGTTGCCTTTACCAGTGCACCAGAATCACCATTAGCCCAGTTGGCCGATCAAGTTGTGATCGTACCAGGTGCAACCAAAACCGGTGCTGGCGTGAAATCCATGCAATTGTTGTCAACATTATTTGACCAAACCGTGCATATCACATTAGATGCCTTGACACTAATGTTGAGTCGGCGTGATCATACAAGCAATGAAGATGCCTTGCATGAACATGTGAATGTAGAATAATAACTTGAAGATAGTGCAATAAGGGCATTGCCTTTTGAAACACGTTTAAATCAAAGATAGGCATAATTAATAGGCACCTGAGACAGAATTAATATTTTGTTTCAGGTGCCTATTTGGTTTGAATACGCTCGTAAGGCTAGCTGTGTGCCCTAAACTAATACTACGATCAAAGTAAAAAGAGATTGAGCAAGCCAAGCCCAGTGCGTTCAACCCGATATGTGGCAGAATGGTCTCCATGAGATTGTGACGCCGCTCGTAGAGAATCGGGAATAAGGCTAAAATTAAATATCGCAGCATGGCGAAGTTGGTGAAGTCTGACAAGGTTTGGACATGTAAAAGCATGAAACAACCCGTTGTTAGGATAACTCTAAGGCTGACACCAAATTTATAAGGCAGAGCTCTAGTCAACCTGGTTAGAAAAACGCCTTGGAATAAGTAGATGACCATGAGATTTTCTACAAAGGGTGCTACGATCAACAAGAATATTACAAACGTTATTGTTGCCAAGGGATTACCTTGAGCCAAATGACCGATGTGACTGACCAGTTGTTGTTTAGAAATTGTCTCAAATTGAGATAAATTTTTTAGTTCCATACTGATCACTCCTGTACTTATATTTAAGCTAATTAGCTTATGTATCTATTCTATTATACTTGTATTGGTTGTAGTGAAAAAAGTTATTAGCGTTAGTTATTTGTAATTAAAGTACTGACCAATACGTTAATCACATAATAGCCACGTTAATTACAGGTAAATATTATAAAAATTATAGTGAGTTGTCATTTCATAAATAAATATATTAAAAATTTAAAAACGCCCAGCAACAAGAAAATAGTTCCTATTGGCTAGGCGTTTGAAATTTTTAAATGTGATATAGGCTACTTTAATAGCCGTAACGAATATTTGCTAAGTCAGTTAACTTTTTAAGTGTCGCAGATTGAATTGCCGATAAAGCGAGACCGTCTTTTTGAGTCGCCTTAGAAAGGGCAAGATTCATACGGCTGAGGATAAAAGGTATCGAAGTACTCTGCTGCCCTAGTTCCGTTTTGTATTGGATTAGTACTTGCCGTAACGCGGGGTGTTCATTTGTTTCGTTTAGTAAAGTGTCGATCAATTGAATTGCTTGGTTACTCCGATCGTTGCCACCGGCATACCATTTCACTTGTTTCATAAGTATTAAATCTCCTTTATTGTGCCATGGCCTGATTCTAACATTAGCTGAATGAAAAATGTGCCGATTGTTTTTAACGTGCTATATATTGCATTAGCGTTGTTTGTTAAACTAGTTCGTGATTTTGAATGGATAGTTTTAGCGACTATCGTCATACGATAACGGCTCATTAAATGCTAATTAGTATACAATATATTGACTCAAATCCAGTACAGCATGCTTATCAAATTGTCAGCGTGTTGTTGGGTAGGCTAACCTAAATATAACCCTTGCCATCCATTAAATTTTATATTCAAAATAACCAAGATAAACCGATACTCTTATATGGCATCCGTGGAAACTCTTTTTCCAGGCATGCTAAAAGAGCAACTCCCCTTGATGACAAGGTTTGAGCCATCGCCAATGAAGAGAGTTGTGCCTTTAGCTTTACCAATACTGTAGCATCATTTTGACTGGGATCATTAAAGCCCGCTAATCCATTAGCAACGATTGTCCGCTCCTTCACGAAAATATCTGAATAAGCTAGAAATTTCTTTAGAACATTGCGTAATTCGTTAGGACCCTTTACCAAAAAGAAACATCTCTAGAAGTATATAAGGAGACCTACCTTTGTCCGTATAGGCTGAAGATGATAGTTAAATCTAGTTTTACAATAATCTTCATGTTCATGGGCTTCTCCCGTGCCACTATCGCCTAGGTATTTGTTCTGTATAGCTATAAAATTGTGATTTGTCTGAAAAATCTGCCATGTATGAACCATTAAGCCCAGCACGTTGACCAATGGCACCAAGATCGATCATCAACTTTTCTTCAGCTGGTGGAAAATGGAGTCTACCTTTACTAGAAACAATACGAATATAATTTACAAGTCGATTAACGAGCGCTTCAGGATTTTTAGCGGTATCAATTTTCTGATATACCTGTGCCAAAACATCTGTAATATCAAGTAATTCGGACGTTTGGGGTGTCCACTTTGTCATAGCCTTTAGCAAATGACTTATATCCATTTTGGTCGTTTGTACTGTGTCGTCATTCTTTGATTTCATTGAAATACATCTCATTTCTTAAAAGTTATCTTATTTATGGTTCTATAGGTAACCCTAACACACCCTCTGATTCTAATCCATTCGGATGTGCTAACGTTGCCGAAATATTACGTCTGTTCGTTGACAATCTGCCATAGATCAGTGACTTGTTCATACACGCAACACCCTAATAAAAATTAACTAGAATAAATCACTGTGGGTACCAATTGCTACCAGATAAACTTGATCTAATATTTTGGTATACACTAATAGATAATCGCCATTATGGCCGTCAAAATGTAGCTCAAGTACTTTTAATTGCACGTCATGTCCTGGAACCCGGTGCTTAAGTTGTTGACTGACTTTCTTTGGCAAATTAAGCAGATGAGCATAGAAGTATTCAGGAATGCGTTGATCAGTTAAAAAGCAATTAATTATGTAATCCCAAGGCGACCGGGACTCATTATCAAAGGGTACTTTTCCTTTAAAGATTGGACGCCAACGGGGATTTTTCTTTACAGTTTTATATTGTCGTTTAAATTGAGTGGTTGGGACTAGTTTACTCATCTAATAACTGCTCTAACTCAGATTGACTATTGGCGCTCTTTAACTTAGTGGTTCCGGCAATATCGTCAGCTACTTCGGTTAGTGAGTTAACAACTTGTTGGTTAGGGAAGCCATAGTATTTGGGTAGTCCGTTATTGGCTACCGTGGTGATTACCACGCGCACAAATTCAGACATGGTTAAACCATGCTGGGCTAATTGTTCTTGCGCTTTTTGCTTAATTTTGGGATCGATCCGGGTATTAATTCGGTCACTGGTTGGGGTATTTGACATCTTTACCAGTCCTCTCTTTAATATTAATTAATTGTACACCGTATGGCGTACAAAATCAAAAAATGGCTTTGTCTGAACAGATCTCTTTTGATTAACCCTAATCATTATTGTAATCTCGGTTGTCCCCATGAAATCATCCTAATATCAGGTCACCTGCGCTTTCTTAAATATAGCGAATTTTCAAAAAACAGAACCCGTAGCCCAAACGGTCATGAGTGTGGCAAAGGCATTCATACCTACATGGGGAATGATGGTTTTGGTAATATTATGCGAGTATTCATAGATAATTGGAAACAGAGCTAAAATCAGATACCTTAGCAGAGAAAGATTGGTGAAATATGATGTTAGGATGATTTCATGGACACGGTTTGGTAGAATCTAACTACTAAGAATAGGACGTGTCCAAAATGACCAAAAAGAGAAAAACATTTGATGAAGATTTCAAGAAGATGATCCTTGACCTCAA
>NZ_JACGCJ010000049.1 GCF_021030645.1 Agrilactobacillus fermenti | reverse complement strand
AGTAGGCCAATGAAATGAAGCTTCTCATCAATAGAATATCTGGAACCTTTTCGGCCCATAAAAAATACTCCTTCCTAAGCAAACAGGTTTTAATTATTTACCTGTCTACTTAAGTAGGAGTATAGCCCCTGCCCTCAGTTTTTTTATTTTAATTTAAAGTAGGAAAATCAATTGCTTCGGCAATCCAATCATGAACTTCGGTTGCTGTAGCTATATCAGGAGAAATCACGATCACGGTATCATGTCCCGCTAGTGTCCCAACAACATCATCAAGTTTTGCTGAATCAATTGCTGCTGCAAAAACATTACCATTGCTTGGCAATGTTTTGACCACATTCATAAACTGAACTTGAGTAACTCGATCAACCACATCACTGATCACTTTTGTAAGTGCCTCACGATCTGTCTTGCTTTCATCAGCATAGGCAACGTAGCGAACCGTTCCATTCTCATCAGGGGCTTTAATGATTTTTAACGCCTTAATATCCCGAGACATCGTCGCTTGGGTAATTGACACACCTTGGGCATTAAGCAATCGAATTAAATCGCGCTGATTATTTACCACATGTTTCCGAATCGTTTCTAAAACGATCGCACGGCGTTCAGTACTTTTCATGGTCAAAACCTCACAACTTACATTTCTTGGGGGCTTGCAACACCCAATAAGCTTAAAGCGTTCTCTAAAACAATAGTAACACTTTTTACGAGACTTAATCTAGCATTTAATTGTGGATCATCAACAAGAATACGGGTATGGGCATAGTACTTGTTAAACTGTTTTGCTAACCGTAAGCTGTACTTAGCAATGACAGAAGGTTCATAAAGCTTAAGCGCACGTTGAATGACCTCAGGGTAATCAGCTAAGAGCTTCAAAATGTCCCAAGCGGCGTCATCAGTCAAGGCTAAAGCATCATCTAAGGTATAACTAAGGCTACTCTTTCGTAAAATACTCTGAGCACGCGCATTGGTATACTGGACATAAGGTCCGGTTTCACCTTCAAAGCGCACAACTTCTTCTAAGTTGAAATCAAAATTATCCATACGGTCATTTTTTAAATCGTGGAAAATAACAGCGCCGACACCGACTTCTTTGGCAACTTTATCTTGGTTTGGTAGATCGGGATTTTTCTCTTTGATTTGTGCCTTGGCTAAACGAATGGCATCATTTAGAACTTCTTCTAATAAAATCACGCGGCCTTGTCGAGTTGATAGTTTTTTACCGTTTTCCGTGATCAAACCAAATGGAATGTGCACTATTTGATCAGCCCAATTGTAACCCATTTCTTTCAAAACAGCTTTTAATTGTTGGAAATGTTCACTCTGTTCATTGCCCACTACGTAAAGTGATTGTACAAAATGGTAGGTGCGCTTACGGTAAATTGCGGCCGCCAAATCTCGTGTCATATAAAGGGTGGCGCCATCTGATTTTTGAATCAATGCCGGATTTAAACCATATTTTTCAAGGTCAACGATTTCGGCACCTTGGCTCTCATGCAATAAGTTTTTTGCCTTCAAAAGATCAATGACTTCAGCCATTTTATCGTTGTAGAAAGCTTCGCCATTGAATGAGTCAAATTCAACACCCAGCATTTGATAAATTTTTTGGAATTCCTTCAAAGATTCACTTCTAAACCACTGCCATAAATCAGTTGCTTCCTGATCACCATCTTCGAGCTTCTTAAACCAAGCCCGAGCTTCATCATCTAATTCGGGATGAGCCACATCTTCTTTGTGAAAACGGACATAGTAATTTAACAAATTGGTAATCGGATCTTCACGAACAGCTGCTTCCGATCCCCACTTTTTATAAGCGACAATCAGTTTGCCAAATTGCGTGCCCCAATCCCCCAAATGATTGATCTTAATTGGGTGGTAACCTGTTTTAGTCAAAATTTTAGCAATAGCGTTACCAATGACTGTTGACCGGAGATGCCCCATTGAAATTGGCTTAGCAATATTGGGCGAAGACATGTCAATGGGCACATTGCCACCATGTCCAAGATCCTGATCACCATAATTCTGGTCAGCTTTCAAAATTGTTTTTAGTGTTTCTTCACTGAATGTCTGCTTATTCAAAAAGAAATTAACATATGGCCCAGTTGCGACGACTTTTTCAAAGGCTGTCTGATCAATTTTCGCCACTAGATCTAAAGCAATTTGTTGTGGCGCTTTGTGCAAAGACTTAGCAAGTTGAAAAGTAGGGAAAGCATAATCGCCCAAGTCAGAAGACTTGGGAACTTCAATAACGTTCATCAATGCTTCTTTTGATAAAAACTCTGAAACCGTTGGTTCAAGTGCTGCAATAACTTGTTGTTTGAAATCCATAATTTCCTCCATAAAAAAATCTCTTCTGTATCATTTCATACAGAAGAGACGAGATTTTCCCGCGGTACCACTCTAATTGACCTAAAGTCCACTTTAATCATATTCAGTTGGTGCAAACGAGCGCGACATTGAAACCAATTGTAAGTTTCTCACTAACAACTTACTCACTGAAAATTGGCTTATTCAATTTATTCTCATTTGTATAATTGTTAGTATTCTAAATGAAAAAAAGTTATTCGTCAACACACGTCCCCTAAAAATGGCACTTTTGTCCCCTTACATCTTAAAAGGCTTCAAATATTCATTAATCAAAAACAAAAAATGACCAAACACAAAAGATTATTTTGCGTCTGATCAACTGTGAAAAGTATCATGCTATTACTTGCTATATCTAGAAGCGGGTGACGAGAATCGAACTCGCGACTTCAGCTTGGGAAGCTGGGATTTTACCACTAAACTACACCCGCAATACTTAGAACATTCTAGCAGTCTTATGAGAAATTGTAAACATAAAATTTTATCATTATTCTCTCATCATTTTACAATTATGTAACTTGCTTTCCAGCGGCATAACCATTAAAATTAAAATATGATTAATTAACGTTCCCACGTAATTGGAGGGAAATATATGTCGAATGAATTAAAGTATGTTTTTGGGGCAAAGAATACCAAAACTGAAACTGGGTATCAGATTGAATTTATTAATATTCCTAAAATATATGCCAAAGGGACGACTTATGAAGAAACTGTCTACTACTCTTATCGTGTCTTAGCAAATTTTTTGACTTCTCTGGAACATGACCCTAAACGAATTCAAAAGTATACCTTACAGATGAGCCAGGCAATGAAACCTAACAAAAATGTATTTTATTCAATAATTTTAGCAGACCCAAGTTTAGACCCACATCAGATGGAAACCTCTTTTATTTTGCCCCAAGCAACTGCGGAGACAATTGGTACTGAGGCAACCGCACTCAGCCGACTATTAAATTATCAAAACACATATTGAAATAACCGCAAAACGTAATAAAATTATGAGTAGGTCATTTATTTTAAGGATAAGGATCTGATTTTTTGGCACAAACAGTAGGGTCAGAACAAGACCAAGAAAAAAAATCATTCAAGTGTCCTAGCTGTCACAAAAACATTACTTTTGGTATTAATCAATGCCCTTATTGTCACGTAAATATCTTTTACCGTGATATGTCAGAAACTTTTTGGAATAAACGCAAACAAAAGCTTCTAAAAAATAGCAGCGCCATCTCAAATTAATCAGAGGTGGTTCTGCTATTTTTATTTGTGCTTATAATTTCACAACAGCTTTTGTTATTTTGTAGTCGATCCTGCCCGCAAGCACATCTGGCACGTCTGCTAAAGTCAGCTCATGGGTTATCAAGGCTTCAACGTTCACCTTTTTATTCGCTAATAATGTAATTGCGTCACCCATTGCGTATGGATTAATAAAAGCACCTTTGATCGTTAGCTCTTTGGCATAAATATCAAATGAATTGATTGTGATCATGTCTTCTGGGTTAGAGACGCCAAACATTAAAACCTGGCCGCCTTTAGCTGCCGATGCGATTGCTTGTGTTTGGGTTTGCTTAAGTCCCACACACTCGATCACAATATCAAATTGTGCGCCATGTTCTCCCTCAGCTGGGTCAAATACTTCATCGGCACCAATTTTATGGAGTAATTCCACCTTTTTAGGATTATGACCAGAAACAACGACACGCGCCATACCTAATTGTGCAAAATATCTGGTGAATAGTTGCCCCACAAAGCCGTCTCCAATTATTAAAACCGATTGATGGGGTTGTATATTTAATTCATGGATGCCATGCATCACACAACTAACCGGTTCCGTCATTGCGGCCGCTTTTAAAGATAAGTTATCAGGTATGGGATAAATATTCGTTGCTGGTACATTAACATACTCTGCCATGCCGCCATTTCGAGTGACGCCAATGGCAGAATTATGTAAGCAAAGTTGTGGCCGGCCTTCATGACAATAGCGGCAATAACCACAAGGAATATTAGGATCAATTGTGACGCGTTGACCAACTTTCAAATCGGCACGAACATCATCACCCACGGCCGAAATGATACCCGCATTCTCGTGACCCAACACAACTGGTGGCTCTGCCTGAGCTGATCCAGGCTGACCATTATAAAGATGCTTATCCGTGCCGCAGATACCGACGTATTTCATTTGAACTTGCACTTCATTGGCTAATAACGCCGGTCGTTCAATCGTCTTCAAAACCATTTTCTGAGTATCTTCTAATACGAGAGCTTTCATAAATGACCTCCTAAAATTTTATATTTGTGTCTGAGAATTTAACAGCGAAGTATAATCTTTTTCAGTTAAGTTCAACGTACTCACTTGTTGATCAACGTTAGTCAACGCCTCATAATAATCTTCTGGTAACGCCTTTAAAAAAATATTAGCATCGATACCACTACCTGAAAAATTCTGTTTAAATTTCTTTTTATCAAAGTAAATGATTGTTTGCTCATAAGACGATTTCTCAAAATCTTCTGAAACAGAAATACCCGTATATTTCTTATCCAGTGTCAAGGTCGTATTTCGAGACTTGACAAGATATTTTGTCCCAAGATCCGTCACGGAATCAATTGGGTCACTGGCACTGATGACATCCCGAGCATTCGCCACCGTAAATAGATCAGCTACCCCATCAATATCTCTTTGTTCAATAATCAAGAAATAGGCACTGCTCAAAATGGCACCTAAAATAATGATGATAAAAAATCCAGACCAATATTGATTTAAAACTTGGACGTGTTGGTAATTATAAATAATTTGTGTGCCAGCCGCAAAAAGTACCGCCACAGTCAAAATCCCCCAAGTTAGATTAATACTGTTTTTAGCCAATCGATGATGTTTCAAAAAAGTCCGAGCTGCAGATAAATCTAATTTTTTTTCGTTTGCCATAGGATACACCTCCAATTACTGCTTCATGATGCCTAACAAAACGCCACCAGCAATAACTAACAAACACCCAAGGACCGTATAATTCAATTCTCGCCGTGTCTTGTGTTCATGCAGTATAAAGATACCGCCGAGCGTGGAAATAATGATACCCATCTGTGACATTGAAAAACTAATTGCTAAACCAATTTGAGCAATGGCCAATTGATAGAACACATTACCTAATGCCCATAGTATACCTACAACCACATTGAAATAAGTGAATCGGCTACGCATTTGTTTAGGCGTAAGTGAACTAGATGCTGCAAAGGCTTCAATCAATGCACCAATAGCTTGAGGTAACAAAATAGCATAGGCATTCACAGCAAAGGCTTTGGTCGTAATTGAATAAAGTGAGATACCCACACCCGAAAGTAGAATGGCGATATAGCCAACCAAATTACTTTTTTGATTGCTGTCGAGTGTCTCTTGGTTACCCTTCTCTTTCTTAGAGGTGAAATACGCACCGATGATCAAAATTGCCAAAGCAATAAATCCTAACGTGAAATCTTTACCAGTGGTCCACTCATGAAAAATAAAGGCACCTGCTAAAGTTGTAATAATCAGCTGTGCCGCCGTTGACAGTGGCAACCCCACTGAAACACCAACTTCATTAAAACCTCGAAATTGCTGATTCTGACCATAACAATAGAAAAAGCCAGAAGCCAGGCCGACGAAAGTTGTTTTCAAATCAATCGTTGGTTGTTTGATAAAAAACATAACTAACGCAAAAACTAAAATGCCGTAACTTTCTCCCAAAATTTGATTTTGGTTGGTCCCACCAATTTTGTTACTGACAAGACCAATACTGCCCCAGCAAACTGCTGTAATTAAGGCAAAAATAATACCCACTTGATCACCTTCCATGTATACGAACACTAATTAAATTACAAGTCTATGACATCGATGTCAAACGATAAGTATTTTTTTCACAAATGATTAAGCGCTTTATTCACTGCTGGACCATTTACAGAAAATTTTTATAGCTTTTTCGTTATCAGATCTTAATAAATTTTGGTATACTGAACCTTGTAAAGGAGGGTTTACTTTGTGGGAGGATTTAAGTAGCTCTATCCGAAAGATGTTAGCGAATCATTTGCGGATCACCATCTTTTTTTCTGATGGTCAGCACATTACCGTTGATGCTTTAAATTCAACTGATCAGCCACAGAAATCAAATGTCATTTTGGCATCTAACAGTCAATCTGATTATCATTATTTGATCAATGTGTCGCAAATCACCTTTGTTCGTCTAGTCACCCACTGACTAATTTTAATTTGCTTCTGGAGGGTTGAAGATGAGTACTTATCGTAGTGAGCAGTTACTTGAAAACTACGGTTTAATTCAGTTTATAAATCATGAATTTTTACCTGAAAATATTACTGTCAGTGCTTGGTCAGATTATGACATTCTCGCAGCAATTTTAGATCAGCAGATAAATTATGAATTCCAACACCAGCAATTCCATACCGTCGTTGCTTTACTTCAAGTCATTCGTGATTTGAGTCGCAGTGCACCTCAATTAAATGATTTGTTAACGGCGGATATTTCTATTTTGTATTTTGTCAATTTTATCAGTGGCATCCAAGACGAGCACAAGCTGGTCAATGATGTTCTGACTGAAGTCAAGGAAATTGGCCCAACGCTTTTACATGATGACCAAGCAGTCACACAAAAATTGCAAGCAATTGCTCAAAACTTTCCAGTTTCGGATCATCAACTCGCAGATGGTTTTGAGAAAGACATGCACCGTCTTTTGAATCCAAGTACAACTAACAAAATGTCCACTTAACTTTATAGAAAGCAGATGACAATCATGGATTTGTTTAAGAACCCTGGTTTGGAAATCAATCAAAAGGACATCTATGCGCCTCACTAAGATGAGATCTATGCGATAGATTACCAAACTTATGATCTTCGCAATACAAAACTTGTTGTCTATGTCCTACCTACCGGAAAGCTGGATTTCGTTTTTGAAAAAATTAATCATTATTAAACAAAAATCCCAAAATTTAAATTGACAAATTTTGGGATTTTTCTTATACTAATAAAGTTGATTTATTACTTAATGGGTAATCGCCAAATCGGTAAGGCAGCGGACTCTGAATCCGCAATTTGTAGGTTCGAGCCCTACTTACCCAATCTTAAATACATTGGTTCAGATCCGTTCGCAAAAATCGCGCTAAATCAGCATTTTAAGTTTTTAGAATTTCACTGATTCACATTGATTAACAAAAGTAGTGAGCCTCGAGTGAGCCTCGGGGAATTTAAAAAATTCGGCTGGTTAGTTTGATGGCATCCCTACTAAGGGGTGTTTTTTATTATCATTATTTTTAATAATTCTGAATGACACTAATGAATCAAATTCTTTTTAGGAGCTGATATTATGAACACTTTTAGCCGTTATTTAACACAACAAAAGATCACGCGCTATCAGATCGCCAAAGCAACCGGTATTTATCAATCTACGTTACAGCGTGCTTCAAAAGCCACATCACTCGACACACTAAGTGTTAAAATTTTAAAAGCTGTTGCGACTACATTACATAAAACACCTGGTCAAGTACTTGATGAATTGCTCGCGCTTTCCAATACAAATTAGATTGCTAGACCCACAAAAAAAGACCTATACCATATTTCGGTACAGGTCTTTTTTAACTGTCGTTAGAAATCACAAGTATGTCCTTTCTAAGCCACTTGATCGGTATCATGAACGGTTAAAGCATCACGAATCGCATCTTGAATCGTGTCGCCATGTCCGACCACAGCTTCATTATCACGACTAATCACTGTGAAGACTTGTGTTTCAGTATTTAATTGCACTCGAAATTTCATGTATAATTCCCTCCTTTCTTATTTGTAAATTTTTTCACGTTACTAAGTAAGTATATATGAAAATGTTTTCAATTACTTCAGACTAAAGTCTTATTTAATTAAAAATTAATTTTTATCTCTTGTTTAATATTTATTATGTTATTTTTTTATAGTCCTAAAATTATAAATTACGCAAATCAAATTAGATAAGACTTTTTGATTGACATTCAGCATAAATAAGCTAGAATTCTCTATATCTTAAGGGGGTATCTACTCATGATCCAATTAACAACCAAAATGAAATCTATGATCGTAAATAATTTAGCATACATCGCTACCGTTGACGAAAATGGTAATCCAGATGTTGGCCCTAAGGAAACCATGCGTGTTTTAGACGATAATCATCTGATTTATAATGAAATGACCGGTCGGCAGACAATGCACAATATCGCTGATAATGGCAAGGCCATCGTCGCGGTTGCAAATAAACAAGAACTGAAAGGTTTTCGCTTTGCAGGGCCGGCCCAACTCTTTACATCCGGAGTGTATTTTGAACAGGCTCAGGCCTATGCTCAAGCTAACAACTTACCGGCAGCCAAAGCGGCTGCTGTCATTACCGTAGAGAAAATCTATGTGTTGGATCCTGGTCCCCATGCTGGTGAATTAATTGCTGATAACGCTGCTGATCAAGCATGAGCCAATGGTAAAGTGACTATGAATTTAACACCTTTGGGATGGGCGTCTTCAACCCGGATCTTGCCATGGTGCTGATTAACGATCCACTGGGCAATTGTTAATCCTAAGCCGTTGCCACCAGAGTATTTATTCCTGGCCGTATCTCCCCGATAAAAACGTTCAAAAATATGTGGTCGGTCAGACGCTGCAAGTGGCATGCCAGTATTACCTATCTCAATCTGTAAATACTTTTCATTTTCCTTAGCATTAATCCAGATACTATCACCTGACGAAGTATACTGTAATGCATTACTGAGTAAGATAACACACACTTGTTTTAAGCGTTGCATATCAATTTTTAAGGTCGCTTGTTTATCAATTTGATAGACAAGCGATTTTTTTTGACTTTTGGCAATTTCTTGAAGCCAGTTCATATTTTTAACTAACGTCAAATTTAAATTCAATTGGGCCGCATCCGTTCGAGCAAGCAACAATAAATCATTTGTCAGTGTTTGCAGTCGTGAAATTTCGGTCAAACTCTTAGCAATCTCATCTGCAACATCGATCACTTGCTTATTTGGTTGTATCAATAAGTATTCTTGCTGACTTTGAATCACTGCTAGCGGTGCCCGAAGTTCATGAGCAGCATCGGCCGTGAATTCTCGTTGCCGCTGCCAAGATCGATTAATTGGCCGCATTGCCCACACTGTTAAGATAAAACTAAAAATGACCGCTAATAACCATAAAAATACGACTGTTAAAATTAATGACTTACGAAAGACATTGATTGATTGCAGTTCGCTATCAATGTTTTGCAAGATCAATACATATTTACCGGAATAAAGCGGGTCTGGATTACTGCGCGGCACCTTGACCAATAAGGTTCGAAAACTACCACTATTCGTTTGTAGTGTCTGTTTTTTATTTAAACTTGATTTCTCTAACTTTATATTGCGCAAATAGTCATAGTGGATTTGAGTCAATATCTTGGACACGATTTGAGAGATTTTTTTCGATATTCCGATGGGCGATTATTTCATCACTTCGATCGAATATCAAACCCACACCGTTTGACATCTGATCGAAGTGATGAAGA
>NZ_JACGCJ010000048.1 GCF_021030645.1 Agrilactobacillus fermenti | reverse complement strand
TTGAGGTCAAGGATCATCTTCTTGAAATCTTCATCAAATGTTTTTCTCTTTTTGGTCATTTTGGACACGTCCTATTCTTAGTAGTTAGATTCTACCAAACCGTGTCCATGAAATCATCCTAACATCAAAATGTGAATATTTTTTTAGTCCTCTAATATCTTTCTCTCTATTTATAATTTTATTTGTTGGCGAATATGAGTTCCATGAACTTACATATACTTCCTTCTTTTTCTTTTTTAACAACTCAACTAGTTCTTTAATCAAAGTACTTTTCCCTGCACCTGTAACACCCTCAACTGTAATTAACATTATTTTCCCTCATAAACTTGATTATTTCTATCTTTGCCTTTTCTAAAATTTCCTTTTTCGACTCATATTCTGCATCAAAAAAAAGGTACTTCTGATGGGTAGTATTTAAGTATGCACCATTCAAAAAGTCTTCAAAGTCTCTCATATTTGTCTTCTTTCTGTACTCGATCTCCTTATTACTATATCTTTGTGCATGTTTTAGTGAATCAATCAAATTTGAACTATACAGTACAATAAAAAGAATTTTAAATTTTTCTTCAATACTTTTCTTTACTAAGTTTGGAATATCCTTCAATGATGAGTTTATCAGTGCATTTTCAAAATTGAAGTTCTCAATTCCATAAGTATGACCCGGTTTACCAGACATTATCCAGATCTTTTTTCTATCAATCAATTGTTTACTATTAATAAATTTGTAGAAATCAGTATCGTCCCCTCTATGATTTCTAGTAGTAACATGCCTAGGCAAAACCAAACCGTTAAATTTAGATATTTCATTAATTAAGCTTGATTTCCCGGTCATACTCTCTCCACAAATATCTATTACAATCTTTTTCATTTATTCACTCCAACCACACTTTCAATAATTTTTGCTCTATATTCAACTTCCCGGCTCCCATCAATAACAATAGCGGTGTTCGGTAATAACTCTAAAGATAAATTTCGAACCATACTTTGATAATTTATGAATGAATCATGCTTATTTTTATCTTTTTCTATATCTAAGCCCGCTTCCCAGTAAGTTACAGGATCTGCTCCAATCAAATTTCTTCTTCTCCACGCAACCTGTGGACAAATATCAAAATAAAACAAATGCTTATCAAAACTGAAATAACTATTCCATATGGATATTAAATTATGTGCTTTAAAATTATGTGCTATTGCCCTTCCTACTATAGAATATATGTATCTGTCTATGAAAACTATATCCATATCAGACCGCTCACTATTTCTATTAATTTGATCAGCTAAACTCGCAAAATGCAAAAAAGTATTCGTAACAATATCATATTTTTCTTTTTTTCCAGCATCAATTGATTGTTTTACAATATTAGACATATTAAATGGAATTCGAACAGATTTTATACTATAATTTTCCATAAGTTTATTCTGCAAAAATTTAATAGTCGTAGTTTTTCCAGCTCCATCATTACCATCACAAACTATTATTGTTGGTTTTTTCTTCATAACTTTCCTCCAAGGTGATAATATGAAATATCTTTATGGTTTATCAAAAAATAAAATCTATCTATCTGCCAATGGAAAAATAATAAAATCATTCCCAGATTCTAAACAAATGCTAAGATCTTATACAGGCCAGGCCCTAGCTTCAAATGCTCTTCCAAGCCTAGTTAAAATACCAAAAATTATAAACAGTAACACTATTTCCTACGACTTTGTCAGTGGTTATAGTGTTCCAACTTTATCCCTAAAACAATTTTTAGAAGTCAGAAGAAATCTAAATAGATTCCATACGATAAGCCACAAAGATCATCTCCAAAATATTAATATTCCAACTTACAATAACTATATAGAAGAAATTTTGAAAAATTTTACTTCTGAACTCTCCCTTATTTCCTCACTAAAAATAAAACGACCACATCTAACCTCTACCTTGTCTAAGTCAAATTTATATCTTTCTCATATGGACCTCCATGGAAATAATTTACTGTGGAAAGATACAGCATCACTCGCTGGAATTATCGATTTTGACCAAGTAGCTTGGGTTCCAAGCCACTTGGACGATGTAATAATGGCACTCAGAACTTCCTTTGACTTTAACCACTTCTACCCAGAAAAAACATTGTCTCTTTTTAAGTCAAAAGTTGAATCATTGCAAATTAGCAATTCTAGTGCAAAACAATTTATATATATATACATATATAAAGTAATAATAGAAAAGATATACTATTTTAGTGAATATCACGACCTTAATATAATTTACGGTTCAGATTCACTTGATAAATGGGCTATTATTGAGCAACTTATAGATCGCTCATTCTGAATATATAACATGTAATTTTTTATTCATCTTAAGATCTTTCATTGTTTGAGTGATTCTATATACTGCTAAGTTTTCAACGCTCCCATATACTTTGTCCTTCTTTAACTTTGGCATTTGAACTAAAGTAAATGTATTGTTTTTATTATGTTCATAATTACCTCTTAAAATAGATTCTGCAGTTGTTCCAGACCCCGAAAAGATATCTAAAACTTTGTTATCTTGATCAATCTTCAAAAACACTTCGAAAATTCTTTTTAAAAGCCTAACAGGTTTTGGATAGTTTGTAACTGCTTCTTGGTTAAACCTCTTATTGATTTCTTCCTTTGCCTCATTTTGATACTCGCTCGTAATTATTTCTTTATTACCAGCACTTCTCGTGTATGAGCTTACACTAAGTACTTTCTCAGGAATAATAAATGTTGATACTCTTTTTGAAACCTTTGATTCACTGGACATTCTATAGCTAACAAAATATTCATGTTCAAAAGAAATATCTTTTTCTCCCTCGAAGTAATCCCTTCTTTGCCAGACAAATGTTGCAACATAATTCTCTTTTCCGAAAGTTTTATCAAGAATAGTACGTGTATTTGCAATTTCATGATCATCAATAGACATGATAATAAACCCATCTTTTTTTATAAATTCTCTAGCTATTTCTAGCCTTTTCTGGATCATTTCTGACCAAGAATCAATACACGTACCTTTTTCTTTTCCTACAAAGTCTTCATTCCCTGTATTATACGGTGCATCAATATACATTAAATCGAACACTTTGCCAATATTACTTTGTTCAAGCGATCTAAGTACTTTAAAATTTTCTCCCACGATAAGTTGATTTTCGCCTATCCAATTGTTACTTTTCTCTATATATTTTTTTAAAGATCCATCATAAACAGTACCATCAATCATCATTATTGAGCTCCTTAACAAAAAAGTTTTCAAATTTTTTCTCCTTGGTTTCATCAGTTATCCGAAGAATTTTTGCATAATTATTCACATTCACTCTTTTTTTAAAATCTACTAACCACTTACCAACAACTTCTCCATTAAAGAAGACATGGGAATCTTCAACTTGTTCTCTATAATTTTTAGAAAATTCATCATTTGGAAATAAAAATCTAAAATGTTGCAAAACAAATTTAAAAGCTTCCACATCTTCAGGTGATAGAAATTCCTTATGCAATAAGTTAAAGTCTACTTGACATTTTTTTAATAACCACTTCAGTTCAACGTACCTCAAAAGAACTATCCCTTTTCCGTGAAGTATAGAATGAATATTACGTTCTGAATAAAAAATTGACAGAATCATTAGCTTTAATGAAGAACAATCCTTCAAATTAATGAAATCATTTTTACCCTCAATATTTTTTTGCAAATCCACCTGTACAATTTCATTCTCAACAACAGCACGATAAGATGGCAAAGTATCTCCAAATATTTCTTTTAAAACGACTTCCCTTCTAGAGGGTTTTTTCAAATTAGCCATATCCAGAGTTCCTTGTGAAAAATTATTTTTTAATAATGTTTCTTTTATATTTTTTTCAACTTCTTTTCCACAAATCAAAAGGTCAATATCTTTTAATTGAAGACTTCCCAAATGTTCAAAATCATAATCTAATAATAGGCTGCCCTTGATTAACCTGAAGCCTTTATCTTTTTTTAATATTCCTAAAACCTTTAAAAATATCTTATTTCTCCTTAAGTTATTTAAATATATCAATCGAGACATATTCATAAACCAATCAGGAACAAAAGAAACATTGTCATAAAAAGAAAGATACTCATAAAAAAGCCCCAATATTTTATTTTTCGACATGTTCACATACAAATTCGCCCACTGATCTTCACTAATATGACTGTATTCGGTTTTCTTTTCCCTAGTTGGCTCAATTAAGTTAATAGTGTCGGTAATTAGGTTTATCTCGATATTTTTCATTTATTTCTCCCTTCTAATGTATTTATAGTAAGCTGTATTGCTTGAATAGAACTGAAATTCTCTTTTTTTAAAAATTCAGAATTAAATTTCAGCCCTAATTCTTTTTCAAGAGCTACAATAACTTCAACTACACCTAAGGAATCCAATCCATTTAACCATTTATTGCCATTCATAATATCACGGTCACTAAGTTCACGACACGACACGATATCAATAATCTTATTGATATTTTGATTCATTGCTTAACATCTCCAACCTATCAATACCAATACCAAAGCACCCCGTGACAAACCCTTCCTTTGCCGTGAGTCCCAAAGCTCTAAAATACTTTTCACCATGAAAGTTAGCACTAGCTATTGAAATTTGAGCAGTATTCGATTTAACTGAAACTGATAATTCTTGTTTATTTTTTTGACTGAGTTGAAGTTGCTTTAATACTTCCACCTCACGTTGGCTCAAGAAAAAGCCATCACTTGCCTGTAAAATCTCTGATTCTATCTTTAACTTATCCGCTATCACTCCTTTCAACTCCATAATGTAATCATCAAGGCGTCCTCTAACAAAGGTTTCCTCTCCGATAATTAAAAGCTCCATCATTTTGAATTTTCTTTTCCGATACTTATCAATATTTGTTTCGTTTCGATAGCAATAATTGATAGAACTATATATTTTTGGCTGATAAAACTCTCTTTTATCAGTACAAAATTTTTTAAACATATCAAAACAAACGGTTGGACTAAAAAAAGTATCTCTTTTACTTTTAATCAAATATTTTCCAAAGAGATTGTCATAGCCAGTTTGTTCTATAAAGTCGCTATCCAAAATATTAGAAGTATGCATCTTTTCACCCTTCCTATAAAATTGGTTAACAATTTCCGTCCACTCGTCCATGTGAGTCCTCCTTCGTATAGTTCCAATAAAAATGTAAAGCTATATTACATCAAAAATTAACCATATTCAAATTTTTTTAATCTTAAAATTATTTTTATAATTGTATTGACATTTTTTATTATTGAATTATAATCAAATCATTCTAATAAGAAAGGAGCATTTTTATGGAAAGTAATACAGACAACTACACAACTCCGCAGATTTCTGAAGTACAAGATGTTGCAGCACTATGTCTTGAATGCTAGAACGTAGTTATAAGTGCTTCATATTATGTGTTATATATGAGAAAAGGCCCAGCTGGGCCTTTTCTCATATATAACAAAACAATAGGAGACTCTAATATGGACTACTTTAATGCAAAAACCAATTTTTTATATTTATCGATACTGCTGCTAGTCGCAATATCATATTTAGAAAACAATTATTTATTATTGAAATTTTCTTTTATGTGGATTTTGTATATCATTTTTGTTGGAAATGGGCATAGGTTACAGCTTAACTCTCAAATCTTGGAGACACTACTTCGTAGGCTAGTTAATATAATTATAATAGTTAGTCCTATTTTTATATTCAATATACGTATATATTTTGAGCGTTTTTCTATTAAATACCTATTGGTTGCATTTATTTTAGGATTTTTAAATAACTTAATTGTAAAAAAAATAAATCCTACAATTTCAAACAGAATTATTCTTGAGACACAAATAGCTCTTACCACCTTTACAACGAAACAAGTAAAAATGACATTTGTCCGTCTGCTCAGTTTACTTTTTTTCCCAATCGGAGAGGAAATTTTTTTTAGAGCCACCGTTCTAGCATCACAAATAAACTTCTTTGCTATTTCAGTATTTATTTCTAGTATTATTTTCCCTCTTGCACATTTTTCTTTCAACTGGACTACGGGTTTTAAATTTAAAGATGTTCTTTTACAGATAGAGCTAAGTGTAATATCCAGTGTACTAATATGCTCATCTCAAAGCATATATCCATCTCTACTCATACACTATATTTTCAATTATTATAGCTTTAAAAAAAACTATTTCATTCTATTTTATTTAAAGAGGTGTGCTTCATGATTTGTGAATATAATAAAAAAAAAGTTATAGAAAATTTCAGAATATTTAAAGAAGGATTTAAAAAGAATTATCCTTACTTTTCCTTGCAACAATCAATCATGCTTCAAACTGGTTCTATCATTGCAAAAACTGCTAATGATAATTCCGATATAGATATAATTATAATTTCTCCCCACATCCATGATATTGACAGTACCTATACTTCAGCCTTTAAAAAAGATATTTTTTTTAATTTTTCTGGGTATTCATTTGATGTAGAGATATGGGATCAGAAATTTATTACGGATCTAATCGTTAAAATTAATTCAATAGATATCAATGATATACATACCAGAACAAAAAACAGCTTATCCTTTAACGAATTAGCTCCAGATGAAACACTAAATATTCTCAATAGAATATTAATAGGGGTTACAGAAGATCAAAACCCCAACCCACTATTCCACTCAATAAACAAGGAAAATTATTTTGAATTAGGTAAAAGGTGGTATACAAACAAATTCGATAATGCATACGACGACTTTACAGGAGATATTCAATTGGGATTATATAAAAGTGCAATATTCCAATTGAATCAGCAACTCGGTAACGTATTAATCGCGTTTTTATTAGGCCAGCATGTTTACATTGATAGAGAAAAATGGGCTTTAAAAGTATTAAGTAGTTGTCACAACAATCTACTTATAAAGAAAACCTCGGAACAACTATTCATGATCCAAAATAAGTTGAATATTATTTCTGATGAAAAGTACTGTTCAGACCTAATTAGCTTCTTAAACAAGATATTAAACTATTAAAATATACAACTGAGAAGGGACTCGAAATCTATGACATACTATTTAAGAGACGACAAAAATTATCGTATGCGAAAAATTGCGCATGAATACATTCTTATTGGAAAAAATAGTTCGCTCATGTTCAATAACAGTGCTCTTATTGTTTGGCAAAAATTGTCCAAACAAACTTCTTCTGATGAATTAAAGTTAATGTTGGAAGATAAATATCCAGAAATTGATAGTGAAAGAATCCAAAATGATCTACAAAATTTATTAGAGTACATGGTTAATAAAAAAATCATAAAAAAGGTCAAAGGTTAATATGGACAATACAAATATAATTACAATAACTGATCTTACGAGAATTTTTAAAAATAAAACCGGCTGGTTCTCACCTACTGAAGAAGTTACAGCCCTAAATAACGTTAGTCTAAAAATTAAAAGAGGAACAATCTTCGGACTCCTTGGACAAAATGGAGCTGGCAAATCAACAACCATAAAAATACTCACCACCTTGCTTCTTCCAACATCTGGCAACGTCTTGATTGATGATTTGGATGTAACGAAAGACTATAAGGAAATTCGCAAGAAAATAAATTTTATATTTGGTGGAGAACAAGGCGTCTATAAAAGGCTTACTCCATTGGATAATCTTATATATTTTGGAAATTTGTATAAAGTAAATACCCACACTCTAAAAAAAAGAATTCCTGAATTGCTTAACCAAGTTGACTTATATGATGTAAAAGATCGACTTGTTGAAAACTTTTCTAAAGGAATGATTGAGCGCTTGCAAATAGCTAAAGGCTTAATAAATTCTCCATCTATATTATTTATGGATGAGCCCACTATTGGCTTAGACGCGCTTAGTGTTAGGAAGATACATGGTCTAATAAAGAACCTAAACGATCATGGAACAACAATAGTTCTAACAACACATTATTTGAAGGAAGTTGAAGAACTATGTAGCTCCGTTGCCATTATAAACAAAGGAAATTTGGTGGCAAAAGGTACTCCTGATGAAATAATTGAAAAATATGCCACTAAGGGTAATGATTTGGAGTCTGCTTATATTTCTATTATTAAGGGGGATAGCTAATGGCTTTTTTCCAATCCATATTTTACAATGTGTTATTACAATTTAAGATGTCTTTATCCAGACCAATGTATCGTTTTACATTAATAGTAAGTCCAATTGTAAATACAATGTTAATATTTGAAATGTTTAGAAAATCCAATGTTTCTGACGCAGCTAATTACATAGTATTTGGTTCAGGTCTCATGGGACTATGGTCAAGCATAACGTTCTCATCTATCGGGGATATTTCCAGAGAAAGATACATTGGAACACTCTCAACAGTGTATGTCGCTCCTCTAAATTTTAACTTAACAATTTTTTATAGAATAATAGGAAACACTATACTTTCAAGTATGGCTTTTCTAATCTCAATAATATCGGCACATTTATTTTTCAAAATATCCATGCCTATATATCACAAGTACTATTTTATTATTAGTTTTATAATGATAATTGTAAGCTTTTCTATAATTTCAATGCCAATTTCTTACCTTATGTTAATTTCCAGAAAATCATCTCTATATATGAACATGATTGAATATCCAATTTTTATTCTTTGTGGATTTGCATTTCCAACAAATAAACTTCCAGCACTTATTAGATTTATAAGTTACGTTTTAACGCCGACATGGACAACTAAATTATTACACGAATCTCTACATAAGAATTTAGATATTTACCAGATCAATCATGCATTTAAAGAAACCATATTATTAAATTTAATATACTGTCTTTTCATTCTGATTTTGTGGAAACATATCGATTCTCAAGTTAGAAAAAATGCAACACTCGAGGTGGTCTAATTTGTCAAATAGCTTTTGGATACTTTCATGGCTTCCCTTTAAATCAGAAAATAGTATTAGTTCATTTAAGGAATATTTTCTTCTAGAAGTTGTTTCTCCGATTTTTAACCTATCTTTTTTTGTTCTAATAGCTTCTTTCACTCGTCCTAACTCTGATTTAAATACTTGGGTAATTGGTAATTCTTTTTTACTAAGTGCCAACTTATCTTTATTTAGAGTCGGATCAATAATGGTTAAAGAACGCTATAATGGCAGACTTGAAACCTTAATTGCTTCACCATCATCGACCTTTAGATTTATATTAGCAAATACGATATTTCCAGTAATTGTCTCAACCATTACAACTATATTCGGCCTTCAAATTTCATCTTATTTTTTTTCTCAAAGTATACATTTATCTTTTAGTCTGTTCCTCATTATTATCTCAAGCATGTTTTCTAGTGTGTGCTTTGGTCTTTTTCTTTCAAATCTTGCTTTTATTACAGATAGTCTTAACTTTTTGTTGAATTTATTTTATTATATTTTATTAATGTTTTCTGGAGCCAATTTTCCAATATCTCAACTGCCTCACTATTTGAGATTTATTAATGACATAATTCCCTTAAGTCATGGAATTACATCAGCAAAATTATATTTATCTAATAGTAACTTTAAATATCAATTATTTCTAGAATTATTGGTAGGTATATTTTATTTAAATCTAACTATATTTTTCTCTTTCTTTCTTGAAAAAAAAGCGAGACAGATAGGTAAACTTGGTTCATTTTGATTAAAACGATTCGTCAAACGGGTCGTTTGCACTGAGGTTATAATCCTCTATTACCGAGGTGGCTGAGACAAAACTAACACTTTGTTTTCAACCACTCATTTTTTTAGTTCAAGCCAATTTGTCCTTGCCGCTTTTGCTCACCCCTTAAGGGGTGCTTGTACTACTTACTACCCTTAAAAGGGTCTTCATATTCCCGAACACTTAATTTATCAACGGCGATATCATGTTTTTCCTGTTCTCTGATATATTTCCTAATTGTTGCTTCATTGATGCCCACCGTTGTCACATAATAGCCTTCTGACCAAAAATGACGGTTTCCAAATTTATATTTCAGATTTGCATGTT
>NZ_JACGCJ010000047.1 GCF_021030645.1 Agrilactobacillus fermenti | reverse complement strand
ATAACAACAAACGTCGCCAAGAAACACTTAACGGCATGACCCCCAACGAATATGGGTGCCATGCCGTTAAGAAAAGTGCATAAGCATTTTAATTATTTAAGTTGTCTACTTGACACGGAGTAGTTCCGGCTCAGTCTTTTTAATATGCTCTATAAAGGCGTTATTGCTACAAATCCTGATGAATTAGACTTGCTGATACATTCATAATGTATATACATATGTATTTACATACTTTTGATTTTAGGATATACTTAGGCTGAAATAAAAATGAGGTGATTTTAAGTGAGTAAATTGGTGACGTTAAGAAAGTCTGGCAATAGTCTTGTATTAACAGTGCCATCCGACTTAAAAGATCGTGTGGGTAGTAAGTACAAAGTTGAAAATCGGCCAGATGGCTCGATTGTTTATCAGCCCGTTGAGAAACAAAATATTTTTGATGATCCTGATTGGTTACAATATGACTTTCAAAAAGATTTGGTAGACGACCCTGAATTACAACCGCTTGATCCAATTGGGAAGGAACGGTTAGAAGAGTGAGACTACCACAACAAAAAGATATCGTTATTATAGATGCAGAGCCACACTCAGGTAAGGAATATGGTGGACACGCGCTTAAAAGTGGTAATATCAGAAGACACATGGTAGTTATGAGTTCAAATAGCTATACAAGAGCAACTGGCATGATTTTGGCAATGCCGATTACCACATCGGATAGGTATGTGAATAACCCGCATTATTTACCTATCTTAGTAAGTGGCGGTCGTAAGGATGGGGTTAAAGGTTATATTGCACTATGGCAATTACAGAATTTTGATTTTGTTTCACGGCATGGGGAAATTGTGAATCAAATTAGCGATAAAGCCTATAAAAGCCTGTTACCTTATGTAAAAGATATGTTGGGGTTGTAAATTTACGGATATGTTGAATAAAAAACGTCAGCTTACAGTTCATCACTGTGCTGACGTTTTTTATTAGATAATTTTAATTCCGCCCATAACCTTTCACAGTTGCTCGAATGGCAAAGGCTAAGATGATGCCATCAAAGGCGAATATAATAACGGAGCCCCAGAAATGCCCGACAAGAGGTACCCAAACTAGGGGCCAGAAGAGTTGATAAAGCCAAACAAAGAAGACCAGCAATCCCCAGAAGATATTCCAACTAATTTTTTTAGCCATGTTCAGTCACCTCTAATTTAGTAATCCATTGCCGAAGCAGGCGTATTGTAGTAGTGGTTGATCAGATGATAGGCGTAAGCTTGAACAATAATCATGATCGGGGCGGAGAAGCCTAGCAGCCAAGCCACCCAAAGTTGGGACTCGCGACCGCTGGCGGCACTGATTGCGTTGATTGTGGTTGCTGGATTCACGCCGACAATCAAATTTGGAAAAACACCAATGAAAAGACTTAGAATAAAACTACCCATCATTACGACTGCCAGCCAGAAAGCTGTTTTAGCGTGGAAATGATGCATGGCCCAAGTTTGAACAATGGTTGCAACGGCTGTCAACAGCAATAAGAAAGTTACAGCAGCGGGATGGTTGGCAAAAAAGTGTGTTTTCATCGGTAACAGAATCAATACGAGTAGGAAGAAAGGATAAACTAGAAAATTGGTAATACGCGCATAATGCATTAATTTTGTGGCTAAATTCACGGGCACTTTTTTTATGACTCGAGCTAGACCAATATCTAGGCTTAAAATAACGGCCATCAAGCCGCCTACCAACGAGAATGGCGTTACGATATCAAAGAAGTTGGCATACACAAAACCATTTTTAATCGGGATGCCACTGAAGCTTGAGGTAAAGACCAAGCCAATCAGAAATGGCGGCACGAGACTACCAAAGAAGAGCCCCCAATCCCAGAAGCGGTTCATTGCCTTGGCATGCCACTGGTTGCGGTAGTCAAAAGCAACACCGCGGAAAATAAAGAAGAATAAAACAAGCAAGAAAACGAGATAGTAGCCAGAAGCAAGCGCACTGTACCAGCCTGGAAAAGCAGCGAACATTGTTGCCAACGCAACAACAAGCCAAGCTTCATTGCCACCCCAAACTGGGCCAGAGACTTTGACAATGGCATTACGCTGTTGGGCGTCATTATTAGCAAATAAAGTTGCCACACCAGCGCCAAAGTCAGCACCATTGAGCACAAAGAATAAGACGAGTTCGATGGCGATCACGGCCAGTAAGATGACCTGTAAGTTCGTCAACTCAAGCATGATGGAAGGCCTCCTTTGAGAACGGATCTACAGTAACGGTTTCATCAGCGTAGTCACCTGTCAGTTCTGGCAGACCCTGCTTCAAAGCGCGATGAGACAACGTGATCATTGATGTGATCAAGAAAATATCTGCAAGGGCAAATAGCGTGATCGATGTTGCTACTTGAGCCACTGTCAGGCTTGGAGAAACACTGTCATATTGTGTTAAAACGCCATAAACGACAAACGGATAGCGGCCGACTTCAGCGACGACCCAGCCAGATGTTGTGGTCAAATATGGGAACCACATGATGATACCCAGTGTTCTTAAAGTCTTTTTGTGCGCTTCAATCCCCTTATTCTTGCGATGGAGCATAATCGTAGCTAGCATCGTGAAGATAATGAAGAAGTAGCCCGCATAGACCATCCAGCGTAACGTCCAGTAGAGTAAGTGAACGGGTGGATAGTACTGCATTTGGCCGTCATAGGACTTGGCAATTTTGGCATCAAATTTAGCATGGTAAGCTTTAGCAATGGTGTTCATACCAGGAACCATGCCAGTGAACTGGCCGCCAGCAAAGTAGCTGCCCATTTTTGGAATATCGATAGATTTAACAGTTCGATTTTTTTCATTAATTAAAGCGGCGGCTGCCCAAGGTGCCCCTGTTGTGGCAGAACCAGCGTTATCATAGCGCGCTTCAATGGCACTGAACTTCATCGGCTGTAACGCTGCTGTAGCGGCACCTTGATCGTCACCTTGCAGTGGTTGTACGATCGCAGCGGGTAATGCAATCAATAAGCCAATTTGAACAGCGGCTTTAAAGGCTTTAGTATCGCATTTGTGGAGGATCTGCCAAGCGGAAATACCGGCAGTAACTAGACCGCCAAGAATCAGTACTGCAAACAAAACGTGCAGGACTTCTGGTCGGTACTGAGGATTTTGTAATAAGGAGATCAGACTATCCAACCGTGCTCGATTGCCCTCCATGTGGTAGCCATAAGGGTTTTGCATGAAGGCATTGATACTGATGATCCAAACAATTGAGAACATCGATGCAATCAACAGAGCCACACCGAACCAAGCGTGAACGCGTTTATTGAGTTTGCCCCAAGTGAAACGCCACATACCAATTAAAGTAGATTCGATAAAAAAGGCGATCATACTTTCGATTGCTAGTGGTACGCCAGCAATATCACCCATCATCTTGGTAAAAGCTGACCAATTCATACCAAACTGTAATTCCATGATTAGGCCGGTAACGACACCTGTAGCGAAACTAAAGAAGAAAATTCGACTGAAGAATAAGGTCAATCGGCCCCATTTTTCAGTATCATGATGACCATAAGCATAAAGCATCTCAAAAATTAGCGTAGCTAACAGCAAACCGATTGAAGTTGGGACAAACAAAAAGTGAACAATGGCGGTCATTGCGAATTGAATACGTGACAAAGTTGTGACTGCTAACGAGGTAGCCCCAAAGACAAGACTCATTTTTTTCACCCCAATTCAACAAACCCAAGCGTAACTTACTAATTATTTCAAGGTCATTTTACGGCCAGCTAGGATAAAAGGCAAAGAAAAAGGTTATAAATATATAAATTTATTTTGTTAGTTTGCTATTCATGGTTTTAAGTCGTCAAATGCCAGTATTTTAGCAACTTATGCTACAATCAGCGTGTAATCATTGGAGGGGATAAGTTATGCCAATTAGTATCGGTGAAGCACAAGATGTCTATAAAGATGCCGGAGAAAATATCGATTTTACAGTGTTATCATTTAAACGGGAGAATTTAGCCGCGGAAAAAGCGGCTTTTCAAGAATTAGCTGCCAGGATACCTGCTATTACGCGAAGCATGCGCATCCGTTATCCTAAAAGTGTCTTAGCGATAGCTTTTGGCATCAGCGCTTCAGGCTGGCGTTATTTATTTCCAGATGTGAAAAAGCCGAAAGAATTGCGTGAATTCCGCGGTGTTGAAGGCCCTAAATATACAGCACCAGGGACACCGGGCGATTTATTTTTCCATGTCCGAGCCGGTGAGCAAGCAGTTGTTTATGAAGTGATGGCGCAAATTATGACTTTTATTAAAGACGAGACAACAGTAGAAGATGAGACCCATGGCTTTCGTTATTTTGAAGGTCGGGCAATCATTGGGTTCATTGATGGCACAGAAAATCCTGATTTCCATGAAGCTGCCGACTATGCTTTGATTGGTGATGAAGATCCAGCTTATATCAATGGTTCTTATGCATTCGCTCAAAAATATTTACACAATATGGCTGCTTGGCAGGCATTAACAACTGAGCAGCAGGAAGCAGCAATCGGACGCAAGAAGTTCTCTGATTTAGAATTGGATGATGCCGCTAAAGCACCGAATGCCCATAATGTGGCTTCTCAGGATAATAAAGATGGTGTTGAACACAAGATCATCCGCATGAACGTACCATTTTCTGAACCAGCCACTGAACAGACAGGCACTTACTTTATTGGCTATGCGCGGCATTTTAATGTGACCTTAAGGATGTTAAATAATATGTTTGAAAAAAGTGATCGGCTTTTGGACTTTAGTACGCCAATCACCGGCGCCGAATTTTTCATCCCGTCGTTGCCAGTATTAGCTAAAATGGCAGAAGGGACGCTCTAGTTTAGCGCGTGCGAATTATCGGGTAGGTTGGTGAGAAAACTGATGATTTGAACGTCTTTAAGTCAAATCTGGCATAATTAAAAAGGTATAATTGCGTAAAGCCCCTATAAATTGCAAGGCGTTAGCGTAGTACTCAGGTACAAAATTACTGCCACTAGGAAATAATTTTTAAATGCAGCTTATGACTGATTTCTCGCTGTATGCCTTTCAAGTCTTTGAAATATCCGGGATTTATATCACTTTGCTGGCGCATTTGTGGATTACGAGAACGCATCGTTCTTTTGGCCAAGTTAACATCCCACTGCAAAGTGTCTGTTTGTGCTACGACATATGCAGACGTCAATCTTGCCTGGTGAATGGCAGCTTGATATTCTTGAGAACCGTTTTTATATGGGAGGCGGCGCACACCAATAACAATCGTATCACCAATACTTGGCATAAATTGGTCTGTTCTCTGAGTTAATACCATGTCACTTGGTGCCAAGCCAGACGGTTTTCTTTCAGCAGCAAAATACTGGCTAAATTGTGTAAATGTCATATATCCACCTGAGTAGACAACGTTAATTTTTGATTTGGGTTTTATGCCCTTACCGGAAAGCACAGCGCCGACACGCATGGTTACTTGCGTCCTGGGTTGTAGCATAGAAACTGTTATTGGCGTAGCTTGTACAACACGTGCAAGAATAAAATAAATCCCTTGCTGATTAGCTATTTTCAAGTTCTTTGGTACTAATGCAACGTATGAACTCTGATCTTCATATTGAAGCGTGGGCACATTACGATATTGGTTAGCCGCTTGATGTTTATTCGACGCAATAGCCTTTCGATCTGCTTTTTGCAGATAGGTGATTGGCGAAAACTGTCGCTTTGTTGTCGTAGTCTCCTTTTTTCCACTGCATCCCCCTATCACGATTAGAATAATCAAGCTAAATAGGGCTACACCCGTTTTTCGCGTTTGGTTCATTCTCCATTCTCCTACTCTCTCTTTACGGTGGATCCGTTTGATTGCTGTCCCGGTTCATAAGCAAAATTAGGCAATTGATTCTCGGTATTATACCGAGAATCAATTGCCTAATTATTACAAAACAAACACTTTTTAGAATCTGCTTATAAATATTTGTTTCAAAAAGTAGCTGCAGGCTCTACGCATTTATTTAGACATACCTTTTGTTAAATCAGCAGCATTATAAATTCCTTAACGTGTAGAGAATAGCGATGCTAATGCCTATTGTGAAATACAAAATCGCTGATCTCAAACTATGTACGATCAATGAACTAATAATCACTGGTGAAAAAAACAGCGTGTTGCACAGCATACGTTGCCATAAGGAAACACTAGCATACCAATAACAGAAGTGTTGATATTTTTGCCGTATTTTTGTCATATCACACCACACAATCTTACTAATAATCGGTTGATACCATTTCCAATTTATCATAGCGCTAAGTAGGTCGCTACCCAGTGCATACATTGTTCAAATTAAATTTGAAGTTTAGTCATAAATTGGGCACATAATTCGATTTTTGTTCAAACTAGATCTTAGTTTTGAAGGGTGGTCTAAGTGATGGCTTCAAAGCGTGTGATCATTCAGATGCGACACTATTTCATATATGGGTTACCAATTGCAGGTCTATTGATAACATTGATCTTAATTGGCTATTTTGTGGGGATTGAAGGCTATTCCGGCTGGCGCGTTTGGCTATACTGTGCATTACCATTGATCATCAATCTACTAATAGCCCTGCCTGTTTGGTTATATTTTAAGCATAAAAAGTAGGATTAGGGGTGAATCAAAGCAATTGCTTTTGATCGTTATAAAATGAGCGGTAGCCAAGGTAACAAGCGATCACCGAGCCAATGCTAGTAGCCGACATCAGCATAAAAGTGACCATGATTTGATATTGGATAGCGTGTAAGGGATCGACACCGGCGAAAATCAGACCTGACATCATGCCGGGGAGGCTGACGAGACCAACTGTTTTGGCAGAGTCGATCGTTGGTGACATGCCCGTTTTGATAGCAGCTTTGATCAAAGATAATGATGCCAAATGTAAGTCGGCTCCCAAAGCTAATTTCTCTAAAACTTGTTGGCGCTGATCCGCAAAAGATTGGTTCATATTGCGGTAACATAGACCAATGGCGACCATGGTATTGCTGGCAATCATGCCGGTAATTGGAATCATTTGAGCGGGGATAAATTTGATGGAGCCGGAAATGACCAAGACGCCTAAGGTAACACCAGTGCTGGCAAAAATAGCTAATAAAGAAATCTCAAAAGCGTGGCTGATATGATCAGCCCGCTTTTTTGTATTCCAAGCTGCATTGATGATGATCACTAACAACATCGCTAACGTCAGCCAAACATTGTTGACACGGAAGAGATATTTTAGAACATAGCCTACGATAAATAGCTGGATAACGGCACGAATAACGCCAATAATCATATCTTTTTCTAAGCCGATACGTTGACGATAACTGAGCAATAAGGCAATCAGAACCAATAATCCGGATAATAATAGGGTCATATTGCTAACTTGTAAATTATGCATGGGTACGAACCTCCGTAACTTGACCGTGTTCGATTTTGACCAACGTTTTAGCTTGTGCGAGTTCAGTGGCATCGTGGGTAACAGCAATCATAGTGATGCCGTAACTTTGATTGAGGCGCTGTAACCACTGTAAAATCAATTGTTGATTGGTTTCATCTAATCCGGTAGTGACTTCGTCTAAGAGTAAGATTTGTGGGTGGAAGATCACATTGCGAATTAAAGCAACGCGTTGCCGTTCACCCCCAGATAGGGCTTCTTTTTTCTGAGTTAAAGTGTCACTGGACAGGTTAAAAGCAGCTAAAGCAGCCACTACACGCTTTTGGTCGTAAGGTTCATTACGGACGATAAAAGGAAAACGCAAATTATCTTCCACAGTCGTGCCAAAGAGAACGGGCTGCTGAAAACAATAAGATACTTGCCGCCGATATTGGATCGGGTCTAGTTCGGTAATCAGCTGCTGGTTAAAGCGAATCTGTCCAGCTGTTGGCGAGATCAAATTGGCCAATAGGCGCAGAATCGTACTCTTACCTGATCCTGATTGGCCTTGAATCGTGACGTAATGACCCTTAGCAAATGACAGATTAATGCGATCCAAAATAAGGTGATCTTGCACTTGATAAGTTAAATTTTCAGTTGTTAGAATTGCCGTCATATGAACGCCCCCAAAGTTCGTACGTGCTTAAATTAGTTCTATTATAGACTTTAGCCGTTAAAAAGGGGCGTTATTAGTCTGGATACTTGCGGTTATTTTTTGTGTTTGATTATCAGACGTTATCTCTGGTATAGCACATAAATTCATTAATTAATAAAAAACCGTCAAACAGAACATGATATCTATTTGGCGGTTTTTTGGTTGTTTGAATTTCAGATCAATTTACGAAAGTTTCGGCAAAATAACGTTCATAGGTTGGGTGGTAGCTTTGGTTGGAATAATCGTTGAAATACGAAGATCATTGATGTACTTGACCACAGCTTGATTGACAGTCACTGAACTAGCTAAAATATTACTAATCGTTTGTTGGCCTTGGAATAATGCCTCAAACGCTGGTGTGCCTAAGTCTTTGTCAGTCACCAGCGGCAGCAGTTCTAGGTGTTGTAAATGCAGCTTACTGAGTTGTGCGAGTAGTGGGTCGGTTAACCCTAAGACAATGCAACTATCGGTCTTGAACACGCGATTCGTTAACCACCAACTGATCAATTCCTGTTCGGAAGTAAAGATATTCATAAGAATGTTGGCTTCGTTTAATAATTGAATCTGAACGCTATCGTGATCATATTCTTTAACTAGGGCGATGGAGCCGTTGTCGCGATAAAATGTTTCGCTGGTTACAGATTGACCGTCTTTTTTATCAATCATTTGGGTGGCAGAAAGTTGACCATGAGTGTCAAAGATATCTCGTTTGATAGGTTGGCTATTGAAGTAATACGTGATCAACCACAAAGAATGATCTTCCCGGCGGCGAATCGTCATAATTTTAGTCTGATGTTGGTCTGTGATTACTTCACTGTTACCATCAATGTGGTGGATCCAATTTGGTTGATCTGGGACGGGTACCCTTTGGACAGGCGTCTCCATGGCACTTGTTTGTAAATCTTGATACATATTGATAACTTTTGCTTTAGGTGCCACTAGGCCAGTATCTTGATAACTAGCCCAAACGTGAGTCAAATCAGCATTATAGGCGGTTGTGATGGCGTTTAAAGTCACCCCATGCGCACTAAAAGTTTCCTTTAGACGACGTAGGGAGAAACGGTCCACTTCACTTAGATCAGCTTTTAAATCTGGGCTTAGGATGTAGTAGCTGACCCTGGGATTGAAAGATAGCGGGCGCACAAAAGTACTGCCATTGAAATAAGTTGCTTGCAGCGTTTTAACTTGTTGCAGCTTTGCTTGGTATTCATTCAGATCGCGCTGCTGTGCCTGATGTAGGTTATTTGTGTCGAAGGCATTGGTGCCGCCAGCCAACTCAGTTTGCAGATTATTAGACAATTTATGCGTGATTTTGGTCAAAGCTTGTTGTTCTTGCAGCAGGCGGTCTTTGAGTGTAAATGTTGCTTGATCCAGTTCTGATGTGAGCCGTTGAACTTTCTTCTCGGCTTCTTGACGAAGACTAGTTAATTGGGCCACGCTGTCTTGATGCCCTTGTGGTGCAGTATTTGCTGCATGATGCTGCAATTTTTGGTCAGCATCACTAGCCATTGTTAGTTGCGTGCGAATTTTGTCAGCAGAAATATTAGCTTGTGTTTCAGAGGCAGCAGCTTTTGGCGTGGCTTGAGACTGGCTTTCTTCAGCTTTGATTTTAGCTAGGTCGATTTTCGGGCTTTTTTGCGAGATTACTTCATCTTTTCCAGATCTATGTTTAAATGCCACCGTATATCCTCCTGTCACATCACATTATTACTTTTATTATAAACTTTTACGGAATTAGACTAAACCTTAATTTTCTGGAGTGTCGGTTGGATCAGCAACGACTTGTAATTCGTTAATATAGATCAGTAATAATTGGGCGTAGCTGGGGTGCTGCGTATCAGCTTTGATTGTTGTCTTTAGCAGATGCAAATTATCTGTGATAATGCCATCGACGTTTAAGAAAAGCACACGGGTCATTTCAGAATCATCATTGACGGTCCAAGCATAGACTTCCTGGCGGCGTTGATGTGCGGTGTTCACAAAACGCTTATTTAGCGTGGTTTCTTCCATGGTATAAGCGTTAGCCTTAGTTTGTGGGAAACTTAAATTATAAGGCAAGATATAACTGACAAATAATTTGGGTGCCTGCTGCTTCAACCGCCGAACCACGGTATAGTCTAAAGAATGAATACGATCATGGTGCTTCAATAAAGTCGTTTCATATTTTTGAATAAAATTAGTCAGCATAGCTGCACTATCATGTGGTGTAGTTTTGATTTCTACCAGTAACTTTTGACTTTGCTGCTTAGCAGCCGTCAAATAGTCGTCAAAGCTGGCAATTTTGGCTTGGTGGCCATTTTCTCGAACGGTAATTTGTTTCAATTGGGCTAACGTCAGCTGATAGGGCGCTTTATCAATACCCGCCAGCGCTTTTAAATTTTCATCGTGCATGACCACGAATTGGTGATCTTTGGTTTCATGAATATCCATCTCCACGTAATCCGGTTTTTCATGACTGGTTTTGATGAGCGCTGGAATTGTGTTTTGGACACCATTGCCATCATCAACGCCACGATGGGAAATGGTCAGTGGCGGCTGTAGCACAACGCCTTGTAAATAAAAGATATTGAACAGAACATTGATGCCTAAATAGAGTAAGACAAATAGTGATGCTCCAATACGCAGCCAGCGTTTAAGCTTAACAGGTTGATTGATCGGGAGCATTCGTTTAGGCTCGGGCATTTGACGATTCAAAGCAAAGATCAAAATCAAGCTGACCATGACTAATGTAAAGACACTAACAAATTTTTGCCAAATATTAACTAGGCTCATGTTGAACACGGCCCCAGCAAAGGCGATTTGGGTGTGTTGCTGATCTAGATAAAGTTGCAGTAGATAGATCAACAATGTAAAGCCAAACATAAATAACGTACTCAAAATTGAGAGGGCTAATAGTCGCCAAAAATAGCGCCAAACGTTGTGTCGAGTTAATTGCCAGCTGCGTTTGACCGCGGTGAATGCCGGCTGTTGGTGTAAGACCATCAACGGCAGTACTTGGATCAGGCGAATTCCGACATAAGCTAGCCCAAGATAAATTAAGGTCATTAAGAGGGCATACAAAGGCTGGGCATATAAAAAAGTTTGAATAAACTCAGGAATACGTACTTTGGCCAGTAATGGCGAATTCAAGATGGTTTTAGCAAAAGGCAATACTAAAATAAAATAGAACATAAAAAACAAAAAAGTACTGGGAACTACTCCGTGTCAAGTAGACAACTTAAATAATTAAAATGCTTATGCACTTTTCTTAACGGCATGGCACCCATATTCGTTGGGGGTCATGCCGTTAAGTGTTTCTTGGCGACGTTTGTTGTTAT
>NZ_JACGCJ010000046.1 GCF_021030645.1 Agrilactobacillus fermenti | reverse complement strand
AGTAGGCCAATGAAATGAAGTTTCTCATCAATAGAATATCTGGAACCTTTTCGGCCCATAAAAAATACTCCTTCCTAAGCAAACAGGTTTTAATTATTTACCTGTCTACTTAAGTAGGAGTATAGCCCTATTTGGGAGAGAATCTTTTTTAGCTAGTCTTTTAAGGCCTTGATACCAAGGGCAAAATCACCTAATGTCGCGGAGCCATTGTTAGCAACTTGGGGCATGGTAATATAATTTTTTAAAGGTGGTAGGTCAATATAGTGGTTGAGTAATTGATCAAATTGAACACGTACTTTTTCTAAGAGTGCCTCGTCAACAACACCGCCGCCAAAAACAATTTTATCTGGTCGAATGATCAAAGTTGCCTGAATAGCCGCTTGCGCCAAGTAGTAGGCCATAATATCCCAAACTGGATGGTCACGGGGGACTTCAGGGCCCTTAATGCCCAGCCGCGCTTCTAAAGTTGGCCCACTGACTAGTCCTTCCAAACAATCTTTATGAAATGGGCAAATACCAGGGAAATCTAAATCTTGGGAATGGCGTTTAAGAAAGGTATGGCCCATTTCTGGATGGCCAGCGTTACCTAAAAATTCGCCATCAATGACCGCGCCAGCACCGACACCAGTGCCAATCGTGTAATAAACCAACGAATCGATTTTTTCGTTGGCTAGGGTAGACATAACGTATTCCCCATAAGCCGACCCATTAACGTCTGTCGTCCAGAACATAGGGACCCGGATTTTTTGCTTCAAAGTACCTACAAAATCAGTATTTTTCCAACCGGGTTTCGGTGTATTCGTTACATAGCCATATTTTGGTGAGCTTTGGCGAATTTCAATCGGGCCAAAAGAGGCGATGCCCAAAGCATCAATGTCAAACTTGGCAAAATAATCCAGAGTTTTCTGTAATGTTTCTTCCGGGGTGGTGGTGGGAAATTGAGTTTGATCTTTGATCCGATAATCTTCATCACCGATAGCACAAACAAATTTTGTACCACCTGCTTCAATACTACCAATTTGCAAAATGAAACCTCCAATATTGTTTTAAAATTTGATCGCATCTTTTGCTAGTTTATAAGTTGTCACGCTGGCGGTCAATGTACTTTTTGTTTCTAAACTGATCGTTGGCGCAGTAGCCATATAAAATCGTTCTGAAAAAGTTGCGGCGCCATCATTGATGAAAATCTCGGCTGAGCTTTGATCAATGAAAATAGCCAGCACCACTTTTTCCGATTGGTCTATTGTAGCATACCTCTGATCTTCGCGATCAGATCGACTTAAAACGAATTCATGACTATCTGCCAAATAAGCTAATTTTGTGAATGTGTCGCCATTGGGGCTAGCGATTTTAAAGGTAAAATCGGTTTGTGCATCCTCTAATTCAATTTGGAATTCTAAGTGCCGCTCTGTTGTGCTCAACAACCATTGATTTTGAAAAGTCTTTTTGTCGTCTAGCAATTTTTCTTGACGCAATTGTTTCGTTTCAGCAATTGGCCGCATCCCCAAATGATTGCCATGAAGCACTAACTCGCGTGGTAAGGTTAGCGCACCAGCCCAGCCATCTGCTTGTTCAGGCATTAAACTTTCCCACATGGCCAGCCAACCAATGACGATTCGGCGGCCATCAGGGGTCAAAGTCGTTTGAGTGGCATAAAAATCGTGGCCATGATCCAATTCCTTAAATGTATCCCGTTGGAATTGATTGGTTTGGTAATCATAAGTGCCAATAAAATAGCCCGTTTCATGTAAATTAAGATATTTTTTTGGTGTCGGAACGATACCTTGAGGCGAGGTGAGGAGAACGTGTTGCCCATTCAGATAGAAAAAATCGGGACATTCCCACATGTAGCCTTCTTGATTGGCATTGGTGGCTTTGGTGATTGGCCCTAAGTATTGCCAATGCAGCAGATCAGTGGAACGATAAGTAATTACGCGGCCTAGCCCGTCTTGTGCTTGGCTGCCTAAGGCAAGGTAGTAATTGCCATCATAGGCCCAAACCTTTGGGTCACGAAAATGCTGGGTATTATCTGCGGGCGCTTGAGCAATGATCGGGTTAAGCTCGTATTTGGTAAAATGAATGCCATCCGTACTATAGGCCAAATTTTGGTTTTCCCAGAAATGATCGGGATCGTCATCGTCGTAGTAATGTTGTCCCGTATAGATGAGATATAGTTTGTCATTTTTAACGATGGCACTACCAGAAAAGCAACCGCCAGCGTCTTCGGGGTCGCCAGGTGTCAAGGCGATGGGCAGTGTCTCCCAGTGGACTAAGTCGGTACTGCGGGCATGCCCCCAATGCATGGGGCCCCATTCAGCAGCATAAGGATAATACTGGTAAAAGATATGATAATAGCCTTTGAAGTAACAAAAACCGTTGGGATCGTTGATCCAGCCAGAAGGCGCCATGACGTGGTAACCTAAGCGATAGCGGGTATCTGTCAAAGAGATAGGTGATTGCGTTAACATAGGAAAAATCCTTTCTATGATCTGAAATATGATTTGATAGATTTTAAAAGATGATAACCGGTTGTCATAAATAGCAAAAAAATTAAGCGCGGATAAAGGGATCACCATGGACATCTTTATCGTCCCGTTTCAAAATGAAGAAGGAATAAATACCGGCTACCAAAACGATGCCAGAAATCACGCGGAAAGTATCGCTATATCCGATATGGTCTCGGAGCGTGCCTAATGGCGTGGACAAGATTACTTGACCAACTTGGGCAGCCACTTGAAAACCAACCATATATAAAGTTGCTGAAAGTTTGGTATTAAAATGCAATGTGAAGTAACGAAACATAGGGAGGGTAAATAAAGGTACTTCCAGCGAGTGTAACATTTTGATCAAAGAAATGGCAACTGGATTTGTTGCAAAGCCACAAGCACCAATGCGTAAGCACATTACCGTAATACCGAGTAATAAAGTGTTGCGAACGCCAATTTTTTTCATGATCAATGGGACCACACCCATCATTAATGCTTCACAGAAGACTTGAATTGAATTTAATGTGCCATACATATGCTGGCCTAATTCAGGAGTGGCAAAAAGTTTGGTGTAGAAATCGGGGAACATTTGTTGATCAAAGACCGTGTAAAAAGTCCAAGTAAACATGATAAAAATGATGATCAACCAAAGTTCTGGTAATTTTAATAGATGCAGCATGTCCTTAATAGAAGGTGTTTGACTGGTGGTTGCGTCCGTTACTGTCATATTTTGTAAAGCTTGCTTTTCGGCTTTAGGCTGCCAAAAAATTAAATTTGCTAATAGTAAAAGGCCAAAGAATGAACCACCCCAAAAATTTAATTTTGGATCAATAACGAATAAGAAGCCGGCCAGTAAAGCGACCAACGCATATCCAAAAGAACCCCAGGCCCGAGCTTGGCCGTATTCAAAGTCAAATTGACGGCTGAATTTCTCTGAAACGGCTTCAAAAATGCCGGCAGCGGCTAAAAAGCCAGCTGATAATACGATTGAACCCACTACAATGCCCACCATAAAATGTGTTTTCAACAAGGGGGCATATAACCAAACGAAGAAGGGACCAATCAAGGTTGCAATCGTAGCACAAAAAATAAGTAAAGTTCTTTTAATTCGTAATTTATCCTGTAAAGCGCCATAAACGAACATCAAAATTAAGGTTACTAATGAGTTGGCTGAAAAAATCGTCCCAACGGCACTCCCAGATAGGCCAAGGCCATTTTTTTCAGAGGTTAACCATAATTGAAAGAAAGACCACCAAATACCCCATGAAGCAAAAAAAAGTAATAATGTCAGTGAACTTTGTAAATAAGACGGATTCTTTAGCGTTGTTGTCAGCTGCTTTTGATTTACCATAGTCTGTTGACTCCCTGTCATAAATTTAAATGATCTGTATTCACTAGTGAAAACGCTTTAGCAATTGCTTACGAATAGAAGTATAATTGAACCGTTTTCATATGTCAACCGGTTGTCATATTTAAACGAATATAATTTCATCAGCTATGGTGCTTGAAGCGACATGCTAATGCCGTATCACCAAGAGACGCATTAGCCTGAACTGATGTATAAATTAAAAAAATAATATTTAATGTTGACAGATACGTTTTCCCATGCTAGTTTTATTAAATAGTAATTAGATTTTGATTGGAGGTTTGCAAGATGCATGCAATGATGATGATGAATTGTAATATGTGCTGTATGTCGATGTGTTCTGAAATCGGCTTAGTTTCGCATAGACAATTACGTGATCATCTATTCTTGAATGTATCTTGATATTGGCCTAAAAGCCTAAACTAGTCAAAGTTGAAGACTGATACATACACGTAAATTCGTTGTAGCGTGAACTAAGTATAGCCCTTAGTTCACGCTATTTTTTTATTTTTTTAGGAGGTTTTTTATGACAACAGCATTGTACAGTTTTGGCGGCGGTCAAATGGTGACTGCCATTTTACGCGCAGCATTGAAAAAACATGCATTCCAACCAACAGACGTATTCGTCAATGATATTAGTCCGGATCGAGTCACTTATTTGCGCGAAACATTTGCGATTGGCAGCGACTCAAAGATAGACCAAAAACGGTTAGCAGAAGCAGCAATTATTTTACTTGGCGTTCGCCCCCAAGATGACTGGGTAGGCTTGATCCAAACCATTGCACAAACAAATACCCACGCACAGGTAGTTTCAATCATTGCTGGTGTGACCCTTGATCAATTAAAAGCTGCTTCTAATGTTAGCAATTTGGCAGTAACACGAGTCATTCCGAACACTTTAACTGATACGGGTTTTGGCTATAGTGGCGTTACCTTATCAGCTCATGCTGACCAGGCCCAAGTTGAGCCATTTGTTAAGAGTTTTGGCAAGGTAGATTATATTCCAGAAACACAAATTGATAGTTATACCGGTTATGGCGTGGCTGGCCCAAATTATATTTATAATTTTTTCATTGCTTTAACTAATGCGGGTGTTTTGGGTGGTTTATCGCGCAAGCAAGCGAATGCGATCGCCTTGGAAAATCTGCAAGGTGCTGCGAGAATGTTAGAACTAACTGGAAAACACCCAGCCGAATTATTGGATATTAATAATTCAGCAGGTGGGGTCGGTATTGCCGCGCAACATGAACTAGATGCAAGTGATTTTGCTGCAGGTATTCAAAATGATGTTTTGGCAGCAATTAAACGGACAACTGAGTTGGGAGGGCATTAATTTGGAGATATTAAATTGGGATCATTCAATGCTTAATATTCAAGATTTAGATCAAGCCATTGCTGATTTTAAAGCAGTCGGGGTGATTTTTGCTCGCGGTGGTCGCCACGAGGCTTGAGGGACGGCTAATGCCCTCGGGTACTTTGGCTTGAACTACATTGAGCTGATCACTGTTGATGATCGCCAAAAAGCTCAGAGTGTCCAGCGTTCAGATGCGGCCTCTGTCTATGACGCCATTCAAGATTTTAAGCATCAACGCGAGCGCTTTAATACGGTTGCTATTAGAACATCAGATATCCAAGCGACGTGGCAGCGCTTACGTTCGGCTGATATCAAAGTAGGGCCAATCCAGGAAGGTCAACGGCGAGATGAACAGGGACATTTAATTTCCTGGACCATCTTTTTTATTGATGATACGATTGCTGGACTGCCTTACCCGTTTTTTATCAATTGGCAGATGAGTGACGCAGAACGAACGGCACAATTAAAAGCGCAACAGCTTTTAGTCTCGCATTCTATTGGCAATATTCTGGTTCATGAAGGTGTTTTTAAAGTTTCAAATCCTCAAGCAGTGGCTGAACGGTGGGCACAAATGCTCAATAGCACCGCGAGCCAACAAAACGAGGATTGGATCGTACCTATACAGGAACGCCAATTTCGTTTTATTCAAGGTGATGAAAATCATTTAGTCACGTTGCGCTTTAAGGGGGCAACTGTAAAAAATTTACCACAAACATTGCAATTTGGTACTGCAAAATTGGTATTTGAAGCCTAAATGGAGGGAAAAACATGATCAAGAAACGAATGATTCAAATTATTGTATTGTCGCTAACGACAGTGGTGGCTGGTGTATTTGCTATTTTAGGTTTTGCTCGCCCAGCACAAGCGGTTACGACAGTCAAAGTGGCCTATGCAACGACCAATTATCCAATTACTTATCAGAACAGTAACAAACAAGGTGATGGCTATGATGTTGCCATTATGAAAGCAGTGGATAAAGCGCTACCCCAGTATAAGTTCAAATATACCGGGACAAGTGACGATGACGTTTTGATTGGCGTTAAGAGCGGCAAATATGCTGTCGGTGTGAAAAATATTTTTTATACCGCCGATCGAGCTAAGACTTATCTCTTTCCAAAAAACTATTTTGGCGTCAGTGATTCTGGTTTTGTTGTCCGCACAAAAGATAAAGCAAAATATGATAGTTTAAAAAAATTGACTAAGAACCATGGTAAATTAGTGCCCATCGCACCTCAGAATGGCCAATATGCCATAATCGCCGATTATAACAAAAAACACACCCCTAAAATTAAATTAGGCAGTGCAGATACTTTTGTTGTTTCTGATGCTTTGAAATGGGTCAATGAAGGCCGCTATGATGCATTTTTTGCCATCAAACCAATGTTTCAGGCCAATGTAGAAAAGAAAAATGGCGCCAATGCTGATTTGAAAGGCAAATTGACCTATGTCACTTTGGGCGGCATCAAGACCTATCCGTTATTCAATAAAGATCAGAAGAAACTAGCGGCTGCCTATGATCAAGCCATTAAGAAAATTATTGCGTCTGGTGAAGCTAGCAAGATTTCAAAAAAATACTTTGGTCAAGATAACTTCAAACTTTTAAATCAAAAATTTGATTGAAGACATTAAGAAACGAGGCCCTTTATGAAAGAATTGAGTTTGATTCTTCAATTTGTGCAGCAGATTCTACCAGCAATTTGGATCACATTGCTTATCTCAGTCATTTCCATTGGAATCGGGACGATTTTTGGCTTTTTACTGGCTTGGGGGAAAATGAGTCGGCTCAAATCAGTGCGCTGGCTAACGTCTATTTATGTGAGCGTTATTCGAGCAACGCCAGCAATTATTATGATCTTTATAGTCTATTATGGCCTGCCTTTTCTTTTCAAAGGCTGGTTTCATCTTAATATTGAAGGCTGGCAGCGGATGTATTTTGTGATCATTGCTTTGACCTTGCTATTTTCAGCGCCAGTAGCCGAAATCATGCGTTCAGCATATCTTGCCGTGCCTAAAGGTCAGCAGGAAGCTGGTTTACTGGTTGGCATGACTAAGTTTCAAGTCTTTTATCGCATTCTGCTACCTCAGGCTTTCGTGATTGCGTTACCCAATTTTGCCAATTCAGTGATCAATTTACTTAAAGAAGGGGCATTGACGTTCACCATTGGCGTGGTAGATATGGTTGCTAAGGCACAAATGATCGTTTCTAACAACTCGGGTGGCTTTGCTTTTGAAACTTATGGCGCTTTAGCTTTAATTTATTGGGTGATCTCATTAGCAATTGATAAATTTGTGTCAAGTGCTGAAAAAGCCTATAGACGCAAGCGACAGACGATTGATGGATCAAGAGAGGCGGTATAAAGATGTCTTTAGATACAGCATTCATGGGTCAAGTATTCAAGTTGACCCTGCAAGGCGTACCAGTCACACTCAAAATCGTTTTAGTGGCGCTGATCATTTCTTTACCGATAGGTTTTTTGTTTGCATTGATACGTATTTATCAAGTCAAGGTGTTAAGCCCACTAGTCCGCCTATATGTCTCATTCGTGCGCGGGACACCAATTATTGCGCAAATCCTGATTGTTTACAGCGCTTTTCCAAGTTTTCTAGCACAGTTTATCGGCAAAACTGCCTTTAACATTGATCCAATTATTTACGCTTATATCGTTTTTGCCTTGAACAGTGTGGCAACTTTGACAGAAGTTTTCCGTTCTGCACTGCAGACAGTCGATAAAGGGCAGTTGGAAGCTGGGCTGCTTGTGGGTATGACGCCAGCACAAACCTTTTTACGTGTGATTTTACCCCAAGCCCTGATTTCTGCCTTACCCAATATCACCAATACAACGCTTTATTTGATCAAAAATTCTTCTTTGGCTTTTATTATGTCTGTCAAGGACATCACAGCAGTGGCTAAAACGCAAGCAGCCTTTTCGTATAATTTCTTGGAAGCTTATTTGGTGGTTTGGGTTTATTACCTTGTCATTGCTTACGTGGCTGAGTTCTTATTTTCAACCTTGACGCACTACTTTAGTCGATATCTGGTAGCTGAGCCCAATAAAAACTGGTTTCAGCGCTTGTTCAGTTTCAGGCAGCCAAATACCGCAGTGACAAATACCCAAGCAAAACGCGCACAGTTTATCGCTAAGGAGGTCAATCATGTTAACAATTAGTCATTTAAAGAAGCGTTTTGGTCAGCGCACGATTTTAGAAGATATTGATTTAACCGTTCATCAAGGTGATGTAATCACACTTATCGGACCGAGCGGTTCTGGTAAGACAACTTTTTTACGCATAATTACGACCTTGGAACAAGCAGATGGCGGGCATATTCAGTTTGCGGGTATTGACAAAGATTTTGCTGATCTAACCAAAAGAGATATTCAGACAATTCGCCGTAATGTAGGTTTTGTATTTCAAAACTATAATTTATTTAATAATAAGACCGTCTTGCAGAATGTGACAGAAGGCTTGATTGTTGCGCAAAAGCGTTCAAAAGCGGCCGCAAAAGCTATTGCGGTCAGTGCATTAGCAAAGGTCGGTTTAGCTGACTTTCAAGATTATTATCCATCTCAATTATCAGGAGGACAGGCGCAGCGGGTAGGGATTGCCCGGGCCATTGCTTTAAATCCAAAAGTGATTTTCTTTGATGAGCCAACCTCAGCATTAGATCCTGAATTAGTAACTGATGTTTTGCAGGTTATGCGGCAATTAGCAGCAGAAGGCATGACGATGGTGGTGATCACCCATCAAATGAGTTTTGCTCGCGATGTTTCTAATCAAGTTATTTTTATGGCTGATGGTCATGTGATTGAAAAGGGACAGCCCAGTCAACTTTTCACAACACCAAAAGTTTCGCGAACCAAACAATTTTTAGCCGAAATTTTAGCAACCGTTTAGGAGGCGGATAAATAGATGGGCACACAAAAGAAAGCTATCATCATCACTGGTGCTAGTAGTGGTATTGGTCGGGCTACGGCGATCGAATTAGCCAAACAGGGATTCGATTTACATTTATTTGGTCGTAATGCGTCACGTTTAGCAAAGGTTCGCCAAGAGACATCAGCGGTGAATCAAGCAATTTCCAGTCAGATCTATCAAGTCGAATTGACTGATAAAACAGCTGTTAAGCAAATCATAACCGAAATTACGGATCGGTTTGGACCGATATATGGTTTGGTCAATTCGGCCGGTATATTCAGTGTTACCGACGTGACTGATTATGATGATCCCACCTGGGAAGCAATCATGCGGGTTAATTTTTTTGGCACGCTGTACCCAACGTTAGCGCTTTTACCACATCTATACGCGCAAAAATCAGGTAGTATTGCCAATATCACTTCTGTGGATGCTTTTGATGGTATCCAAGGTTATAGTGCTTACTCAGCCTCTAAGGGTGCCGTGACTAGTTTAACCAAGACACTAGCAATTGAAAGTGCGAAGTACCAGGTACGTGTGAATGCGATTGTGCCAGGTGTGACGGATACAGAAATGACCCATACACGTATTCAGGAAAACTTAGCCAAATACCAAGCAAAAGTTCCGTTAGGGCGTGCGGCCGATGCCAATGAAGTTGCCGCACCAATCGCGTTTTTATTTTCAAAAGGCGCGACTTATATTACTGGACAAAATATTCACGTCAATGGTGGCTGGCGTTTGGCTTGATAAATTAGGAGGTGGATTCTGATGACAACTAAAAAGGATGTTTTATTAGCAACCTTAGCAAATCAGCCAACGGATCAAATCCTAGCGGGTTTTTGGCACCATTATCTCGCGGATACAAAGCAGCAAGTCTTTGGGTACCGTAATTTGGATAGCATTCAAAAAGTCGTCACATTACAACAGCAATTTTTTGATCAGTATCAGCCCGACTATACGAAAATTATGAGTGATAATTTCTTTCTATTACCCAGTTTGTTGGATCTGCCATTACAGCAAGTGACGGATTTGAATCACATTGAACCGGTAGCGCCAACTGATCGCTGGTTTCAGCGTCAAATTGAAGCCTTGAAAAAAATCGTTGCTCATTATGGTAACGTGATTGGCAGTTTTTATAATATTTTTTCGCCCTGGTATCAATTACGTTTACGATTTGAAATCATAGATGGCGATGATCAAAAAATATATCGTTTTCTAAAGGCAGATCCTGAGTTATTCGGGCGAACATTGGATCGTTTGGCAGATGATCTGAGTGAATTAGTCACCCGTTTAATTGATCAAACGGGTATTTTAGGAATTTACTTATGTGTGCAGCAGCCCCAAGATCCAACCGTTGATTTGGCTTTATGGCAACAGTATGTGGTTCCTAGCGAAATGAAGCTGTTACGTGCTGCTCAGACTGCCAACGATGGAAATATACTACATATTTGTGGTTTTGCTGGTGCTCACAATTACTTAGCAGATTATCGCGGGTATCCTTTTAAGGCAGTTAATTTTGCGACCTATGTGGCGCATGTGACGTTAGCTGAAGGCAAACAGCTTTTCGGCGGTCGGACGGTTTTAGGTGGTTTTGACAATACAGAGCAGGGCGTCTTTTATCGAGGGACGCGCGCTGAAATTGTGGCGGAAACGCAACGTCTGCTTTCTAAAAATGGTCGACAAGGGATTCTTTTAGGTGCTGATTGCAGTGTGCCTTTTGATCAAGATGACCGTCACGGCCAGTGGGTCTCCCAAGCAGCTAATAGTTAAAGGGACCTAACCAAGGAAAGGTTGTAGTGTTGATTAGAATCATCTAGTTATTTTAGTTGTGATACGATTAAGATAAGTAGGTGATAATGGTGCAGACAGAAGTTAACAAAGTGATTGATGCGGTTAGTCATAAAGTTATTCAGAATATTAATAATTCTGGTGAATTGAGCGGGAAGCTTGTACTTTCTGTTATATTGATTTTTATTTGGTTTTTGTGTGAACGGTTATTAACAAAGTTATGGCCGCGGTTGATTGATAATATCAAGATTCTTAATGCCGTGCATGGCATTAGTACCAATTTGTTGCGACTGATATTCAGTATTGCTTTAATTTGGGTTTGGCTCAATGCTTTAGATACATTTTTGATCATTGCTATACTTATTGTGGTGGTCCTCACAATATCGGTTAAGGGCTTGTTTAGTAATCTGGTGGGTTGGTTTTTAATTGTTTATAAGCATCATTTTCGTTTATATGATCGCATTGAAATGGGTGGCATTAAAGGTGAAGTCATCGGTATTAAACCTTTGTATTTTACATTAATGGAATTGAGTAATTGGTTTGAAGAAGATGCACCTACTGGAAGAACGATCAAGATCCCCAATCGTGATATTCTCACCAAACCAATTTATAACTATGCGAATATGACGCCCTTTTTGTGGAAAGAACTCAGCTATTTGGTGACTTTCGATAGTGATTGGGAGCAAGCATTGACCATCATAAAAGAGCTTGCTAATGAGAATTATCAAACTTTTGTCAAACGATTTTTAGCAGATGAAAAAAGCAAGACAAGAACATTAAAACAGTTAGCACTATTTGATGGACAACCTAATCCAGAAACTGTTGTGACTGTTAAGGAAAAAGGTATCGTCTTAAAAGTGCGATTTATTGTCCATTACAAAGAAGGTACTAAAGTAATAACCGAACTTAATCAGAAAATTTTAATGGCCTTTAAGAATCATCAGAATATTCGAATGGCTGGAGACGTTTGGTACTTAACGACATTTAAACCAGAACGAAGTCAAAATCAAGAATGAGAATCGAGTAGGAGACCCTAACGGGTCGGCCTCTCACACCACCGTACGTACGGTTCCGTATACGGCGGTTCAATAACTTAAGCGTTTCTGAATAGACTGGTACGTTGTGGACAGATTGATAAGTCC
>NZ_JACGCJ010000045.1 GCF_021030645.1 Agrilactobacillus fermenti | reverse complement strand
GGTTCAGCACTTTGCTTTAGACTTCCTTCAGATTCCACCTCACGGTGGACACCCTTGTCCTCAACTAATAGTTCCGACTACTACGGTCTATAGTGGACTTTCACCACCAAGTTAGCGCCCATGCCGGACGCACTAAAAAAGACCCACAGAATTAGAGTTTTAGTCTAATTTCTGTGGGTCTTTCTTTACTGGTGCACAAATGGATACAAACTTTTAGATAAAATCACTGCCAGCTAGATACGATTTTTAAGCACTCGCTGCTTTTGTGGCTTGTATGATTAGCTGTCGGAAAATCTCTTGGTTACGCTGGTCATAACCTAATAGCATTTCGGGATGCCATTCCACGCCGAAAAACTGATGCTGGGCATCCAGGCTTTGAAAACCTTCAATCACGCCATCGGTACTGACGGAGATTGCTTCTAAATTTGCAGCAAGTTGTTTGATACCTTGGCTGTGTAAGGAATTAACCAGGACCTTATCACCAAAAACATGCTTTAAGAAAGAAGGCTTGTCTTGTAAGACGTAGTGTGAAGGTTGTGTATCATCCGTTGGAATTTGCATATGTTTCAAGGTGGGCGCTTCTCGGTAACTCAAATCTTGATATAGCGTACCACCTAGCGCCACATTTAGAACTTGAAATCCGCGGCAAATTCCTAATAAGGGTTTATTGGTTAGTTGAACTGCTTGAATCAGATTGATTTCAAATGTATCACGCTTCAAACTGGTCATGCCCATTTTAGGCAGGGGGGCTTCACCATAGAGAAACGGAGAAACGCCTTGCCCACCGGTTAATAGGAAACCATCAAAGCTTGGCACATAATCGGCAACATCGTCTGGATTCGTAAGTGGTAAAAGATAAGGGAGTCCACCAACTTGATTGATGACATCAATGTAAAACTGAGGCACGTAGGAAGCTGGATGATTGTGAAAGACTTTTTCAGCAAATTCATACTGATTAGCAATGATCGCGATTTTTGGTTTCATATATTATTCAAAACTCCTATTTTTTGGGGGTGAGATATCTGAATTGAGCCCATTGACCAAACGGCGTCACGCCAAACCCATTGAATCGATTACTCAATAGGTAGGAAAAACCAGCTTGATAAATTGGAGCGGTTGCGGCATCATCGAGCAATTGTTTTTCAGCGGACTGCATGGTTTTGAACCTCTGAGCTGAATCGGCAGCATATTTGCCGTTGATATTATCGAGGTAAGTATCATAGCTTTGATTCTTGTAGTGAGAAAAGTTTAATTTTTGATCACTCCCGTACATGAACAGCAAAGCCATTGGATCCGCATAGTCAGGGACATAAGTACCAAACGCTAAATCGTAATTGCCGTCTTGTTCAAACTGAATGCGCTGAGCCACTGGAATTGCTTTGACATTGATCGTCAAGCCTTGTAGATGGTTCTGTAATTGAGATTGCAAAAATTCTGCAATGCTTTTAGCTTGTGAAGTATCTGCTGAAAGCAATTCTAAAGCAATATGCTTGGTTTTTAATTCTGATTGAGCTTTTCGCCATTCGGATTTAGCTTGCTTAGGATCATAAGTAAGCAATTGTCCGGTTTCTTGGCGATAATCTTTGCCATTACTTGGATCGGTTGCTAGGCCAGTAGGAATAAGCCCATTTAACGGCTGACTGCCATCCTGTAAAAGATTATGAGTCAATTTCTTTTTGTCTACTGCTAAAGCCAAAGCACGGCGCAAGTGGCTATTGGCAGTTTTGGTACGCTGAATATTCATGGATAAATAACCAATCGTCGGCGTAGTTGTCTGATGCAAATATTTTGAGTGTTGATATTTCTGCACGTTATTATCTGGAATGGTCGTGTAATCGAGTTCACCATCATCAAATAAATTCATAGCCGTGCTGGTTTCTTTGACGACTTGGACATTGACTTTATTGATCTTGATTGCCTGCTTGTCGTAATAAGTTGGGCTCTTTTGCAGTACCCAACTATCATTAGTACCGTTCCAACCTTTAAGTATAAATGGTCCATTACTCAAAGTATACTTGGCTGCCGTGCCAAATTTTTTACCAACTTTTTTGGCAAACTTTTCGTTGACCGGCATAAAGTGTGAGTTCGTAAAGAATTGTCTGATATAGGGTACCGGATGTTCCAAAGTGACTTGTAAAGTATGTGTATTGATTGCTTTCACGCCCAAAGCCGTAGCTGGTTTTTGGTTGAGCCGAACTGCCTTACCATTCTTCAGAATATCACTCATACTTGAAGCATATTTCGGTGAAACTTTACGACGGATGCCATAAACAAAATCTTGAGCGGTCACCGCTTGCCCATTTTGCCATTTAGCTTTGCGCAAGGTAAAGGTATAGACTGTTTTAGCTCTATTGACCTTTGATGCTCCCGTCACCATACCAGGGACAATCTTATTTTTGACATTATAACGATACAGCCCCTCATTAATTTGCTGAATCGTTTCAGAACTCGTTGTTCCGGTGTAAGCAGCCGGATCTAAGGTATCTAAATTTTGGCTGGTGGCTGCTTCAAAGGTTTTTTGACTAGCAGCTGCAACTGGCTCAATATGAAATAATGGTAAAGCTAGTGCAAAGATGAGGCTAAATATTGATAATCTAATTAAAAATTTATGTTTAGTCCGAATCATTGGTCTATGCTTCAAGATACTCCTCCCTTTTTAATGTCCATAGTTTACTTTAGTTTACTTTTTAATGGTCTAATTGTCTACTGATTTGTCATGTACCGCTATAATTTCTAAAACAGTTGCGACAGTCTGACTCATTGCTTCTAAAGTGACAAATTCATAAGGCCCATGGAAATTTTCACCGCCATTAAATAAGTTGGGTGTAGGCAGACCTAAATAAGTGAGTTTGGAACCATCCGTACCACCACGGAAGGGACGAATAAAGGGTTGAATGTGTAAGTTTTTTAGAGCTTGTTTTGCCAACTCGATCGGATAGGGATCTTGATTGATAATATCCGCCATATTGTAGTATTGGTCTGTTAATTTTAATTTGATTCTAGGCTCAGGGAAGGCTTCATTCAGATGAGTCACGATATTTTTTAAACGCTGCTTGCGTGTTTCAAAAGCAATTTTGTCAAAGTCACGAATGATGTAGGTCAATTGAGCATGGTCAACATTACCTTCAAAATGGTGCAGCAGATAAAAACCTTGATGACCCTCAGCATATTCAGGCCGATCATTAGCTGGCAATGCTTGGTCAATTTGTTCGGCAATCGTAATGGCATTGACTAGTTTCCCTTTAGCTTCACCAGGATGCACGCTGGTACCGGTAATGTTAATGATGGCTTGTGCCGCATTAAAGGTTTCGTACTCAATCTCACCTACAAGCCCATTATCCAGTGTGTAAGCAAATTTAGCGTTGAAATCAGCTACGTCAAAACGATCAGCTCCGCGGCCAATCTCTTCATCGGGCCCAAAAGCAACTTTCACAGGTCCGTGTTTTAGTTCCGGATGAGCCACTAAAAAGCGCAAAGCATTGACAATAGCGGCAATGCCTGCTTTGTCATCCACGCCCAGCAAAGTTGTACCATCACTGGTGATCAGTGTTTGACCAAGATAATGCTTTAAGTTTGGAAATTGATCCGGTGCGAGGACCAAACCGTTCTTAAAGTGGATCGGCTGACCATCATAATTTGGATGTACTTGGGGCGAAACCTGATGGCCGGTAAAATCTGGGGCAGTATCCAAATGGGCAATGAATCCAATTGTTGCAATTGGCGCAGAGTCGGTTGCCGGTAATAGCGCAGTGACGAAGCCATTGTTCGCGTTTAACTTGACCTCACGCAAACCAAGCGTAGTTAATTGATGCACGAGGACTTTAGCTAATTCTGTTTGGCCTGGAGTACTCGGTACGGTATCAATGGCAACCTGGTCATTAGATTCGGTATCGATCTGTACATATTGCTTAAAATCCGTATAAAGCTGCTGTGTGTCAATGCGATAGTTCAAGTGATCACCTCAAAATTTTTATTATTTAATATAAGCAGTTTTCCAATCGTAAGGGACGCCAGAGCCATTATAAACAATGCCTTTGACTTTCGGTTGCAATAACTGAGCGGTGGTTTGCTGATACAGTGGAATCGTCCCTTGATCAGTCAATAATTCTTTTTCCGCGTTTTGCAATGCTTGCCAGCGTTTGTCCGGTTCATTGGCGTATTTGCCTTCAGCATCAGCGATAGCCTGGTCGAATTTGGTGTTGTGCCAACCAGAAGTGTTGTAGCTGGAATCGGATGTCCAAATATCTAAGAAATTAACGGGGTCTGCAAAAACAGACTGCCAACCAGTAATAATTAATTGATAATTGCCTTTTTGCTGCAGTGTCAGCCGTTGAACTTTTGGCAAAGTATGGATGGCAACTTTAACGTGCGGCAATTTTTCTAAGGCATTTTGAACGTACTCCGCAGTGCGTTTCGCATTTTGGGTGTCATCGGTCACTAAGGTTAATGACAAAGATTTTGCATGTGTTGCGGCAAGGCCTTTTTTTATCAAGGCTTTCGCTGTTTTAAGATTGCTTGTGACCGCTGTTTTAACTTCAGTTTCTTTGGCAAAATCATGACCATTTTGTGGATCTTTGCCTAGACCTACGGGCGTAAAACCCTTTGGTGTTTGTGAACCATCTTGAAGAACATTGTTGACTAATTGTTTGCGATTAATTGCTAAGGAAAACGCACGTCTAACGTTTTGATTCTTGAAGGCTTTAACTTTATTTTGATTGAGATTTAAGTACAACAGATTTGAAGCCTCTCGTTTTACAAAATCCTTATTAGTTTTGAAATTTGGTACTTGTTCACCCGAAAGCACCGTTTCATCAACTTTGTGGCTTTGGTATAAATTCAATCCAGTTTGTGGGTCTTTCACAACTAATTCATTGATCTTATTTAATTTAACGTGTCTTTGATCCCAATAATTTTTGTTTTTAACCAAAGTCCAAGAGTCCGAAGAACCATTCCACTTAGTTAATGTATAAGGCCCGTTATTATCAGTTTTATTGGCCTCAGTGCCATAAGCCTGGCCATATTTTGCCACTGCTTTTTGATTTTGAGGGAAGAATAGGGGCCACGCCAGTAGTTTTTTAAAATATGAAACGGGCCGCTCTAAAGTAACCGTCAGATGATAATCATCGTCTGCTTTGATCCCAAGTTGATCTGGATTTAATTTGCCGGCATTGATTGCCTTGGCATTTTTGACTTGAAAAAGATAAAACGCATCTTGAGAGGTGGTTTTAGGATCGACTGTCCGTTGCCAGGAATAGACAAAGTCTTTTGCCGTGACAGGATCACCATTTTGCCACTTGGCATCTTTTCGTAAAGTGAATTTATAAGTCAAGCCATCTTTAGAAAGCTCAGTTTTGGTAGCTAATGCAGGTTGAGGGGTGCCATTTTTATCTAATCGATACAAACCCTCTTGGGTATTTAATAAAACATTGAAGCTTAAAGTATCCGTTGCTTTAGAGATGTCTGCTGTGGCTAATTCGTTACTTTCCGTCCAATTCAAGACCTGTTTTGCGGTTGCTTGAGTCGCTTGCGGCTGACTTAAGCCGCTGCCAAGCAATGTTGTGCCTAAAATGAAACAACTCAACGGTAAAATTAATGCTTTTTTCATGATTTCCTCCTAAAAAATGATAAAAAAATCCCGTGAGCTCAAAAAGAACTCACGGGACGATGATAGTCGTGGTACCACCCGATATTTAAATACAATGACTTGCATTCCTTAACACATACGGCTCAGAACTGTGACAGTTCAAGCGATATGCTGACGCAATAATGGGCGTTCCCAGAAACAACTGACCCTAGGCTCATTGTTCCAATACTTTAAAGACCATACTTCAATTGCCTTATCTATTACTTTTCACCAACCAGTAATTCTCTAAAAGACTTAGCAATTTACTCATCTTTATATCATTTTTTTATTATTTTATGTCCCTTAGTATTGACGATTGTGGTTTAAATGTCAAGCCGTTTTTTATTTGCTTGTTCGATGAAAATTGGAAACAGATTGGGATGGCCGCAGCCAAGACAAAATAAACGTGATTTCAACCTAACAATGATAAAATCTAGTTATATTTGAATATTAGGAGGTTCGACTATGGCGATCATCGATAAACAAGGTATTCGTAACATTGACCTGTGCAAGTGGCAAGACGGAGCGGATTATGAGTTTCAATTGTTAGATTCCATCAAAAAAACGGCTTACGTTAAGTATTTAGGATCGGCCGGTGAAAAAGATCAACCTGATACTGAAGCGATCCAGACTTTTGTTCAAACAAACGGTAAGAAAATTGCAGCGATGATACGTACGATCAACACCGGACAGCGTGGCAATTATATTGAAGACCTCGCCGTAGATACAATTGTCATTTATCATGACTTTCTAGCACTGTATCTTGATAGTGAGGGTAATTTAACTGAGACAGACCAAATTTTTGGTCGTTAAATTTCAAAAGATAAACCTAGTAGGCGTATGAGCTGGAAGTTGTAGCTGACTTTTAACTGGTACGCCTATTTTTTGCCTGAGCACAGAACTTTATTTTTGGTTTTCAAGGGTAAAGGTACTGGTTATAATGAATATGCGTAGGATGTTAGTTTAAGAGCTAACTTGATTTTTTGAGATTGAAGGGGATTTGATGCAGACTAAGGGCACATTTTTACTTGATAGCACGACGCAATTGAATGCAGAGCAACAGCAGCTTCAGAATCGATTATTAAATTTTATCATGACTAACTTGCATAAATCGCAAACACATCTTTTTGTAATCGAGGGCGATGCTGGGACGGGTAAAAGTGCCTTAATTAATGAAATCTTTTGCCACATCCAGCGAGAGAGCCGTTTGAATCAAGATAGTCAACTTTTTGGTACAAAAAATTCACTATTAGTTAATCATCCCGAAATGTTGAAAATTTATCAGTACTTGGCAGGTCAGACAACTGAACTTTATAAGAAAGATTTTCAAAAGCCGACCACATTCATTAATCAGCAGCGCAAAAATGCCGAAAAGGCGGATATCGTATTTGTTGATGAAGCCCATTTATTATTAACCCAAAGTGACCGTTATAATCACTTTAATCAGCAGAATCAGCTTGCAGAGATTATTAAATCTAGTAAAGTCGTTATTCTTGTCTTTGATCTGCATCAGGTACTCAAACTAAAGAGTTACTGGAACAAGCAAATGATCAAGGTGCAGTTGTCTGCGTATCCTCATGAAATTTATCATTTAAAACGGCAAATGCGCGTCACAAATCAAGCAATGATTGATTGGATCGACCAATTCACACAAAAACGGACCATTGCACCGTTACCGAAACTTTCAAAGTTTGATTTTCGTATTTTCCAAGATGGGGTGCCACTTTATCAGCAGTTACAACAAAAAAATAAAGCAGTAGGGCTATCTCGGATGATTGCAACGGCCGATTTTCCTTACAAGTTAAGTGGTGGTGATTGGTTTGTGACAGCTGGTAAATTACGCTTACCTTGGGATAAGATCAATCGCTCTGAGGTACCTTGGGCCATGCGCCCAGAAACCATTCATGAAGTGGGCTCTATTTATACGATTCAGGGATTTGATTTGAATTATGCCGGTGTGATTTTAGGCCCGTCTGTCACTTACGATCCAGTTGAAGGGCGCATCAAGATTAAAGCGGATCAATATCAAGATTCTGAAGCTTTTAAAAAGCGACACGATTTGACGGATATCGCCGCAGCCAAGGTACAAATTATCTTAAATTCGATCAATGTCCTATTAAAACGGGGTCGATATGGTTTATATTTGTATGCCGTTGATCCAATTTTACGTCAGGCCCTTTGGCAACAGGCACAATAGTCATTCGTTGTGCCGTAAAAGAGAGAGGCCTTTGCGGTGATTCGGAGAGCTGGGCACTCAGCTGGTAATAAATGAAACACTATTTTATGATAAGACTATAAATAAGTTGTAGGAGGTAATTTTTTATGATTCCAACTTTTAAACTGGCTGATGGTTTATACGTGCCACAAGTCGGCTTTGGTACGTATAAATTAAAGGGGGCAACTGGCGTCAATGCCATTGTGTCAGCATTGAATATGGGCTATCGGTTTTTAGATGCGGCTGTAAATTATGAAAATGAAGGGACTGTTGGCGCGGCAATTCGCCGAAGCGGAATTCCACGGGCAGATATTTTGGTTCAGTCTAAGTTACCTGGCCGGCATCAACATTATGATGAGGCCATTACAACCATTCAAGAATCCTTATTTCGAGCTGGATTAGACTATTTTGATCTCTATTTGATCCACTGGCCTAATCCCAAAACTGGACTTTATGAAGAAGCATGGCAAGCATTGGTCGATGCGCAAAAGTGGGGCTTAATTCGAGCCATTGGGGTTTCAAACTTTTTACCAGAACACATCGATAAGATTACGAAAGCAACCGGTGTGCAACCTGTGATCAATCAAGTTGAGCTCCATCCTTATTTTAACCAAGCTGATCAGCGAGCTTATGATGCGGCACATCATATTTTAACCCAGGCTTGGAGTCCCTTAGGACGCGCAACATCAAACAACGTCATGCAGGATCCAATTATTAAGAACCTAGCCGAAAAATATCATAAAGGGCCGGGACAAATCATCTTGCGTTGGCAAACTCAGTTAGGCGTCATGCCAATACCAAAATCGACCCATGCGAGCCGTCAATATGAAAATATGTCTATTTTTGATTTTGAATTAGCGCCTGAGGATATGGTGGCAATTAATAATATGACTCGGGCAGATGGTCGTATCCGTGATCAAGATCCAGCTTATTATGAAGAGTTTTAATTAATGAAATGATACTTTAAGTCCTAAGCTTGTATTAAGGACATGACAAATAGGACCCGAGATAAAGCCAACACTTTGTTTTGGGGCCTATTTATTTTTGTACGTTTTAATGATCAGGATACTTATGAAAACTATCTTTCTCAAGCTTAACTATAAACGGCGTAATGGAAAAATGAGCGTTGTGCTTCAGGATAAGTGCTAGAATAATCCTAATAGTATAATTTAAATTATTATTATAAATGGGGAATATAATATGATTTATTCAATGGCACAAATCAAAAAGGGCCTAGGGTTATGTTTCTTTTTCAGTTTTTGTTTATGGTTATTATTTCAAAGTAGCGGCTTTGTAACGGCGGCTTCTATGCGGCCCAGTCAACTGAATAATAGTATCAGCCAATTGCTGCGCATAAATACGGTTTCTTTGTCTGCTGTATCTAGCACACGTAACAATAGTCAACGTAGTGTCCAAAAGCCACTGCTATTTCAATCAGTAGACGATGATAGTGGCAAACATAACGATGCTCTTACAATAATGGTGAATTATGTTGATGAAAATGGCAAGGCCTTGAAACCAGCAAAGCCAATGTATGATGTAGCCGATAGTTTAATGGGTGTACATAATAATCCAGTAATCATCAATTATACAAAAGATTCAACAGACAAAGGTTCAGCGGATGATAATGGAACTTATGTATTGTCACAAATCAATCGTTATAGTGACGATATCAATGGCGTTTATACGACTCAGCGTTTCATGCCCAATGATACGCAAAAATCCATAATCACGAAGACGACCATGACTGATCCTGATGATGCTAACCGACAAGTACCAGCAGTCAATGTTGAGCTAAACATCCCATCTTATGAATTTCGACCAACAGCTTTGACTTTTGTTTATCGTAAAAAAAACAGCGTAAATTCAACGACAAATGCACAACCATTGGCTAACAATTTGACTATCACAGGTATTAATGGCATAGCCCCGAATGATGAGCACGCTGTCTTTGATGTGAAAGACGGCGATAAAATCACGCTTAAGGCTAGTACTCAAAATAATACCGGGCCAGAGACTTTAATTGGTGCAACGGGGATGCTGCCACTGCCAAAAACGCTCTCTGTGGCTGCAGCTGATTTAAAGAATGGCGTCACGACTGTTAAAGCAACCCAGTCGGCTGAGCAGTTGGCTGGATCAGATGTTGTTGTATTGCCACTCTATCTAAATGGTGATTCTACCAAAGCCAATGATTTGGCGCGTCGCCCTGAAGATGCCAATGGTAATCCAATTGGTGATACAGGGCAAACTGGTTCAAACACGGTGACATTGACATATCATGGCTATGATGGGGCCAAGATCTCAGCTTCAGATTATGGCATTCAGGTAGACAATTCCGGTTATGCGCAAACAACAACACATTATTATGTTTATGATAAGTCATCTCAATTTCTCGGTAGCTATGGCTCATATTTTTTGGATACTTCTGTTGAAGATGCGCCGCTAGCACCCAATAATACTGCATTTAGTACAGGTGACTATGCGAACGAAATTGCAAATTATGTTCCAATTTCTAATAACACTTATCTATCTGAAAAATCGGTAACTGCAACGCCTAAAGTTACTTGGATAACAACACCTGCTGATACGGATAAATATCTCTGGTTAAAAGCGGAAGTCCCCAATCAAACAACTGGTCAATTAACACCGGCAAGAACCGGTGAACTTGCGTTAACACTAAAAGTGTTTTTACCCGATGATGCGCACACGACCTATACGTTAACAGGGCAATCAAGTACATCAGCAACCTTTTATGAATATCCCAAAAAAAGTCCCGATGGTGATCCGAGTAGTAATGAAACCATGATGGGTGTCTTTAAAATTCCCAATATTCGTGTCAAAGGCGGCACAGCTGAATTTCTGAAGCGCGGTGCCGGCGTCAAGGTTATGACTTTAGAGAATAAGGTCAATCATAAAACTTATCAGGTAGGTGACAGTAATCAAGTCGTTCATAATATCCCGACACAAGTCGTCAAGTTAATGGCACCCCCGATGCCCGATCGATGGACAGTGCGTTATTATACTGATAATACTGGAGCAATGGGCTCTGAGCAGACGGTTGGTCCCTATGGAACGATAGCCCAAAGGACATTGAATACTAATTTTGCTGAAATTATTGCCCATAATGTTCGCAGTGAAGGTAGTGTACTCGGACCAACAGAGTACATTAATGCTACGAGCCAAGTCGTCAAACTTAGCAAAGACTCAGATGGCGTATTACATGGTAAGGGGGCGGCAGTACATATTGGACAATATGATAATACTGAACCTTTACCGTTGATCAAAGATGATTTACGCTTTCGAGTCGGTGACAAAATGCAAATTGTCTTCTCTTATCCTAAAGATACTTATCAATATCAAGCTGTTCAGTCTATTGATGCGGATGGTATGCATGCTAGTTATGGAAAAGTGTCTAATCAAACAGCTGCCATGAATCCACATTACGATTTAGAGAAACAGAGTGATCTGACTGATCATGATGAAATCTATCATGATATGACGATGAAATCAGCACCAACTTTTAATTTTGCTGGTGGTATTAAATTGCAAGTACCAACAAAGATGGCTTTTGGCAAACATCTAACCACTGAAACACGGTATCTGCCGGTGCAAACTTGGCATCCTGATTTGACTGTGACAGATACGGCTTTTAATCCTTGGACATTATCAGCTGAATTAACAGGGCCCTTTAAAAATGACAACAATCAAGCTGTGCATTCTGGTGAACAACTCGCACTCTTTTATAACGACGTGGCGCTGCAAAGCGGGCAAAGTCAGCAAATTTATAAATCTGGGACAGTTGGTCCAAATGACTACGGCCTACCAATTGTGACGGATTTATCGGAATTATCAGATACAAATCAATGGACGAACGCCAGTAACCAAGACCAACCGATAAATGCGACATCGAACAGACCAACAGGACCATATATCACTCGAGTGGATCCAACTCAAGAGTATAAGATTGGGCGTTACACTGGCGGTGTCAATTGGCAGGTGATTCAGTCAATTAATTAAAAAAAGTGGCTTATGTCCCAGCCACTACATAAAAACAAAAAAGAGGCTGGGACATAAGTCTTTTTATACAGCCTAAAGTAAAAAATTCCTTGAGATCTGATCTCAAGGAATTTTTTGTTTTTATGTAGGCACGAAGTGCCTTCCAATGTTATTCTATAAGCGACAAAACTCTAGAAAGAAAAGGAGGACACTGTCGTGTATCAAAATTATAACAATAATCAGTTGCGTTTATCAATCCCTTTGGA
>NZ_JACGCJ010000044.1 GCF_021030645.1 Agrilactobacillus fermenti | reverse complement strand
TGCTAAGCAAATTGCAAAGAACCAAAGTTCAGAATTGATCGTTCAAAACAAAAATGGTCAAATTGGAATGAAAAACAGCTACGGTAATGATCCATTCCCACCTAGAGATAAAAACTAATCTCTAGATCAACTGACTAAGCATCCTAATTGCAGTTAGGATGCTTTTTTATTTCCAAACTTTTATAAAAACACCCGACTCTTGCAACTTTCCACGATTAAATCTCCAAAATGTAGATGATTTTGCCATTTCTGCGAACTTTGCCTATTTTCACATCAAAACTTTTACCAGTGATTGCCATCAATCGTTCTGCAAGAAAAGCTTGAGTGCTGAGTTCAAACAGTAACGCCTGTTGGCGGTTATCCATATGATCGATAATGAATTGAACTTTCTCGAAACTATGTTTAAGCTCTAACTCTGACATCGTATTAACTTTCATGCTCGAGCTCCTCGATTCGTATTTTGATACGTGGGTATTTGCTGTAATATTTTGCTGCATGTAACTCGCAGATGAGATTGTCATCTACCCACAAAATGCCGTTTAAGCCATCTAAAAATGATTTGATGTAATTGTCCAAGTCAGGCTTCACGATAGGCAGAATGATCTTATTCTCACGTTGATCAAGTTTCTTCTGTGAGATACCTTTCTGGTTTGGCCGATAAAATTCAATAGTCACTTTTATTGGCGAATCAAACGGCTCAACACGCAACAATCGTGCTTCATAGGCGATTGCCTCTTTGAACCGGCTAACCTTTTTCGGATCATACAAGCGCACGCCCTTATTCGTTCTAACAGCTCGTGGTCGTGCCTGCTCGATTGGATACGCTTCAAACGTGTGTTCAAAAGATTTAATTATCATCACTCCTTTTCCACGATTCAAAAGCCTCCTGAACGTATGTTTGTGTCTGATGCTGACCGACCTTGGTCAAAACATAAATATCGATCAGCATCTGATCACTCTCTAAATAATTGCTTTCTTGCTTATTTAGACGCTTCGCCGCATCGTTAACAATCGCCTGCATGACCTCTTGAACTGTCGTAAAGTCACAGTATTTAGGCAGAGCAATCTCATCGATCCACTCAGCAACTAGATCAGGTATGTGTGCTATTTGTTTGATCATGTTTCGCCTCCTGTTTGTTCTTAGATTTCACTTGTTCCAGCTCTGCAAACATAGCCGCTAAATCGGAATCCGATTCCGAATTTGATTCATCATGCTTCGCCGGTTGAGCCTGTTCTCCTTGCTGCTCTCTAAACCAATCCGGCTCAGGCTCGACTGCTTGTGCTGACCGCTGGTTGTGGTATTGGCGTTTTTGATTGTTATGTGCCACATCATCAGCTTTTACCTGTGCCATCGTGCTAATGTTCTTAGAATCCCATTGCTTCAAAATCCCGTCCGCATAGCTAAACGTCTTACCAGCTAGGGCAGCACGATTCATAGCTTCGGTCACAAGCTCTTCACCGAGATCGTTCACCCAGTCGCTAAGCCGTGTCTGGACAATGCTGTTCATCACACCAAAGACTTGTTGATAAAGGGTATATACTCCCTTAGGAGCAACAGCAGCTGGTTTTTTCGTGCTCTTAGTCACGCCTTGATCAGCTTCAGAACTTTTCACGCTCGCTGACGTGCCTTTGTCCTGTTGTTGTTCTGTTATTTTATGATTATGATTTATATTATGATTTATATTCTTTTGCGATACCCTATTTTCGGCTTTTGATACTGTATCGATAGGGTATCGATAGTGTATTTTATTTTCTGAATTTGGGACTGTCTTGTCGACAATCGGATAACCATATTCTTGACATTTTTTAATAACTTCTTGTCCAAATTCCAGTGTCTGGATATCAAGTAATTCATTGTCGATTACTTTTGCAACCTTAGGTGACTTAGCAGAATTCACTTTTAGCCATTGGTTCAACATGATTTCGTTGTTTTCAGGGTTATAGTAGACTCTGCCAGCTGTCTCAAATGCTTTTAAATATTTGATTATCTGGTCTTTATCTAGTCCTGTTTCGAATTGTGTATAACGCATACTAAGCTGATAGACACCACACTGGGTCGTTTTTTTGTTCGTCCACAGATATACATATAAAAGCTTCTGAAGTGGCTCTAACTCACCAATAAAATCATCTATCCAAAAGTCGGTTGGTATCTGTCTAAAGATAGCCAATATTTCACCTTCCCATTTGCTATAATTTCCGTAGGAGGAACGATTGTATGACAAAATCTATTGATAACACTGTTATTGAAAATATATCCAAAGTACTTGGCGAATACACAACAGGTGGAAAAATAACATCAATGTTCCACGCACTCAAACTGGTTGATTTTGACGAAACTGAAAACCGTGGTATTACTACCACAAAGTGGAGACGACTCAATGAGTCAATCACTTACAAGTGCTCAATAACTAAGAATGCAAAGCCTTTCTTTGAAACTATTGAATATATCATGCGTCCTCAAAATTTTTTAGATAAACCTAATGTTTGGCATAATGGACTGCACGATATTAATGCTCAACTAATTTTTTACGGATATGAATTGACAGACGCTGGAAAGATCGTACATATAAAGTCTGTTTCATCATTTTCTGATGCACAAAATAGATTAAAAAGTTTTAGCAATAAGTTAGATGAAATCAACATTCATCCAGAAGTAAAAAAATATTGCCAAAAAGAATTTCTGGAAGAAGATTACTTTCATGCCGTTTTTGAGGCAAGCAAAGGTCTTCTGCAGAGAGTCCGTAACCTTAGCGAATTGTCTGAAGATGGCCAGCAGTTAATTGATGTGGCATTAAATCGAAATAGGCCTGTAATCCTAATCAAAGGGAATAAGCTAGAAACCAAGACTGAACTTAGTCAATACAATGGTTTAAAAGAACTGCTAAAGGCAATTATTTTTCTTTATAGAAACCCTCAGGCACATATTCCAAAACTTTACGACTCTACTAGCGTTGATGATGCAGTCTCAGCTTTTTCAGTTATATCTGTTGCTCAATCCATATTGGATAAATGTATTAATGTTCGTAATTTATAGTTAAGTACATTTGGCTGAACTTCTGAGTGACTTCTGCCAACCTAATCAACTGATTATTAGCCGTAGGATGTAATTTTTGATGTTCACGATTTACTTCAATCAACAACAAGTCATTCAATTGCATAACATTATCAAGTAACGTTGCTTTAAACTCGTTACGCTTGGTCTGTTCATTTTTTGAAATCAAATGATCACTCCTAATGCCTCCCACCCACCACAATCAACTATCTATTTTGCGTTGAATCCATCCAACAGATCCTGTGTTTCTGGATCCGGTTTTTGACTATCTGGTGTTACATCTTTTTTTGTCGACTTTTTGGTGCCGGTCTTAGGTTTATTAGATTCAGATTCAGTCTGTTCAATCGTTTCAGTGGCTTCTTCTGTGATGTCTGTCACTGGATTACCTTCGTCATCAAAATCAGTGGCCGTATTCTCATCAGCGACGGTAGCCTTTTGCATTTCAATGGATAAAATGCCCCATTTACTGAGCATGTTTCGAATAACTGTTTTGATTGCCATGGCGTCATAATTATCACGCCAGACACCAGTTAAAGCTTTCTTGTCTTTGCCCTTATTGAACTTGATCCGATGAGCTTCAATCTGTTCTTTGGTCCAATAAACTGTTTTTTTGAAGCCGTTGACCATTTCAAAGTATCCTAGGTAGCCAACTACTTCATCAGAAGTACGTTCACCACGTTCGTAAGTCTCCGTAAAACGGTCCCAATTTTTAATTTCACCCTGATAGACTGTTACTGCATTGATATGCTTGTATTGACCAGTTCGTAGAGCCAGCTGGATATAACCCTTATAGCCTAATTGAAATTGAGCATATTGTTGATAATTATGATTCTTGTCTTTGAAAGGCACGATCCAGGCATACCCTAGATTTTTATCAATAGGTAGATCTAATGTGGCAGCTACCATCGCTGATGTGACGATAGACATACCGTTACTTTGTGCAAGATATGTGTCGTTACTGACCAGATTCAAAACAGATGTGATGAACCCGTTGGCTTTATCCTTCAAAACCGTTTCAAATTTTCGTTTCATGGTTGGCGTTTCTAAAAGTGCTTTGACCCCCAGTGAAGCTGCGTTAACTTTAGCGGGGTGTTGATTTAATTGTTCTGTTAATGATTTACTCGTTGCCATTCTTGACGTCCTCCTTGATTCGTAATGAACGATAGTGAGTTGTTTTTGTAACCTTCTCGTAGATGTCAGGGTAATCTTTTTTTAGAAGCTTAGTATCTACACCAGCACGCTCTTGAGCCTTATAAAAAACCTTGTATCCGCTGAGGAGACCAACATCAGAATGTTCCATTTCCAGCTTCAGATTATTATCAATACTATCCAATTCTTTTTTGATTATTGCTTGCGTCTGTTTCAATTTTTGACGTTGTTCCAGTAATTCGAAATCTTCGGATTTAAGTTCAATAACGTCGCCATCACTCTTATCTGCTAGATAGGTATTCAAGAAGTTAGTAGCTGCAGGTGAGCCATCAATGGGTGGGCGCTTGTTGCCTTCAATATAGGTCCGCCACCAGTCCACTAACTTATCGGTGATCAAGTTGATTAACTCCTGATCGCGTTCGATTCGTTTATAAACAAATTTCTGCCCGCCAATCAGTGCTGCAATATAACAATACGGTCGGTTCAGAACATTCATATAATGTTGTACCTGTAATAAATAGGCCTCTGGAATTTCATCGCCCTCCCAGTTTTTAGCCAGAAAAGCATTGGCAGTTTTGCATTCCAGAAATCCAGGTTCATGGGCAATGTCACGATCAATATTGGCCCGCAGCATTGGATACTCTGGATGGATAAAAGTTTTATTCTGTCGGAATACTTTCTTATCTGTCCGGTGAGCGAACTCCTGAGCTACAATTTCCTCAAAAACGTTGCCGAAGTGAATGGCATCACTGGTCTCCCGTGTATCAATGGGAATCTGCCCTGTTTTATCTAGCCAGACTTCAAAGGGTGACCGATATTTGTTTAAACCTAGAATTGCAGAAACATCTGAGCCACCGATACCATTTCGGCGGTTGGCCAACCATTGGCCAATATTCATATCCGCAGTTTTAATGATCTGCACTACCATTCATCTCCATCTTCATATTTGGCTTCATAAGCCTGTTCTTCCATCCGTTCTAATTCGTCCTGATCTTGTTCGTCTCGTTCCATAATTTCGAGCCATGCTCGATAAAAAGCTTCATTACCATCCATTGCCTTAGCCCCCTAAATTGGCTATAATTAACTTGTATATTATTTTTAAAAGCTCTTGATCCGAGCCACTGGTGTTGCCGCACTGGTGGCTTTTTTGTGTACATTGATAACTTTCTCTTCTTTAACAATGTGTACGATGTATTTCTGTTCTTGACGATATTGAAGATTCTCATAATAACGTTTCATGTTTAGTTTCATTGAATGCCCACCCTTTTCATCACAAAATTAAATTCATAATCTAATCGGTTGATGCGTTTGATAATGTTGATCGCAACCTCTAACGATAAGTCGCCTTGCCAAACACTATCTAAGATTGCCGTTAATTTGTTTCTGTCTTTTGTATAGACCTGAATGATTTGATCGATCGTCATAGCTCGCCCCCTAAAAACCAAATATCTTATGCCGATTGATGATCAGTGCAACGATTCCGACACCAATACCAATACCTATCAGTAAGCTAACTGGGTCGATTTGAATGTAATTCATCTTTAGACACCCTTTCTTTCTGCAAGGTTTTCAATATCTTCACGTTTGTAGCGTGTATTACCATGAAAGTAATATTTCTTAATGTTGTCATTTTTGAGCCAACGTCTAGCAGTTGACTCGCTGATATCCAAGAAACTTGCAACGGTGAGGATACTCATATACCCCTTTGTGTAATCATTAATGACAATCTCTAAATCAGCGATGCGTTGCTCTAATTCATTCATTTGTAAACCTCCTTAATCCCAACTTTAGCGTGAGCCAATTCAGTTTGAACTTGGCTATATAAGACTTGCTCAGTACCAATTTCTTCGTTGAATTCCTTAGCCCAGTGTTGTAGCATTTGCCATTCGTCTTGTGTTCGCGTATCTGGCCGTTTATGCATGATGTAGCGTGCTTGGTTATCCAGTGCTTCACGTTCAGATTGCTCGATCACAACGTCTTCCATCATCGCTAGAGAATTAGAATCAGTCTCCGGGTGAATAAACAATAATTTATGTCCGAACAGATATTCGTGTACTTGCATTTCCAAAGTTTCATCAGCAATCGCATTGGCTATATCAATGACCCGACTTGGTGGTATGACACCATCAAACCAATTGCTCACCGCCTGTGCCGATACGCCTATATCCAATGCCAAAATTCGTTGGTTCATATTGTTTCGCTCTAGCGCTTGTTTGATTTGTTCCTTTATCCATCTATCTTTTTGCATTTCTTTCACCTCAACATAATCAAGCCTTTCTTTAGTTTTGAACATTGTTCGTCAATCTTGACAAACGATAAAATTAAGATGTAAAAGCTTCTACTCCAATAATTGCCTCAATTCTTTCATTGCTTGTTTAGCAACTGGTAAGTCAGAATCTGATAAACCGCTCATGCTTCGAATATTTTTTAATTTCATTCGGATGACACCATTAATAGTATTGAGAGCAGCACTGTAAGAGACTTGTGTGTTATTGGATTGTTCTTTAGCCCAGTTTTTAATCTCTTCTTTGAATTCAAGAACTGCCGGGGAAGCGTGATTGCGCCGTTCATTTAGCTTTTTCTCAATCAATCTATCAAGTTGCTCTTCAGTAACTTCCATTATTTGGTTACCTCCTTCGCATTTTCGTCATTAAGAAGATTGTCAACTGTTATCCCTAGTGCTTTTGCTATGTCGTTAAGCGTGACAGCATCAGGGCGTTTTGTTCTACTTTCAATCGTACTGATCGTTGTTTGTGGGACTCCGGAAATATCAGATAAATGTGCTTGAGACCAGCCATGCCGCTCACGTTCCTGCTTTACTTTTTGGCCAATAGTCATGTTTTCACCTCCTCGAATTAACGCATATGCGTAACAATGGTTATATTATAACGCACAAGCGTAATTTGTCAACGCAAATGCGTGATTATTTTGTATTTGTTTAATTTACACTTAACGCATACCCGTTAGGAGCTGATAATTTGACTGAATCAGAACTTATTATTAATCGTCTTTATGAACTTATGAGAGAACGCAATTTAACTGTGAACCGCCTTGCTAATTTGGCTGGGATAACCCAATCTACTGTTAGTTCATTTATTTACCGAAAATCCGTTCCGCGTGTTGATCTACTGCATGCTCTTTGCAACGTTTTAGGTATCTCTATTCGTGACTTCTTCGACTTCCCGCCCTATAACCAGGTGGAAAAATGACTTCTACATAGTGGAAGCTGCCTCCTCGGCTTCGTGTTCGTCACGTTCAATTTCAACTTGTCTGACATTTTTCAAAAATTGAATTGAATGCAGCTCCCAAAAGCGACGCGGTTTATCATCACGTAGCGTCATGATGTCATCAATTAGTTGTTCTTTATCCATGTGGCCACCCCCGTTCCTTGAAAACTAAATATTGGTAGTTTAATTACTTATCGGTTTAGATTTTTAAAGTTGTTCCACCGACTATTTGAGTTCCACTCTGTTTAAGCCAATTTTCAATATTGCTTTTTTGTTTTGAGTGCCCCTCGCTACCACTAATAGCTTGGAGCACTTTTTTGATTTCATCAGCCGAACCTTCAATTGTTAATTTCATTTCGTCATCTCCTTTGTGATACCTTTTGTACCATTAAAGAGTAAAAAAATATCAGGGAATAGCTTTTCTGCCTCTACATGATAGAGTTCTACAAATTTACCGATGATTTCAGGACTCGGATTTCTTTTCCCATTTTCATAGGATCTCACAGAAATCGCTGATATATTTAATTTATTTGCTACTTCATTTTGCGTCCAGACACGTTTAGCTCTTTCACTTTTTAAACGTTCTCTAATCAATTATTTCACCCCTTTTTGATACATTTCGTATCTACAATAATTATAATACATGATACGATATGTATCGTCAAGAACAAAAAAGATATTTTTTGTATCTGAAGGCTTTATGGATACAAAACGTATCCATAAACTGATAAACTAGTCGTAAAGGTGGTGTATTTATACGTGTTAGGCGATAAATTAAAATCTCTTCGTAAAGAGAAAAATGCTACCCAAGAAATGGTTGCACAAGACTTGGGTCTTACCAGAGCCCAATATTCGCACTTTGAGAATAATAGAAATGAACCCGATAATGAAACTCTAGCTAGGCTAGCAAATTATTACAATGTAACAGCAGACTATTTGCTTGGAGTGAACCAGACCCCCAAGGATGCAACATCACGGGAAGTGTCTGATCTAAAACGTATTCTTGAACAACAACCCTTAACATATGAAAAAACTCCTGTGACTGACAAAGATAGAGAAGCAATACAGAATATTTTAATCGGTTATTTCTGGAATAAGGGCCGCCATCGTGTTGAACACGATAATGACAATGATTAGTGTGGTGATCTCATGATGAAATATAATACTTTGGATGAGTTTCTTGACTCGGTAGATGATTCTGGCATTACCGATCCAGTTCGACTGTGCCATTTTTATGATGTTGATATTGATATAACTGATCGATTACCAGAAAGTATTTTGGGATACTCTGACCCGATTCAGCGGGTAATACTCATTAATTCGGCAGTTCATTCCCCTTTTCAGTACATGTTAATTGGACATGAATTAACTCACAATGTTCTTGGGGAAGAGCCAGCAGCATATTATGCAAGTAGCTACACACCGACGCTAAAATCGGAGAAACAAGCAAATGATGGTGCATTTTATATTTTGGTAAGGTCTTACATGAGTGAGACTGATTTAGACAATGCTTGGCAGATTAACGTTGCTAATTTTTTAGAACATTTTGATATTCCAGAAATGTATTTCTACCAAGTTGAACAAGTTATAAGGCGTCTTTAATTTTGGGAGGTATTGGGAAATGGAGCACAGAAATAGGAGCGGTTCAGTAAAGCGTGGTCGAAGTAAGAAGAGACCTAAAAAACCACCACTATATAAAAAATGGTGGTTCTGGTTAATCGCTGTCCTGGCACTACTCTTAGTTGTTTTAACAATCGTCTTAATAAAACAGAGTAACAAGCCAAAATATGCCAATGCTGATGCAGTCGTTCAGACATTCAAAAAAGATGATCTAGCTGTACATGGCTCAAGGAAAATGGTTGCTAAAGATTTTGGATATGCACCCAAAGCCACATCGTCCGCAGAGATATTTTGGGTAGACAAGAATCATTTAGGTTCCAAGAATCACATCCGTGTTTTCAAGCTGTCTACCAGAAAAGATTTTAATGATCTCAGAAACTATTATCAGCGACTTGGCAAAAGCTCAGCCCTCCTTACCTCATACACAGCTGGCAATACTAAAGAGTTGATTTTGCTTCAAGGATCCAGTGAGATAAAGCACAGCACGTTCCAAAAATATGAGCGAGCAATTAATAGTGATATTCACAGCTCTGCCAGTGATTCTAACTATCAAGAAAAACAAAGTTCAAGTAGTTCAATTAAAGCCTCTTCTAGTAGCCGTGCAGCAAGTAGCTCATCATCTTCCAGCAGTGTAGCTAACACACCAGCCTCAAACGATACGAGCCATGCGGATAATCAAGCTACTCAGAAACCGACTGCTTCATTTTCTGGTGACCAATTAACTACAGACATTGGTATTTTCAAGATCACAGCATCAAAAGTATTAAACGGGATAGATGAGGACAAGGTGCTTGCCGTTGAATTTGATTTTACGAATACTACTAATGAGGAACAAGAACCCGAGTTCGATCATTACGCTACTGCTTTTCAGACTACGGATACCCAGAATAAAGAGTTAAATTCCGGTTCAGTAGACGTTGAAAACAACCCAGAGGAAACTAGAGAAGATGTCATGTACGACAAAGTTCTGCCTGGCAAAACGATTCAAGGCGTAGAAATTTGGCAACTAGAAAATACGAATCCCGTTACAATTAAAATGTCTGACACTGATAGTCACGATATTGGCACAAAAGTTATCAACGTTCAGTAAATATCTACACAAAAATAAACAACCAATCTCATGAGGACTAGCACTTTTCTAACTTCTTGGAGCATTTTGATATTCCAGAAATGTATTTTTACCAAGTCGAACAAACTATAAGGCGTCTTTAATCTTGGGAGGTATTGGAAATGGATAATGAACCAGAACCAATTACGATTGCTGGGCTAAACGGACGTGCGACTGCCTATGAAGACCATGTTAATATTTCGAGAAAGAGCTTTGGTGGTCTACTTTTTCAAGGTTTTAAGGGTGAAAAAGAAATATTTTATTCGGATTTAAAAGGAATTGAATACAAAAAACCAACTTTAATGTTAAATAGTTATATTCAATTTATTACCAATGCAGAACTGGCAAAAAATCAAGCGGTTGGATGGGTTGGGACAACGTTGGATGCTGTCGAAGACCCTAATGCAATTATTTTACGTGCTTTCAAAAAAAGTAACGTCAGAATGTATGAGAAGTTTCATCGGTACGTCATGCTCAAGCTTCGAGAAGCAAAACAGTCAAGGGTTCAGAATATCAATCTTTCAAATACATCTTATTCAACAGCTGACGAGCTTCAAAAACTAGCGACGCTCAGAGATCAAGGGATCATTTCGAATGAAGAATTTCAGCAACAAAAGCAAAAGCTTTTAAATCAATAGTCTCGTATGCATAAGTACAAGTTCTTTCACTTAAATTTGGGAGGGGTCCACATGGAAAGTAGAAGCAGAAGCCAAAAAGGCAATAAGGGTAGAAAAACTATTAAAAGCAAACAGCCTAAGAAACAACCAAATGGTAAGAAGCCATTATATAAACGCTGGTGGTTCTGGCTTATAGTTATCATACTTTTGATAGCTATTGGTGGTGGCCTTGGTGGCAATGGAACGAAGAAACAAGCGCAAGAACAAAATACATCAAATAGTTCTTCACAATCCTCTAGTTCTGTGCAAAAGCAAGATTCCTCTTCGTCTTCTTCGACAAATAACAATAAAGCCAAAATAACTCGTGCCGATTTTGATGCTGTAAAAGTTGGCGACCTTATGGAGCAAGGTAATGGTGGTCTGAGTATGGACGAAGCTAAAGCTAAATTTGGTAAACCCTCTTCAGAAAGCTCTTCTACCACTCAAAATATCAACACTAATGTACTGACTTGGACAAATATTGACGGCAAATTCGGTTCATCAATGATCTTGTCCTTTACAGATGGCAAAGCATTCAACAAGACCCTTTCTGGATTCAAACTAGGCCGTAAACAGAAGATAACTCTTGACCAATTTAATTCCATTCAAAATGGCACTTCATATAACGATGCAATAAAACAATTCGGAGAGCCTGACGGATTGAGTGAGTCATTAATTGGTGGTAATAAGTCGGTTACAGCAAGCTACTTGACTGGTGTCCAAGGAGATTTAGGCGCCAACTTCCAGCTGACGTTTGAAAATGATGCATTAGCTAGTAAAAGCCAATATAGTATGAAATAAAAATTATCATTTAACGACTCAAGCCCTCTTCTGGGCTTTTGTTTAACACTTAAAACGAACAAATGATGATACAATAGAGTCAAATGATAGTGGCAGCAACAATCACGGAGGTGGTGGCCCAATGGATCCAAGAGACTATGTTACACACGCAGAGTTAGACCATAAATTGGATAATATTGAGAATAAAATCGATAGATTATCTGATCACTTAGACTCAAAGATTGATGGCCTATCGGATAAAACGGACCTAAAATTGCAAAATGTACAAGATAAACTTTCTTCACAGAACAAATTATTGTGGTGGATAATGGGAATTATCAGCGCCGGTATAGTTGTTCCCCTACTCGCATTTATATTTCATGCAATTGTAAAGTAAAAAGAGCCCTGATTCAGTGGGGCTTTTATTTAACAGCCAAAAAGAACGTATGTTTGTATTTTGCATATTAAATATCAATCATTACTAGAATTTTATACGTGAGGAATCAATCATGCCTAGAAAACGAATTGAACAAATCAAGGAATACAAAAAGAAATCAGGTCAGACAGCATTTGAATTTAATGTTTATGTAGGTAAAGACCCAATTACCAAAAAAACCGTCCGGTTCATGCGTCGTGGTTTTAATTCATATGTGGAAGCTGCACGAGCGTATAATGATGTACTTGCTAAAATTAACAACGGGGAGCTGCTAAAAGAGCGAGTTGCTGAATATGAGGCCATGACAGTACATGAGCTGTTTAATTATTGGCTGCAAAATAACTATCGTACTTCTGGCGTCCAGGAATCAACTATCGCAACGACTAATGATATTTTCAATAATCACATTTTAAATGAATTTGGTGAGACAGATATTAGCCAGCTAACGGTGCCCATGCTTCAATCCTGGGTGGATCGTATATCCCCTATTTTAGTTAATTTTAAACCTGTGGTAAATTATTTTAATAGGCTGCTAAAATACGCTGTAACTATGGAATTTATGGCTAAGAATCCATTTGATCATGTTGTGGTACCAAACCGTGGTAAAAACTCTACTAAACCGGATAACAATTTCTTTTCCACACCAGAGTTGAATACCTTTATTGGCTATTTAGAGCAACATACTAATGCTTCTGAAGATTCAGGAAAGGTTCCATACATGAAATATGCCTTTTTTAGGCTACTAGCATATTCGGGAATGCGTAAGGGCGAAGCATTGGCATTGAAATGGACTGACCTTGATTTTAAGAATCATAAAGTCAACATTGTACGAACTTTAGCAACCGATCGTCACGGAACTTATACAGATAGCCAACCACCTAAATGGGGTAGTATACGCAAAATATCTTTGGATAATAAAACTCTTGAAATATTACAAAGTTGGCGAACACTTCAAAAAAATGAATTTACACAGCGAGCGCTGCAATCTGAATTGGTTTTTATGAACCGCTACGGTAAATGGATCAAACTAGTTCAGCCAAATAAATGGTTATCTGCCCTTTTGAAATTAATTAACGATGACTACAAGAAGGCTTTCGATTTAACACATGACTCTAAATTTGATTTTCAGCTGCATCGAATAACGCCCCACGGTTTTCGCCATACCCATGCGACGTGGCTTTTTGAAAATAATCCTAGATTGACACCTAAGGCTGTCCAAGTTAGACTAGGACACAAGACGATAGCAGAAACGTTGGAGATTTATAATCATGTGACCAACGAACAGCGAGATGCTATTTTAGACACATTAAACCGCCAAACGTAATCAAAATGGTAATCAATGATAAATCAATTCCCTCTAAACATTGATATAACAGTAAAAAGAGCGCAACAGGTTCAAATCCTGTACTCTCCTTTCCCATATTTTCTAGTCCCTCATGAACGGTCAAAATGCCGTTAAATGAGGGATTTTTATTAGTGTCTTTAGACCTAGTTGAGTACCATAAGGTACGAAACAGTAAACCACCCGCTATGCGGGTGGGTGTTCAATTGCTATGCAAAAAAGCCCTCTTTTCAGATAGAATATTGGATGTTCAGGCC
>NZ_JACGCJ010000043.1 GCF_021030645.1 Agrilactobacillus fermenti | reverse complement strand
TGGACTTATCAATCTGTCCACAACGTACCAGTCTATTCAGAAACGCTTAAGTTATTGAACCGCCGTATACGGAACCGTACGTACGGTGGTGTGAGAGGCCGACCCGTTAGGGTCTCCTACTCGATTAAGTAAAATTGTAGAAAACCCTAGGCTTATCATAGGAATCCAGTTATACTATAAGTATTTGAATTTATCAGAATGGAGCATAAACATGGACGGCATTTTACCGCTTTATAAAGAAGCCGGCATGACTAGTCACGATTGTGTCGCCGCAATTCGAAAAATTATCCATCAAAAAAAGGTCGGACATTCAGGAACTTTAGATCCTGCCGTCGAAGGTGTTTTACCGATTTGTCTGGGGAATACGACCAAGGTTGTCAATTATTTGATGACCAAAGGGAAAACTTATACTGGCAAAATCATTTTGGGCGAGGCCAGTGAGACCGAAGATTTGGAAGGTAAATTGATTGCACGTGAACCTCTGTCTAAGCCCTTTGAAATTAACCGCATCAAAACAGCTATGCAAGCTTTGACTGGCGATTTGATTCAGATTCCTCCCATGTACTCAGCCGTAAAAGTACATGGCATGCGCTTATATGAATATGCACGCCGAGGTCTACCAGTTGAACGACCTGAGCGACCAGTTCATATATATCGTTTTGATTTTAAACAAACAGCTTTTGATGAAAATAGTGGGCTGCAAACAATTCAATTTGAAGCCGAGGTCTCTAAAGGTACTTATATTCGGACATTAGCGGTTGATTTGGGCAAACAATTAGGTGTACCGGCATTAATGGCCCAGTTAACCCGACAATCCAGTGGCGGCTTTACTATATCGCAAACGATTCGCTTAAATGAATTTGCGGAGGCTGTATCCGATGGGAAAATTGAATCATATCTTTTTCCATTGGATCATGCATTATCTGATTATCCTAAAATAGAAATTTCAACCGAGACATGGTCACGTGTCAAAAACGGTGGCTTTTTAGAATTACCTGGAGAAACTGAGGCTGTGGTTGCGTTAACTTACCAAGAACATATTAAGGCGTTATATCAGAGGAAACGCGATGATATTTTTAAGCCACTGTCCATGTTTTTAGAAAACGAAGGCATCCGCCCGTGAGATAGGAGTTTTATCATGCAAATTGTTCATTTACATCATCCGTATGATACCACTAAAATAATTAATCAATCGATTGTTTTGGCATTAGGTTTTTTTGACGGTGTGCACCGAGGACACCAAGCCGTTATTAAGCGTGGTAAGGAGATTGCGGAGACACAAAATTTGCCTTTGGCAGTCATGACGTTTAACCAGCATCCAGCTATCGTCTTTGAGCAGGTCGGTCCTCAAGGTATTCAGTACTTATCACCATTAAAACGTAAAGCTGAATTAATGGCGCAGTTGGGCGTAGATATTTTTTATATTGTAGATTTCACGTCAAATTTTGCCAACCTCTCTCCGCAAGCGTTTGTCGACCAATATATCATCGGATTACACGCAAAATTTGTAGTTGCTGGCTTTGACTATACCTTTGGTAAGCAAGCGGTAGCCAACATGACAACGATGCCTAAATTTAGCCACCATCAATTCGAAATTGAAACCGTATCAGAAGAAGATGATGCCGACTTAAAAATTAGTTCTACCCGGATTCGAAAGCTATTAAGTGCGGGTGCAATCGACGAAGCCAATCACTTGTTAGGTTATACTTATGAAACTCAAGGACTTGTTGTTCATGGCCTTGCCCGGGGCCGAACGTTAGGGTACCCCACAGCCAATGTAATCACAAGTCAAGCACAACAAATTCCTGGTATTGGTATTTACAGCGTTCAAATCAACGTGAATAATCATTGGTATGAAGCTATGGCTTCAGTTGGGTATAATATTACTTTTGATGAAACCAAAACACTGACTTTAGAAGTTAATATTTTTGATTTTGACGAATTTATTTATGGTGAACAAGTTAAAATTCGATGGTACCATTATTTACGCGGTGAAATAAAATTTTCTGGTGCAGAAGCACTAGTTGCGCAACTCGATCAAGATAAAATAGCAACACAAAAATATTTTGCAACGCAACCTAAGAAAGAAGTGTGATCATGGCTGCAGCTTATATTCATATTCCTTTTTGTGATTTTATTTGTTATTATTGTGACTTTAACAAAGTGTTCATTGAAGGCCAGCCGGTTGATGAATATATTGATTTGTTGCTACGTGAAATAAAAATGACCATGGCCCATTACCGCCAAGAGCCAATCGACACCATTTATATTGGAGGCGGCACACCATCCAGTATTAGTCCTCAGCAATTAGAGCACTTACTAAGTGGCATCCAGAAATATCTACCTGTAAAATCAGGCGGCGAGTTTACCATTGAATGTAATCCTAATAATTTATTGGATACAACACGCTTAGAAGTGATGCGTACTTATGGCGTCAATCGTTTGAGTATTGGCGTACAATCGTTTAATGATGCTGTACTTAAAAAAATTGGACGCAAACATTCGGCCCAAGATGCCCTGACTGCGATCCATAACGCACATAAAGTCGGTTTTGAAAATATTAGCATTGATTTGATCTTCCGATTGCCAGGACAAGACACGGCCGATTTTAAGCAGACATTGGCGCAAGCAATTGCATTAGACTTGCCACATTACGCCACGTATTCTCTGATCCTAGAACGCAAAACAATTTTTTATAACCTTCAACGTCAAGGCCGGCTGCATTTACCAAGTGAAGATGCAGAAGCAGATATGTATGAACTAGCAATCAATGAATTTAGCAAACATGGTTTAAACCAGTATGAAATCAGTAATTTTGCCAAACCAGGCAAAGAATCTAAACATAATTTAATGTATTGGCATAATGAACATTATTTTGGCTTTGGTGCTGGTGCATATGGCTATTTAGACCGTGATCGATATCATAACAATGGACCGATCCAGCAATACATGGCACCATTACGCAAGCATAAATTACCCGTATTTGAGCATCATTTAGTGCCTTTTTCAGAACAAGTTGAAGAAGAAATGTTTTTAGGCTTACGCACAAATAAGGGTGTTTCCAAACAACATTTTCAAGATAAATATGGTTATACGATCGATGAAATTTATGGCGACACGGTTAAAAACTTAATTCAACGTCATCTTTTAGTGGATGTGAATGGACATATATGTTTAACTCATGATAGCCGTTTTTTTGGCAATAATGTTTTTGCTGAATTCTTGTTGGATGACGAAACTTAAGTGTAAAATTCCAGAGTTTCCGTGTGATTTCCTTGACAACTTCTTTAGGGATTGCTATATTATATCTTGTATTAGCACTCTATGTCTTTAAGTGCTAAAAGAGGTGGTTTGATGCTGACACAAAGACAGGCGCTTATTTTAAAGAATATCATCAGGATCTTTACAGAAACTGGTCAGCCAGTCGGTTCCAAACATTTGATGGATGAGTTGCCGATCAAAGTTAGCTCCGCCACGATACGTAACGATATGGCAAAATTAGAAGACATGGGGCTACTGGATAAGATGCATTCGTCTTCTGGGCGAATACCTTCAACCAGTGGTTATCGTTACTACTTGGACCATTTGCTTGAGCCGAGTGGCGTTTCACAAAGTGATCTAGCTGTGATTCAACAAACTTTTAATAAGCAATATCAAATGATTGATGATATCGTGGAACAATCAGCCATGATTCTTTCTACGTTAACAAGTTACACTGCTATTTCTTTAGGGCCGGATGTTTCTGATATTCGGTTGGATGGCTTTAGAATGGTTCCCTTAGGTAATCATCAAATTATGGCAATTTTGGTTACCAGTACAGGATCCATTCAAAATCAAATTTTTCAGTTGCCTGCTAGTGTCGCTGGTGAAGATTTGGAAAAAGCGGTTCGAATCATTAATGATCAACTTGTGGGGCAGCCGCTTTCGACCGTTGCAAAACGGATTCGTACCGACGTACCGCAAATGTTGATGAAGTATGTCACAACACCTAATGGTTTTTTGGATATTTTTGGTAATGTCCTTAAACAAGCAGAGTCTGATCGTTTCTATGTCGGCGGTCGATTAAATCTATTGGACTTCGCAAATAACGATGTTGCTTCATTAAAGTCACTTTATCATTTATTTGAAAAGAATGATGATTTAGCTCAGTTGTTACGTATGCCGGACATCGAACGTGATAAGGATGGTAAAATCATCGTTCGTTTGGGCAATGAACTACACCCACAAACGCTACACAATTATTCGTTGATAACGGCAACGTATGACGTACATGATCACGGTCGTGGCGTGATTGCATTATTAGGGCCAACAACAATGCCTTATTCCCGAATTATTGGTTTATTAGACTTGATTCGTGAGGAATTAGCTAGACGGTTGACCGATTATTATTCTAATTTCGATGATTAGAAAGGAGTTTTCACTTGGCTGACAAGAAGAAAGTTGATTTTCCTTCTGAAAAAGATTTATCAACCGATGAGACAGAAGCGCAAATCAAACAACAAAAAACAAAGTCCAAACCAGAACCTGAAGCAAAATCAGCTGCCAATGAGCAGACACATACAACAGCCTCTAAAAGTAAGAACAAAGCTACTGAAGCCGTTGCATCCGATAAGGCATCTGATCAATCGGAAACGGATCAAGCTTTAAAAACATTGCAGACAAAATACGACGCTTTAGAAGATCAGTTTTTAAGAGCTCAAGCTGAAATTCGAAATATGTCCAATCGACATAAAAAAGAACAAGAGCAATTGGCAAAGTATGACGGTCAACGTTTAGCTAAAGATATTTTGCCTGCAATTGATAATCTTGAACGTGCTTTAGCTGTAGAAGTGGATAATGATAGTGGACAACAGCTTAAAAAGGGTATTGAGATGGTTTATAAAGATATGCAAAAAGCATTAACTGATAACCACATCACTGAAATTAAGGCATTGGGCGAAAAGTTTGATCCAACACTACATCAAGCTGTACAAACAGTGCCGAAAACAGAAGCCCAAAAAGCGGATACAGTTGTTCAAGTTTATCAACGTGGTTATCAATTAAAAGACCGAGTAATTCGACCAGCTATGGTTGTTGTTGCTCAGTAACTAATCTGTAAGAAAAGAAGGGTTAAGTAATATGTCAAAAGTTATTGGTATTGACCTAGGTACAACTAACTCAGCCGTTGCAGTACTTGAAGGCGGCGAACCTAAAATTATCACAAATCCAGAAGGTGCACGTACGACACCATCTGTTGTCGCTTTTAAAGACGGCGAAATTCAAGTTGGTGAAGTGGCTAAACGTCAAGCAATTACCAACCCAGACACGATTGTTTCTATTAAACGTCATATGGGTGAAGCCAATTATAAAGTTAAGGCTGGCGATAAGGAATACACGCCACAAGAAATTTCAGCAATGATTTTGCAATATATTAAAAAGTTTGCTGAAGATTATTTGGGTGAAGAAGTCACTCAAGCGGTTATTACCGTCCCAGCTTATTTTAACGATTCTCAACGCCAAGCAACTAAAGATGCTGGTAAAATTGCTGGCTTGAAAGTAGAACGGATCATTAATGAACCAACAGCTTCAGCTTTAGCTTATGGCCTAGACAAAGCTGACAGTGATGAAAAGATCTTGGTCTATGACTTGGGTGGTGGGACATTTGATGTTTCCATTCTTGAATTAGGCGATGGCGTCTTCCAAGTACTTTCTACCAACGGTGATACCCATTTAGGTGGGGATGATTTTGATCAAAAAATCATGGATTGGTTGATTGAAGGTTTCAAGAAGGATAACGGTATTGATTTATCCAAAGATAAGATGGCTTTGCAACGACTAAAAGACGCTGCTGAAAAAGCTAAGAAAGATCTTTCTGGTGTCACAAGTACCCAAATTAGTTTGCCATTTATTTCTGCAGGCGATAATGGTCCGTTACATTTGGAAACAACTTTGACTCGAGCAAAGTTTGATGAGTTAACGGCTGACTTAGTTGAAAGAACTAAGATTCCAGTAGAAAATGCCTTGAAAGATGCTAAGTTGAGTAACAGTGATATTGATAAAGTTATTCTAAATGGTGGTTCAACACGAATTCCAGCAGTCCAAGATGCTGTAAAAGATTGGACTGGTAAGGAACCAGATCATTCTATCAATCCGGATGAAGCCGTTGCCTTGGGTGCTGCAATTCAAGGTGGTGTCATTACTGGTGACGTTAAGGATGTTGTTTTGTTGGATGTCACACCGCTTTCTCTAGGTATTGAAACTATGGGTGGTGTCTTCACTAAATTAATTGATCGGAATACAACAATTCCAACGAGTAAATCGCAAGTCTTCTCAACCGCCGCTGACAATCAACCAGCTGTTGATATTCACGTATTACAAGGTGAACGGCCAATGGCAGCTGATGACAAGACGCTTGGTCGGTTCCAATTAACAGATATTCCAGCTGCACCACGTGGTGTACCTCAAATTGAAGTTAAGTTTGATATTGATAAAAATGGGATCGTTAATGTCTCGGCTAAAGATTTAGGGACTAAGAAAGAACAAAAGATCACCATTAAGAGTTCTTCAGGTCTTTCAGACGAAGAAATCGATCGTATGATGAAAGAAGCTAAAGAAAACGAAGAAGCAGATACAAAACGTAAAGAAGAAGTTGATTTACGTAACGATGTCGATCAATTGCTCTTTACTACCGATAAGACTTTGAAAGAAGTTGAAGGTAAGGTATCTGATGATGAAATTAAAAAAGCTAAGGATGCTAAAGCTGACCTCGAAAAAGCCAAACAAGAAAATAATCTTGAAGACATGAAGGCTAAACGGGATGCTTTGAATGAGATCATCCAAAACTTGACAGTCAAATTATATCAACAAGCACAGCAACAAACGGGTGCTAATCAAGGCGCTGCTGGGGCTGGTGCACAAGGTACGACAGGTTCATCTGATCAAAAAGGTGATAATGGCGATACCGTTGATGGTGATTTTGAAGAAGTTAAAGACGATAAATAACAAACAAGCTTAGTTTGTTGACATCTAGCACGTCTAAGCTGACCCATCAGCAGAATGTCTGACTTTTGCTGGTGGGTCATTTTTGTAATCATGTGGAAAATTATTTTCAGAATAGTATGAATTTGTGTTATATTATTCCAGACTTTAGTTTTTCCTTTAAGGAGGCAAATCATGGCGGAAAAGAGAGACTACTATGAAGTCCTCGGTGTTTCAAGAGATGCTAGTGATGATGAGATCAAAAGAGCATTTCGTAAATTATCAAAAAAGTATCATCCTGATTTAAACAAGGCACCTGATGCAGAAGCAAAATTTAAAGAAGTCAATGAAGCTTATGAAGTATTGAGTGACCCTCAAAAACGTGCGGCCTATGATCAATATGGTCATGCAGGTATGGATGGTGCCGGTGCCGGTAATGCTGGCGGCGCTGGTGGTTTCGGTGACTTCGGCGGTTTTGGCGGCTTTGACGATATCTTTAGTTCCTTCTTTGGGGGCGGCAATGCACAACAATCTGCGTCTTCACCAAGACAGGGTAACGATCTTCAATATCGCATGGATTTAGATTTTAAAGAAGCAATTTTTGGTAAATCAACAACGATTTCTTATAATCGTGAAGCAACATGTGAAACCTGTAATGGTAGTGGTGCTGCACCGGGCACTAGTCCGGTGACCTGTCACAAATGTCACGGTAGTGGTTACGTGGAAGTTGATCGCCGGACACCACTTGGCATGATGCGGACACGAGAAGTTTGTGATGTGTGTGGTGGCACTGGTAAAGAAATTAAGGAAAAGTGCCCAACATGTCATGGTTCTGGCCATCAAAGTGAACGCCACAGCGTAAAAGTCAAAGTCCCTGCTGGGGTCGATGATGGCCAACAAATGCGTTTGCAAGGTCAAGGTGAAGCAGGGTCTAATGGTGGCCCTTATGGGGATTTGTACATTGTATTTCGGGTCAAACCAAGCCGTCAGTTTACGCGTGATGGCACTGAAATTTATTCCAGCTTGAATATTTCTTTTGTTCAAGCCGCATTAGGGGACGAAATTGATGTAGATACGGTTTATGGCCCAGTTAAATTAAAGATTCCCGCTGGCACACAAACAGATACCTCGTTCCGACTGCGTGGCAAAGGCGCGCCAAAACTTCACGGAAATGGTGCTGGCGATCAACACGTTAAGGTCCGAATTGTTACCCCTAAGTCATTAAACAATAAACAACGTGAAGCTTTAGAAGCCTTTATGAATGCATCTGGTGAGCATGTTCAACCTCAAGAAGGTGGTTTTTTCAATAAAATCAAAGACTCCTTTAAGGGTGAAAAATAATCAATTCTTATAGATGATTTTTAGCGAATTTTTAGATTATAACTTAATCTGGAAATTCGCCTTTTTAATAGCATTAGTATCAGCACCAGTTTGTATTCATAATTCTTGCTTGCTATAATTAATAGATAAGTCAAAGAAGGTAGGAAACATAATGGATCGTAACGAGATGATCGAACATCAAAAAGAGATTCGCAATTTTTCCATTGTCGCGCATATCGATCATGGTAAATCAACAATTGCTGATCGAATTTTGGAAATGACGGATACAGTTTCACAGCGCGAGATGCAGGATCAAATTCTCGATGATATGGACCTTGAACGCGAACGTGGGATCACCATCAAATTGAATGCAGTACAACTCCATTACCATGCTAAAGACGGTAAAACTTATGTTTTTCATTTGATCGATACGCCAGGACATGTGGATTTTTCTTATGAGGTATCTCGAAGCTTAGCAGCGTGTGAAGGGGCTATTTTAGTTGTGGATGCTGCTCAAGGGGTAGAGGCACAAACATTAGCGAATGCGTATTTAGCTGTCGATAATGATTTGGAAATCATTCCAGTCATTAATAAAATTGATCTGCCATCTGCTGACCCTGACCGAGTCAAGGAAGAAATTGAAGAAATGATCGGGATCGATGCAAGTGATGCGGTTTTAGCTAGTGCTAAAGAAGGTATTGGCATTCCCGAGTTACTTGAAAAAATTGTCCATGAAGTTCCGGCCCCATCGGGTGATGTAAACGCACCCTTTAAAGCATTGATCTTTGACTCGGTTTATGATAATTACCGTGGGGTCGTCCTTAGTATTCGTGTCATTGATGGCTTTGTTAAAGTTGGCGATACCATTGAGTTGATGAATAATCAGAAAAGATTTGAAGTTACTGAAGTTGGTGTGATGTCCCCTAAAGCAGTTCAAACAGCCACATTATCAGCTGGCGATGTTGGTTACCTCACGGCCAGTATTAAAAGCGTCAAAGATACGCGTGTTGGGGACACAATCACATTAGCCGATCGACCAGCGGAAAAGGCCTTACCTGGCTATCGAAAGATCACACCAATGGTTTATTCAGGTATGTATCCCGTTGACAATGCTAAATTTAATGATCTTCGAGAGGCCTTGGAAAAATTACAGCTAAATGATGCCGCATTAGAGTTTGAACCAGAAACCTCTAAAGCGTTAGGCTTTGGTTTTCGTTGCGGCTTTTTGGGTTTACTGCATATGGATGTCGTCCAAGAAAGACTTGAACGTGAATTCAATCTGGATTTGATCATGACCGCGCCAGCTGTGGATTACCATATTATCTTGACCGACGATACAAAAAAGGTAATTGATAACCCGGCCGAAATGCCAGAAGCTACTTCAATCAAAGAAATTCAAGAACCGTATGTTAAAGCACAGATCATGGTACCGAATGATTATGTTGGACCAGTAATGGAACTTTCTCAACGTAAACGTGGGGAATTTGTGACAATGGATTATTTGGATAAATATCGGGTGAATATTATTTATGATATCCCGTTATCAGAAATAATTTACGATTTCTTTGATGATTTGAAGTCTAATACCAAAGGTTATGCTTCTTTAGATTATGAAATCGAAGGCTATCGCGCCAGTGACCTAGTTAAAATGGATATCTTGATCAACGGGGAGGTCGTGGATGCTCTGAGTTCTATCGTGCACAAAGATTTTGCGTTTGAACGGGGTAAAGAAATCGTTAGTGCTTTAAAAACGACCATTCCGAGACAACAATTTGAAATTCCAATTCAAGCTGCAATTGGCAATAAGATCATTGCACGGTCTAATATTAAAGCTTATCGTAAAAACGTCTTAGCTAAGTGCTATGGTGGCGATATTACACGTAAGCGAAAATTACTGGAGAAGCAAAAAGCCGGTAAGAAACGAATGAAATCGGTTGGTTCTGTAGAGATTCCTCAAGAAGCGTTCATGTCTATTCTGCGTACTGATGAAACCGAAAGCCATAAAAACTAAAAAATATTTTTCGATTGAAAACCGCTTTCAATTTAATTGAAGAGCGGTTTTTACTTAATTTTACTAAAAAACTTGTTTAATCATAAAATTAAGGTAAGATAATATTAGAAACTTAATAAAGGAGTGTCATTATGAGTGGAATTTATCAACCAGCGCCTATTTTGAAAACGCTTGATAAAAATTTTGAAAAGGTTTTCGCCACGCAACCAACAGCAAAATACTTTGCTCCTGGCCGCATCAACTTAATTGGCGAACATACCGATTATAATGGTGGTTATGTTTTCCCTTGTGCGATTAGTCTGGGCACTTATGCTGCAGTCGCCCCTAGAGATGACAATCAAGTTCGTCTTTATTCCGAAAATTTTCCTGAAGCTGGCATCAAAACAATTACACTTCAAGATCTAAAATATGACAAATCTGATACCTGGGCCAACTATCCTAAAGGGATGTTCTATTTCTTTGAAAAACACGGATTGAAGATTACGCATGGTTTTGATATTTGTGTTCATGGGAATTTGCCTAACGGTTCAGGTCTCTCATCTTCAGCGTCCATCGAAATGTTATTTGGTAAAATTTTGACTGATCAATTTAACTTTGATATTGATCAAATTTCAGTTGTCAAAATTGGTCAAGAAGTGGAAAATAAATTTATTGGTGTTAATTCTGGTATCATGGATCAATTTGCCGTTGGTATGGGACAAAAAGACCATGCTATTTTACTAGACACTAATACACTTGATTATGACTTAGTGCCCATCAAACTTGGGCAATATAAAATCGTTATCATGAACACCAATAAACGGCGTGAACTCACTGATTCAAAGTATAATGAACGCCGGGGTGAATGCGAAAAGGCACTGGCATTAATCCAAAAACAGACAGCTATCCCTTCACTGGGCGCACTAGATAAAGATGGATTTGACGAATATATGTATACCGTCAATGATCCAGTCTTGATTAGACGTGCCCGTCATGCTGTTTTTGAAAATCAGCGTACAAAATTAGCAACCACGGCATTGAAGGCCAATGATTTAAAAACCTTTGGGCATTTGATGAATGCTTCACATATCTCGTTAGAGTATGATTATGAAGTCACAGGAGTAGAATTAGATACTCTTGCCCATTCTGCTTGGGCACACGGTGCTTTAGGGGCACGAATGACTGGTGCTGGTTTTGGTGGTTGTGCGATTGCTTTAGTCAAGACAAGTGACATTGAAACTTTTGTCACTGCTGTTAGTCAAGACTATAAAGCAAAAGTGGGTTATGATGCGGACTTTTATATTGCCGAAATTGCGGATGGGCCAAAGGTAATCGCTTAGATTAGGAGGAATTTTTATATGACTATTTTAGTTCTCGGTGGTGCTGGCTATATTGGGTCACATACAGTTGATCGATTAATTGAGAAGGGCTACGACGTTGCCGTCATTGATAATTTAATTACCGGACATAAGCATGCTGTTAACCCTAAGGCTCGTTTTTATCAAGGCGATATTCGCGACCGCGGCTTTTTAGAACAAGTTTTTAATGCAGAAAAAATTGATGGTGTCATTCATTTTGCCGCCTATTCCGTTGTCCCTGAGTCAATGGCCAAACCATTAAAGTATTTTGATAATAATACGGGTGGCATGATTACGCTGCTAGAAGCTATGCATGATCACCAGGTAAACCATATTGTCTTTTCTTCGACAGCAGCAACTTATGGTGAACCTAAACAAGTTCCAATTAAAGAAACAGATCCCCAAGTGCCTACAAACCCATATGGGGAAAGTAAGCTAGCTATGGAAAAAATCATGAAGTGGAGTGATACAGCATACGGCATTAAGTATATCGCCTTGCGTTACTTTAACGTTGCTGGCGCAAAAGCGGACGGCACAATTGGCGAGGATCATAATCCTGAAACACATTTGATTCCAATTATCTTAGAAGTTGCTCAAGGTAAACGCGATCAATTGAAGATCTTCGGTGGTGATTATCCGACTAAAGACGGGACGAATGTTCGTGACTATGTCCATGTTGTAGACTTAGCAGATGCCCACATTTTAGCCATTCAACGCCTCATTGATGGCGGTGATTCAGATGCTTTCAATTTAGGTTCATCCACTGGTTTTTCAAACAAAGAAATTTTGGAAGCCGCACGCAAGGCAACCGGTAAAGAAATTCCAGCTGAAATTGCGCCACGGCGTGCCGGTGATCCTAGTACTCTGGTGGCTGATTCAACAAAAGCACGCCAAGTTTTAGGTTGGAAACCAAACTATGATGATGTTGAAAAAATCATTGCAACAGCATGGCAGTGGATTGAAACGCATCCGAATGGATATGATGACAAATGAGTCAAGACTTAGCACAACAATTTGCTAATGCAATCATTGCTACCGGACAAACTTATCAAAATTTGGATTTTATTTACTTAACTAATCAAATCTACGCATTAGTTGGGCATGACCAACTATCGACACTTGAAGACGGTACTGACCTCGTAACACTGGCACAGACTTTAGTTGCCCGAGCAGTAATGAATGGAAAAATAACGGACACAACGGCGGCACGAGATATTCTGGAAGCTCAATTGACTAACTTTTATACGCCAGCACCTAGTAAAGTCAATCAAGTTTTTTGGGACGAATATCAGGCTGAACCGCAACAAGCAACAAATTATTTCTACAATTTAAGTAAGGCCAATAATTACATTAAAACGGCCGCAATTGCAAAAAATATCAGTTATAACGTCAACACGGCTTATGGTGATCTGGAAATTACAATTAATCTTTCTAAGCCCGAAAAGGATCCAAAGGAGATTGCTCTGGCTAAGTCACAGCCCAAGACAAATTATCCCTTAGATCAATTGAGTATTGAAAATGAAGGTTATCTTGGTCGTGTAGATTTTCCTGCTCGAACGAACCACCGTATCGTTCGTGTCATGTTGAATGGTGAAACCTGGGGAATGCAGTATTCACCTTATGCATATTTCAACGAACATTGTATTTTCTTATCCGCTGCGCATCGACCAATGCACATCGATGCGGCAACAATCAGTAATTTATTAGAAATCGTACGTTTATTCCCACATTATTTTGTTGGTAGTAATGCCGATTTACCAATTGTCGGCGGCTCCATGTTAAGTCAAGATCACTATCAAGGCGGACGTCATGATTTTCCTATGGCTAAAGCTAGTATTGACCGCCCAATTAAAATAACCGCCTTTCCAAATATGAAAGCAGGTATTGTCAAGTGGCCAATGTCGGTAATTCGTTTAGAAAGTAATGATGTACAGGCACTCGTCAATTGTGGCGACTACATTTTAAAACATTGGCAAAACTATTCCGATCCTAGTGTGTCGATTCGAGCACAAATTAATGGTGAACCACATCACACTATCACACCTATTGTGCGGCGTACCTCAGCTAATGGTTATCAATTAGATCTTGTTTTGCGGGATAATCAGACATCAGCAGAATTTCCTGATGGTATTTTTCATCCACATCAGGATGTTCAGCATATTAAAAAAGAGAATATTGGGTTGATTGAAGTGATGGGCCGCGCAATTTTACCAGCTCGATTAAAGACCGAATTGGTAGAGGTCGAAAAGTACTTACTTGAACAACCAAACGAGATGAAGGCTTATCATCAAATTTGGGCTGATGAATTAAAACAAAAATATAACTTTACTGCTGAAAATATCCATTCAATTGTTCAAAAAGAAGTTGGTTATGTTTTTGCCCGTGTCTTAGAAGATGCTGGCGTCTTTAAGCGTAGTGCTAAAGGGCAAGCAGCATTTGATCGCTTTATAGAAGAATTATAGAAATTAAATATTAAAAAGTGCGCGCGTAAGTGTGAGATAGAAGCTATGCCATTTACAAACAGTCTAAATTAAACTGCCCTTAAAATCGAGTAGGAGACCCTAACGGGTCGGCCTCTCACACCACCGTACGTACGGTTCCGTATACGGCGGTTCAATAACTTAAGCGTTTCTGAATAGACTGGTACGTTGTGGACAGATTGATAAGTCCAC
>NZ_JACGCJ010000042.1 GCF_021030645.1 Agrilactobacillus fermenti | reverse complement strand
CTTCATCACTTCGATCAGATGTCAAACGGTGTGGGTTTGATATTCGATCGAAGTGATGAAATAATCGCCCATCGGAATATCGAAAAAAATCTCTCAAATCGTGTCCAAGATATTGACTCAAATCCAAGGCTTATTTATTTGACATGCTTGATATTTTATATCACTAAATTAGCAACTAGGCTAATACAATTTCCGATAAAACACCTGGTGATGACAAACGTAACACCTTAACCTATCATTGTTGTCACATCTATTGTATCTGTCGCTTTAAATCTTTAAACTGTGTCTAAACTTATCAGGGAGGAAAAATTCATGCGTAAAAGTACAAAGATTTTCATCGGCATCATTCTGACATTAGGGATTTTATACGGTGGCCTGAGGATTTTTGAAAAAGTATATATGGGCGGCACTGAATACTACACTCAAATCACTACAAGCGGTAAACAACTTAAAGAAAAAGATGACCAAGGACATACTTTTTATGATTATCGCTATCAACAACTTGGATTTGACGAAGAAGGCCGACAGCAAGTTTTAGAATTTAACGCCAATAAATCTCGGCCGTTAAAACATCAGGCCTATCTTAAAATAACTTTTAACAGTAGTAAGGGTGTAACACAATGGAGCGAAGTAGCTGCTTCGGAAGTACCAAAAAAAGCAAAACAAGCATTAGCTAACCGTTAACGCCTCAAGGATGCAGTATAATAAGAAGTAAACAAGGAGGTTATTTTAAAATGAATAGTTATCGGGAATATTGGCGCAAAATGTTTGTGTTTAATGCGACAGCTACGCGCAAGCAGTATTGGTCTGCTGTTATTATTAATTACATTGTAATTGGCTTATATGCCTTTCTTAGTGGGCAATGGCGCAATTTTGATGATTATGGCCGCTTTCAAATGAACCTTTCAATAGGATCTTTGATTTTTGGCTTGTTGTTATTATTAGTTTGGATCGCAAATTTTACAATTCGTGCCCGTCGTTTACATGATACTGACAGAAGCAATTGGTGGATCTTAATCACGATTCTACCTTTAATTGGTAGTATCTGGTTCTTTATATTATTGATCTTACCTTCTCGACCATCCAGGCGTTGGCCGCTAAACCAGACTGAAGTTGAGAATTGATTTAAAAAATTTAGGTCTAAATAACTCATAACGCATAAGTAAAGAATGACTAAACAATTTTATGCTAAAAGAATAATCGCAGTTTTCAGATTCAATATTGATCTAGAAAACTGCGATTATTTATTATAAATATATTCATTGGTAGTTGCATATCTTGGTTGCGACCGTTTTATTGAGGTAACTATGCATGATTATAATGTTGCCTACGAACAATTTCAAATATGCTTAAAACGCCAATAACCAGCCCAACGCCAGTACCTATTAAGTGGTGGTTTACCTTAGAACCTGTATGCGGCAGGGTTTGCTGTGCCGTAATTGGGTAAAGTTTGGGCACTCGTTTTGAGAGAACCGGTTGTGTTTTCGTCGTCTCCTTTGAATCGGAGTTCTTATTATTTGCACGTAGTTGAGATAAATTAAGTAGATTTTCATCGTCTATTGACTGATAATCATAGGTTCTCTTTATGTTCACAGAGCTTATATCGTGTCTTTGGTTTTCGGTCATGATTTGAAGGTCACGACTGTCACCCACTATAGTTTGTCCAGAGTCAGTCAAGCTAGTAGTAACTGGATTAATCGTAGGTTGAGCTTTTTGGGTTGAAATACCCGTAGCCGATGATGTGTCACTTGATTCAGTCGGCACGACAGTTTTAGTTTCAGTGGGCACTGTATTTTCATTGCCGTTTTGAGTTTGATTACGATTTAAATAAAGTGGCGCTTGTATTGTTTCTGAACTAGCTGTTTTCGATGCGTCTTGATCTTTGCTCATTACTCTTTCATTGGTGTCTGTGGCAGTAGTAACCTGTGAGCTGTTATTGGGCTCTGTAGTTTGATTTGGTGTTTGAGCTACTTTTGTTTCAGAGTTAGGCTGTGACACAATATTCTGTACTGGTCCCACTACCCTATCATTGGTAAATTTTGAAGACTCAGGCAATTGTACCGTTTCAGATACGTTAGTTTGAGTTAAACTAACATTATTAACCGCTATTGAGGCTGATTGTGTGGTGGCCAAGCTTTGTTGTGGCCAAAATATACCCGACAACAGACTGCTACAAATCAATAAATATAAGCCGACATACTTATTTGACGGCTGGCTTTGTTTCCTAAATTGCCCCATGAATCGTCGTTCCTTCCCCCGAGGTACATGTGAAAATGATGTGATCAAAAATTAGTCCGTATAAATCAACGTTATTATCATAACATAGATTGTTTTCCAAAATAAATAAAGAAATAAAACATGTGACCGGGTCAAAACAAATAGTTTCCAGTCACATGTTAATTACGAATATTTTGATTTAAACGTGCCCAAGTGTTGATCGCCTTTGATCTTGCTTTCTTTAAAATTATTATAGTGATAATTGATATTGTTACTTTTTAACTCAGGGAAAATGCAATTTATATCAAGTTTTAATAACTTTTAAATAACAGCTTTTAAATGGTATTCTGGTGAAAAACTAACCATTGCTTCCTGGTGCGTAAATTCTAAAGAGAAACGATGCCATTTAATTTCAGATAAAACATTCTGATTTAAGGGAAATTCGTTAATTTCTTTACAGGTATGATTTTGATAGTGGATAATGATGGCTTTGATCTGAACATAGTGAAATTGCCGTTCAGTTAAGCTGTGCTGGATAATTGCTTTATGACTCATTTGGCTAGCCTCCTAAAATTTGCTTAAACTAAGCTTATCAAATTTAAAGCTAAACTATGATTGTCATGAAGAAAAGACCTGGTATAGGTGGGTACTAGGAAGAAAATTTTTAAAAACAGCTGTTTTTTTGATTTTTTTCTAAGTTAAGTATAAATTTCATTGAATAAGCTTCACAGGCTTTTCATTTATGCTTATACTTAACAGAGTTATCCAGATATGATTGGGGAATTAACATGCGATTGTCCATACGAAAATTACCGGCGCTATTTGATTTGATTTTTTTATTAGTTACGATATTAGAAATTTTAACGCTCTTTTTAATGTGCCTATTCTCTTCCCGCTATACAGTTCACGATATATTTAAAGTTTATGGTAACATTTCTGCTAAGGTTTTCTGGATTTACAGCATCGGTATTTTATTACATATCATTTCTTATATTAAGTCGTTAGAAAGTAATTGGATCCTCTTTGCCAATTTAATCGGTATCTTTTCATTTTTGATTTATTGGATCCTACCAAATTATTTTCTGGTTGCATTAGTTTTTCAGTGGATCTCTGTTTACACTTTAATGACACGATCGCAGAAATCATCTGAAGCCAATTTACATTAATTTTGCTACTGGGGGTTTTAGAGTGTTATTCCAGCATTATATTGATAAGTTTCAACATATGAACTCAGTTGAGCAGTTTGTGGCCTTATGTTTATTAATCGCGCTTGGTTTAATGATTGTTGAACCACTGGTTGCTTATATTGCAGCGACAGTTAAAAAACACGCCGTGGAAAAGGATATTCGACAACAAACTATCCGCAAAAAGAATTGAATTATAAAAACGCATTAATCACCTGATATTGTCATAATAGTGATTAATGCGTTATTTTATTTGTTTTGTCAGCAACTGGTTTGGCCCAAATAAATTTCTCGATTGCTTGCGTTACCGTCGGGTTATGCATATGCAAATGGCTATGTTGCGCATTCGAACCAGTCACTTGAAGTTCTTGATAACTTTTAGCATAAGGCTGAATTAAATAGCTTAAAGAGCGGGCTGAAACCAAACTGACAACAGAATCTGAGTTAGAGCCATCTTGTAAATTGCCATAAATATTTAAAACCGGGACCTGTTTTGGAAACTGATCAGCGGTTGCTTTCATTTGTCGAAAAAGTGGTGTTTGAAATTTAGGTTCTAACTGGCTATTTAAAAAGTAATTACGATTAGCTTGGTCACCAAATCCCAAAATCCCATCAAAAGGTCCGGCAATTGTCACTAGCTTTTGCATTCGAGGTACGGCGTTCAAATCTTTTTTTCTCAGACTATATAATACCCAAGCAACAGCACCCATTGAATGTCCAATCGCATTGTAATTGGTTACATGATATTTTTGCTTTAAAAGGACCAATGCCTTTTGAAGCCATAATGAGAACTGCATTTCACCAGCGGTATTATTTTCAAATACAATACCGATTAATGGATTTAAAGTACCCTTTGATAAAACCCCTTTAACGTGAAGTTTTCCTTTCAAATCAACTGTGATAGTCATCACGTGGGTGCCAATACCAGCCTCATGAATATCAGCCATCATATCCGCTTCCGAAGCAAAACGCCCGTGGTATCCATGTACAAAAATAGTTGGGGTGGCCGTTTTCTGGTAAACACGTTTAACGGTTTCTACTTGCTGCTTCATATGATATCTGTGGACACCAAAAACAACCGCTATGATGACCATAACGATTGTTAAAATGATGCCGATCCAACCCCAAAATCTTTTCCTCAAAATGACGCCCTCTTTTTATGAAGTGGTTGTTGACTGTCGGGCAAAACGCCAGTGCTGTTGCATTTTTTTACCGATGATTGCCGCTACAATTGGTAGTGTGATTCCAACAAGGCTCAGAATTGTCCAAGCATCGAAATTGATTTTTTCGAGTACGAAAAAGACGGCTTTGTGTGAGAACATAATGATCATGGTGTGCTTCCCGACGATTGCTAGAAAGTGTTTCAAAGGCGTAAATTGTAACCAGTAAGAAATTGCTAAAACAGAAAATGTAAAAATTAATGGCACAAACATGGCAAACCAGGAATTAGTAATCTGATGTGATTTCATATAAATGACTTCATCGATCATACCGAGGTTTTGAGCAACAATCAACCCAGATGCTGTAGCAATACTCAAAGCAAGTAACCACCGCGATTGGACCAAACGTTTTAAATATTTAAATGAAAAATAACCGATCCACATATAAAAGGCTGCCATTAAAGTCACATCAGCATTCCAAGGCATTGGGAACCCAAAGGCTGATTGGGCATCTTTATAAGAAGTACCCAGCAAAAACAGGGCACCCACAATCAGAAACTGTAACATCTTATTGGGTATAAACGTAATGATAAAAGTGACTACAATTAACGCCAGAATATAAACAGTCATAAACCAAAAAGCACTAGTATAGCCATTTAGCTCGGTACCACCATACAACAAACGCCCAAAATAACCCAAGGTATAGTGGGCATTTCGTTGTTCCACAAAAAAGTTGATCAAAATGATCGTAGCCCCGGCTAGCAAATAGTCCCGCAAAAGCGGCCAAACTTTTCGCCGAATGAACTGTGGTACCGTATATTCTTGAACTTTCAGCGATTTGATAAAGAAACCACCAATTAAAAAGAACAAAGGCATGTGCCACCAGTAAGTAGTCTCATAGAAGGTGTCTTTTGCTGGGTAAGCATGGCCGACAACTACGGCAACGATGCCTAAAGCCTTGGCAATATCGATCCATTCAATTCTTTTTTTCTTTGCATGACGACCAAAATTGGTTTCAAGCATATATTAAAAAACTCCTTCATTTTGTAATCATAAACAATTTTATAAAAACAATTATAACGAGTTTGTATGAAGAAAGTTTTAATGAAAGCAGAATAATTCTGAATCTTTCTGGTATGTTCCTGTTTACAGTTATCTGAAAAAATATTTTTTTAGATAACCCACGTTTTAATATTGCATTAGAGTAAACATATCATAATCTTTAATTTTATCTCGACCATGCAGATCTCGAAGCTCAATTAAAAATGCGGTGCCAACCACAATGCCACCCAATTTTTCCACGAGTTCAATTGTTGCAGCAATTGTGCCACCGGTGGCCATTAAATCATCTACAACTAAAACTTTTTGTCCCGGTTTAACGGCATCTTTGTGCATATATAAAGATGCCTTGCCATATTCCAAATTATAACTGACTGAAACAGTTTCTCGGGGCAGTTTACCCTTCTTCCGTGCTGGTGCAAAACCAACCCCGAGTTTATAGGCAACTGGGCAGCCAACAATAAATCCACGGGCTTCAGGGCCACAAATCATTTCTACACCCTTATCAGCGGCATAATGTGCAATATCATTGGTTGCCTGACTATAAGCCTCGCCATCTTCCATTAATGGTGAAATGTCCCGAAAAGTAACGCCCTTTTCAGGGAAATCAGGGACATCAGCTACAAATTGTTTATAATCCATTATTATTAATCTTTCCTTAATCCTTAGATTCTTTTTATAATTAATCTTGTTTGTTTTCAGAAACCAACTGATTGATCCAATGCAATAATTCCTGATTCGTTTGTCGGTCAATCTGCTGTTCTATTTGCAAACGCTGTACCATTGATTGGTAAACGGGCGCCTCAGTTAATTGATGTTTTTTCAAGTGTGATGAGATCGACAAAGCACCATCTTCTATTTTAACAAATCCCAATTGGGAAAACACCTTCAAAATAAACCGTAATTCTAAGTCGCTGACTTGTAAATAGGCCGCCATTTTTTGTTGCTGCATTACCGGTAAACTTGAGTGACTTCTGACGTAATTGAGTACGCGCGAAAACTTTTGCCGATTTGGCAGTTGGAAATTAGTTGGCTGGGCATTGAAAAAGGTAAATCGTAACTTGTTTGCGTGCTGTTGGCTAAGTAAAAAACTAAGTTGTGCTAAAGTTTCCGGCTGGTCGATAATTGTGATACTAGTGGCTTTTGTAACAAGTTGGTCTGTAAAAAAAGCTACTTGACGATCAATACTGTGAATAAACTTTTGTGATCGTTTTAAATAATGTTTTCTGAAGAAAACATAAAGATCCGGTGCTGAAAAAAGGCCAGCTGTTAACTTTGTCTGTTTTGTAACCAGTATTTTAGGCTGATGCTCAACAGCTTTGTGGGGCTTAATGTCGTTTGCGGTCGGTTCACTAGACATTGTAGTTTGGTTAAATTGAATGTCTTGTAATAATAGTTGTAAATTTTTTTGACCACGAAATTCATTTAAGCTCAAAGTGCCGAGCACATTGATGGCTCCGCTTTGTTTTTGAGCCGAGGCAATTAATGTCGGTGCGTTAAAACAAACTGCAGTTAGTTTTTTGTTTTGATCTGATAATTGGAGACGCATGTGTTGCTGATTTTGGCCCATTGTCTTAAGCTGACTAAAATGAACTCGATCAATTGCAATTAGTGGCTCGGGATTATTCGTTCCAAAGGGCGCTAATGTCTGTAACGCCGTAAAAAAAGTCATATTACAATCGGCTAAGCTTAAAACTAGATCAACATATTTTACTGGCGCTGTTTGAACATGAAAATTATTATTTGTCGCATAAGTTTCCATTCCTCGATGAATCGTCGCAATATTCTCTTGTTTGATTGTCAGCCCCACTGCCATTTGATGTCCCCCAAAATTTTCGGTCAGTTGCCGATTTTGGTTGATACTGGCGAATAGATCAAAACCGGCAACGCTACGGCCAGAACCCTTGGCAATATTGGTTGTTGGGTTTAAATTCAAAATAAGTGCTGGTTTACCTGTTGTTTCCACAATATGACTGGCCACAATCCCTAGAACACCTTCATGCCAATTTTCACCAGTAATCACTAGGGTTTTGGCAGTTTGATTCTCTGGAGCTTGAGCGGTTTTTAAAGCTGCCTGAGTGATTTTTTGAACTAACTTTTGACGTTCTTGATTTGTCTGTTCCAATTGTTTGGCCAGTTCATCAGCATAATCAGGATCTAACGTTGTCAATAAATCTACACCTGGATTAGCATCACCCATGCGTCCAATGGCATTTAGACGTGGTCCAATCATAAAGCCAATGGTCGTTTCATTAATCTGTTCTGGCTTGATGCCTGCCGTGCGGTAGAGACTTTGAAGGCCCATACGCTCTGTATGTTGTAAAACTTTTAAACCATTAGCGACAATAATACGATTTTCATCTGTGAGTGAGACTAAATCAGCAACGGTACCTAAGGCAGCCAAATCCAAAAGATCTGTGGGCACTTCTTCTAATAAGGCACAAGCCACTTTAAAAGCAACGCCAGCACCAGATAAATCCCCAAAAGGATAGTTGCCCTCAGGGTGCCGTGGGTGGATGATTGCTGTGGCTTCCGGTAAAACTTTAGGTAATTCATGGTGATCGGTAATGACGACATCAACGCCATGCGTCATGGCATAAGCAACGGCTTCGTTGCCTGCAACGCCGTTATCAACTGTAATGATCAACTGATAGCCTTGTTTGACGAAGTATTTATAAACTTGCAAATTTGGGCCATATCCGTCGTCAAATCGATTGGGGATGTAAGTTTCAACTTCGCCGCCAATACTTTCAATGGCTTCTTTCATAATGGCAGTACTTGTCAAGCCATCAACATCATAGTCACCATAGATCACCATTTTTTCATTTGCAAGAATACCTTGTTTAATTCGATCGATACCAGGTTTCATATCGAAGAGTTGCTTGGGATCATGGAGATTTTGTAAGTCAGGGTGAATAAAATTTTCGTATTTCTTAGGTTCATCGATTCCCCGAGTAACGAGTAGCTGCGCGACAGTCTCGTCAAGTCCAAAGGTTTCACGCAGGCTTTGAACACTAGTTTTATCAGGCCTATCTTTAGTCTTCCAAGTGAATTTGGCACACAAATTTAAAACCCCTTTGTCTTTTTTACAACTAGAAAAGTATAACAGTCTGGTCTAAAAAATAAAGCAATTAATAAAATAAAAAAACTGAGGTTTGTGATGTCAGGACCTCAGCAAAATATTTTAATTAAAAACAGCTAAATTCTCTTTTGTAGCTGACTGCTCATTGATCAGGTTTCCTTGTAAGCACCAACGATTAACGCCGCCATCGGCACAAGTAATCAGTGTCAGTAGTTTGGCACCTTTTACATCATCAATTAGCCAGACTGACTTAGGATCAACAATTTTCTTATAAGTAATCCGGTAAGTATAAACTTTATTCAAATCGGTAATATACATATATTGACCAAGCTGAGCACGTTCTAATGGTGAGAACAAAGCACCTTTGTTTGTCATATAATGGCCGGCGAGTGCATAATTGCCCTTCCCCATCACCTGATCTGGTTTCATGGTGCCCCCGCCAGTGCTTAAAGCGGTGTCACTCAATCCTTTTACAATCGGTAATTTTAAACCCACGGCAGGAACAGCTAATTTGCCAAGTGGATTAGCGTCATTTTGCATGGAAGTTTTGACGACTTGATTTACGGAAATACTTTTAACCTTTGAAAAATCAAATTGACCATCTTTAAGTTCATTTTGTTTGATCTGATCACGAGTTAGATTTTGCATTTTAGCCTCGGCATTGCGCTGCACCAAGTAACTCTTGATTGGTTCGTTAAAAATCAATAACAGCCCTATTATAAAGACGATGACGAGAAAAATCCATCCCATTGCCTTGCCGAATTTTTTCATAGTCAGTCACTCCTAAAATTGTCCAAACTTGATTATCATATAAATAATAAGGAAAAGCAAACAATATAATTAGACCAGTTGATAGTCATACTTTTTCAGTGATTTGAATTGAAATGTCCTCGACGAGCGTGAGGTAAAAGGTACTCAGTACCTGAGTACTAACAAGAATTGCGACAATAGTGGGCTTGCCATTTGGGCCATTCGTGATTAGATGAGGGTGTTGCCTTTTGGAGCATTTTTAAAATCTAATTGTTCGCAAACGCATAGTAGCTAAAAGCAAAGCGTTAATTGTGTTTCAGCCTCAAAAACGACCCATTTTAATGCGTAAAAAAACGCTTTATAGTAAAATAGCAAGAGTTCTGATTAAAAAGTAACCATCAATCAATGATCAAGAAAGTAGCGATTTGATATGTATGTTGTACAAGATTTAAAGTTAGACTCATTTCCTTTAGCAGCTTTTATTCAAATGAGCCAACGGTTTGACCCAGTCTATATTTTTGATGCGCCAGATCAACCGACACTAAAAATAGCTCTGGGTGCAATTGATAGTTTTGAACCGCAGACTAATCAAACAGCTTTTAATGATATTTCGAATTGGTATGCCCATATTGCTCAAAGTATACCGGATAAATATATGCAAGATTTAGCTGTTGTTGGGGGGCTCCCTTTTCAAAAAAACGGTCAGGCTTCAATCAGAACAGATGTATGGCGTGATTTAGATCACGGCTACTTTTTCCTGCCTCAATTGCTCATTCATATTGCTAAAGATGATTATAAAGCTCACATTTTTAGTGTTGGCACCACATTTGACAACACTCAACAGCAATTACAATCATTTTTGACTAACCTAAAACTTTTGGCTGCTCACGCAGATACTGGATCAATTTCAAAACTACATCTGCAGCAAAAGAAAGAACTGGCCTTACAACATTGGCAGAGTCTTGTAAAACAAACGGTAACACAGTTAAATACAACAGCGAACTTACAAAAGGTTGTTCTTTCGCGACAGATGCAAGTTCAGTTTACCGGTACGCTAGAGTTAAAACAATTGTTTAACAATTTGCGACGCGCCAACCTGAATACTTATCATGTGATTTTGAAATTGCGTGGGTCAGTTTTCGTAAGTGCCACACCTGAGCGGCTGTTGAAGATAGCTAATCACCATTTATATACCGCAGCAGTTGCTGGAACAATTCGTCGTGGTACTACACCTGATTCGGACATACGCTATGGGCAAACATTGTTAGCAGATCAGAAGAATTTGCAGGAGCATCAATATGTCGTTCAAAATATTATTGACAATTTACGGCGGCTAAAATTACAGCCACATTATGCCACACGACCACAATTGCTAAAGAATCCCAATGTGCAGCACTTATATACACCAATCACTAGTATTTTGCCTAAACAAATTTCAGCTTTTGAGATCTTACAGCAATTACATCCAACGCCTGCATTAGGTGGTTTGCCGCAAACGTTAGCTTCACAAGTGATTGCGGCCGTTGAAAATTATGATCGTGGTTTATATGGCGCGCCTATTGGGTATTTACAGTTTGATGGTGTTGGCGAATTTGTAGTCGGTATTCGTAGTGCATTATTACGGCAACAGACTGCTTGGTTATTTGCTGGTGCAGGTATCGTGGCTGATTCAGATGCAGCAGCAGAAGTGTTAGAAACACGATTAAAATTTCAGCCAATGTTAAATACTCTATTTAGTACAGATCAAAGAGGAGATCACGCAAATGGCAACTAATGGTAATGCATCAACTGAAGCGGCACAAACCTTAACGACTTATGTGCACACACTGATAGCAGCCTTACTAGCTCAAAAGATTACGCACGTAGTTTTAGCACCAGGGTCACGTTCGACACCAGTCGCTTTAATTTTAGCCCAATATGCTCAAGCTGGAAGACTTACATTGCATGTCGATGTGGATGAACGTTCAGCCGGTTTTTATGCACTAGGTTTAACTAAAGTAAGTCATCGGCCCACCCTACTTGTTTGTACATCGGGAACCGCGGCCGCAAATTTTCTACCTGCGATTTGTGAGGCTCGGTTAACAAATCAACCGCTGATTGTCTTAACCACAGATCGACCACCAGAATTAACCAATATTGGTGCACCGCAAGCTATCGATCAGGTGAAGCTATATGGTGATCAAGTTAAAAACTTTACCCAATTACCTCTCCCATCGGCTTGTGCTGATGAACTTGCGTATCTTGATTTTAACGTCCAGCGCCAAGTTATCTATGCCCAGCAAATACCAATGGGCCCAGTACATCTGAACTTACCTCTGCGCAAACCGTTAATGCCGATTTTAGATCAGCCACTACCGGAAAACTTAGTGAAACCGATAGCTGTAGCTGAAATCAAACAACAACTGCCACCAACATTGTCAACGCAAATCAGGCAGCTGTTCTCAAATAAAAAAGTATTGGTTATCGCTGGTCCAGATATGACAACAACGATAACAGCACAAGATCAGCAATTTTTAAAAACAAGTGGTTGGTTGATTCTGGCTGATGTTTTAAGTGGGTTACGCGGTCAAAATATGCCTAATGTTATTCATAGTTATGATATTTTGTTACAACAATATCCACAATTGCCAACAGAATTGCTGCCAGATACTATTTTACGCTTTGGTACCACGCCAGTTTCTGCAGGAATCAAGCAGTTGCTACAGCATTTTAAAGGGCCAATTGTCTATTTGGATCCGCAAGCTACTTTAGCAGACTATACCAAATCCGCGCGGTTGGTATTGCCAGGAACCTTGCAAACCGTGAGTCAAGCAGGTCCCTTTATCAACGCGCCAGAACAGGAAAGTTTTAACCAACGGTGGCAGACTTTGCAGACAGCTCTAACGGCAACTGTCTCACAAACACTGGCTGCGCAAACGGCTCTTTCTGAGATACAATTACCGGTGATCATGGCAGCCACTTTAACGGCTGGAAACATTTTTCTCAGTAATTCCATGCCTATTCGCGATTTTGACAACTATTTTGAACCGCAAAATAGTCAAAAGTTTGCTATTTATTGTAATCGTGGGGCAAATGGCATCGACGGGGTCACTTCGACTGCCTTAGGGATATTTAGTCAGAGCGCAAATGCGGCTAACTTTTTGGTAACGGGTGATTTGGCCTTTTTCCATGATCTAACGGGATTAATGATGGCACAAAGGTATCATCTTAATGTGACGATCATTGTCATCAACAACAATGGTGGCGGTATTTTTTCCTTTTTGCCACAACATGCAGCTTCAGATTATTTTGAAACAGTTTTTGGCACACCACAAAATTTGAATATTGAAAAAATTGCTATGGCTTATAACTTTAACTATCAATTGATTAAAAATAAATCTGCTTTACAAAAAGCATTAAGCCAGTCAAATAAGGGACCAAGAATATTAGAAATTCAAACAGATCGTGAAATAAATTTAAAACAACATCAAGCATTGACACAAAAAATAAAACCAATATGGGAGGCCAATTTTGCAGATTTCCGTAAATGATGCAAACTATAAAATTCAAAAAATCGGTCATGGGGCGCCTTACTGGTTAATTTTGCACGGTTTTATGGGCAACCATCATGAATTTGAAACGATTGCCACTAAATTACCGGGTACAAAGCTATTACCCGACTTATTGGGACACGGTGGAACAACAGCAACAAAGCAGCATGCGTTCACAATGACACAACAAGTTATAGATCTGATGATGCTCACAACCCAATTGGTACCCGATCAACGATTAAATGTCTTAGGTTATTCTATGGGTGGCCGGATTGCCGTTGCTTTTGCGAACACACACCCCGAACGTATCCAAACATTATTTTTAGAAAGTACCCGTCCTGGTATAGCTACTCAAAAGCAACGGGATATTCGACGACAGCATGACCAAGTGTTGGCCAAAAGATTACTGACTCATGGGCTTCACGATTTTGTAAATTATTGGACTGAGTTACCCTTATTTGCATCTCAAAAACGATTACCACAAGCCGTTCAGCAACGAGTTAAAGCTATGCGCCTACACCAGAGGGCAGATTTACTGGCTCGGAGTTTGACAGAAATGGGTACTGGCAGCCAAGCAAATTACTGGCCAGACCTCATAAAATTAACGCAACCAACGCATTTGATCGTTGGGGCACTCGATCGAAAATTCACTGATATCAATACTAAAATGGTCAGACAACTGCCTAATGTAACCTTGACCAAAATTCCGAATGCGGGGCACAATAGTCACTTAGAGGCGCCCAATACTTTTATCAAGGCGGTGTTGAAGGAGTTGACTGATTATGCGTTTGATTGAGATTCAAATCCGCTCGCTGACGTTAAATTTAAGGCAAAATTTCAAATCCAATCATGAGAATCTTAGACAACGCCGGTTACATATTTTGCGTTTAACAACAGCAACTGGGCAAATTAGCTATGGTGAACTTGAAGCCTTCGATACACCAACTTATATGGCCGAAACACAGGCAACCGCTATTTGGCAATTGAAACATGTCATTCTGCCAAGAATACTGAATCGTGATTTTACTTCACCACGGGATTTCAATAGTTATCTGGCTGATATTGTAGATAATCAACTTGCAAAAGCTGCAGTAGAGATGCCCGTTTGGGAATTGTTTGCTCAGTTGGCTCAATTACCATTAGCTGATTATTTGGCTCAATCTATTGGGACAAAGGCTCAAAGCAAAGCTACTTTTGGTGTGAGTTTGGGTATCAATGATCAAGTTCAACTCATTGAAAGCATTAATCATCACATTGCTAGCGGTGTCCAGCGGTTTAAAATTAAATTAGGTTCAGTTGCTGATATTGCGGTTTTGCGCACGATTCGTCAAATTTTTCCAAGCATTGCATTGCTGGTAGATGGTAATGGTGCTTTTCAAAAATCAGACTTACCCTATCTAAAACAACTGGACACGCTGCAATTAGACATGCTTGAGCAGCCTTTTACCAATCAGTCTTTTTTAGATCACCAATGGTTACAACGACAATTGCAGACGCCAATCTGTTTAGATGAACGGATCCATGATATGGAGGATCTGCGGGTGATGATGATTTTAAAGAGCGGTCAAGTATTAAACTTAAAACCTGCCCGAGTTGGCGGCTTTCAAGTAGCGTTAGCAATGCTGAAGTTTTGTCAACAACATGGACTGCCATGTTGGGTCGGTGGTATGGTGGAAAGTGATCTTGGCCGTCGTTACGTTCAAGAGTTTGCTCGGCTAAGCGGTTTAGAATACCCAGGTGATATTGGCCCAGTACAACAATTTTATCAGCAAGGATTGTTAGCAAGCACACCAGAAGCTGAACGCTCAGAATTAACTTTTCATAATCAAGTTGGACTCGGCCTGCAACCAAGTGAGTTATTGACGCAACTATTTGATTAAAGCCATCTTTCAGAATCAAAATGAGACAAAGCTTTGGAAACCACGTTTAAGCAATAAACAGCCGTAACTTAAATAAAGTGAGGTCGGAAACAAAACATTAGTTTTGCTTCGGCCTCACTTTATTAGTGCGCCCGGCATGGGCGCTAACTTGGTGGTGAAAGTCCACTATAGACCGTAGTAGTCGGAACTATTAGTTGAGGACAAGGGTGTCCACCGTGAGGTGGAATCTGAAGGAAGTCTAAAGCAAAG
>NZ_JACGCJ010000041.1 GCF_021030645.1 Agrilactobacillus fermenti | reverse complement strand
TTTGTCGCTTATAGAATAACATTGGAAGGCACTTCGTGCCTACATAAAAGCAAAAAATTCCTTGAGATCAGATCTCAAGGAATTTTTTACTTTAGGCTGTATAAAAAGACTTATGTCCCAGCCTCTTTTAAATTTTAGCTATAACTAATCAATGCTCTTTCACAAATGCACGCACCATCTGCGCCAGCGGTGTTCGTAAAACAATGTTTAAAACAACATAAATCGCACCGCCCAGCACAACTTCTAAAGCTAAATTAAGGATACTCAGCTTCAACATTGGGTCAATAACACGAATCGTTATACCCATCACTAATCCGGCTAGTAGATACTTCCAAGTTCCAGAAAAAAGCTGTTTGAAGTCCAATTCATGGCGAACAACGATCAATTGTGAAACCGTAACCGCTAATTCGGCGATTGCGGCCGCATACATGGCACCTTCAACCCCAAAGGTCAAAATTGCTGGAATACTAAAAATAACATTCAACACCGACCCTACTGTTATTGTCACAGTGTACTGCTTATTGCGGCGGGTGGGTAATAGATATTGTTGTCCAATCAAATTACTTAAGGCAATAAAAATAATCACTGGTGCTTGAATCGCCATTAATTCACCAACTTGTTGGTAGGGACGGCCATAATAAATTAAGACGAATTTTTGTGAAACAGCCATGATCCCGAATGTCAACGCTACTGACAAGCCAAGCATCACATTAGCGGATTTATATAAGTAACTTTTGACTTCATCCATCTTATTGTTACCAAATAGATGTGCCATATGTGGTAACAATACAACTCCCAGCGATGTTACCAGTGTCAGCAACAGCTGGATAATCTTATCTGACAAATCAAAAAAACCAGCCGCAGTTACATTATCTAGCTTCCAAATCAAGGTCCGGTTCAATGAAGTATACAAAGTAACAGCAATTTGCGGTAATAATAGGATCAGTGCTGGGCTGAAGTGGCGCAAAATGTTCAGCTCCTTGTACTTTGGTACCCCCACCAAGTTCTTCAAATAAGGCCACAACGTCAAGTTCCCCAGTAATTGAGAGAGTGTCAGAATCAAGATGTAAGCCCCTAAATCACTAGGTTGCTTGATCAAGGTAAAAATTAAAATAGTTGAAACAATTTTAACCAGCATGTTCCGCAAGACCGTCTTACGGAAATCTTCTAGACCCATGAAGAACCAAGAAATATCAAAGGCACCGGCAATAATCAGAAAGGATTGGAAAAAGAAATATTTCTGATATTCATGTTCCCAGTTTAAAAATATCAAGAAAGCCACATAGGCAACAGCGATCGTAATGAACTTCAGGAAGGTAATCTCCCAAAAAACTTTGGTCCGCTTATCAGGGTCGTCCCGCACCGTCGCAATTTCACGATTTCCATAAATCATGATGCCCAGCTGACCTACCAGCAGAAAATAATTGACCACTGAATTCGTAGAAGTATTGATCCCAATTCCAGTTCTAGATAGTACTCTGGTAATATAGGGATAGGTAAAAAGTGGAATAATCATGTTCAGGATCTGATAGCCAGCATTATACATGTAATTTTTAAGTACTTTCATCAAAAATCTCCATCTAAAAAATATCAATCTTGTTCAGTTTAGCAAAGTTTGGCTGAAAAGAAACCTAAATTTAAAATAAAAATCATTTTACACTTTATTCACAATCAATAAAAGTCAACTAAGGCTATCTAAAAACTCCCAAAGCTTAAATAAAAATTTAGGCTTTGAGAGCAATCACAATTCCTTATACTATTTTATGATTTATATTAGATTTAATTTCTTGTAAGTAATGCCGATAAATTGCAAAAGCCGCATTATCTGAACTATCTGGAAATAAAAAATTCGGTACTTTGTCAACAGGCACCCATTCTGCAGAAGTTAGTTCTGAGGATAAAGTTAATTTTTGTTTTTTCGCTAAGGCAATAAACCCATGCATCAATACGCCAGTTTTATGAAACCAATAAGTCCCTGTAAAGTGCAAATTAGTTAGCTCAGTGATCCCCAATTCCTCCTCAACTTCACGTGCTGCTGCGGTCTCTGCAGTTTCACCAACCTGCATATATCCAGAAATAAGCGATTCATATTTCTCGGAGAGATAAGGCATCTTAGCTAGGGCAATTTCGTTAAATTCATTGTGTACTAATACCAGTACACAATCAGTGAACACGGGGAACCAAAAACGTTCACAAACTGAACAATAGGGTATTTTCCCATCATCCCCAGCAGTCTTTAAAATTAACTTTGTACCACAGGTTGGGCAAAAATTATAAGCCATGAAGTGATAAACCTCCAAATCCATATCTAGTCGATATATAGTCGTAGATTACCCCTCTTATGTATAAAGTACAAGCACACAAAGTTTAGAAGATTTTCCAGAAAGGAATTAATTAATGGAAGCAAAAATACAACCTTATCAGTATCATTTTATCAAAAAGCAAGTCCTCACCCTGGTTGAGGCCTACCAACATGTAAGTGATTTGACTACTTTACAGGCATTGCAGTCCATAACAGCTGATCGAATCCACGAGATTGTCGGTCATGATTATCCAGAAATAGCCAATCTAATTCACACGGTGTCTGACATTACATTACGCAAAAACACAGCCAACACGATCTTGGCAAATTTTAAAGATTTCGTTATTCCTTTTGAAATTCCTTCAAAAGCACGTTTAAGTAAGTTATTTGCTAAAACTAAGAAATTAACCGTTCCTGATTTTGCACAACAATTAGATCCCCGCGACCTATCTTACCTTGGTTGGAATGATCCTGGCCAGCAACAGAAATTTATCACAGCTTATCATGATGATACCCTAATCGGCGTTCAAGGCCACTTAGCTACTAAAACACAACCAGGCTTTTGTGCCATTTGTCAGCATCATTCAGAGGTCTCGCTTTTCCTGGCAACTACACCGATAAACTACGATGGCACTTATACCAAAAAGGGCGATTATATTTGTCGCGATAGTGTGCGTTGTAATCAACAGCTCATGGATCCACTGAATCTGTGGCAATTTATGGAAAATGTACAGAATAAGTAATTCAAACAAATAATTTGCTTTTCATTCAGCCTGAACCATCTTGACCCACTGGATCAATTTTGCCAGTCGAGCTCGTGGTGCTTTAGTCTGTTGTGGAGTTGCTTGTAACTGCTTCAATTGACGCTCATACGTCTTGCTTTTAGCCAGAATATCGGCAGCTTTTTTGCCAAGAAGTTTGATTGAGACTTAGATCCCGATCATCAGGGTTAAACTGCCGCTGTGCTTCAATTTGGTTCTGTTCGGTCTCTAAGTCATCGATGGTCCGATCAATTTGGCTTAGGCGTCGGGCCATTCTTTTAGTATCTTGAATACTGTGATACTGGTAGCCATATTTATTCTGATAGTTTTTGTGATAATAATAGCTACCACCGACCAATAGTAAAAGTATTGCTATAAGTCCCAGCCCTATTGCTTTCTTTGATCTCACGTAAAATCCCCCAGTTTTCTGTCCTTTGGTGCCCATTATACCGAATAAAGGTGTCAAATTAACACCTACAATTCACCTAGATTTTATTGACGGCTGTGAATCATTATGATTTAATGAGAATAATTAATAATCGAGGAGGAATACAGTGATACTTTTACGGACGCAGCTTTCAAAAACTAAATTTAGCTTTAGCAACTTTAGCTAGCGTCCGTATCATTTTAGATACGGGCGATTCTCCATTTACCCGTGTCTAAAGTCGCCAAGCTGTAATTTCCAATGCCGACTAGACACTAATCTAGTCAGTAAACTTGCGATAACCTAAGTAGCCGACTAGAAATATTTTTGTTCTAGTCGGTTTTTTTATGACCTCGAATTAGTTTTTGAAGGGAGTCGCATGTATGTCATTGTCACAAGCACCCGCCACGTCAAGGTCTATGCTCATTCACACCCTCGGACCTACTACTACAGATAGCTGCTTAGCTATTCAGACTTATCTTGCCCAGCAGCATGTAACTGCTCAAATTCAATTACATCCTAATTACGAGACTATCTTAACGCATTTAACCGATTACAAATCTGAATACTTGTGGATCCCTGCCGCTTTCCAATCGCAAGTCTTACACGAAACTTGGGGTGATATCCATTATTGCCAGTTAGATCATTTAGATTTACAAACTAGTTTTACCAATCAATTAGACCAGCTCTTACTACTTGAAAATACCTTGGTGACCAATCAAATTGCCTTTACCCATGCAGCGACTGCCAAATTGTTATTGCAGCAGCTACCTGATGCCGTAATTAAAACAAGCCCTAGCAAATATCAAGCTTACCAAATCTTTCTTAATAATCCCGTTCGCTATGTTCTGACCAACGCTAGAATTATTACCTTGCGAGCGACTGATCAGATTTTAAAAGTCTGGCAGCCAAAGATGGTTTGGTGCTTATATCAAATTATTTAGTACTTTCGACCCCTTTCAACAATTTCTCAACGCGCGTATAATAATTGAGATAAATTCTTGTAAGTTTTGACGAAAGGAGGTCCGTTCATGTCGATCGGTGTACAACTGGACTGGTTATTACGTTTACTAGTTGCAGCCCTATGTGGCAGTATGATTGGCTATGACCGCTCCAGCCGACTTAAAAATGCTGGGATTCGTACCCACACGATTGTTGCCATCGGTGCTGCCTTAGCCATGATCATCTCCAAATATGGTTTTTATGACATTTTAGCGCATAATAACATTGCCCTAGACCCTTCACGGATCGCCGCTCAAATTATTAGTGGGATCAGTTTTATCGGTGCCGGTACGATCCTGGTCAAGAATGATGGTGTTAACGGTCTGACCACAGCAGCTGGCGTTTGGACCACTGCCGTAGTTGGCATGGCCGTTGGTGCTGGACTATACTTCATCAGTATCGTTTCCGCCCTGTTCATCGTTCTAGTCCAACGCATTATTCGTGATGGTTTCTTATTACAACATATTATCCGCCATGTCGCTCTACATTTGCGTGTCGAGATCAATAATAATCAACAGGAAATTACCGAGCTGAAGCAAACCTTGACAGAAGCCGGTGTTCAAGATGTTAAAGTCCAAATTCTTCACATTTCTAAGGATCGCATGGTGATTCAACTTTACGGCAAAGTGGAACATTCATTTAATCGCAACCGACTACTTCTGACCGTAAGCAGCCAAAGTAATGTTAAAAAAGTGCAAATGGATTAATTATTTTTATAAGAATAGACCGTCCAGCGTAAGAATATTATTACGTTAGGCGGTCTATTGTTTTTGATTTTAATCAGCTGAATTTTTCTTGAAAATTCCAGTTTTTGCATACAATATAACTGAAAGCATAATTAGAATTGCCGCAAATATTGCGATACTAGTGAAACCATAAAACTGTTTAAACAGAAGTCCGCCGACAATTCCAGCAATCGTTTCACCAAAATACATAGCAGCATTTGATAATGAAGAAATAGTACTACGTGCATTTTCAGTAGTGCTTTGAAGTGTTGTCATAAAGAGTGGGAATAAAAAGCCATTCAATAAAAATACAACAGTTAACAAAACTTCTGCTTGCCAAAAGACTTTTGCAAATGGCAATAACAGATACACATCAATTAAGCAAATTAGTTCATAAAGGAAAGTTTTTCTTAGACCTAATTTATCTACAATCCGATTGCCAAACAGTGAACCAGCCAGGTTCCCGGCTCCAATAGCAATCATTGCCGTACCAATACCAGACAAAGATAATCCAAAACTCTGTGTAAACCATGTTGAAATGAATGTCATACATGCGAAAGATCCGGTTTGAAAAATGAAGTATGCTATCAAATAGCTCATTGACCGATTATTAATTAAAATGCTTTTGTATATTTTCGCAAACGAAAATTTTTCTCTTTGTCCTGCTTCTAACTCTGGTAATACAAATATAAATAACAACAGTAATATTAATGATGCCCCCGAGATGACAACAAATGGCATATGCCATGAAAAAGCTGCTAGATAACTGCCTATTGGAATACCTATAAGTTGTGAAACTGACAATCCTGCAGTCGCATACCCCATTACTTTTACAATTTTATCTTTGCTTACCACAACCGGAATGGAGGCCCAAACTTGTGGTGTAATAAAAGAAGCACTAATTCCAGCCATTAAGCGAAACAGAAGCATCAATTGGAAATTAAAGGCAAAGGCACATAGGAACGTAGATATTGTAAAAGCAACCAGTCCCCAAATCATTACTTTTTTTCGATCTCTACCATCTGATATTGGACCTGATATTAATGCGAAAGCGGCATATCCAATTGCATATGCACTAACCATCCAACCGGATATAGATGTAGAAATAGCATATATCTTACTTAGTGTTGGTAGCAGTGGAGAGATTAAAAATGTATCCGTCCCGATTAAAAACATTGTTAAGAAAAAAACAAATGAATATCTTTTTGATGTCAAAATATGTACCTCATATTCTCTAAATTATGAATATAACTACCGTGAAACTAAAGTGCATTATGTAAATATATAATTTCCTCCCTGACAATTAAGTTTATAATTGAATAGTTCCAAAACAATCAAACTGTTTCTAATTAGGTTACCATTGACCTCATCACTTGTCAATGGTACTATATATTCATGATTATCAAACAATTATCCCTAAACGAAACTAGAGTTCAAATCTTCAAAGCTTTATCGGACGAAGCTAGACTGACAATTGTCAAAATGTTATATACCAATGGAAAAGAAATGAGCTGTGGAGAGATAGGTGAAACCCTTAACATCAATAAGTCAACAGTTTCTTATCATTTCAAAACTTTGCGTGAGGCCGGGTTAACAACTACAAGAAAGTCTGGAAAAAATAAATTTGTTTCCCTTAACCTGGAAGTATTTCACACTTTCTTGCCTGGTTTTCTTGACACACTATGATATTGAAAATAGTAACCTGTAACTTTCATAATAAAAGCCGTCTGCGACTGGAGTCACACTCCAATTACAGACGACTTTTATTATATTTACATTAGCAAACAACGATTACAGCCAATTGAAAATAACAGCAAACCCAAAGATTACAAAAGAAATTCCAAAAAGTGTGGCACTCCACAGGGCTAACGGCATGAACGCTGAGGTACTAGCAGTGCCCTTCTTTTGTAGACTTTTATAAGCCCTATAGACGTTAAAAAGTTGAATTGCTCCAAACATAACCATGATGATACCGATCACGATCTTTAACATACCCCACATCTCCCTTAAAAGGCTGAATTAGTAATTTACGCCATTTATTGTAGGCGTTAACAATATTGGCAAAACAACTATTAATCTCAAAATCATTATAACAGTTCTTGACTCATAAATGTCTATCAGACAATTCAAAAATGGCATGACAATTCCAGTAGTTCTTATCATAAACGAGACTCAAAAACACCCTATACCTGTCCACAAAATGATATCTGACAGTTACAAGGTGTTCCACGTGAAACATAGTTTAAGATTACAAATCTGCTTTGGCTTTAGCTTCGATCTGTTCCAAAGATTTACCGGCTGTTTCTGGAGCGAATTTGATCGCAAACAATAGCGACAAAACATTCAGGCCAACAAAGACCATGAATGTACCAAACATACCCATTTTAGCTAAGATAATCGGGAACAAGTACCCTACAATAAAGTTACTGAACCACAAGAAGAATGTGGCAAAGCCCATCCCTAAACCGCGGATCTTTTCTGGAAAAATTTCGGATAATAGTAACCAAGTCAACGGTCCCAGTGCACTTTGGAAAAAGGCCAGATAAACGATGGTCAAAGTAATCGTGACGTAAGGCAATATTATCATACCGCTTAAAAAGCGATTAGCTAACGCAATCCCTAGCATGGCAGTCATTGTGCCACAAATACCAGTGATCAACATTGACCGTCGCTTGACCGTTTTCATCAATCGGATCGTGACGATAGTGGCAATGACTGAAGTCAGTCCGTTAAAAATATTAGCGATCAAAGCCGCATTACGGCCAAAGCCGGAGCTTTGCAAAATAGTTGTCCCATAATACATCATGACATTGATTCCGGCGATTTGCTGCATGACACCAAGACCAATCCCAATCAATACTAGGTGCCGAACCCAAGAAACTTTTAAATCTTTGAATGAGGCCGGCTTTAATTGCGCTTCAGCTTGAGCTGTTTTTTGAATGCGTTCAAGTTCTGGTTTCGCTTCATCTGCTAACCGAATCTTGTTCAATACGCCTAAGGCCGCGTTCAACTTACCATGTGCGACCAGCCACCGAGGTGATTCAGGTACTAAGAACATCCCCAGCCATAATAGAATTGCGGGAATCGACGCTAAAACGATCATCCAACGCCAGATACCTGCCACATTACCAAAAAGATTACCTAAGATGGCATTTAAAACAAAAGCTAATAACTGACCGGTAACAATCATCAATTCATTTTGTGTGACAATTTGTCCCCGCAACCGCAACGGTGCGATTTCCGCTAAAAAAGACGGTACGATGACCGAAGTGCCACCAACAGCTAAGCCTAAAATAAAGCGCACGAAGATTAAAATCGTGGCGCTTGGCGCAAGAGCTGACCCTACGGTACCTAAGATAAAGAGCAGCGCTAAAGCACTTAATACGCGCTTACGGCCTTTTTTATCGGCAATTCGCCCGATCAAAACTGCCCCAAAAGCCGCGCCCAAAGTCAAGGCACTGGTTACGAGTCCTTGCATATTCGCCGACATATTCAGCTGATTGCTGCGCGACATAAATGGTAGTGCCCCATTGATCACACCGGTATCATATCCGAACAAGAGTCCGCCTAATGTGACAATATGCGTGACGAGTTTCAAATAATGAGCACTAGACCAATGAATGTGAAACTTATGTACCAGATGGCTTAACCTTAAATTCAACGCTTTATCCTGATAACTTGAAAAGACGAATCGTTTTTGACTGTTCAGCATAACTCTATAAAGATCCCCTCACCTATTAAAGAATAATGATGTTCGAATTAAAATTTAATTTGTTTATATAATAATTATAAACTCAAAAACTTAATTTCGTCAAAATTAGTCTCCATATGAAGGTCTATTAGCCAAACTCAGTGTCTACTAGTTCAAAAATAGTCAGAGATAGCCCCACGTTGATGAATCAATAGCTCATCTAAAATCTGAATTTGTTCAGGTGTACCTACTACCTGCCCACGTTGCATTAGGTCACGCAAGCTAGCAACGCCGAGACAGGCTGCCGTTAACGTTGCAATCGACAATTGAATATCAGCTTGTCCTAACGTAGTGGCTTGTTTATCCAAGGTTATCTGGCCATCCTGCATTGCCAAACGCCATAAGCCCTGGTTTTCAGCGATAATTGGATCAGAAACAGCGATCGTCAATGATTGGTTTAACTTGCCTTGATAAGGATATGCTTTAAAAAATTCCGATAAATTCACGATGCGTGCCATCATATAAGGCAAAATTTGGGTCTTCACTTGACTTGGTTCAGAAAACAGGTCCAGGTCAACTTGACTGCCGGCTTTATAAAACCGAATAGTTTCAAAATTATTACTATGTGCGGCAAAAAAGTTAAATAAGCGATCACGACTCTGCTGATCCACTGTTGCCATCTCTTCAACGACGAATTGTGCTGCCTGTCGTTCGTATAACGCATAACCCATAATTCGATCCTGTTGGTAAAGACAAACCAGTTCCCAATCATTTTTCTTGAGCAAATAATCCCACCACCACTGTTCACGAATAATGCCACCTGCTGCTTGTGGAAATTTTTTGGTAATTAGCGCTAACGTATCCATATTTACCGCTTTTAGCTTAGAACGGTAAATTTGTTCATCTGCCAAAGGCTTTGCATAATTTTTTAACAACGTGGCAGGTACTTGATAGCATACTTTATCAAAGGCATAGGTATAACCAAACTTAGCATAATATCGAAATGAGAATGGTGCTAAATAAGATAAAGCTGTCTTTTGCTGATGCATCGCTACCAACGTCTGTTTCAGCAATAGACTCGCTAAGCCTTGCCCACTGGCTTCTGGAGCTGTCATCACATCGCCAATGCCCCCCATGGACATCGTTTTACCAAAAAAGTTTACTTTAAAAGGCAGCTGATAGAGTCCACTAACTAATTGTTGTTTATCATCATAGATGCCATATGCTTGAGCGTGCGCATACCGCGTTTTAAAAAATGCGCGTCGTGCGTCACTATCCTGACGATTAAAAGCATATAAATATAATTGATAGAAATTTGCTTCATCTTCAAGCCCCAATCTGTAACTTACTGCCATATTAGCCACTCCCTTAGCTTAAATAGGAAGGGGCCGGGACAAAACCAATGCTTTGTCTACGGCCCCAATTATTTCACGAACAAATGTATCTTAAAGGTGTTCCAAAAGGCAACGCCTTTTGTTTCACTCTCTTGATGTTTCAAATTTATTCATTTACCTCAAATTTGAATTTAGACCAAGAGGTGATATATGGGATCAAAAATTGGTTGCTTGCCGTCACATGACCAACCACATTTTTATGTCCGCCAATATTGGGCATGGGCTTGGTTACCAAGCCCAACTCACCTTTATATTGACCAAAACTATTATTCCCAATCGTAATATCACCGTACTGCAATTGATCAACGGCATTAAATGCTGGAATATCAGCTTCTTGATATTTTACACGGACGAAAGTAGAACGAATACTGTATTCATTGACATCGCCACGATTAAAGTGCTGATTTTCGAATAGAATTTCCTGTTCAACTGGACTAATACCAGCTACTGGGTCAACGGCCAGTTTCAATTGGCTTTGATCTAGCTGACTTAGTGCCTCCAATTCCACGTCATCTGGGATCGCATTACTGATAATGATATCGTCGATCAAACCAGTCGCGATTAAATGTTTGGCTTGCGTCACAATATCCAGCTTGCGGTGCATCTCCAAAGTTGGTAAACCATCGTTATAATCGTGCGGCCCATCTGCACCAGACTTGGCAGTCACAAAAGCAGCTGTGCGCATGCCTTTTTGCTTATAGTAAGCTGAACATTTCATGAAGTAATCTAAGCTCAAACCGGTGAAAGGTTGCGGATAGAAGTTATGGCAACCGATCACATGCGTCATATTCGGTTGAAAATCAAAAATTGGCGAGCTGTCATTACTCATGTTCAACTCAATGTCTAAGCCAAACTCATTGAAACTCATTAAGGATTCTTCTAAACCGTCAAAATTAGAATCCAGCCGAATGCCAGTAGCGCCAATATCCTTGAAGAAATGCAAATCTTTGTAGGAAATGTCTAACGCCTCAAAAATACTGGGATTGACATCTAAAATAACGGCCATGTGATTCTCTCTAGCTGTCTGAATGACTTGTTGATAACGATCGATGGTATCATCAGCATTTTTACCCAACTCCAACAAACTTGTGAAGCAGCGCCGATACCCCAATTTTGCCGCTTTGCGAATATAGGCTTGAATATCTGCAATCGATTCTTTATCTGGATAAAACGAAATACCTAACATATGCAAACTCCCTATCGGCTACTTTTTGACCTGCTTATATAAATCAACCATTTGCCCAGCTAAATCACGAAAAGTAATAGCATTCATTACATGATCCTGCCCGTGAACCATTAATAAATTCACTTCAGCATGATGCCCTTGGGCTTCTTCCGTCAACATACCAGTCTGGGCATTATGTGCTTCGCTTAAAAATTTATCTGCAGCTTTTAACTTCTTTTCGGCTTCGTCAAAATCGCCTACCTTGGCAGCATTAATAGCTTCCATTGCGGCACCTTTGGCATTACCCCCACTAATGATCAATTGCATCGTTACCTGTAAATTGCTGTCCTCTTCAGTCATGGCCCAATCTCCTTAATTCAAATTATTTAGCTTCGTCAATTAATTTCAGCGCTTCATCAAGCACCTTTTCGCCACGCATCATGCCGTAATCTTGCATGTTGATCACTTCAACAGGAATATCAACTTTGCCTTGATAATCCTTTAATAAATAACTAACTTGTGGGCCTAACATCAAAACATCCGGATTCTCAGTACTAATTTTTTCGTCTGCATCTGAGGCAGCTGTGGCAAAAATCTCAGCATCGATACCTTTATCTTTAGCAGCATTTTGCATCTTACTTACCATTAAACTTGTCGACATACCTGCAGCACATACTAACATAATTGTTTTATCAGCCATTTTTATTACCCCTTTTTTAATTTATTATCCAAATTTTTAAGCATTTTTTGCCGCAAACTGGGCTTCTTCTTTCAATTTATCGCGGTCCAAGGCTTTGAAGAAGTACCCGTAAATCAATGCATCGATCACAATATTAAAGAGTTGTAACACAGCGCCAGATAAGTGTCCGGTTGCCAAGAACCCGGAAATAATTGGCGGCGTCGTCCAAGGCACCATGACCCCCATTGTTCGTGCCACCATCCCAGTAGACATAGCTACATACGTAGATAAAACGTTGAAGAGCGGCGCAGCAATGAATGGAATGACTATGCGATAATTCATAACGATTGGTAGCCCAAAGACAATCGGTTCATTGATGTTAAAAATTGCTGGTCCGGCAACTAATTTACCTAGCGTTTTAAACTCAACACTCTTAGACATGAACGCCAGCATCATTGCTAAGCCCAACGTTGCACCAGAACCACCCATGTGTACGAAATTATCAAAAAACTGTTGCGTGACAACGTTTGGTAAAGCATGTCCAGCTTTCATGGCTGCTGCGTTTTGATTCATGGCATTTAACCAAATTGGCATCATGACGCCACTAACCACGTTGGCCCCATGGATTCCGAAGATCCAAAGCAAACAAATGACAAATTCAGCAACCAAGGCACCTGGCAATGTATTGCTGAGCGTGCCTAGTGGTTTAGACAAGAAGAAAGTAATGATATTAGGAATGCTCCCCATTGGGGTTGCTTCAACGCCAAGTCTGATCAACCAAACGAGGACTAAGGCTAAGCCACCAGGAATCAATGAAGCAAACGAGTTACTAACAGCTGGCGGCACACTTTCAGGCATTTTGATCGTAATCTTTTTGTGGACTAACCAAACATAGAAATCTGTAATGAATAAACCTACTAAAATTGCTGTAAACAAACCACTGGAATCCAATTGTTGTAAAGGAATCCAAAAGGCACCGGCTTTATCGATACGCATTGGAATCGTTAGAATAAAGGCACCCGTACTAACAATTGCTGCTGAAAATGCATCAACTTTATAACTTTTAGCCAAGTTATAAGCAATTCCGAACACAGCCACTAAACCCATTAAATGAAATGATGCGTCGGTTGGATACTGAATGACCGTTGCCCAATTCTTCCCAAATGTTTGTAACATGAAGGCTTGATAGCCCTTGATCGGGAACTGGGCAATAATCATGAATACCGACCCAATAATAATCATTGGTACTGCTGCTGCCATCCCATCTCGTAAAGCTACCAGATGTCTAGAAGCAGCTAATTTTGAGAAAAACGGTACGAGTTTCTCATTGATAAAACTACTATTTTTATCTTTCCCCATTATGTACGCACCCCAATTTAATTTAGATCTTCACCATTTGATGAAATAACCTTTTTGTACCACTCGAACGAATCCTTCTTAGAACGTTGCAAGCTCCCTTGCCCTTGATCATCTTTATCAACATAGATAAAGCCATAGCGTTTAGACATCTGTCCGGTTCCGGCCGAAATCAAATCGATACAGCCCCAAGGGGTATAGCCCATCAAATCAACACCATCAACGGCTACCGCCAATTCCATTTGTTCAATGTGCTGCCGTAAATAGTCAATGCGGTAATCGTCATGAATCTTGCCATCAGCTTCGACCTTGTCCACAGCACCATAGCCATTTTCAACAATAAATTGTGGTATCTGATAACGATCATTGAGCCAGTTCATGACGTAACGTAAGCCTTCTGGATCAATTTGCCAGCCCCATTCAGACTGCTGTAAGAACTGATTAGCAACCAAGTCTGCCGCCTCGTTGTAATGATAATCAACCGGTTCGTTATCCTTGCTAGCGACCGTAAAGGACATGTAGTAGCTAAACCCAATGTAATCGACTTTGCCTGCTTGCAATACATCAAGATCTGCCAATGTTATATCAAGGTCATACCCAGCACGACGCTGGTAAGCTGTTAACCAACTTGGGTACTGTCCCTTAACTTGAACATCTAAATACCAATATCTCGCTTGCATCGCCCGTTCAGCTTTCATAATATCTTGCGGCTTTGAAGTTGCCGGATAAATCGGTACCATTGCTACCATGGCACCAATTTGAAAATCTGGATTGATCTGATGTCCAATCTGAACTGCCAAAGCACTAGCGACTACCTCATAATGGGAAGCTTGATACATTACTTCTTCAGCATTCTCACCTGGTTTTACCTGAATGCCGGAATTCGTGAAAATTGCGAACTCACGCTGGTAGTCGGTCTGATTGTTGATTTCGTTGAAAGTCATCCAATACTTAACTTTGTTTTTGTATCGTTTGAAAACCGTCGTTGCAAACTTAACAAAGAAGTCGATCATACGGCGATCACGCCAGCCACCGTATGCTTTGACTAAGTGATATGGCATTTCGAAGTGAGATAACGTGATGACTGGTTCGATGCCGTATTTATGACATTCATCAAAAACACGGTCATAAAACTCGAGGCCGGCTTCGTTAGGCTCAGCTTCATCCCCATTGGGAAAAATTCTGGTCCAGGCAATTGATGTTCTAAATGCCTTAAAGTCCATTTCAGCAAAAAGCTTGATATCTTCTTTATAGTGATGGTAAAAATCAATGCCTTCATGATTAGGATAATACTCAGCAGCTTTAACGCCATCTGTAATGCGGCGTTCAATCCTATTCGCACCAGCTGTCATCACATCAGCGATACTGACACCCTTACCACCTTGATCCCAGCCACCTTCTAATTGATGGGCAGCAACGGCCCCGCCCCATAAAAAGCCCTTCGGTAAAGCGTTTACTTTTTCAACCAAAAAAAAACCTCCAATAATTGGTACAAACCAAAATGTATTTATTATATTGGTGACCCATACAAACAATAAATATGAGTTGTTATTGATTACAACTCATATGATATAGCGCTTTCATTATTTTGTAAAGTATAATTTTAATTATACTTTACAAAATCAAAACCACCCGTCAAACGGGTGGTTTGCTCTGAGGCTATAAGCCTCTATTACCGACCAGCGCCTAAAGACGCTGGCTTTTTAGTTCAAGCCAATTTGTCCTTGCCACTTTTGCTCACCCCTT
>NZ_JACGCJ010000040.1 GCF_021030645.1 Agrilactobacillus fermenti | reverse complement strand
ACAACAAACGTCGCCAAGAAACACTTAACGGCATGACCCCCAACGAATATGGGTGCCATGCCGTTAAGAAAAGTGCATAAGCATTTTAATTATTTAAGTTGTCTACTTGACACGGAGTAGTTCCATCTTACACATGCAGACAATGTCTACGCTTTTCATGTATTTGAATTCACAGATCCGAACAACTATTCAAGTATTCGACGTGTTAAACAAGTAAATTTCATTGTGGATCAAAGCTTGGCTATTACTCTTGAAAATGTTAAACAAATCAGTAAGGATAGTCCTAATCTGAAAGATACCATCACATTTCCACAAGCAGATAGTCTTACGCGTGTTTTGGACATGCTGCAGCATTTACGGACTCCTAAAGATAAATTTGAATTAGGTAGTGACTACCAGTTTAATGAACGACAAGGTGATTATTATGGAAACGCTCTTCGTTATCTAGGATTTGCTAGCAAAGTTGAAAGAAAATTTGAGTTGACAAAACTAGGAAAATACGTTGCCGATTTACCTAACTCTGATAATAGAAATAAAATTATTATTAAACAAATCCTATCAACCAAATGCTTTAATTTAATATTCGTAAATACTCTTCATAATGGTGGTGAATTTGATAATGATTATATCGATCATGTCTTATTAGACAATGCTATGTCTGTGCGCAGTAGTACAACTGCAAAAAGACGACGTAGCACTGTGAAAAACTGGCTTAACTGGGTTTTAAGCACTGCTACTGCAGAATAGATAAGGAGCTGTATACATTGCTTTCCTAACTCGCAAAATTCTAAAGAGTTAACTGAACTGGAAAGGTCCCTGCATATCTAATCGCCAAGTGTGATGTAACTTAAGGTTATGTCACACTTTTTTGTTTTTTAATTACTGTTACTAGAACAATTCACACTAAAAATAAAAGTTACTCTTGATTGATCATACAGCCGTTAGGCAATTGATATTTATATTGTGCCTTTGCTCAATTTGAAAGTGACCCATTCTTTCCCCGTACACGAGAAGACAAAAGCTATGACAGAGTTTATATTTTTATTTAAGTAAGGGCCAACCAAAAACTTACACAAATACAATTAGAACATAAAGGGGTTAATGGAACATCCATACGAAAAGTAGCGGTAGGAAGCCGAACACTCAGAATGTTTGTTATCTGAATATACGGTTTTTTACCGCTATTTTAAAATTCGTATTGGTTACGGACCTACTGATTCCTCAGAGGTTACCGACTTTTGCTAAGTCAATAATCTGCTGCTCAATTTGATCTCTGACCTTCCGAAAAACTACTATTCTATCCTGTTCGGATCCAGCTGCTAAAGCCGGGTCTGGAAGTGGCCAATGCTTTTTCTTGACCGTTGGTGGGGTGACTGGACAGCGATCACGAGCGTCTCCACATAAGGTGACAACTAGGTCACTGTGAAGCAAATAATCGGGATCAATTAACTTTGATGTTTGCTGGGAAATATCTATTCCTTTTTCAGCCATAACTTTAACAGCCAATGGATTCAAGCCATGCACCTCGACTCCCGCACTGGCAACGCGCCAATCATTGCCTAAAATTTTTTTAGCGAATCCTTCAGCCATTTGACTTCGACAAGCATTTCCAGTACATAGAAAATAAATTTGTGTCATCATTAATCCTCCATCTAAACTATTAGTGAACCAAAGCAGCTACTAAATCCATGTCTAAGTAACTGCTAAACTCGTTAATGGTTGGGTATTCACCGGTTTTTACCAACTGACCATCCACTAACGTAATTGGTAAAGCATTTATACCCTGACGTTTTAGTTCTTGGGCAACAATCGGATTTCGAACAAAGGCATCGGGGTTCTGGGTTAAATTACGACGAATGAACATGGCCTGCCCCTGTGCATTCACACTGACATACCGCTGAATGGCCGTTGTTTGAATCAATTCCTTATCAACGCTGGGACCACAAACACCGGTTGAACAACACATTGCTGGTTCAAAAAGCTCTATTTTTTTCATTCTATTCATCTCCAAAGTAATTGTGATTTATATTTTCTAACCAAAAATCGATAATGATAACCAGAGGCCACATAGGGTAATAAACAACACTGGGATCGTGGTTACAATTCCAATTTTAAAATAAGTCCCCCATTTAATTTTAACTCCCTTTTGAGCTAACACATGTAGCCAGACTAATGTAGCCAAAGAGCCAATTGGGGTAATCTTAGGTCCCAAATCTGAGCCGATTATGTTTGCGTACACTAACGTATGATGGATGAGCCCTGAAACGTCAGCGCCTTTGATTGATAGTGCATTAATCATGACGGTCGGCATGTTATTCATTAATGACGATAAAAGTGCTGCTAAGTAGCCCATGCCCATTGTGGCAGCAAACCGACCACCTTTTGCGATTTCGGTAATGACACCTGATAATAATGTTGTTAGACCAACGTTCTGAAGGCCGTAGACTACGACATACATACCGATTGAGAAAAAGACAATGTTCCAAGGAGCTCCTTTAATCGCTGCCATCGCATTAACATGGGAACTTCTTTGACCAACTATCAGAAAAATAGCCGCAATACTCAGTGCGATAAAGGAGACGGGGATTCCTAAGAAACCGCTACTAAAGTAACCAATCAATAGGAGGATTAAGACGACCCATGAAAACTTGAAAAGTCGCTGATCTTTTAGTGCAGAACTGGGTTCCGCAACCTGAGTGGCATCAAATTTTCGTGGCAATGCTTTTCGAAAGTAAAGATACAGGATACCAATACTACCTAACAGCGAAAATAGATCAGGAATCCACATTCTTAACGCATACGCTGAAAAGGAAATTCCAAAAAAGTCTGCAGAGACAATATTTACCAAGTTACTAACAATCATTGGTAAAGAAGTGGTATCGGCAATAAAGCCACTGGCAATAATAAAAGGGAAAACTTGCTTTTCATCAAAGTGTAAGGCACGAACCATTGCTAAAACAATGGGGGTAAGAATCAGAGCAGCCCCATCATTAGCAAAAAGGGCAGCAACGACGGCGCCTAAGGTGGTCACCAAAATAAACATGCGAATACCGTGACCGTTTGCCCAGCGAGCCATGTGTAAGGCGGCCCATTCAAAAAATCCGATTTGATCTAAAATGAGTGAAATCAGAATAATAGCCACGAAAGATAAGGTGGCATTCCAGACAATTCCGGTAACTGTTCCAACATCTTTAAAACTCACCACGCCAAACAATAATGCTAAAATTGCACCACCAACGGCTGTCCATCCAATTGATAATCCTCTAGGTTGCCAGATAACGAATAATAATGTGAGTAAGAAAATTCCAACGGCAAAAAAGACTTGCATGATACCTCCTAAACTGATTAATTATTTTTTTCCTTTAATTAATTAAACCGTTAAAAGCGTTTTTTCGTAATTTGGTTGCCATTGCATAACAGCAAAATGATTATTCGAAAGCTCTTTTACCTGATCAATCCATTTAACTTCGCTTTGCACTCGAGCCAGCAAACATGGATCAGTGGTTTGAGTTGCCAACATACTTTGGTTGACCACCCACCAAGTATGAGCTAGACTGGCTCGCTTCAAATCGTCATCTAACCGCATTGATTCATAAACCGGCGTGGCTTCTGGTAGCGTTACCATAACAATTTCAGTTTGCTTAGGATCTTGTAGTCTTGGTAACAGATTAACGACTGCTTGTGGGACGCTGCCGGAAGTATGGGCAACTTCTTGAGCATAGCTTTGGGTCGAGTTTAACAGTAAGAGTGTATGACCAGTCGGAGCCGTATCAACCACAACGACGTCACTATCATTTTGGGCGACTAACTCAGCAAAAGCTCGGAAGACAGCAATTTCTTGAGTACATGGTGAACGCAAATCTTCAGCGACATAATCAACATCATTAGACTTCATGGTCTTTTTAGCAGTAGTGAGAACTTCGTTTTGATATTCTTTTAAAGACTTTTTCTCATCAATATGGCTCACCTTGATCAGCGGACTTGTGATTTTGAAGTATTTCAAATGATCAGCTGGGTCAGTGGTAGCCAAGTGCACGGTTTTGTGTTGAGCAGCTATCTTTTGGGCAATTTGAACGGCAACGGTTGTTTTACCAACGCCACCTTTGCCCATGGTGAAGATAATTTTTTTATTTGACTGCACTAAATTCTTCACGACAACATCCAGATCAGGAAAGTGACTAGCAGTAACCGGTTCCTCAGTGATTTGCGGCTGCTGGTCTTTCAATAGTAGTCGTAAATTAGCTAATCCCAATACGTTGTATGCTCGCAATGGGATTGCTAACTTGGGTAGCTGGTCTAAAGTGACTGGCATATTCTGCAAATCAGCTTGCTGTTGTTTAAAAATAGTCTGAGAAACTGCGTCGGTTGGCTGATTTAAGATACCGTTAATGATTAGTTGCTGGTTCTTAATGTTTAAGGCTGCCAACTCATGTGAAGCGCGTTGTGCCTCCAGAAGGGCGCCTTTTTGTGGTCGGGTAACTAAAAACAAAGTCGTCGCTTGAGGATTGCCTAAAGTTTCAACCGCTTTTTGATACATAGCTTTCTTATCATTTAAGCCAGCTAGTTGGCCGATACAGGATGCACCACGATCATTCTTATCCAGGTAATTACTCCAAGCAGAAGGCAATTGCAGCATTCTTAAGGTATGGCCGGTCGGCGCGGTATCAAAAATAATATAGTCAAATTGCTGATTAATCTTGGAACTAGTTAGAAAGTTGGCAAATTCATTAAATGCAGCAATTTCAACCGTACACGAGCCTGATAATTGTTCAGCCATATTCTGAATGGCTTCTTTGGGCAACACGCCTCGATAAGGTTGAATAACCTGCTCGCGATACTCGTTCGCAGCAATGACCGGATCAAAGTTGGCAGCAAACAAACCGGAAATGTTTGGAATCGGCTTTGGCTGATTGGTTAAACTAACTTTAAAAACGTCCTGCAAGTTACTAGCTGGATCAGTGGAAACGATCATAACTCGGTGACCAGCATCAGCTAAGCTAATTGCAGTGGCACTGGCAACCGTGGTTTTGCCAACCCCACCCTTGCCGGTAAAAAATAGGTACTTGGTTAAATTAATCTCTTGTGGCGAATACTTTTCCATCATTTTTCAGCTCCTTACATAGACACGTGTCTATGTATTACTTAAAAAAACTTAATTGGCAACATCTTTTTCACAATCAGACCGTTGGCAAAGGCAGTGCTCATCAGCGGCTAACAGTTGGTCGGTATTCTGTTTAAACTCTTGGACAAACCTTTTTTGTAGGGAATAGTGTTGCCATTTCCCGTCCTTTACCGCAAACACAATACCTGCATTTTGCAAAACCTTCATATGATGAGACAAAGTGGGTTGAGAAAAATCAAAATGCTGGAGGATATCACAAGCACAAAGTGATCCACATGAAAGCAGATCAATGATTTTTAGGCGGTTCGGGTCAGCCATTGCTTTTAGCATTTGAACGTAATTTTGATAATCCATTTTTTCTCCTTCCATTACATAGACGATCATCTATGTATAGTATAAGAGCTACTCCAATGGCTTGTCAACTTTGTTAAAACTAAATGGGGGACTTATTTTAAAATTGGAATTGTAACCACGATCCCAGTGTTGTTTATTACCCTATGTGGCCTCTGGTTATCATTATCGATTTTTGGTTAGAAAATATAAATCACAATTACTTTGGAGATGAATAGAATGAAAAAAATAGAGCTTTTTGGAACAGCTAAATAAAGGTGAAGCTCGGCACGCGCTTTGTCGAAACATCTTTTATGGTCGGAAAGGGAAGCTTTATCAAACGTATTTTGATGGTATGGAAGAACAACTAAACGCTCTCAGTTTAGTCACGAATGCTATTATTTATTGGAATACCGTTTACCTGGAAAAGATTGTGACGCAGATGCAATCAGAAGGGTTTGATTGTTCTGACGACATGATCGGCAAATTATCGCCACTGATGTTTGAACACATTAACTTTGTCGGTAAGTACACGTTCCAATATAATGAAGCGTTAGAAAATGGTCATTTAAGACCATTAGATGAAGCAGACGAAAAATAAGATTGTTCGGTTTTTAAAGTCTACCGCTACTTTTCGTACGAATGTTCCAGAGCTCTTTTTAAATAAAGCCAATATAAAAAATCAGAAACGCTGTTAAATCAACGTTTCTGATTTTTTGTTCGGGATCTTACCGCTACTTTTCGTATGGATGTTCCATTGACCCCATAAACTACTTCAGCAAGGTAAATATCATGGCCGCAAACCCCAATACACCCAAGACGATCCCCGCTTGCAACATGCTTTTAAGCTCTATCAAGGTGGTATGAGTGATGTAGATGTTGCCCGTAATACCGGCATTAAACGAACGACCTTTATCAGGTATCGAAAGAAATACAAGATTAAACGAAAATGACTAACAAAGCGGTGCTTTTTGTAATGCAACTTAATTTAGTTGCATTTTTTGTGATTCTGTTTATTTACAAATAGCATGTAATGTGGTATTTTGTATATACACAATATAATGCAAATAAAGGAGAATGCTTTATGGATATTTTTAGCTTAGATTTAGGAAACAAACAGACCAAATTAAAAAGTAGCAAAGCTGAATATGTACTGCCTTCAAGATATTTAAACCAAGCAGACATGCCGATGTCAGTTGGCAATTCTACAATGAATAATGACCTACACACTTATTCAGTCCCTTTTAGCGACGATAAGTACGTATGGGGTCGAGATATTGACGGACTTCACCTTGACGAATATTTAGCGGATACAATCATGTATGGTGCTCGATACGATAGTGAAGCATTTAAATTACTAGCCAATTTTGCGCTGGAATTACTAGCAAGTGATTTCAAAGCGGCTAAAGATCAAGTTTTAGAAGTAGTCGTCACTGCTGGACTTCCAACTGGAGATTATGCTGACCAAGGACAATTAAAAGCTTTATTAAAAGTCTTAGAGGGCCAACACCAAGTTACTATTGACGATAAAATCGTGACGGTAAGAGTTCGTAAAGTTTATATTTTGCCCCAACCAATCGGCACCTTATATAACGAATTACTAGATGATGAAGGCTTTATCCAGAATAAAGATCTATTAGACGAAAAAGTCGGCATTGTTGACGTAGGCGGTGGAACAATACTGATTGATACGATTTTAAACTTTGAGCTAAGTGGCAAAAATCGCCATCAATTTAATACCGGCGTAAATGATCTATATGAAGCCATTGCCAACGGGATTAATGGTGATACTAGCCTTTATCAATTAGAAAAAGATTTACGAATGGGAAACCAGCAACATCATTGGAGCTACCGATTTTCTAAAAATCGTCAAGATGATATTACTGATTTGGTTTGCAAGGAAATTGACCGGTTTACCCGGCGCTTAGTTGCTAATGTAACTTCAACGTTAAAGAACCTTAATAGTATTGATACTTTGTTCTTTACCGGTGGTGGAGCCAATTTGCTTAACCAAAAAATCTTGAATACTACTTTCACTAACGCAGTCATTGTTAAAAATACAGAAGTTGCTAATGTTAACGGCTTTTATAAGTACGGATTAAGTCAACAAGCTCAAAATGAAGGGAGCAAGTAATCATGGGAAAAGTTAAAACCTTGAACGTCCGACTAAATCCCGAGAAAATTGTCGACAAAGAAATCCTTGATTACTTTGATAAATCATTAATTCCTAAAACCACACTTGTTAAAACCGCTTTAATTCACGAAATTGAACGGTTAAAGGCTCAAGGTGATCCTTATGTTAAAGATGAACTAAAAGCTCCAGAAGCACCTAAAAATAGCACAGAATCACCATCTGATTCCAAAGAACGCTTGCAAGGAGGATTTAATGCCTTTTCAGACAATGATATTTAGAAAAAAGCTGGCAAAATATACAAAACCAAATAAAGTTGCCGCTAGGTAAGCGCTATGCTAGACTAAGATTAATTTAACAACCGAATAAAGAGATCAAGCTAAACAGAAAAATCCCAGATTCACGAGGAATCAGGGATTTTTGGTTTAGCAAGTAGCTACAGGACAGCTACTTAGATTCAGTCGATTTAGACCTGCAAGTTAAAATCGACTGAACATTGTTCTTAATTTGTAGGTTAATTATACCGCAAACCAGTCCAAAAGGACAAGTTAAGGATAGTTAAAAAACAAATTAAATCCAATGGACTAAGTAGCTAACTGGAGCTATTTAGTCCATTTTTTGTTGTTAGAAATTAAAAAAGTTGCCGAATGGGCAACCAAGAATAGACACATGCTGGTGAAACTACAAAGCCGATCACGACCAATGTTCGCTTTGTAATTCAGTTAGAGCATATCAGATTTGTATTTTAAAGCAAATCAAATGTTTTAGCAACTCTCTTTTGAGACAGCGTGTGTCAGTCAAGAAAGGGAGTTTTTATTATGACACAATTTAATTTTATTCAATCACAAAATGCTTATGGAACTAAGTTTTTTCAACTACCACAGGTATTATTATATGGCGCGCTTCATATAGTAGAGTGCCACAAGGTAAAGTATCTGTGACAAAACAAGTAAGCCTGCAATGATGACCATATGATAATGTGTATAACTATTTAAGTAACCGGCTAAACATAATGAACCCGGTGCTGCAATAACCGTTAATAACGGCTGACTTGAGTGTTGAACCCGCGGATACTTGAGCAAACGTAGAATCACAATAGGTAGTAAAAATAAGTACAGAATCAAGGCCAGATTCAATACGTCAATGCCTAATTGGCGGTTAAAGTGAGCTGCCGTTAGTGGTACCACACCGATCCCCACATAAACGATGAACCAGCTTGGTAAGATGTCAGTTAATTTTAACTTTTTAGTCAATACGAAGCGACCGGTGAAATAAATAAGCAATAAGAATTGAATGATAACACCAAGGTACCAAATAGTGGTGGCAACCATGCTGAGCATTTTTATCTGATTTAAAAATACCGCAAGTACCATCATGGCCATTGAAAAATTAGGTGCAACAGCAGCAATGGTTGGTTGTTTTAAAGCAGCTTTACTGTTCTGGGGTCGAAAAATCAATTTGGCTATTACAAGGCTCAAAAATCCTAGGGCAAAAATACTTAACGCATCACCCACCAATGGTAACTGATAACTTTTGGCAAGCGTACCCAAGGATGCGATGGCCAGAATCAAGCCACAAACGGGAATAGGTAATTTATCCAAAAAATATTGCAAAAAAATGATCTCCTTACATAAACTTTACCCATTCTATACCTTGTTCCAATTATTTTCCAACCGTGGTCAATTAGCGATCGTATTCACCGGCTAATAGGAACCTCACGATGGGGATCTTAGTGATTATCCAGATGATGCTTAGGGATAGCGTAGTCGCGATAACAAAATTAAGGCTTAATTGTAAGGTGATCGGCAAGTGCCACCAGGTATATAGGGGATCGGTAATTACTAGAACAATAAGGTTGTGGATCAGGTAGACCCCATAACTCAATTGCGCTAACGAACGGATATGGTGCTGCGTCCGGGCTGAAAGATTAAAGTCGACTTTTTGCCATAATAAAAAGATACCCACGGATAGGAAAAGTATGGGTAAAGATTGAACGTAATCTTTGAAGTGGTCATTATATTGATGCATTTGCAAACTGGCACCGTAAGTTTCAAGCGTGACTAATAAGACGAGCAAGCAATTAATCAAGCATAAATGCCATTTCTTGAGTTTGGTTAAACCGTAAGTCCGCAAATAATAGCCTAAAACAAAATAACCTAAGTAACCGCCGACTAAGGCCCAATAACTATTGAAGTTAAAGGCGACCTTGTAATTTTGCGGCACATAAGTTGCAATAGTTGGTAAGACACTGTTGGTGATCAGCCAAATGAGTAAAAAATATTGAAGCATTTTTTGCGACAAAGCTGTGATTGCTTGTCTGAGAATGGGTGAGAGGATATATAGCACAAACATGGGATACATGAACCACAGAGCTTCAGCAGTGGGGACATTCGGCATTGCAACGATGGCCTGCCAAAAGGATTGAGGTGTTAACGTGTGTTTATAACGACCATACACTAAAATGGCGATGATCGACCATAGTAAAAAAGGCATAAATAACTTTAAAATTCGATGCCGCCAGACATATTTCAGGTCGGCAGTGCGGCGGCTATGTAAGAGCAACGCGCCAGAAATCATGAAGAATAAAGGGACTGCTGGGGTGGCGATAGTAGTCAATAAATTAGCAATATGCCAACTGCTGGTACCAATTTTATCCCGGAGTGGGACAGCGCTGACATGTAATAAGATGACACCAAGCATTGAAATGATCCGAATGAAATCGATGTAAATGATACGTTGTGACTTTTCTACCATAAGACATATTCCTTGCTACATTAAAATTTATGAACCTATCTATTGTAGCATAAGCGGTTGGATTGATTGTGGCGGTGGTAATGAGAAATTGTACAATTGATTTAAAGTTGTAATCGTTTTCTTAAGGCTTGCCATCTTGCTATAATAACCTTAATAGCTAAGGAGGGTTTAAAATGGCACGTTTAAAAGATAAGGTTGCAATTATTACCGGTGCTGCCCAGGGCATGGGCGTGGCGCATGCGCGTTTATTCGCTGCTGAAGGTGCGAAAGTTGTTTTGACAGATATTAATGATATCAATGGGGCCAAATTAGTCGCTGAACTTGGACAGGATAAGGCTTTATTTGTGAAACAAGATGTCACGCAGGAAGTGGATTGGAAAAAGGTCATCGAAGCGACCATGACAAAGTTTGGCAAAATAGATGTGCTAGTGAACAATGCAGGTGTGACCTCAGCACAATCGATTTTTGATCTATCCGTTGCTGATTATGAAAAGATCTTTCGAATCAACCAGCTGAGTGTTTTCCTGGGTATGAAAAATGTTGCCGCCCAAATGCGTGAACATGGTGGTTCAATTATTAATGTTTCCTCGATCAATGGCCTAGTTGGCGGTGCAATTGGCTATACCGACACTAAATTCGCGGTTCGCGGAATGACGAAAGCGGCAGCGATTGAGCTAAGTCAGTATCACATCCGCGTAAATTCTGTTCATCCGGGCGTGATTGATACGCCGATGATTCATCAGTCGGATACTGAAGCTCAAGTTGCTCAATTTTTACAAATGGTGCCCCTTAAACGTGCGGCTAAGCCAGCGGAGGTTTCAGAGCTGATTGTCTATTTGGCTGCGGACGAATCAAGCTATACTACAGGTGCAGAGTTTACTGTAGACGGCGGCGTAACGGCCATGTAACGACTGAAACTTAGGCGTTAGTTTTGGCTTAGCGAGATGCTTTTAGATATAATTAGCGTACAATATTATTTGGAGGCAAAACGATGACCAAGATAGTTGTCATTGGCGCGGTGGCCGCGGGCACCACTGCCGCGACAAAAGCACGGCGCAATGATCCAGAAGCTGAAATCACAATTTATGATCGGGATATTGATATCTCTTACGCCATTTGCGGTATTCCCTACGCCGTTGGTCACGAAGTCGCCAACTTTGATCAACTGACCCCCCGGGACCCCCAATGGTTCAAACAAAATTATCAAATTGATCTAAAGACACGCCATGAAATCTTGGCAATTGATAGCAATAAGCAGACCTTACAGGTGAAAGCATTAGATACTGGTGCCGTTTTCACAGATCACTATGACTTATTGCTGCTGGCAACGGGCGCTCGTTACGGCATCCCAACCGCTTTTAAAGATATTGACGCTGATAATTTATTTCATGTGCGCAACGTGCAAAGCGGCCGTGAACTGGCAAGTTATTTAGCGTTGCATTCAATCAAAACAGCTGCCGTTGTTGGGGCTGGCTATGTCGGTTTAGAGATGACAGAACAACTCACGAAATTAGGCATTCAGGTGCAAATCTTTCAACGCAGTGCTCACATTCTTGGTAATTTTGATGGCGATATGGCTGAAATCGCTGAGACCTACGCACGTCAAAAGGGCATTTCACTGGCGTTGGCCGAAACGGTTACCAAGACCCAAGTACAGAATGGCCACATCATTGGTTTAGATACGAATCAGGGGCAGCATTATCAACCAGATATCGTGATTTTGGCTGCTGGCGTCAAACCAAACACGCGCTTGGCGGAAAGTATTGGTGTCAAGTTAGGCACGACCGGCGCAATTGCGGTCAATGATCGCTTCCAAACCAATTTGCCCAATGTTTATGCAGTGGGTGATGTGGCTGAAAGTTTCTCTGTCATTGATGGGCGCCCGCTTTGGAAACCGTTGGCAACAACGGCCAACAAAATGGGTCGGATTGCTGGTGATGCGATGACGGGTGGTTCGCTGCGACATCGAGGCATTTTAGGGACGAGTATCTTACGCTTCTTTGATTTAACAATTGCTCAAACCGGCTATACTGAAAAAGAAGCCCAAGCAGCCGGATATGATTTTCTAGTTTTGAAAGATAAGAAAACGAATGTTCCAGATTATATGCCTAAGAGTCAGACCATGACTTTAAAAACACTGGCAGATAAAAAAACGCATCGTATTTTAGGTGCACAGATTATTGGTGGCGCTGGTGTGGATAAACGAATCGATGTGTTGGCCACGGCTATGACATTTAAGGCTAAGGCGGAAGATTTATTCCACTTAGATCTGGCCTATTCGCCAGCTTTTGATACCACCAAAGATGCCGTGTTATATACTGGAATGATATTGACAGATCAGCTTGCGAGCGAGACAAAAGGCGTTTAAGCACTAACAAAAATGGCGATGAATGCGATTTTTCCATTCAAGTGATTTGTCGTTAGGTGAATTCAGTGCCTTTTGAAACGCGTTTAAATCAAAAAATCTTAGTATATTCGACAACACAATAAGAATCATTTATAATATAAAGTAAGTAAATAGTTATTTCGGTTGACGTAAGCTCAAGGTTATCGGCTTTCTCTGGGGTGAGAGAAGGCGGTTTGAGTTTGCGTTTTTTTGCGTGGAAGGATTGGATGCAGATGACATTTCTTGGTATTTTAGCTTTGATTTTAATTGCGACATCGCTAGTAGGACATTTTAGCGCGCGTATTGGGATTCCCTCAGTGATTGGGCAGCTTATCGTCGGTATTATTTTAGGACCGGCATTATTGAACTGGGTGCATCCTGATGAATTTATTCATATCTTTTCGGAGATTGGAGTCATCATCTTGATGTTTATGGCCGGCATCGAGAGTGATTTGGGCTTATTAAAGAAATACCTCAGACCCAGCTTTATTGTGGCTATTTTAGGTGTTGTTCTACCCGTTTTGGGCACTTTCGGTGTAGCTGAAATGTTTCAAATGAACTTTAAAGAAAGTATTTTTTTAGGTGTTATATTCGCCGCAACTTCAGTATCGATTTCTGTTGCCGTCTTGAAAGAGCTTAATGTGTTATCAGGTAAAGCAGGCGCCACAATTTTAGGTGCCGCCGTGGTGGACGATATCTTAGCCGTCGTTATTTTGTCAGTGATGGTTAGTTTATTAGGTGGCACTGCCGGTGATGCCGCCAGCAATGGTCCAGGCTTACTAGTGACTTCAGTGGAACAAATTCTTTATTTTATTGCCATTTACTTTGTGGTCAAATTCGTAGCGCCATTTTTTGCCAAAATCGGAGAGCGACTATATTTACCGGTGGGACAAACAATTATGGCTGTCATTTTGTGTTTTGGCATGGCTTATATTGCGGATCTCATTGGTTTGAGTTCTGTAGTTGGCGCGTTCTTCGCTGGTATTGCGATTTCCCAAACTTCGGCTAAGCAGGTGGTAGATGCCCATATTGAGCCCATCGGTTATGCGGTTTTTATTCCGGTTTTCTTCGTTAGTATTGGCTTGAATATGAAATTAGATGGCATAACTAGCGATATTTGGTTGATCGTAATTTTGACAGTTGTGGCGACCATTACGAAGTTGGTGGGTGCAGGTCTGGGGGCTTACCTATCCAAGTTTGATTTACGAACGTCTTATATGGTCGGGGCCGGGATGGTTTCTCGTGGAGAAATGGCCTTGATCATTGCCCAAATTGGGTATCAAGCAAAGCTGATTTCCAGTGAATATTATGCGGCGATTATTGCGGCGATTATTTTAACCACATTACTCGCGCCATTCTTATTGAAGAGTGCCGTGAAGCGTCAGCCAGAAACCAGTTAGGATAAGAAATGTATCTTTTGGCGACAATTATGAGGTGATCAATGGGCCAAACGAATGAATTTTCCTAAATATGAGAGGTTATTGTTTCATTCTGTCCCGATTTTACTTGCTGGTTATACGTTATCAGCACCTCGTGTTAATTCTAGGTATGCCGTTCTGGTGGCAACGCTTGGCTTAGGGATTCCAATTCTAATTATCGGTTATTTAGTTTCAGAGTATTTTCGCCGAAAATTAGACAATCGTAAATTGCTCGTTTTTTTAGTGGTATTCTTCATCGTACTAGTGGCGCTAGGATTTATAGTTGGCGCACAGATAAGTTAATACCGGTAAATAGATAGAGGTTAGGATAAAATCAGTATTTTGTTTCTGGCCCTTATTTATTTTGCGCTCGCTTGTTAAAACGACTATACTGAATTCAAATTCTAGACGTAATGTAATCAATTATTGTCAATATGAGGTGTATGATGGGGGAACCAATCGAAATTCAGCAATTGACAAAGCACTTTGGCAAACACAAGCTATTCAAGCAAGTTACCTTTACATTCAAACCCCAGACCACATACTTAATTACTGGGCCCAATGGTTCAGGAAAATCGACTTTGTTTAATATTGTGATGGGGTTGATGGGTGGCATTAGTGGCACGGTGCATACGCATCGGTTGACATTTGCCTATGCCCCCAGCCAATTAGAGCAACGCCCACAAACCGTTGCACAGTTTTTGCGAGCGTTGATTGCGGTTGATGTATCACCCCAACAAGCACGCCAAAAGTGCCAAACACTACTAACTATTTTTGGCTTACAGTCATACAGAAAGACTAAAATGATGGATCTCTCAACGGGGACCCGACAAAAGGTAAATTTAGTTCAGGCTTTCGTGCAGACAGCTGACATTTTAATGCTGGATGAGCCTTTAAGCGGGCTAGATAAAACTGCCCGTGAGCAATTGATCCAGCATTTACAGCAGCGGGATGATTATCAGAATATTTTGATTGCCAGTCATGAAATTCAGCCGCTATTGGTCATTAAGCCGACAATTTTACAAGTCGCAGGTGGTAAATTAGTACCCCAAACTGCTACAAAAACTAGAACGGACAGAGACCATCAAGCTTATCAAATTCAAGTCACTGAAGCGACACCCATGCGGCAATTACCCGAGACAGTCACTGCCGAGATGATTATTGAAAGAACTGCGCGGACGTTGGTCTTACGCGTTCCCGCCGTTCAGAGTGATCAATTGGTTTTAGAACTGATCCAAACAGGTTTTCATTTGGAGGTTGTGCATGCGATCTAAACTATTTGCCCCAAGTCGCTTTTTATTAGGCCTATTAAATCACAATATGCCTGTTTTAGGCGTAAGTTTGGTTTGGGTCGCTATTGTCGCGCTATCTTTTACCACTGGACCCCAGTGGTTTGCGCCGAGTTTGATCAGTTTGGCAACTTTTTTGTTTATCGGGCAAGCTTTGGTGGCTTATAGTATGAATCACAAGTTTGATGATCAACTTCAAAGTTTATTTTGGCTGCGGACTAAGCACTATTCAAATTTAATTTTTACCAAATGGTTGGCAGATTTAACTGTTGGCCTATTATTGGCTGGCTTTGCCGTTATCTTTGCGTTAGTGCGGCAGTTCAGTTCTAATGGGCAATTCTTTGGTAATACTTTTTCAAGTAAAGCCCTATTGTATGCGATTGGTGTGTACTTACTTTGCTTGCTATTAGGCACGGCACTAGGGTCGCTCTTCCAACGGGCAAAGCTGATTTCTGTCCGGATTTCAGCGGGGATCATGTTAGTGTTAGCGTTGTTCGGCACAATCTCCGCTTATATCCAGCAAAGCTATCCTTGGTTTAAATATATATCTTGGCTACTGCCAACAATTGGCACACACTTGACTGAAATGACAGCCAGTAAACGGTTAGTTTAGTCACAATTAGGATTCTTTTGCTTGGCAAGTTTGCTATATACCAGCGTCCTTTTTATCCTAGAATGGTTGGACTACCGCCAGCATAAATTGATTCGCAGCCTCTAATTTTTAGCTTAATAAAAAAATGAGTCTCTCAATAGGCTATACTCCTACTTAAGTAGACAGGTAAATAATTAAAACCTGTTTGCTTAGGAAGGAGTATTTTTTATGGGCCGAAAAGGTTCCAGATATTCTATTGATGAGAAACTTCATTTCATTGGCCTACT
>NZ_JACGCJ010000039.1 GCF_021030645.1 Agrilactobacillus fermenti | reverse complement strand
TAACAACAAACGTCGCCAAGAAACACTTAACGGCATGACCCCCAACGAATATGGGTGCCATGCCGTTAAGAAAAGTGCATAAGCATTTTAATTATTTAAGTTGTCTACTTGACACGGAGTAGTTCCTAGTTGCGGAAAGAATCTTTTTTTAATGGACACGTTCTAACAAACAAAACGGTGACTGCCGATACTTGATCTAAATGAATCATTTAAGAAAGGTAAATAATTCTGGAGCAAAATTCGGCAACTTTAGGATCATGGGTCACAATAACGACCGTCTTCCCCTCTTCATTCATATGACTAATTTCTTTCAAAATAATATCTCGATTTTTTTCATCTAATGATCCAGTAGGCTCATCAGCTAAAATTAACTCACTGGGTTTGATCAAACAACGTGCGACAGCTACTCTTTGTTGCTGTCCACCAGATAATTCATAGACCTTTCGCTGTTCAAATCCAGCCAAATTCACTTTAGCTAATACCGTCTTAATTTGCTGTTTTTTCGCTTTTTGATTTAATTTCAAATATTTTTGAGCAATCTCCAGGTTTTGAGCGACCGTTTCATTGTCTATTAGTGCAAAATTCTGAAAAATATAATTGATGCGTTCTCGAATCATGCGATTAGCCAGCCGACTATTGGGTTTTATATTTGAGTAATCATCAAATTGATAATCCCCAGCATCAAAACTATCTACTAGACCCAAAATATTGAGTAATGTTGACTTGCCAGATCCACTAGGTCCCATGATTGCAACCATCTCACCACGGCCAATAGTTAAACTAATATTATTGAGCACCGTGTGGTTACCAAATTTTTTTATAATATTCGTTAGTTGAATCATGATGATGCTCCTTTCAAAGACGCAATAAGATTCTTATTTTCTTTCCGATACAACATGAATAACGTCAGGCATAAGTCACTAAGCACCAATACAACGCCAATATAAAGGGCATAGATAGATTTGCCAAAGATAACTGCTGCTGATATTTGTATCGTATACATAATGAATAGAGAAACGAAAATATTATAGTATCTATCGTAAATTTTTATACCTAGTAATCGTAAAACTGCTAAGCGGGATCGATTGGTTTCAAAATACAAATTACTAGCAAATAGTGACGTTACTAAAGAAACAAAAAACATGATGATTAGAGCACTTAATGCAAGTGTTAGACCGAGTCGAGAGGACGCAGTCGTTGTGTTTAAAATTGAGCCGATGGTTGAAAACTGAAGTTTGATTCCTTTTAACTGTTTGGGTGAACTCAACGCCTTCAACTTTTCTCGGTTGGCAGCTGTATTGTTTAATCTTATTGGGTTGGTAACACCAGTTGTTAGTAGCTGGGCTTTACTCTGTTGGTCTAAATTTTGAGTGTCAATTACCTCATAGATTGGATTTACCACCGAGTGTATATTGCCATCACTATCAAAAATTTGGGTCTGATAATGCCGATCACGCTCATAAAAGTGAATATTAGCCTTAATCTTGCTGCTATGCTTATTGCTTACCTCACCTGGATGCTGTGCAGATACTATTAAAGCACCTAACTTCCTAATTTTGTCCGATTGCCTCCTATCAACTTGTGGTGCCAAGATAAGATTTTGGGAAGGCTGCTTAACATTCAAGCCAATCGTCTTAAGATAATTTTGGTTGACCCTTACAACTGTAAATTTCTCGTTGTAATCAAATTCATCAGCTCCAAGGCCATTAGCAAAGGCTTTACGGGGATAAATGACTTCACCATAAACAAAATCAGCAGCTAATTTACGATCTAATTTTGAAAAAAGAATCCCCATAGTCGCTTCATTTTTGCCATTATTTAGCTCAAAATTTCTTAACGCCTCGCCACCAGTAAACCCTATTTTCTCAATCGTAAGATTTTTGTTCACTGCCTGTGCGGCACGATAAGTCTCATTTGCATTAAAAATATCCCTAATATTTGCAACAGTGCCAATCAACAGAACTGTTGTTAAAATCACCGTTATGGCTTTTAGAACTAGCATGGTAAATATACCAAGCCTAAAATTCAAGGTGTTTTTAAGAAAATTCACAATATGAATACTTTTAACTAATACTAACGAAATCAGAACTGCAACGGTAAGTATGACTATAACAACAAGCTGAGCTAGCGAGAACACATTCCAAAAACCATTTGGATGAAAATGGAACGCGATCTTCACGAATAAAAAGTTTATCAAAATACAAAACGCCAACACGAGACTAGGTGTTAGATACAAGGCTTTGATGACAGCAAAATTAGAGAAACCCGATAGTTTCCAAATGCCAATCCTTTTAACATTGGTCATCGTCAGTGAAATGATACTTAAAAAAGCCATGATGGCTAGTACGAGAAAAAGCGCAAAGTAAATCATTAAATTACGGTTAACGAATTCTTTCCTGGACTGTAATTTAGATGTCAACAAATCAGCACGGGAACTATTAAAAAAACGGACAAGTTGTGAAACGACGATTGTCTTTCGATTTTTGTTTTCTGGAATTATGGTATAAATACCATTCACAGATTTGTCACCATTTTGGAAATATTTCGCCATGCTTTGTAATCTAATTTGTAGATTTCTGTCAAATGTAGGAATGTAGCGTTGATTTATAACCGACTTTTTCTGGGTATAGGTCTGATTGCGATTATTAAATAGCTGAGCTTTCGAATCGTTTTGGAAAAAATTAGTATAAGGAAAGCTATCTTTATTGAGCACCGCAGATTTAATAACTTTTTGATTTGAAAAATCAGTCCGAATAATCGTCACTTTTTGTGATTTTGCCAATTTATTAAAAAAAAGTAGCGTCTCTCGTGGTGTTTTTGTACTATTATCAACATAGATTTTAAAAGAATTTTCTGTCGTTTCTATATTTTCTATCCGAATTTGATCTTTAGTAGAAAAAATATTAATTATTAATAAGCTCGAGAAAAAGGTCATCAAAACAAGAAATACAATAATTGACCGTTTCAATGTGACCATCTCCTAATTAATTAGAATTCTAAGTAAAAAAATGTCCTTATTTCTAATTAGTGATTAAACTAACCATAGAAATAAGGACAACAAAAATATATACAAAACATTTAAATGACACTAATGAGCGTTAGATATAATTTAATAATAGTGCAATGATGCATTCGCCAATTCATATAAAACAAGCCTATGCTACCACGTCCTGAGTATATTCGCTTATTTTAAAAAACACAATTATTTTGTCTCAATATATTTTAAAATATTGCTAATAAATGAGTATCAACTTTAATCAGCGTAGCTTAATGTACTAATGTATAATAAAATAAATACATCATTTTTAGATAGAGGCCGTAAGTCATGACGCCAAAATTAGAGGACGTTGCCAAACTGGCAAAAGTATCCAAAACAACTGTTTCCCGCGTACTCAATAAACGCGGTTATTTAAGTCAAAAGACCATTGATCGAGTATACGCCGCCATGCGTGAGCTTAATTATCATCCAAATGTCGTCGCACGGCAATTATACAAAAGTCAAACAAATTTGATTGGCCTATTATTTCCCACAGTTGCCAATCCTTTTTTTGGTGAACTCGTAGATGCTTTAGAAAAAAACTTATACCGCCAGGGTTTCAAAGTACTCATCGGCAATTCAATGAATGACCCTAAAAAAGAAGCTGCCTACTTAGACCAATTATTGATCAAACAAGTAGATGGTCTGATCGTAGGCACGCATAATCAGGGCATTAAGGAATATGATACCGCAAACTTACCAATTGTTGCGATTGATCGCATCATGAATGCCGACATTCCGATCGTTGAGTCTGATAACTATCGTGGCGGTGAGCTGGCCACTGAGCGTTTGATCCAGCGAGGTGCCAAACACATCATTCATACAAACGGCCCTATTGACTTAGAAACGCCAGCACGGCGGCGGCGCGTTGCTTATGAGGGCACCATGCAGGCCCATAACTTAGAGCCATTGACCTACACGGTGGATTTTAATATTTCAGCCAAAGCGAAAAAAGAGATTTTTGAAAAAATTTTTCAGGAACATCCAGAGGTTGAAGCCGTCTTTGCAGCTAATGATGTAGATGCTGCATTGATTATGAACGTTGCCCAAAAACTAGGCCGGCAAGTTCCAAAAGATTTTCTGGTCATCGGTTATGATGGTACCCAGGTTGTTCGCGAATTAATGCCTAATTTAACCACCATTATGCAACCAACGGCACAAATGGCTGAACAGGCAGTTAAGGTTTTAGGTCAGCGTATGAATAATGAACCTACAGAAACGGAATACATTTTACCCGTTAAATTGTGGTCTGGAACAAGCGCATAATTGTTGCACAAAAAAGACAGGTTTGCTAGTCAGCCACCTGTCTTTTTTGTGCCTATTAAATATTTAATCATCATGCCCAAGACCAGTTTGAACAGACTCCCAACCTTCACTGGCAATAAAATAAACCAACACTAAAGCGGCCACAGAATCAGCCCACCACCAACCGAGCCAAGCTGTTAAAATTGCGCCAACTAAAACAGTACCAGCCATATAAGCGCAAGTGATATTACACATGCCATCTTCAATTAACGCATCCGACTGTAGTGCTTTGCCCAACCGGCGCTTATTAATGGTCAAAATTGGCATTAAAATTACCGACGCAATTGCAATGGCAATACCCGAAAGACTACGGTCAGCAGCTTGACGTGTCATCAGGTTAAAAATGGATACAGCAACGACATAAACAGCTAATAACAATAAAATAATGCCAACGATCAGCGAAGACCGTCGTTCAGCCGCCGCTATTTCAGCTTGTTCATGACCATTGGCTTCTTTTTTCAAGCGCCAAATCAAAGTGCTGCCGGAAATGATTTCCAAAAAACTATCCAAACCAAAAGCAATCAATAAAATAGAGCCTGCTTTTAAGCCTGAATAAAAACCAACGACAAATTCAAAAAACATCCATGCCGTTGAAAAATATTCGATCCGTAAACTTTTGTGAATGAGTTGCTTTGTTTCAGTCATTATTCTGCCCCAATACTAAAATATTTAATTGACTCTGCCTTAGTTTACTATACTTCGCCATGCCGGCCAACATCTAAGAATCGAATTATGTTGCCATTATATTGATAAATAACCAACCAGCTATGTTTCACAAAAAAGGCGCGTTGGTGCTTTCGGTTTGAGATAGGATGATCATTTGCCTGCTCCGGTAAAGGTTTTCCTTGCAGTAATAATTGCATCAATGTTTCAAATTCTGCCTTTTTAAAATGACCATTACGAATCATTTGCTGCAAATGCTTTTTAAAGCGGGATTGATAATGCGGGATATAACTTGCCAAGAAATCACCTTATTCATCCAATATTTTAGCCATGTAAAACTCGTTTTCACAATGGACATGTTGAAAAATCGCATCGCTTCCTTGCCCTTCAATTTTAAATCCCATTTTATGATAAAGACCTAAAGCTGCTTGATTATGGACCATTACCGTCAACTCTAAACGATTGATTTGATGCTGCTTTGCCCATTCAAATAAAGCTGCAAACAAGTGCCTACCGACCTGCTGGTGGCGAAACGCTTGCAGCACACCGACGGCGAGATGGGCGATATGTTGTACCTTTTGTACACTAGAAACATTGGCACTTAGAAAGCCAATGATTTGCTGTTGCACCTTGGCAACCAGTATTATACCGCCTTGATCAATTGTATTTTGAATTTTTACACGCTCGTTTCTATATGTCGGTCGCGCTCGCCAGGTTCAAGTAACATCTTGTCCGTTTCAGTGTCTAACTGTTGTAAGAAAGCTAGAAACTGTGCTGCTTCAGACGGTAATAAAGTTGCAATTGTAATCACTGTTCAGAACACCTCCAAACACCTAATACTGTCATAAATATCTATATGTATCATAACAAAATTTACCGTAAAAAAATGACGTAGATAGACAATAAAGTCATCGCGTCATTTTTTTAGATGTTACAGCACCCAACCGGCAGTATCTTCGATCCACTCATTTTCAGTACCGATTCGATAATAACTATGGCCGTCAATAAATTTAGCGTCCAAAATACGCCAACTACTGCCTGGTGCCAACTGACGTGTCACTTTACCATCACTGTCTATGAGTGCTGCTGAATGTGTATGATCAACGACAAATGTACCCGCAAAATCGCCCTCTTGTGTACTAAAAACAGCGAGATCAAAATAAGGGTCTCCAGTCACACTATCGCCATTGCCAAAATAATAACGGTAACTGCCGTAGTTTTGATTAATTGCTTTAACACTGCTGACTTTCCAAGCCGTATGACCGCCTAAATAGTGCCCGTTTTCAGTGTACATGCCATGGTAGACATATAGTACTGTATTATACAGTGGCCGAATATCTGAAAAAGAAACATCTTTACTGCTGACCCATTCACTAGGTGCAACTAAATAACTTGTTGCGCCATCTGCCAGTTTATAGGCCATCAGCGCTGCCCAGGATTCACCATTCATGGGTAACGTTTTAGCAATTGGCATTGTCAGCGCATCATCAAGATACACCTGTGCACCTTCAGGATTTGTTACAACAACAGCCCCAGTAATAATATTATCGGCTGGCTTATGATTGGTTGTAGCTGCTGGCACCGTTGTCTCAGCAGATTGAGCATGCACAACATTCACAAAAGGTACGAAAATCAGTCCAACAATTAAAAATAACAGTTTTTTCTTTACACTCATATTACATCCTCCCTTATTTGTAACACTTACGTAATATTATATGTTTTTTATCGGTAAAGTAAAAGTATCATTTTAAAAATAATGCTGTCAAAAAAAGACTTGAAAGCGAAACGAATCAGCGTTTTTTCAAGTCTTTTCCATATCAGCAATCTGAATATAATCTATTCAGCGTCAAAATGAATTCAATTTATTTAAATAACTATCTAACTGTCTCTAAGGTTTTCCCAGTCATAAATTCAGGATTAGGTGTCAAATCAAATCGTTTCGCCAACTTGACGAGATCCGCATCCGAGATCTCAGCAAGGCATTCGCCGCCTTGGGCTTGGATCGTGGTATAGATCTGAGCGGCTTTTTCGACCGTTTCGATCAGCCCATAAGTTTCATCGATGGAATCCCCAGCCGCGAAGATACCATGGTGCGGCCACATCACAACCCGGAAATCTGCCATCTTATCAGCGGTAGCTTGGCCGATCTCATTCGTGCCTGGGGTCATGTAAGGCAAGATTCCTAAGCCTTCAGGGAAGACTACGATGGATTCAGCCTGCATCTTCCAAAGGATCCGACTGAACGTCTTTTCATCTTGAGGGACGGTAAAGGACATAGCGATCAGATTCGTGGGATGACAATGCATGACTACCCGTTGGTTTGGATCTTGCTTCAATCTTTGGATATGGGTCATCAAATGTGATGGGAATTCACTGGTTGGTTGACCACCATCATTGAAGCCCCAAAGCAGGTCGGCACTATGACCATCATCAGAGATCTTGACTAAGCCTGTATCCCGTTCTGGAAAGTCAATGACGTTCTTGAAGTAACGGCCCGTACCCGTGACCAAGAAGTAAGTGCCCTTCAAAGCACTGGCATCAAAGTCGATGGGGATATTGCGGAGAACTTGATGGACATCGCTATAAGCACTGACTTCAGCTTCGGTCAAACGATAGCTGACGTTGCCCCCATTCCGTTCGTCCCAGCCATGCCGGTACAATTCATTGGTGATCTTACGCATTTCAGTCACATAAGGTGAATTGACAAAAGTCTCTTTGTCACTACCTAGTTTGAGAAAATCATTGCGTGAATTCAAATTGATTACTCCTTTTTGATTAAAATCCTGTCTGCGAAAAACAAGCGCTTTCAGATTGAGTGAGCAGTTGGACAAAACTAATGTTTTGATCTACACGATAGTTACAAGTACTTTTAATCGTGTACCCAAAGGCAACGCTTTTTGTCTCACGCGCTCAATCATAAACGACAACACGAAGGGTCATCTCACAGTTACTATGATCGACCACTTCAAGATTGAAGTAATTACCAATGACACAACCCTACAGTTATACTTTTACCGCTTACACAAGACAATCTCAATGACATATCGACTTAATAAAAGTAACATTTTCACAGTTGACGATTCGATTAAAATTGGTGTTACTTATTTTTGCTCATGAATTCAGATAATGTAATTACTGTTAGCATAGTATTTTAAATATTTTAATAAATCAACAATCAAAATCAAAAAGAGCTATGGCTTTAGATTGGATTAATAGTTCAAATCGAGTGTTATTGTTGCTATCGCAATGATTGGTCAAATTTCATCTCAAGCTGAAGCTGTATATATGACACGACTAAATAACATAAACACGGCTATACCAATCATTAAAATTAACGAGCATAAAAAGTGGCTGGGACAAAACTAACGTTTTGTTTTCAGCCACTATGTGTTTACGAACAATTAAATTTTAACGTGTTCCAAAAGGCAACACCCTTACCTAACCAAGAATGGCTCAAATGGCAAGCCCACCATTTTTCGCAATTCTTGTTAGTTCTCAGGTGCTGAGCGCCTTTTTTCTCACTCTCTTGATGTTACTAGATTCAATCAAAAAACTGTTTAATTGTTTGTCGAGAATCACGAATCATTTGTAAATAATGTTCAAAATCCGTTTGTAACAGACAATAATATAAAATGTCGACTACATATAATTGTGCAATTAGTGAGGTCGTCGCTGCTGTTCTCAAAGCTAATCCTTCCCCACTATGATCATGCGTCAAAACGACATCACCTTGCTGCGCTAATGTGGACAGGGTATCCCCCACGATTGCCAGAATCGGGATTTGCTTAGTTTTAGCCAAAGCAGCGAGTTTCAATGCTTCAGCCGTTTCACCAGAATTAGAAATCAGAACTAACAGTGACACCGACTGTAAACTGCTGCTAAATAAATGAACATCGGTGGTTTGAAAGGCACTTTTGCCAATACGCAATAACTTCTGCACAAGATCACCAGCCACCAATGCGGAAGCGCCAATACCAAAGATATTGATTTGTTGATGCGTTTGCAACAGACCCACCGCTTGCGCAATTGCTTCCGAACTTAAATCGTCATTGGTAGCGTGCAGGGCTTGACTCGTTCGAAAAAGCATTTTCTTTTTTAACGTGTTTAGATCGTCATCAGGCGCCACTTCATCGTATAAATCCGTATCCATTGACTGTTCAGCTGATAATCTAATTTTTAAGCCAGGCAAGCCCTCTTCACAAATCAATTTGGCAAAACGTGTTACCGACGCAGCACTAGATTTTGCCGCTTGAGCTAATTCTTCAGCACTCATATGAATCACGCGCTCGGGCTGATGCAAAATATAGGTGGCCACTTTTTGCTCGGACTTTGTGTATGATGCCATATCCTGACGAATCTGATATAAGACACTCTTCATAATTAGTATTATCAGCTCCTTTTTTAAGCCAGGTTCGGTTTAAGTGTCATCAAAGCAGTGTTAAATGTCGTTGCTTGGTTCAGAGTTTGTTTTTCGATGGCAAACTGGGGACTATTGGTGACAATCGTAATGGTTACTGGATCTAATCCGGCTGCAATAATTCGCTGCCAATCCACCTGACCAATTGTTTGTCCATGAGTTACGTGATCGTCAACAGCAACATTTATCTGGAAAGGTTTACCAGCCAAATTCACTGTATCAATACCGATATGGATCATCACTTCTTCACCTTGATCAGAGGTAAAACCGATTGCATGACCAGTGTCGGCAATAAAAGTAATTTTACCACTAATTGGTGCATAAATTGCGGATGTTTTATCAGGAACGATAGCCATACTTTTGCCCATAACTTCTGTCGCCATCATTTCATCACTAACAGATTTGATTGGTACAACTTGACCTTTGACAGGCGCATAAATCGTATTTTCAGATAAAGCCACATTATCAGCAGGTGCTGCATTAAAATCAACTGCATTATCTGTCGCAACTGGAGCGGCTTTAGGCTCTTCATCTGAAATGGCATCTTTAGGAATCCCAAAGAAGTAAGTTGCCACAAAACCGCCAGCGTAACCACCCAATAACCCGAAGACATAGCCTAACCACTGGCCGTTATTGATCAAAGGAACCAATGCCAAACCAGAAGGCCCAATAGCGATAGAACCAATATTACCTAAACCGCCAATGATTGCACCGCCGATACCACCACCGATACAAGCCGTAATGAATGGTTTCCCAAGTGGTAGCGTGACCCCGTAAATCAACGGTTCCCCAATGCCTAAGAAACCAACAGGTAAAGCCCCTTTGATCAAATTAGTCAGTTGTTTGTTGCGCCGGCAGCGAATCCAAAGCGCCAAAGCTGCGCCAACTTGTCCAGCCCCAGCCATTGCCAAAATTGGCAGTAACGGTGTCATACCAGTTTTATTGATCATTTCAATATGGATCGGCGTCAGAATCTGATGTAACCCAAACATAACCATTGGCAAGAAGAGCGCACCCAACGCAAAGCCAGAAAAGGCGCCACCAACGTTTAGAATCCAAGAAATCGCCCCTACCAGTCCATCAGAAATCACACCGGCAATCGGCATCACAATAAAAATCGTAAATAAACCAATCGATAATAGCGTTAGTGTTGGTGTAATAATAATATCAATCGAATCTGGAATCCACTTGTGTAGTCTCTTTTCCACAAGTGCCAATACCCAAACCGCAAAAATCACACCCAAGATACCACCCTGGCCTGCAACTAAATCCTGACCAGTAAAAATGTTATGCAGCGGTGTTTTGGGCGTTACGCCGTTTAACAAAGTTACCGCCCCGATCACACCGCCTAAACCTGGGGTTGCCCCGAATTCTTGCGCACTATTGATCCCTACATAAATCACTAGATAAGCAAAGACCCCATTTTTGATCACATTCAAGACCATGATCAATTCAGACCAATTGTTGCCAATTTGACCAGCAACCATCATATTAGATAAAACGGCCGCAATCCCACCGATCAGTCCTGCGCCGACAAATACAGGAATTAAAGGAATAAAAATATTCGAAATTGATTTTAACGCCCGCTTGATTGGTGTCTGCTTCTGCTTGGCTTTTTGGGCAGCCTTAACTTCAGCTGCTTTTTGGTTGACCAAATCTTGGTCGGTTGCTGTACTTGTTGCGCTAGCACTTGCTGGGAATGGTTCACCTAATTCTACCCCAACTTGATCCACCATTGCTTGCGCCACTTTGTTTACTGTTCCCGGACCAACGACGACTTGTAGTGTGTCGTCTTCCACCACACCCATGACCCCATCAATCGCTTTTAAGCCAGTTAGATCTACTTTGGAAGGATCTTTGATAGTCATTCGAACACGGGTCATACAATGAATCAGTTTATCAACATTATCAGGGCCACCAACATTTTGATAAATCTCATTCGCAATACGTTGTACTTTATCTGTGGACATGAGTCATTCCTCCAATTCACATTAATTAAGCGTCTGCCGAACAAAACCATTCGCTGCCTGCAAGCGTTGTTGAGCTTCCGACTTGGATAGCTTTGTGAGAATCATAACAATTGCTAATTTTACATTACCGTCAGCTGCTTGAAACATTTGGCTTGCTTGTTCATAATCCACTTCAGTTGCTTGCATAATAATGCGTTTGCTGCGTTCCACCAATTTATCATTTGTTGGCCGAACGTCCACCATCAAATTCTTGTAGACCTTACCAATCTTGATCATTGAAACCGTAGACAACATATTCAAAACTAATTTTTGTGCGGTACCTGACTTTAATCTTGTCGAACCAGTTAGAACTTCCGGCCCAACTGGAACTTCGATAGCAATATCAGCATGTTGGCTGATCACTGCATCCTGATTACAAGCCACCGAAACCGTATGTGCGCCAATCTTTTTGGCATAGTCTAATCCACCAATCACATAAGGTGTTCGGCCACTTGCGGCAATGCCAACAACTGTATCATTAGCCGTTAGTTGCTGTGCCATCAGATCTTTGACGGCTAATTCTTGCGAATCTTCTGCACCCTCAACGGCAACGGTCATCGCTGCCATACCACCGGCAATTAAGCCTTGAACCATTTCAGGATCTGTACCAAACGTAGGTACACATTCGGCTGCATCTAGTACCCCAAGCCGACCACTGGTCCCGGCACCGATGTAAAATAGACGGCCGGAACGCTGAAAGCTATCTGTAATTGCTGTCACGGCAGCGTTAATCTGGGGCAGCGCTTTTTGAACGTGTTGTGGTACCTTTTGATCTTCTTGATTCATTAAAGTTAAAATATCCATTGTGGTCATTTTGTCTAAATTCATTGTGGCTTGGTTCCGTGTTTCCGTTGTTAATTTACCTAAATTAATCATATGATAGCCTCCATTTTATATTTGCAATTGTATGCCGATGCGACTGCCAATAAGGGCCAGATAATCACATGCTGCCGGAGTTAACTGGCCAATCACGTTAACTGCCGGATCTGCGGGAAGTTCTGTACGACAAATTTGGATCTCGCCTTGATAACGACCATAAAGTTGATTATTGATCGTGATAGCCCCAGTTTGTCGAGCAATACAATGTTCGGGTAAAACCGTTGCTTGCTGATTCAATTGCCGGCTTTCTTGGCATCGAATCACTTCAGCAGCGACATCTGGTCGGTTATGCCAAATATGTTGTCCAAGTACCTGCCGCCACTTGCTTGAAACAAGTTGAACCTCCAGTTTAACGATGTGTGCTTGAAAGTATTGCTTAAAAGCCAGCTGCGTTGAAGACACTAATTGCGGGTCCCCAATGAAAACATCATCTACCATTTGGTCAAATAGTGCTTTAGCTGCCAACAACGGGTCCTGATGCCTTTGCTGTTCTAACGTTGGTAGACCTTGATATAAAGGCCCTCGCAAGGAGCCATTACCAGGAACAAAAGCACTAATGCTTAGCGCTCGCTGTTTTAACCAACGATTGCGTTGTTGAAACCAATTGCTATCTAAACCCGTATAGGGTTGAGGATAAAAATTATGACCCACACTTAAAGACTTCGTTTGGCCGCCATGTTCAATAAATCCTGTTAATAATTCATCCGTAAGAGTGCTGGCATTTAAGACAATTGGCCATTGCTGCGCTAAGTGCACCATCTCTTCAGTACCAAAACCATCATCTAAGCGAAGTTTCAGCTGGCAATAAGTTGCTGCTTGCTCTAAAATTTGGCGATAATGTTTGAATGTTTTGGCATCAACATCCACCATCAGGCTTAAACTCGTTGTTTGACATACCTGAGCTAGATCCAAAAAACGTTGAGCCAGTGCTTCATTAACCATTTCTGGAATATGAAGTGAGGTAAAGATCTGTACAAATCCGGCCTGAGCCATTGTTTGAATATAATCCTGCTGCGCGCCATTGATGGGCCGGTCTAAATAAATCGAAAAGCCTAACATGTTTCACCTTCTTTTTGCTATCGCTTTCATGATGATACTAGTTTAGCATCTTTGAAATATTATTTCAATAAATAATCATATACACTTTATTACAGGGAATTTAATTTCATAACAGCCGTTATATCTTTTCTTATTTCAATCAAGCCATCAAAAAATAGCGCTCTTGTCAAAAATTTTCAAACAAGTAGCGCTATGCTTAAAACTACTTCGGGGAAACTAGAACATGTTTCAGTGGGTCCGAAATATTTAATAGGATTACAATTAAAAACAATCCTGAGGCTAAACAGTAAACATGATGAAAGGCATTTAAAAATGCCAAATCTAAATGTTGCCGTACCAACGCTGACAGTCGTGGTTGGGCGGCGGCATTAATCGTTTGATTGATCAAAGCCAAATTGATGAAAAATACCCAATGCCAATTCAGCTGATCAACGATAAAGCCACCGATCAATGGTCCAATCAAAGCAGAAATTCCCTAAGCAGTATTATTCAATGCCAAAACGTTGGCACGCTTTTCCAACGGAAAAATATCGGCAATAATCGTGAATGTAACGGGCATGACCGCACCTGCACCAATTCCTTGCACCGCCCGAAAAATAATCAAAACAATGATGTTGGGTGCAAACCCACAAAGTCCTGATCCAATAATAAACAAACTGGTGCCAAACAAAAATATAGGCTTTCGGCCCACTAAATCACTTAATTTGCCATAAATTAGCGTTGTGACTGCCGTGGTCAGTAAGTACATCGAAAATACCCAATTTTGTTGGGCCACACCATGTAGTTCACTTACAATTGTCGGTAACGCTGTTGTCACGATCGTAATCTCAACTGAAGTCATGAATGTCGCAATAAAAATCGCAATCACTACCGATGTTAGGTTTGATTATCGACGATGATAGGCCAATAAACAGTGTGTTTGATATTGACGTGAATTTTTATGCCAAGATAGGGATAAATCGGTCAATAATCGCAATATTTGCTATCTTTAGCAGTATTTAGTTTAATAGTTATGTATGCTTTTTTTAGAATTTTAAATTATATTGACCACTATTAGATTAATTAAGGAGTCTTTTTATTGGCTAAAACCTTAGTACTAGCTGAAAAACCGAGTGTTGCCAAAGATCTTGCCCACATCATTGGCGCAACTGATAAACATAAAACTTATTATGAAGGTAAAGACTATGTCGTCACCTGGGCTTATGGCCACCTATTAACACTTAAAATGCCTGAAGATCTCAACCCCGAATGGCGCCAATGGGCTCTCGAACCATTACCGATGTTACCAAAACATATCGGGACAAAGCCGTTGCCCAAAACACGGGGGCAATTAAAAGCAATTGGTCAACTAGCAAAGCGCTCAGATATTAAAGCTGGTATCATTGCCACCGATTCTGGCCGCGCTGGCGAATTGTTAGCACACTGGATCCTACAATGGGTCAAGTTTAATAAACCGCTAAAGCGCCTCTGGATCTCTTCGCAAACTGTTAAATCTGTTAAAGATGGTTTCAAGCATTTAGCACCCGCGCAAAAATATGATCAGCTCTATGAATCAGAACTAGCGCGAACCAAAGCTGACTGGCTGGTAGGACTCAATGTTACGCGGGCATTAACCACAAAGTACAAAGATAATTTGAATGCTGGCCGGGTACAAACACCAACGTTGAACTTGATCAACCAAGCACAGCAAAAGCGTGAATCTTTCATACCGCAAACGTACTATACCGTCTCTTTGCAAATTCAAAATGAAACTGGCGTCATGCTTACCAAGCACCCAATGGCGTTTAAAACACACGACCAAGCTGAAGCCTGTATCGATCAATTAGCCACACAACCTGGGCGGGTCACTAGTGTCACGGTCAAAGAAAACAGCCAATCAGCCCCACTACCCTTTGATCTAACCGATATTCAGCTAATGGCAAGCAATAAGTACCACTTTTCGGCTAAAAAAACACTATCATTGATCCAAAGTTTGTACGAGATTCACAAAATCGTGAGTTACCCAAGAACGGATTCCAAATATCTACCGCAGGATATTTTAACAACGTTACCTGAGCGACTAAAAGCAATCGCTGCTTTTGAACCGGATGCAAAAAAATATTTACAACAAGGGGCCAAAGTAACTAAGCCAGCTGTTTTTAACGATGCGAAAGTGACGGACCACTATGCCTTAATTCCAACAGAAGAACGGCCACGCTTAGATAAATTATCTAATGATGAACTGAAAATTTATCAGCTGATTGTTGAACGGTTTCTCGGCTTGTTTGCAGCCAAATATATCACCGCCACAACAACAGCAATTGTGACATTTGGGGATCAGCAATTCAAATTCAAACACCAAATCGTTAAACAAGCTGGTTGGCAACGGCAGACAGTAGATCAAACCGAGGCAGTTGCTTGGCAAAATGGGCAACAAATCACGAAACCAAAATTTCAGATCAAAAAGGCTTTGACAGCACCACCAAAGTTACTAAGTGATGGCACGCTGCTCGCCCAAATGGAAAAATACAATCTTGGGACACCAGCAACACGGGCGGAAATTATTGAAAAATTACTACATTCTGAATTAGCGGCCCGGCAAAACAATGATTTAGTTGTGACACCGAAGGGTAAACAATTATTAAAATTGGTTAATCCTTCACTCGTATCACCAGAGTTAACTGCCAGCTGGGAAAAACAATTGGAAGCTATTGCCAAGGGTCGCCAAAAATCCAATGCTTTCATCAAAGCTATCGAACAAGATACAAAACGTTTAGTTCAAGAAATCAAACAGTCTGATGCCCAGTATAAAGATTACGCTATTACAACCAAGATCTGTCCTAAATGTGGCAGTCCTCTACGCGAGCGCAACACAAAGACGGGCAAATTCTATGTCTGCACAAATACAGAATGTGATTATCGACGGCGGAAAGATCCTAAAGTATCCAATCATCGTTGTCCTCAATGTCACCGTAAGATGGAAATTTTAGAAGGTAAAAATGGGCCTTATTTCCGTTGTAAATACGATGGCACGACTGAAAAAATGACTTCAAAAAAGCAGCGCAGCCAAAAAATGAATAAACATGAAACCCGCAAATTAATGCAAAAGGTCAATCAAGCTGATGATCCTGGCGAAAGCCCATTAGCGCTTGCATTAAAAGCTGCTATGAAAGAAAAATAGTTAATCGAGTAGGAGACCCTAACGGGTCGACCTCTCACACCACCGTACGTACGGTTCCGTATACGGCGGTTCAATAACTTAAGCGTTTCTGAATAGACTGGTACGTTATGGACAGATTGATAAGTCCACGGCGTTCCAGTCTTTCGTTTGTTAGGGTATATTTCAATACACCAGTATGTGCGGTGTACCAATATCCTTTACGGGTATTAGAGAATATTCGTGCTTCTGACACCGATTCCCCTAACTTTCTAAGATTTCGGAACTTCGTTTTGGTTTTCTTCCATGATTTCCAAATATACTGTCGAATCCTTGTACGCAACCATGCGTCTAGCGCTTTAAGAAAACTCTTCATATGCCCAATACTGTAGTATTGTAACCAGCCGCGCATTTTGCGCTCAATATCATTAAAGATGACATCTAAACTAACACCACGGTTCCGTT
>NZ_JACGCJ010000038.1 GCF_021030645.1 Agrilactobacillus fermenti | reverse complement strand
ATTGACCCTCAAGGTCAATGTTATTTTTAGAAAATCAATCGCTAAAAAAATAATCGTAGTTTTCAGATTCAATATCAGTCTGAAAACTACGATTATTTTATTTTGCGTGGCTTATGTCCCAGCCACTTTTTTTGTTTAATCATCAGAAGAAACATTGCCACCATTTTTCTTGATGATTTCTGCTTGAATTGATTTTGGTACAGCTTCGTAATGATCAAATGTCATTGTAAAGGTACCACGACCTTGTGTTGCTGAACGCAAGGTTGTTGCGTAACCGAACATTTCTGATAATGGTACGAACGCATTAACTACCTGAGCATTCCCACGTGCTTCCATACCTTCAACACGACCACGACGTGCAGTTACTTGACCCATCACATCACCGAGATATTCTTCAGGGGCAACAACTTCAACTTTCATGATTGGTTCCAGAATGACCGCACCGGCACTCTTAGCAGCATTACGTAATGCCAAGGAAGCAGCAACTTTAAAGGCCGCTTCAGATGAATCGACTTCATGATAAGAACCATCGTATAACTTAGCTTTGATATCAATCAATGGATATCCGGCAAGAACACCGTTTTCCATAGCTTCTTTCAAACCTTGTTCAACAGATGGAATGTATTCACGCGGTACAACACCACCGACGATAGCATTCTCGAATTCGAAACCTTTACCTTCATCATTTGGTGTAAATTCGATCCATACATCACCATATTGACCTTTACCACCAGACTGACGGACAAACTTACCTTGGGCGGAAGTTTGCTTAGTAAATGTTTCACGGTATGCAACTTGAGGTTCCCCAACTTTGGCAGCAACCTTAAATTCACGTTTCATCCGGTCAACCATGATATCCAAATGCAATTCGCCCATTCCAGCGATCAATGTTTCACCAGTTTCGGGGTTTGTTTCAGCTTGGAAAGTTGGATCTTCTTCAGCAAGTTTTTGCAAAGCATTATCTAACTTATCACGATCTTCTTTTGAATTTGGTTCAATGGAAACTTGGATAACTGGATCTGGAATTTCCAATGATTCAAGAATCAATGGATGGTCCACATCTGTCAATGAATCCCCAGTTGTCGTATTCTTCAAACCGATCGCAGCTGCGATATCACCAGAGAATACTTCAGGAATCTCTTGACGATGGTTCGCATGCATCTGTAACAAACGACCAACACGTTCACGTGTGTCTTTTGTGGCATTCAATACATAAGAACCAGCTTCAAGTGTTCCAGAGTAAACACGGATATAAGTTAAACGGCCAACAAACGGATCAGTTGCGACTTTAAAAGCTAAAGCAGCAAAGTCTTTATCGTCACCGGCTGTTAATTCAACTTTTTCTTCAGTAGCTGGGTCTGTCGCGTTATAAGGGCGAACATCCAGAGGTGAAGGCAAGTAGTCAACAACGGCATCCATTAACATCTGAACACCTTTGTTTTTGAACGCAGAACCAGCTAAAACTGGATAGAACTTCAAGTCGATCGTTGCTTTACGGATAGCTTGACGAAGTTCATCATTACTGATCTCTTCACCTTCAAGATATTTCTCCATAATGTCATCATCAACATCTGCAACTGCTTCAACTAAATCTTGACGCATTTTTTCAGCTTTTGCTCTGTATTCTTCAGGTACGTCAACAGTATCCCATTTTGTACCTAATTCATCTTCGTCATACAAGTCAGCTTTCATTTCGATCAAGTCAATAACGCCTTCGAATTCATCTTCAGCACCAATTGGCATTTGGATCGGATGTGCATTAGCTTGTAAACGATCATGTAATGTTTGAACAGAATAATCAAAGTTTGCACCAAGTTTATCCATCTTGTTAACAAACACCAACCGTGGCACGCCATAAGTTGTTGCTTGACGCCAAACATTTTCAGTTTGTGGTTCAACCCCAGATTGAGCATCTAATACAGTGATCGCACCATCCAACACACGTAAAGAACGTTCAACTTCAATTGTAAAGTCCACGTGCCCTGGTGTGTCGATGATATTGATCCGTGTATCATGCCATTGTGCGGTTGTGGCAGCTGATGTAATTGTAATACCACGTTCTTGTTCTTGTTCCATCCAGTCCATTTGTGATGCCCCTTCATGGGTTTCACCAATTTTATGGATTTTACCAGTATAATACAAGATACGTTCGGTTGTCGTCGTTTTACCAGCATCGATATGAGCCATGATCCCGATATTACGAGTCTTAGCTAAAGGGAATTCACGGGTATTTGCCATGAATTTAATAACTCCTCTCTATAAACAATGGCTACTATAGAAAGAAACGTCTATAATAGCCACAAAAATAAAAAATTACCAGCGATAATGTGCGAAAGCACGGTTGGCATCAGCCATCTTATGAGTATCTTCACGTTTCTTAACGGCAGCGCCTGTATTGTTAGCAGCGTCCATTACTTCGTTAGCTAACCGTTCATCCATCGTATGTTCACCACGTAAACGCGCATAGTTTACGATCCAACGCAAACCTAATGTTGTCCGTCTTTCAGGTCGAACTTCGATTGGTACTTGATAGTTAGAACCACCGATACGGCGTGCTTTAACTTCAAGTACTGGCATAACGTTCTTCATTGCTTGTTCAAAAACTTCCAAAGGATCGTTGCCAGTCTTTTCTTTAACGATATCAAAAGCATCGTATAAGATTGTTGAAGCAGTACCACGTTTACCATCAACCATCAAATGATTGATCAAACGAGTCACTAATTTTGAATTATAAATTGGATCTGGTAATACGTCGCGTTGTGCGATGTGCCCTTTTCTTGGCATTTCATGACCTCCTAAAACTTAAATCAGCTATTATTTCTTAGGCTTCTTAGTACCATACTTGGAACGACCTTGCATCCGATCAGTAACACCGGCAGTATCCAAAGCACCACGTACGATATGATAACGAACACCAGGTAAATCCTTAACACGTCCGCCACGAATTAAAACAACACTATGTTCTTGCAAGTTATGACCGATACCAGGAATATAAGCAGTAACTTCGATCAAGTTTGACAAACGAACACGGGCATATTTACGTAAAGCTGAGTTAGGTTTCTTAGGTGTCATGGTACCAACACGCGTTGCAACGCCACGTTTTTGTGGTGCTGGGTTTTTGACCATTGATTTCTTCATACTATTGTAGCCAAAGTTCAAAGCTGGAGAATTGGATTTGGTTGTCCGGCTTTTACGGCCATGGCGTACTAATTGATTAATTGTAGGCATGTAATATCCTCCTTGAATTACTGTATCCTAAATGTGATTTCAAGTCCACACATCCAGGCGTTTTCTTTTAGGCAAAAAAATATGCAAATATGTCTGCATGAATAGCTTAACTGACAGTCAGCACGATTATCAATTTAAAACTGCACAGAAAAGTACCTAAACCAATATACCAGCATGGCTAAAGACTGTCAACTCAATTCACGAATTAACTAAAATAAAAAATCTAGTTTTATTCGTACTTTATTCTAAGAATATTTTATAAGGTTGGTGTCTTTATGCTGTTTTTGGGTTTTATCTGTGGCGCTTGCTGGGCTTCCTTTTGCGGCTGCTTAGCTTATCGGCTGCCCTTACATCTCAATCTAGGCGGTCGCTCCTGCTGTGATCACTGCGCCCGCCAACTACGCTGGTTTGAATTAATACCTATTCTAAGTTATTTATTATTGCGTGGTCACTGCCGTGCCTGTCAAACTAAAATTAATCCTGCACTAATCATTGGTGAGTGCCTTAGTGGCCTGTTTGCGCTTAAGCTAACCCAGATCTTTTTATGGCAGCCCTTACCACTTTTCATTCATAGTTTATTATGGTTTGGCTGTTTAATTTTTCTCAGTTACTTGGACTATTATACTCAATTTATTTATCCTGCTTTATTGCTGCCACTCATCATTCATCGTTTCACCATCATAACTACAACTCAAATTTTAATCAGTCAACTGTTGCTTGCTGGCTGTTGTTTTATGGCATTAATCATCATCAGTCAAAATGGTCGTCTTCTTGGCTTTGGAGATATTGAACTATTAACAGTGATTGCCTTTTGTTTTGATTTAAATTATCTATTGCATATCTTATTATTTGGCTCAGGTATCGCTTTGATTTTTATTTTATTTCATCACAATAAAGCCACAAAGAAACATCTCCCAATCCCCTTTGTACCTTTCATTACATTGGGATTTTATCTTGCTCAATTCTAAGTAGAGCGCGTGTTTCCTAAATATTGCGCACTAAAAAAAGAGCCAAGTCACATTTTAGTGGACTTGGCTCTTTTAATGATCTTAATTAATCTTTTTTAGGTTCATCACTGTGCAGTTGTTTTTCCAAATCAGAGATCGAATAAACATTATCTGATGTGGCACCCACACTTTGAGGTTCCATGTGACGGTATTTTGACATCCCTGTTCCAGCAGGAATGATCTTACCAATAATTACGTTCTCTTTCAGACCAATCAATGGATCGTTCTTACCACGAATCGACGCATCTGTTAATACACGCGTTGTTTCCTGGAAGGATGCAGCTGATAAGAAACTGTTTGTTTCTAGTGATGCTTTCGTGATACCTAGCAAGACTGGTCGGCCAGTTGCAGGAATGCCACCATTGATCAAAGTCTTATGGTTTTGTGTTGTGAAATCAGCAATATCCAATAAAGTCCCTGGTAGAATGTCCGTATCGCCTGGATCTAAGACCCTGATCTTACGGAGCATTTGTCGTACCATTACTTCTACGTGCTTATCACTGATTTCCACACCTTGCATCCGATAAACTTTTTGAACTTCACTTAACAGATAGTTTTCAGTGGCAATTTCATCACGCACTTTGATCAATTGCTTAGGATCGACAGAACCACCAGTCAATTTATCCCCACGTTCAACATGGTCACCTTCAGCGACAACAATGTTAGAAACATACGGTACTGAGTAAGTTCTTGTATCTGTTGTACCTTCAACGGTAATTTCACGCGTGTGTTCTGCTGGGTTTTCATCAACAGCCGTGATTTCACCAGTGACCTCTGTAATCGTTGCTAAACCTTTAGGATTACGAGCTTCAAAGATTTCTTGGACACGAGGGAGCCCTTGAGTGATATCTTCACCACCAGCAACACCACCGGTATGGAAGTTACGCATCGTCAACTGTGTCCCGGGTTCACCGATAGATTGAGCAGCAACAGTACCAACTGCTTCGCCGACTTCAACTTCTTCACCGATTGCTAAGTTGCGGCCGTAGCACTTCTTGCAGACACCGTGTTTTGTGTTACATGTAAAGACGGAACGAATCGTGACTTCAGTGACACCGGCATCAACAATCTTTTGTGCCATATCTTCATCCATCAGTTCATTCTTACCAATGATCTTTTCACCAGTTTCAGGATCCACAACTGATTTCATTGTATAACGGCCAACTAAGCGGTCATACAACGGTTCGATCATTTCATTGCCCTCTTTAATTGCTGTCACAACTAGACCGCGATCAGTACCACAATCTTCTTCACGAACAATAACATCCTGGGCAACATCAACCAAACGACGTGTCAAGTAACCGGAATCGGCAGTCTTCAACGCTGTATCGGTCATACCTTTACGGGCACCATGGGTACTCATAAACATTTCCATGACTGATAATCCTTCACGGAAGTTTGAAGTAACGGGCACTTCCATCATCCCACCGTTAGGCGCAGCCATCAAACCACGCATACCAGCAAGCTGAGTAAAGTTAGAGATGTTACCACGCGCCCCAGAATCACTCATCATTGAAATTGGGTTAGACGGATCAAAACTGTCAATCAGTTTTTGTTGAATCGTATCCTTCGCATCATTCCAAATACTGATGACCCGGTTATGGCGTTCCTCATCCGTAATCAAACCACGACGGAATTGTTTGGAAACAGTTGCAACTTTCTTATGGGCATCCTCAACAATATCATCTTTTTCAGTTAATGTTGGTACATCCGCAACCCCAACAGTTAACCCAGAATCAGTACAGATCGTGTAGCCAAGTTCTTTCATGTCATCTAGTAATTCTGAAGTCCGTTGTACTTTATAGACCTTAAATACTTGGGCAATAATATCACTCAAGAAGCCCTTCTTAAACGGATCCACGAGCGCCATACTTTCAAACTTAGCTTGAATGTCTTCGCCTTCGTCTAAGAAGTATTTATCAGGCACACCATTGATCAAGTTATCATTGCTAGGTTCATTCAAATATGGAAAATCAGCAGGCAGGATCTCGTTGAAAATAGCCTTACCAACAGAAGTTAGCATAATTTTACCGCGTTGTGCATCTGGGAATGGTTTTTGGGTCATTTCAGCAGTTGAAAGTCCGATACGTGTGTGTAAGTGCACGTCACCGTTACGGTAAGCCATCACAACTTCATCGACATCCTTGAAGACCATGCCTTCACCATGACGGCCTTTTTCTTCAAGTGTCAGATAATAGTTCCCTAACACAACGTCCTGCGATGGTGTAACGATTGGTTTCCCATCTTTCGGTGCCAAAATATGATGAGCAGCCAGCATAAGCATACGTGCTTCAGCTTGAGCTTCATCAGACAATGGCACGTGGACGGCCATTTGATCCCCATCAAAGTCGGCATTATAGGCTTCACAAGCCAATGGATGCAAACGAATAGATTTACCATCAACTAAGACAGGTTCAAATGCTTGAATACCCAAACGATGCAACGTCGGTGCTCGGTTCAGAAGAACTGGCCGCTCTTTAATTACATCTTCTAATACATCCCAAACATCATCATCTTGACGTTCAATTTTACGTTTGGCATTTTTAATGTTTGACGCAATTTCACGTTTGACTAATTCACGCATCACAAACGGCTTGAATAATTCAAGTGCCATTTCACGTGGTAACCCACATTGGTAGAACTTCAAAGTTGGGCCAACATCAATAACCGAACGACCAGAATAGTCAACACGCTTACCTAGTAAGTTCTGACGGAAACGGCCTTGCTTACCTTTCAGCATGTGTGAAAGTGACTTCAATGGCCGATTACCCGGTCCAGTTACAGGACGGCCACGGCGACCATTATCGATCAAAGCATCGACTGCTTCTTGCAACATCCGTTTTTCGTTTTGAACAATGATACTTGGCGCATTCAAATCCAACAGACGTTTCAAACGGTTATTACGGTTGATCACCCGACGATATAAGTCATTCAGATCACTTGTCGCAAAACGACCACCTTCTAATTGCACCATTGGCCGTAGATCCGGTGGAATTACAGGAATACAGTCCATAACCATCCATTCAGGATGATTGCCGCTCTTACGGAAAGCATCTAAGATATCTAACCGATGAATGGCACGAACTCGTTTTTGGCCTTGCGCTGACTTCAGATCTTCTTTTAATTCAGCGACTTCTTTTTCTAAATCAACATCTTGTAACAATTCCTTGATGGCTTCAGCACCCATCTTAGCATTGAAAGTATGACCATATTGATCTAGTTTGTCACGGTATTCACGCTCTGTGAGTAATTGTTTCTTTTCAAGGGGTGTGTCCCCACCGTCGATAACGACGTAAGAAGCAAAATAGATGATTTCTTCAAGTGCGCGGGGACTCATATCTAAAACAAGACCCATTCGGCTTGGAATCCCTTTGAAATACCAAATATGGGAAACTGGCGCAGCAAGTTCAATATGACCCATCCGTTCACGGCGAACTTTTGAACGTGTCACTTCAACGCCACAGCGATCACAAACGATCCCCTTATAACGGATCCGTTTGTACTTACCACAGGCACATTCCCAGTCTTTAGTAGGTCCAAAAATACGTTCATCGAACAAACCATCTCGTTCTGGTTTCAAAGTTCGATAGTTGATCGTTTCCGGCTTTTTAACTTCACCGTAAGACCAGCTCCGAATTTTGTCAGCAGAAGCAAGACCAATTTGCATACTTTCAAATTTATTGACGTCTATCAAATGGTCGACCTCCTATATAATTACGGGCAAACTTTGTTAAACGATATGCCAATTATTTACCTTGATCATCGTTATGCGCTTCAGCAGCAGCTTTTTGAGCTTCTTCTTTAGCTTTCTTTTCCTCTTGTTCTTTCGCATACTTCGTTAAAGCATCCACACTGACAACATCATCGTCTTCGTCATCCATGTCACGAAGTTCGATTTCTTGACGATCTGCATCTAAGACTTTCATATCTAACCCAAGGGATTGTAATTCTTTGACCAGAACCCGGAAGGACTCTGGGACACCTGGTTTTGGAATTGGTTCACCCTTCACAATGGCTTCATAAGTTTTGACACGGCCAACTACATCATCAGATTTATAAGTCAGGATTTCCTGTAAAGTATAAGCAGCACCGTAAGCTTCAAGTGCCCAAACTTCCATTTCACCAAAACGCTGGCCACCAAATTGAGCTTTACCACCTAAAGGCTGTTGCGTAACTAGGGAGTAAGGACCAATGGAGCGGGCATGTAATTTATCGTCAACCATGTGGGCTAACTTCATATAGTACATGACCCCAACGGAAACTCGGTTATCAAATGGTTCACCTGTTCGACCATCATACAAGATAGACTTGCCATCAGATGCCATACCAGCTTCTTTGACTGTCCGCCATAAATCATCTTCGCGAGCACCATCAAAGACTGGTGTTGAAACATGGATGCCTAAATTACGTGCGGCCATCCCTAAGTGAAGTTCCAAGACCTGCCCAATGTTCATACGGGAAGGAACACCCATTGGATTCAAAAGAATGTCAACTGGGGTGCCATCAGGTAAGAATGGCATATCTTCTTCTGGTACAACGATAGAAACCGTCCCTTTGTTACCATGACGACCGGCCATCTTATCGCCCACTTGAATTTTACGCTTCTGGGTAATGTAAACCCGAACCATCATATTCACGCCTGGAGATAATTCATCTCCGGCTTCACGGGTAAAGATCTTAACGTCTTGAATGATACCGCCGCCACCATGAGGCACACGCAAAGAAGTATCCCGAACTTCACGGGCTTTTTCACCAAAGATTGCATGTAGTAAGCGTTCCTCAGCTGAAAGTTCCGTAACACCTTTAGGCGTCACTTTACCAACTAAGATATCACCATCGCGGACTTCAGCACCGATACGGATGATCCCGAACTCATCTAAATTCTTAAGTGCATCCTCACCGACGTTAGGAATTTCACGTGTGATTTCCTCAGGACCTAATTTCGTATCCCGAGCCTCAGATTCATACTCTTCAATATGGATGGACGTGTAGATGTCATCTTTAACCAAGCGTTCTGATAAAACGATGGCATCTTCGAAGTTATACATGTTCCAAGTCATAAATGCGATCAGTGGGTTTTGACCTAAAGCCAATTCACCATTTTCCATAGCTGGACCATCAGCAATGATCTCACTCTTATCGACATGATCACCCTTTTTAACAATTGGCCGCTGATTATAACTCTTACCAGCATTAGAACGACGAAACTTCGTCAAGGCATAAGTGTCTAAAGAGCTATCTTCCCGACGGACACGAATTTGCTTTGCATCCACATATTCAACTGTACCGGCTTCTTTGGCTAACATAGCTGTCCCAGAATCATGAGCAGCGATATATTCCATCCCAGTCCCAACTAATGGGGCATGCGGATCAACTAATGGCACAGCCTGACGCTGCATGTTAGCACCCATCAAAGCTCGGTTTGAGTCATCATTTTCCAAGAAGGGAATGCAAGCCGTTGCAACCGCAACAACCTGTTTTGGCGAAACGTCCATGTAATCCACCCGGTCAGGTGAGATTTCAATGTTATCGTCCCGATGACGTGCTAAGACACGTTCATCTTGGAAAGACCCATCTTCATTCAATGGTGAGTTAGCCTGAGCAACAACGTACTCATCTTCTTCATCAGCTGTCAAATAATCGATTTTATCGGTAACTTTATGCGTGCCCCAATCAACACGACGATAAGGTGTTTCAATAAAGCCATATTTATTAACTACTGCATAACTAGCCAAACTGTTGATCAATCCAATATTGGGTCCTTCAGGCGTTTCAATCGGACACATACGACCATAATGCGTATAGTGGACATCCCGGACTTCATAACCGGCACGATCACGTGTCAAACCACCAGGACCTAAGGCAGACAAACGCCGTTTATGCGTTAACTCGCCAAGAGGATTGGTCTGATCCATGAACTGTGACAATTGAGAAGAACCAAAGAATTCTTTAATTGAAGCAACCACTGGCCGAATATTGATTAATTGTTGTGGCGTGATCGTAGAAGTATCTTGAATCGACATCCGTTCACGAACCACTCGTTCCATCCGTGATAAACCAATACGGAATTGGTTTTGCAACAATTCACCAACGGACCGAATCCGACGGTTACCTAAATGGTCAATATCATCAGTTGTCCCAATGCCTTCTTGCAAGTTGAAGAAATAGTTCATTGAAGCTAGAATATCCGCAGGAATGACATGCTTAACTTTAGCATCAATATGACCATTACCAATCAAATTAACTTCTTGATCTAGATTATTCTTGGAATAGATCTTGATGATCTGTAAAGTCACTGGATCTTGTAAGACACCTTCATCAGAAGGTTGGAAAGTGTAAGTCTTGAAATCATCCCGTTGTAAATAAGGAATTAATTTATCTAATAATTGCCGATCAACTAAATCACCCTTTTGAGCTAATACCTCACCCGTATCAGGGTCAGCTAAAGTTTCAGCTAGCGTTTGGTTGAGTAAGCGGCTCTTAAGGCTCAATTTCTTGTTGATCTTGTAACGGCCGACTGCTGCGAGATCGTAACGTTTTGGATCAAAGAAACGGGCATATAGTAAAGAACGCGAACTATCGGCAGTTTTAGGTTCACCTGGGCGTAAACGTTCATAAATATCTTTCAAGGCTTCTTCAGTACGAGAATCCTCAGTATTTTTATGAACATCTTTTTCCAAAGTTAACATCAAAGATTCATTTTCACCAAAAATGTCAATAATATCAGAATCCGAGCCAAAACCGAGGGCACGCACTAATTCACTCATTGGAATCTTACGTGTCCGATCAATTCGAACATAAGAAATACGCTTTGCATCGGTCTCATATTCCAACCAAGCACCCCGGTTTGGAATGACAGTTGTGCCATATGTTGTCCGGCTATTTTTATCAATTTCAGAATTGAAATAAACACCCGGTGACCGGACTAACTGTGAAACAATAACACGCTCAGCCCCATTGATGATAAACGTTCCTTGTTCAGTCATTAATGGGAAATCGCCAAAGAACACATCTTGAGTTTTGATTTCACCAGTTTCGTGGTTAGTCAATTTCAGTGTGACATGTAATGGTGCTGAGTAATTAGCGTCATGTTGTCTTGCTTCTTCTACCGTATACTTGGGTTCTAAAAGCTGATAATCTACGAATTCCAGTGACAAGTTACCAGCAAAGTCATCGATTGGCATGATGTCGTCAAACATCTCACGCAACCCTTCATCTAAGAACCACTGATAAGAGTTAGATTGGATCTCGATCAAATTAGGCAGTTCCAGCACTTCTTTGATACGAGCGTAGCTGCGACGTGTTCGATGTTTGCCGTAATTTACTAAATGTTCTGCCAAACTATTCACCCTTTCTTTGAATTCCGCAATTACGCATTAGCAAGCCAATCAAAATAAATTATTAAGAATTTATTAAGATTTAATTTTTTGCCGGTTTTTAAGCAAAAAAAAACCAAAAATAGCTAGTACTTAATTTATTACTCAACTATTTTTGCGTTTTATATTGCTACTATGGACAATAGATCATAGTAACATTGCTTAGTAACCACGTTTTACGAATCATTGGATAGTATACAAGTATATTTTAATTAAGTCAACTCTTTTGAATTAAAACCATTTTTCAAATTATGATCGACTCAGCGGGCCGATACTGGTCGTTTTACTTCTTGTGCACGAATGAAATCGCCCTTGGCCACCGGTGTATCGCATGTAAAGGTAACGACTTGCATGGCATGGGGTGCACGTTCAATAGCCACGCCATCTTCATCATACAAATCAGCCACCGTTTGTTCATGGTGCGTGAACTCAGGCCCATAAAATTCAATTTTGTCGCCAATGCCAAAATTATTCCGTTGCTGTACGGTCACTGTGTGCGTTGCTGAATCATAAGCCAACACTTGACCTACAAACTTGTAGCGCGGCCGTTTACGTCTTTGACCAAATAACTCATCATTTTCATCGGGGGTGCCATAGTAAAATCCAGTGGACATCTCCCGCTGTGCCACTTTCCATAATTCATCTACAAGTTTAGGGTCTAATGTGTAGTGTTCTGGATCCGCACAGTAATCCGCAACAGCCTTATGGTAGACATTAGCTACAGTAGAAACATAGTGCACCGTTTTCATCCGGCCTTCGATCTTCAAGCTATTAACGCCAGCTTCAACTAAGTCAGGGATGTGCTCGATCATCGACATGTCTACAGCACTCATTGAAAAATCTTCCGTTTTGCCTTGGCTGTTTTGACCTAATAAAGATTCATGATCACCTAGTGTTGGCATTTCAAACAAATCATACTTCCACCGACAGTTTTGGGCACAGCCGCCACGATTAGCATCCCGTAGCCCCATGTGATTAGACAGGACACAACGGCCGGAATAACCAATACACATCGCCCCATGAATAAACGCTTCAATTTCGATATCAGTATGCTTGCGAATTTCTTTGATCTCTGCAACACCAACTTCCCGAGCAAGAACAATGCGTTCTAGACCTTCATCTTGCCAAAAGTTCAAAGTCTCCCAATTCGTTGCCGACGCCTGGGTGGAAAGATGAACTGCTAACCCAGGTGCTTGAGTGATCGCTGTTTCAACTAATGAGGGGTCAGACACGATCACCGCATCGATGCCGTGATCACGCACCTGACGAAAATAATCCCCCGCACCTGCTAGATCGCCTTCATGAGCAACAATATTCGCTGCCACATAAACTTTGGCATGATGCGCGTGAGCATAATCTGCGCCAGCTTGCATTTCTTCAAATGAGAAATTACCAGCCCGTGAGCGCAGTCCATAAGCATCACCACCTATATAAACCGCATCAGCCCCATAGTCGATTGCAATTTTTAACTTTTCCATTGTTCCAGCTGGTGCAAGAACTTCTGGTTTTTGTAATTGTTTCATTGGAAACACCTCATCATCAATTTATTTCACGTCCGCCGGATCGATATCAAAAAAGCCCGTATCAACCTCTCGATTCTGAGGTTGATTTGCACGAACAATCTGATCTAAGTCCGCTACAATCATACTCGTCAATTGCCCTTGTGCTAGTAAATCGCGCGCTTGTACGAAAGCCTTAGCAACTTTGACAAAACCAATTTTGTCGGCATATAAACCATCTAAGAACCAGTGCGTGATTGGCAGATCATAAACGGCTTGAATTCGCGGCATCAAATTTACATCATTGGTCGCAAATACGTGTGTCCCATTGATATCTTCATAAATAGAGTAATGGGTCTCAGGTTTTCGTGGTTCAGAAATAAACAGGCCTTTCTCCCGATCCATCCGATCTTGATATGTTTGTACATAATTAAAATAATTCGTTAATAAAGGTCGCCCAGACTGATGTATATTAGCCGCACCATAGGTCAGTATCTGAATAGGTACTTCAAGATTCGGTACTAACGCCTGTAATTCTTTATAAGGTACCTCATTGGCGATGACAGCACCTTGAGCACCGTGAGCCGCCCAAAAATTAACCTGGCGTGAATTAGTTACTAAGTCTGCACCATCATACCAATAGGGTAATGATAAGGCTTCTTTTTGTAAAATGCGAATAGCTCCTGGATCACCAATTGTTACTCGATCCACATTTTGTGCTGCTAAGTAATTTAAATAATCAGCCACATGAACAATACGATCGTTGTGGAAAATCGCATTTACGGCAACTTGAATTTTTTTACCTGCCTGGTGAACGACTTTAATTAAATCAGCCAATTCAGTTCGATCAAAACTGTGAGGCAATCTTAAACCAAAGTAATCTTCACCAGCATATATTGTATCAACGCCAACAGCCATCAACGCTTCTGCTTGTTCGATGGATGCGACACTTGCAATTATTTCTGTCATAAATGTCCGCCTCGTCTTTCCTATCCAAAATACCACAGACTGGATCAATGCGTATAGTGCTTTACAGAAAAATAGGGTTTTACCTCATAATTAAAAATAGCATTTGAAGCAAGTAGTGGACGCTTTGTTTAAGTGGATTCATCATAGGCGAATTTGTTGTCTTTTGGTACACATTTAAAATTTAATTGCTCGCAAAATAAATAGGCGCTGAAGATAAAATCAACATTTATCTCCAACACCTATTATCTGAATTCACATATTTTTAAGATTTTACTGTATCAGGCTGATCTGATTTCTTCTGATGAACAGATACGGTAATTTTGCCTTTAGAAGCGCCAACCGTGATACTGTCACCGCCCTTGATCTGACCAGTTAAGAGTGACTCACTCAGCTTATCTTCAATCTGAGTTTGTAATGCGCGTCTAATTGGGCGTGCGCCATAATCAGGGTCAAAGCCAACCTTGGCAACTTCATCTAACGCCGCATTGGTAATCTTAACTTTGATATCCTGTTCTGTTAAACGTTTGACGACTGTCTTAGACATAATTTTGACGATTTGCCGCAATTCTTCCTTATTAAGTGGATGGAAGACCACCGTTTCATCAATCCGATTCAAGAACTCTGGCCGGAAGAAACGCTTCATTTCTTCCATGATTCGACTACGCATTGCTTGATAGTCTTGGCTAGCATCTTTGGCACCGAAACCAACTGATTTTTCATCACGCAGCGCCGTTGCCCCAAGGTTAGAAGTCAAAATCAAAATGGTGTTTCTAAAGTCAACTCGACGCCCCTTGGAATCTGTCAAATAACCATCATCTAAGACTTGCAATAGAATATTGAACACATCTGGATGGGCTTTTTCAACTTCATCAAACAGAACAACAGAATAAGGTTTGTTACGTACCTTTTCAGTTAATTGTCCACCTTCATCATACCCAACATAACCAGGAGGTGACCCGATCAAACGGGAAGTCGTATACTGTTCTTGATATTCGGACATATCAACTCTGATCATATTATCTTCAGAGCCAAACATAGCTTCGGCCAAAGCTTTAGCTAATTCAGTTTTACCAACACCTGTTGGCCCCAAGAACATAAACGAACCAATTGGTCGATTAGGATCCTTTAATCCGCTGCGTGCGCGGCGAATGGCCCGGGAAACGGCAGAAATCGCCTCTTCCTGACCAACCACCCGATTATGCAGAATTTTTTCAAGGTTCACTAACCGGGCGCTTTCACTCTTTTGCAACTGTGTTAACGGTACACCCGTCCACTCGGATACGACTTGTGCCACATCTTCACCAGTTACTTTAACATCCTTACGAATGCCATCATTAGCGATTTCATCATTTTCAGCGGCTAATTTCTCTTTTAGTGCCATTTCATCTTCGCGATAACTAGCTGCCTTTTCAAAATCCTGATTCTCTATTGCTGCTTCTTTTTTAGTGATCAATGCATCTAGATCTTGCTGTAATTTATCAGAAGGTGACAAATGATCGGCCGCATCCAACCGAACTTTAGCAGCTGATTCATCCACCAAGTCAATTGCCTTATCTGGTAAAAATCGACCAGTGATATAGCGATTGGATAAAACGATTGCCTGATGCAATGCTTCGTCGGTAATGGTAACACCATGATGTTGTTCATAGCGTGGCCGCAAACCTTGCAGGATTTGCTCAGCTTCATCAGGCGTTGGTTCATCGACTTGAATCGTTGCAAAACGACGTTCAAGTGCTGCGTCTCTTTCAATATATTTTTGATATTCATCTAAAGTGGTTGCCCCAATTAATTGAAGCTCCCCGCGAGCAAGCGCCGGTTTAAGAATATTAGAAGCATCGATAGCCCCTTCAGCACCACCAGCACCAATCAGTGTGTGTAATTCGTCGATGAACAAAATAACGTTGCCATCTTGATAAATCTCGTCAATAACTTTCTTCAGACGATCTTCAAATTCACCACGATATTTTGTACCGGCTACTAATGAACCCATATCTAGCATCATCAGTCGTTTACTTAACATATCACTCGGTACATTTCCCGAAATGATCCGTTGCGCTAAGCCTTCCGCAATGGCAGTTTTCCCAACACCGGGTTCCCCAATCAACACGGGATTATTCTTCGTCCGACGGCTTAGAATTTGAATCACACGTTTAACTTCTTTTTCACGGCCAACAACTGGATCCATGCGATCCTCTCGAGCCGCTTGCGTTAAATCACGTGCTAAGGAATCAAGTGTTGGTGTGCCTTGTTTATCTGGACGCCGCTTTGGCGCAGCAGCGCGTCGTTTGGCGCTTGCTTCGGTAATACCCATTTTCTTCAATAAGACTTGACGTGTTTTTGATAGACTCAAACCAAGATTACTAATAATCCGTGATGCTAAGACATCATCTTCATGAAGTAAGCCTAATAGAATATGTTCCGTGCCAATTTTCATTGCGCCGAGGCGTTTTGCCTCATCACCAGCAAAAGTTAAGATCTGCTTCGCTTTTGGCGAATAAGGTAAGTATGATTCCTTCGGCGTATCATTGTTAAGATTGGAAGAACCATAACCTGTAAAGCGCTCGATTTCTTCTTTAACATCTTCAGGGGTGATTGTCAGTTGTCGTAATGTTTTACCAGCAACACCATCATTTTCCAAAACTAGCGCGAGTAACAGATGTTCTGTCCCCACTGCATGATGTCGAAAATATTTGGCCTGCTCTTGTGCTAGTGCTAATACATTTTTTGCACTAGGTGTGAATAAATTATCCAATTTAACCCCTCACTTTCACTAAGAGATACCTACATATTTAACTATACCGAATTTAGTAAAGATTGGCGAACAATCTCTCAAAATTTTTTAAATATTTTAGTGGAAGTATCTCACAGACATTGGATAGTTACAAAGCACCAGCTTTGTAAGTTAAGCCTAAAATTTGTAGTTTATTCATTATACAATGACATAAAATTATTACAAGTGTTTAGACTTATACCATCAAATCGTATTATAACGACTATTTTTAAAAAATTAAAGTTTTATGCCGTCGTTTTGCTACATAGAAGACTATCAATGAATACATATTGCAATAAAAAAAGCCACAGACAAAATGTCCTGGCCAATTTAATTATTTGAATTCTAATCGGGAAAACAAGATTTGAACTTGCGACCCCTACGTCCCGAACGTAGTGCTCTACCAAGCTGAGCTATTTCCCGAAAACATAGAAAAAAAGCGGAAGACGAGATTCGAACTCGCGACCCCCACCATGGCAAGGTGATGTTCTACCACTGAACTACTTCCGCATAACTATTAAATTATAAAACTCAATCGGGAAGACAGGATTCGAACCTGCGACCCCCTGGTCCCAAACCAGGTGCTCTACCAAGCTGAGCTACTTCCCGATGATGCACCCAGTAGGAGTCGAACCTACAACCTTCTGATTCGTAGTCAG
>NZ_JACGCJ010000037.1 GCF_021030645.1 Agrilactobacillus fermenti | reverse complement strand
AACAACAAACGTCGCCAAGAAACACTTAACGGCATGACCCCCAACGAATATGGGTGCCATGCCGTTAAGAAAAGTGCATAAGCATTTTAATTATTTAAGTTGTCTACTTGACACGGAGTAGTTCCATACTAGCCATTGAGAAACTCATTTTTTATATTAGCTGAAGCTACCATCCTTTGTCACGCTCTAAACGCGTTCATACCATCAACTTTTTCACCCAACTACAACTGCCTTGAGGGGAAACCACCCTCAGCGCCAGTCTAGGTTGGTGCTCAAAAGTTACCCGATGGTATTCACGCTCTGATTAAACGCGCTCCGAAGCTGACCACCCTTTGTCACGCTTTGATTATGGGATCAGGTTAAACAATAAGGCGGCTACAACGCCACCGGCTAGCGGTCCAAGAATTGGGACCCAACTGTAGCCCCAATCAGAGGTGCCTTTATTGGCAATGGGTAAGATAGCGTGGGCGATTCGTGGGCCTAAGTCTCGAGCCGGATTGATGGCGTAACCAGTGGTGCCACCAAGGGAGAAACCAATCGCAACAATCAAACTACCGACAACTAATGGATTTAAGCCATCAGTGAATTTGCCGCGGGTAAAGGCTAACAGACCAAAGACTAGAACAATTGTACCAATAAATTCACTGATGAAATTGAAGAACGGTCGCCGAATCGCTGGACCAGTGGCAAAAATGCCTAAAATAGCTGCTTGATCTTTAGTTTCTTGCCAGTGAGGATAGTAATGAAGCCAAACCAAGGCAGCACCGACAACCCCGCCAGCAATTTGGACCAACATATAGGGTAGCACGTAAGCCCAAGGAAATTTACCAGCAATGGCCATGCCTAAAGTCACTGCTGGATTCAAATGCGCAGGGCTGAGATAAGCTACTGCATAAACCGCAATCGTCACAGCCAACCCCCAAGCAATGGCGATCGCTAACCAGCCAGCACCTTCGGCTTTAGATTTTTTAAGCGTGACCCCGGCGACGACGCCATCCCCGAGTAAAACCAAGATGGCTGTCCCGATAAATTCGCCCCAGAGTTGTAACGTTAAGCTTGTATCCATAAATAGACCTCCATTTTAACCCTTATTCAGTCGTCTCAGCTTTGTAGGGTACGTGTTTGAATGCTTTTGTTGCTGCCACTGCCGCTTGCCAGCCAGCATATAGATTTTGCTGCTGAACTTCGGGCATCTTAGGTTGAAATTCTAGACCAGTCGCGTAGTCAGCTTTGATTTCATCAATATCCTGCCAATAACCGACTGCCAAGCCAGCTAGGAAGGCAGCACCTAATGCAGTTGTTTCTAAATCATGTGCGCGCTGGATCGGGATATTCAGAATGTCTGCCTGGAATTGCATCAAAAAGTCGTTACGGGCGGCACCACCATCAACTTTGAGCAGTGGAATTTCAATTCCAGTATCTAGTTGCATCGTATCCACCACATCTTTGGTCTGATAAGCGATTGCCTGTAAAGTGGCCTTGATGAAATCTTCTTGAGTCGTGCCACGCGTCAAGCCGAAAACAGAGCCTCGCGCATCCGCATCCCAATAAGGTGCACCAAGCCCAGTGAAAGCAGGCACAACATAGACTTCATTATTATTTTGTGAAGCCACGGCAGCTTTTTCGGAGTCGGGGGCACTTTGTACCAACCGCATCCCATCACGTAACCATTGAATGGCAGAACCAGCAACGAAAATGCTACCTTCTAGGGCATAATAGACTTTACCGTTGATGCCGTAGCCAATCGTCGTCAGAAGATTATTAGCCGATAATTGTGGCTTTTCACCGGTGTTCATGACAATGAAAGAACCTGTCCCGTAGGTATTTTTTACCATACCTGGTTCAAAAGCCATTTGTCCAAACAGGGCGGCTTGCTGATCACCGGCCATACCTGAAATTGGCACTTCACTGCCATAGAAGTGGTAGTCTTTGGTGTAGCCATAAATTTCTGAATTAGAACGGACTTCTGGCAGCATGATTTTAGGAATATTCAATAATTTCAGAATATCATCGTCCCATTTTAAATCATGAATATTGTATAGCATCGTCCGACTAGCATTGGAATAATCAGTCACGTGGACCGCGCCACCAGTCAGTTTCCAAACGAGCCAAGTGTCGATCGTTCCGAAAAGCAAGTCACCTTTTTCAGCTCTTTCCTGAGCACCAGGCACATGGTCTAAAATCCAGCGAATTTTAGTAGCTGAGAAGTAGGCGTCAATGATCAGCCCAGTTTTGTCGTGGATCAGATCAGCATGACCATCTGCACTCAATTGGTCGGCAATTTCAGAAGATTGCCGTGATTGCCAAACGACGGCATTGTAAATGGGTAGGCCGGTTTTCTTATCCCAAACGACCGTTGTTTCCCGCTGATTAGTGATCCCGATACCTTGAATCTGGTCAGGTTTGATACCTGATTCAATAAATGCATTGGCGATCGTTGATAAAGCCGCATTCCAGATTTCGTTAGGATTATGTTCGACCCAACCGGGATGTGGGAAATATTGTGTGAATTCTCGCTGTGAGTCGGTAACTTTATTACCCTGATGGTCAAAAATGATTGCTCGGGTACTCGTTGTGCCCTCATCGATTGCTAAAATATATTTTGCTTGATCCATAATGTGAACTCCCATCATTGTTATTTTTAGAAAGCGTTACCATTCATGACGAAAGTATACCTGAAAAGTGTTAAAATGTTAACTGATATCACATAAATTAACGATTACACAAGGCACAAACACCTACAAAATTAGAAAAACAAATGTTTCAGAACGATAAATGTAAGCGTTTAATTTGTTATTTTAAATTAGCTGATTAGAAAGATTAAATTTTAAAAATTTTCGGTTTGCGGTTGATTGTGACGCTTTTCTTATAGTTGCTCAGAACGTGTCCGAACCGTAAAATAATGAATGGATAGAAAAAGGATGGGAACAAGCTATGAGTCAGACACAACGTTTAATTCAAATTAAAGAAATCATTGAACAGCAAGGCTTTACAACGATCAATGATTTAGCAGAGCGCCTGAATGTTTCGACGATGACGATTCGCCGAGACTTAGCTAAAATGGTGGAGCGCAATGAGGTACGCTTGCTTCGAGGCGGCGCTGAACTCGTAGAGAAATTTCTCGCTGAACGTACGATCAATGAAAAAAGTGTGTTAAATCTCGATGCTAAAAAAGCTATTGCTAAATTGGTGGCCCCATTGATTCCTGAAGGTTCAGTGATCTATTTAGGCACAGGCAGTACGGTAGCTTTACTCAGTGACTATTTGACCCAACATTTCTTACGTATCACGACCAATAGTCTGACTGCTTTTAGCCGCATTGCCAATGCGCACCCTGATTATGAGGTGACTTTGTCTGGCGGGCGCTTACGACCTAAATCTGGTGTCTTGATTGGCGGCGTTACAGATACGATTTTAGAACGCTTGAATTTTGATTTGGCAATCGTGAGTGCGGATGGGGTCACGACGGCTGCTATTTCCGATATCATTGTTGAAGAAGGTCGGGCTCAAAGTCTTGCCCTGAAAAATGCTAAGGAAAGGTGGGTCATTGCTGATCATAGTAAATTAGATCAAGCAGCTTATTTTCCTTTCTTTGAATTGAAAGCGATGCAGCGTCTATTTACAGATCGCGTGACCAGTGATCAATTGCGCCGATATCAAGGTGTGATCAATGTGAATACCGTTGGCGGTGAATGAAAAGAACGAAACATAAAAAACATTCGAATAATGTGGTTGTCCATTCGAATGCTTTTTTTAGAACTACTTAAGTTTATAGTGACCGAAAAAATACATTTTAAATCTAGAAGATTTTAGTGTGCTTACTTTAACTTGTGTAATGATCGCGACATGAATAGATGTAGATTGTCGTTTTATCAATACCATAAACTAAACGATGTTCATGGGTAATGTGGCGGGACCACTTACCTGATAAGTCGTACTTTAGTGGTTCGGGTAAACCAATGCCATTAAATGGGTCTCGGTCAATGGCTTTGATCAAGCGATTAATCATTCTAACGTTGCGCTTATTACCGATATTTTGCCAGTACATATAATCGTTCCAAGCGTCGTCACTCCACGCTTTAATCATGCCTTGGGTCCTCTTGATCCTCGATTAGTTCGTGGATTTGTCCTTTTCCGGCAGCGAATTGTTCATCGCCACGATGAATTTTATTCATCAAATACATATTAGATAGAACTGCCATTGTTTCCTGCATGGAATCGTAATCTCTTTTGCTCATAACAACAACGTTATCTTCAGGGTTGCGGTTGGTAACAATTAAAGGAGTTGAATCATCATTAACTTTTTGTACATAGTCTTTTAAATTTTTTCGAAAATTTGAGATGCCAACTGCATCCATATTGATCGCTACCTTTCTCGTTTTTGTCAGTAGTCCTTGTACGCTATATTGTACATTAATTATAAATATCTGTACAATATTTGATATATAAGAATATAAAATAAGCGTGTTTCAAAAGATAGCGACCTCACCTAATGACAAATGACTTAAATGAAAGCGTACCATTTTTCGTAATTCTCCAAAGAATATATCAATCAAGTTAGAGCGAGCGTCCTACTATGAACTAGCTTTCCTTAAAAAGAGCGATACTGGAACAAAATTTTTGTTTTGTCTCAGTATCGCTCTTTTGATAGCTCCATTAAATTATTTTTTTCTATACCGCTTAGTAATCCAAGCTATTAACTCTTTATGCGCTGCAACCACGTAGCCTAAAATGGCGCAAAACGGACCAAACTTATTTGGTGCAAAGATAAAGCAGACCAGAAAGGCCACAATCACAAGACCTATGCCAATGTGGATAAGAACTGCTTCGGAAGTGAACCGACTGCCAAGTTGGGTAAAAAGCCATTTGATAATGGGGGTTGCTACGAAAACTGAAAGAATCAAGATGGGCAAAGGAATTTTGGACTGTAACTTAAAAGCCGTGGGAACTACGAAGAATAGAGTGATACCAAGGGCAAAAGCAATGACAAAAGTTTCACTACTCAAGTAGTTGGACAAACGCTCTCTTAAGGTCATGATAAGGCCCTCATTTCTCAACATGTAAGCCGCAACTATATGAAATTAAACTGTTATTTTATAACTAAATAATAGCTGGTTTCAAGATGAAAATCAATAAAATAGATTACGGTATTTAGTTATTTTATTTAGGCATAAATTAACCTCAAAACTGCTTGTGACTTAAACAATGCTTAAAAGACCTAAGCCATATCTCAAGCATTTTCTTCAAACAATAGCACACGAGCAAATTCGAGTAAAATCGGTTCCAAATAGGGAGAAAACTTATCCCAGTTAAGATTAATAAAATGCTTAAACTTACTTAGACTGCCCCGTTCTAAAGTTTTACTACCTGTCAATAAATGTCTTAAGTCTAAGGCCAGCTCCTGTAATAAAACGCGATCCTTTTCAGTGGGGAGGTCATTTTTGAACTGCATAAGTTGCGTTAATAGTTGCTCGTAGATATGGGCATCATAATTAACAGCGCTTACAAATTGTTCTGGTAAAGATTGCTGATGCTGGTGTGCCTCTTCAGCCTTTAGTCGCTGTAAATAAGCCTTTCCAGACGCAGTAAGCCAGTGTGTCGCATCATTATTAAATAGCTTTGCGCCGCCAATATAGTCAACAATCAAAGTTATCGTCAAAATTTTTTCGTGTTTTTGATCCATAGATACCAATTCTGTGAGGATTTCTGGGACAGTGTAGTAATTATTCTTACCAAATTCAATTAATCGTCGAATTGTCTTTAAGTTTACTTGGTTGGCTTGTGTATCTAAGAAACTCAATAAAAATTCCCGCTTTTTTTCAGAAGGATTCATCATATAACCACCTTATTAAATGTGGGTTCAACTGTGGAATAATTTCATTTGAATATCTTGATTATAGTTGCCGAAATTATGGCCAAATATGGTGCAGCCACCACGATGACGGGCATCTTTTTTCACCTCAAAACGCACGGTGAAAGTAGGTTCATGCCAATCAATAGTGTCAATTGAAACATCTGTAAAAGGTTGGCCATCTAAGTAACTACCATGATTGGTCACGCGTAAAATCTTTAATAACCCATATTGATTGACGTTATCTGGCACCCAATCAAGTGTGTATTTACCGCGAATATCGGAAAAGTCACCCGGGCTGGTCCAAGTACCAATTTCAGTTTGATTGATTGAAATGGTAATGTCAGATGGCCAAACATTGTTGGAAAAAGGAAATTCAGAGCCTAATTCCATTGATAAATCTAGCATTTCCAGTTTATCATCTGTTTCCAGATAGTTTGGGAATTGATATTCAACATAGCCATCTATCCACCAGATCATCCCCGCTTTGACACGATCAGGACTCATGAAGTACTGGGGATTATCGACTTTGCCAATATAATCATTTTGACCAGCTAAACCACAAGAAGGTGTGACTGAATAATCTGTAAACTGACCTACTGAAATCTCTACCGTATACATGGCAAAAGCCGGGTAGATCGTCTGGGGAAAGTGAATATTGATATTATCGACTTTTAAGTAGGATAGTTTTTTGTGACCACTGCGTTCAAAGCCAATGATACCAGCTGCTTCGAGTTTATTTAAGTGCATCAAAACAATGGCGTTGCTTAGATTTAAATGTTGGGCTAATTCTTGAATACTCATTTTTTGATGCGTCAATAACTGAATGATCTGAAGTCGAACTTCACTGGATAGTGCTTTATAAACAACAAGTGAATCTTTTGAGATTTCTAATTCCAAGTGTCTCAACTCCTATGACTAAGTTAATTATAACGAGAATTAAAAGATAAATGAATCAATGTTTAGCTTTTGGTAAGGGCTTTCAATGTTAGTTTAGAAATATATAAATCTTTCACCGTAAAACTGATTGAATGCAAAATAAGATTAGCAAATACATGAATCTTACGCAAATTTGGCTTTAAATTTAACAAGCATTATTGTAATCGCTTTTTTGTCAACTTATGATGAATTTGTGCATAAGTAAGAAAGCGTATACGTAAATTTAGTTTAGTAAAGGAGTATTCTCATGGTTCAATATACTAGTCCATTAATTATTCAACGGGCAGATCCCTATATTTATAAACATACCCATGGCTATTATTACTTTACGGCTTCAGTACCCGCTTATAACTTAATCGAAATTAGAAGAGCTAAAACTTTAGAAGGTTTAGCTCATGCAGCACCAAGAACGATTTGGCGTAAGCATGATCAAGGGCCAATGAGTCAACTGATCTGGGCACCGGAACTACATTATATTGATCATAAATGGTTTATTTATTTTGCGGCAGCAGAAACAACTGAATTTGATCAGAACGGCATGTTTCAACATCGGATGTTTTGCATTGAATGTGATGCTGCCGATCCCATGGCTAGTGAAGAAAATTGGCAGGAAAAGGGCCAAGTTAAAACACCGATTGATTCCTTTTCACTAGATGCCACTGTTTTTGAAGCTAATGACAAACTGTACTATGTTTGGGCCCAAAAGGATCCACAAATCAAAGGTAATTCAAATCTTTATATTGCTGAGATGAGCAATCCCTGGACACTTAAAACAACGCCAGTCATGATTTCTAAACCAGAATATGATTGGGAGACGATTGGCTTTTGGGTCAATGAAGGCCCAGCTGTTATTCACCGCAATGGCCGCTATTTTCTAACTTATTCTGCTAGTGCCACTGATGAGCATTACGCCATGGGCATGCTGACAATTGCCGATGACGTGGACTTATTGAACGCTAGTAATTGGCATAAGTCAAAAGAGCCCGTGTTCAAAAGTGATTTAGTAACACATCAATATGGTCCGGGACATAACTCCTTTACGGTTGCCGAAGATGGGCAGACAGATTTGATGGTCTATCATTGTCGCAATTATACCGATATCAAGGGGGATCCTTTGTACGATCCTAATCGGCATACAAAGGTTCAAGCTTTCACTTGGCATGAAGATGGGACGCCAAACTTTGGCAAACCTGAACCTTATAACTATAAATAGTAAGCAATAAGCAAAGTTGCAAAGTACATTGGAGGTACTTTAAAAATGGCAAACAATAGTAACAGTTCGACTAATAAAAAGAAGAAGGACTTTTGGGGCTTTCCAATGACTCATTTTACCTATTTCTTCATGTGGCAAATTATTTTTGGCTACTTAACTTTATGGATGGAACAGGTTGGACATATGAACGGTGCCCAAGCAGGAATCGTTTTTTCAGCAATGGCCGGTCTTTCACTTTTATTCCAACCCGCTTTTGGGGTTATTTCTGATAAGCTATTATTCAAGAAAAATCTCATTTTGACAATTGCCGTTGCAGCAATGTTAATTGGACCGTATTTTCAATGGGTATTTTTACCGTTAATGCACATTAATTCTATGTTAGTTGCGATTGTTACCGGGGTATTCTTGTGTTTTATCTTCAACGGTGGTGTCTCAGTTATCGAGCAGTACGTACAACGTGCCAGTCTTGCCAATGGCTTTGAATATGGTCATTCACGGATGGGCGGTTCATTAGCTGGTATGATTGCTTCGTTTTTAGGCGGCAAATTGTTCTTGATGAATCCTAACTCAATATTTTGGGCATGTTCTGTTTCAGCAACGATTTTACTAGGTCTATTATTATTTAGTGATAAGATCCATCTAGAAAATGCCGATGCCGCTGGCGGCACATCTAATTCTTTGGATATGAAACAGGTTGTTTCAATTTTCAAATTAAAGAATTTCTGGTATTTGTCGATTTTCTTCGTAGGTGCTTCAGCAATTTATGACGTTTTCGACCAACAATTCATTATTTTCTTTAAATATTTCTTTGCTTCTGGTGCTGCTGGTACGACGGTGTACAGTTATATGACAACCGCGCAAATTGGCTTAGAATTTCTACTGATGTTCCCAATGCCTTGGATCATTAATAAAATAGGCTCTCGTAACGGTTTGATTGCCTATGGCTGTATTTTGGCTCTGCGGATCATTGGTAGTGCCTTGTCACCTAACTTGACGATTGTTATTATTCTACGATTATTAGCTGGCTTTGAAATGCCCCTTGTTCTAGTTTCTATTATGAAATATATTACAGGGGCGTTCGACGTGCGTTTGTACGCGACAATATATGCATTAGCAGCTAATTTTGCCAAACAGATTTCCGTCTTTATTTTCTCTTCAGTCGCCGGTCACTTATATGATACGATCGGTTTCCAGCATACTTATTTGATTCTTGGTGGTATTGTTGCGCTTGTTACAATTTTTGCAGCTTTCACTTTGAAAAAGGAAGATCCGATTCAAGCTGGTGAAATTGAAGAAAAGACAGTTTAAATTGATTCATTATCTATTTTTTAGCTATGAGGAAGTGATGCTTTAACTAACAATTCAGAAAACTAAATTTCATACTTTTCCAGCCTTCACGTGTTATTTCTAGCCGAAAGAAATGACTTGCCGACGTGAGGACTATTTTTTATCCACCCGTTTACATGGTTTTTACATAAATTCAATCTTATCCTTACATTCAATTGATATATTGAATGTGTTCTAAAAATATGACTTATCGGAGCGAGATAGAGATGAAAAAAACTTCAAAATTATTGTTATTAGCATTAGGTGTGACATTGGCAGTTGGGGTGTCTGCTTGTTCAAAACAAGCACAAGGTGCTGACAATAGCGGTTCAGGCGATAAAGATAAGATCACAATGGTTTTTTATCCAAATGAATCAGCTAAAGATTTTGATGATTCCCGTGCAGAACTACAGAAGAAAATTGAAGATGCTACTCATAAGAAAGTCGTTATGCAAAAAACAACTGATTATAACGTCGCCATTGAAGCAATTGCTTCTGGAAAAGCGCAATTAGCATTTATGGGCGCTGATGGCTACATTCAGGCGCGCAGTCTAAATAAAAAAGTGAATCCATTAGTTGTACTTTCAGGGCCTAAAGGTACCTTAGAAGGGGCAAGCTATCGTTCTTACTTAATGGTACCTAAGGCTAAAGCTGATGCCTACAAAGATGGTGATCAATATAGCTTGAAAGACGTAAAAGGCAAGAAAATTTCCTTTGTTTCGCAAAGTTCAACTTCTGGCTTTGCTGTACCAACGGATGCCATTCAACGTGAATTCAAAGTTAAGGATAAAGATACTTTAAGCAACTCAGGCAAGTTCTTTAGCAAAGTAATTTATGGCAATACTCATCCAGGTTCAGCTGTAAATTTACTTAAAGGTGATGCAGATGTGGCTGCTTTTGATGATATCGATTTATACCCCTACTTAAAATTAACTTCTGGCAGCTATGACAAAGCCGGTTCAGAATTTACTGTTAAAGATGATGCTAAAGCACCATTCCAAGACTTACATGGCAAAACAGCCGTAGCTATTGAAGTTTCTCCAGTTCAAAACGGGCCATTGGTTGTCAATGATAAAGCGTTGGCTAAATCTGATCGTGACAAGATTCAAAAGGCTTTAACGTCTAAAGAGTTTGCTGAAGATAAGAAACTATTCACAACACCTGGTTCCAAGACAACGTCACTATTCCAAAAGACTGGCGCTGATACCCACTTATTACCAATTAGTGATAGCTGGTATGCGCCAACACATAAATTGGTGGGTAAATAATGTTAGAAATCAAGCACTTGAATAAAACTTATAAAGCTGGGCGACCGGCTTTAAAAGATATTAATGTTTCGATTGGGAAGGGTCAGTTTGTCGTGATTTTAGGGCCTTCGGGTGCCGGGAAAACGACTTTGTTGCGCAGCATTAATCAATTAATCACTAGTGATAGTGGCGAAATCGATTTTGAAGATCAAAATTTACGCGTTTTGAATAAGCAGCAATTACGCCAAAAACGGCAGAGAATTGGGATGATCTTCCAAAATTACAATTTAGTTGAGCGCTTAACGGTAATTGAAAATGTATTGCATGGGCGTTTGGGCCAAAAGAACTTATGGCAAGGCATGTTCGGTGTGTTTTCTCAGACTGAGAAACAAGAGGCGCTACGCTTGCTGCAAGAAGTCGACCTGCAAGGCTTTGAACTGAAAAATTGTAGTGACTTAAGTGGCGGTCAGAAGCAACGTGTTGGGATTGCTCGGGCTCTAATGCAGCATCCGCAAATTATTCTCTGTGATGAACCGGTAGCTTCATTAGATCCGGCTTCATCAGTGATGGTCTTGGATTTGTTGAAAAAATTAACGGTAGAAAAAGGGATCACTTGCATTGTTAATTTGCACCAAGTGGATTTAGCTTTGGATTATGCAGATCAAATTATCGGAATCAAAGCTGGTGCTGTTCAAATCAATGAACCTAAATCACAAGTGGATAAAGCTATGTTACAAGCACTGTATGACAAGGAGTCTTAGCTTCATGAAATCACTTGAAAATGGCTTGAATTACCAAGATTTACAGACGCAGTTACGCCAGAAACGGCACAAACAATTCTGGACATTATTAGTAGTAGGCGGCAGTTACCTTGCTTTAAGTTGGTTATTGCATTTTAGCAATACGATTGGTATCTGGGCTATTCCTAAGAGTTTCAGTTGGTTATTTATTAATTTTGTCCCTCATGCACAGACAATGCAGACTTTACCAGATATTCTAAGTAAATTGTTGGCGACGATTGGATTGGCGATTTCCTCAGCATTTATTGCGGCCATCTTTGCCATTGGGCTAGTCAGCTTTTGTGCTCCAGTAATGCCCCATTATCTTGGGGTTAAACGGGTTGTCCGCTTAATTGCCAGCTTTTTACGGAATATTCCGCTAGTTGCTTGGTCTATGCTGTTGTTATTCACATTCAAGCAAAATGATTTAACAGGTTTTTTAGCCCTATTTCTCATGAGTTTGGGTTTTCTACTACGTGCTTTTCTGGAGATTATGGAAGATGAGTCTAGTCAAATTGCCGAGGCGTTACAAGTTACTGGTGCTGGGGGACTGGTGATTCTTTGTCGGGGTGTGTTGCCGACAGTGATGCCACAATTTGTAAGCTGGATCTTGTACATGATTGAGAATAATATTCGTGATGCAACGTTGGTCGGTATCCTCACTGGGACAGGTATCGGTTTTGTCTTTGACTCTTATTTCAAGAGCTTACGCTATGACTTAGCAGGGATTACAGTTCTATGTATCATTGTTGTCGTTATTGCTCTGGAAAATATTTCAGCACAGTTAAGGCGGGTGATTGCATGATTATTGAACCAAGTGACCAAACAAATGTTTCATTAACGACTGAGACGACGAAACCCAAACAACAAAAAATAAAAATTCATCGCTTGAATGCTATGAAGGTTGTTCTTGGCGTTTTGGCAGGGTTGACGTTACTTAGTTTCATGACAATGGATCGAGGCAGCGTTTCTCTAATCAAGGCCACCAGTGAATTTTTAGTTAATTTGAAATACATGTTTTTACAGCCCAAAGTATCAGTAAATTTATTGCAGGGACTCAGTAATAGCTTGTTACTGACATTAGGTTTAAGTATTTTAACAACTTTTATCGGTGTGTTTTTTGGCTTCATTTTTGCCGTTCTATCAGCAACGAATTTACTGGATCGGCGCTATACACTAATTGCTCGAAGTGTCATGGCTTTTATCCGGGCAGTGCCCACGATTTTGTGGGTCCTTGTCTTCTCTATCGTTTGTGGTTTAGGGATAAATGCAGCTGTTCTGGGATTAAGCTTGCATAGTATTGCTTATTTAGGGAAGGCCTACTCAGATAGTATTGAAGCTTTAGGCACGGATAGACTGGAATCATTTAAGGCTTCTGGGGTCGGTTTTTGGGCTACGGTCTGCCAAGGGGTGATTCCAAGTATCAAACCTGCCTTGATTTCCTGGTCATTTATTCGGTTAGAGATCAACTTTGCCAACGCTGTTGCCATTGGTGCAGCTGCCGGTGCTGGAGGTATCGGTTATCAATTATTTGTCAGCAGTGCCTTTGACTTTGATTTCCATGAAGTAGGGACAATTGTTTACTTAATTTTGATAACAGCAATCATTTTAGAAATTATTGCCGTTCAAATTCGTAAACAGTTTATAGACACGACTCAAAGATAAAAGGGAGCAAGTGAATAGATATGATCAAAGGGGTTATTTTTGATTGGGCTGGCACAACCATTGATTACGGTAGCCAAGCACCAGTTACAGCTTTTAGAAAAGCTTTTGCGGCCGCAGATATTGTTTTGACTAATTCGGAAATTCGTCAGGATATGGGGATTGCCAAACGCGATCACATTCATAAAATTTTTAACCAACTAGAGGTTCAAAGAAACTGGCAGAAACGGTACGGGCACTTGCCTTTGGAATCAGATGAATTTTCAGTGTATCAAGATTTTCAAGAATTGCTTGCTAAGAGTATTACAGAATTTACGGCGTTTAAACCTGGCTTACGTAGTTGTCTTAAATATCTCCGAGAAAGTGAGATTCAAGTAGGTACGACCACCGGTTATACGCGGGAAACCATTGAACAAATTTTACCGCACGTCGCAAAGCATGGGTATGTGCCGGATGCCATCGTTTGCCCAGAAGATGTCAACGGCCATGGCCGACCAGCACCAGATATGATTGAACGCAATATGGCACTGCTAAAACTATCAGATCCCAAAACACTGATTAAAGTTGGCGATACAATCATGGACGTCGCAGAAGGTCAAGCTGCTGGCGTAACTACTGTTGCTGTCATCGAAGGCAGCAGTTTAATGGGGCTATCAAAAATTGAATTTGAGTCATCATCAGAACATCAAAAAGAATCGTTGCGTCAGAACTTACGAGAACAGTTTAATGCAGCTGGTGCAAACTATGTGATCAATAATCTTTATGAATTACCGATGCTGATTGACGTTTTAGACAAACAGGAGGTTCTAACCAATTGAAAGCTATTCAATCTGTTAAGCAACCTTATTTGTTATTGACACCGGGACCACTATCAACGAGTGATGCCGTTAAGCAAGCCATGCTGATTGATTATTGTACTTGGGATGAAGACTACAAAAAAGTCACGCGAGAGGTGCAGCAGGGCATTTTAAATGTAGCTGATTTGGATGAAAAGTATGTCGCCGTTTTGTTACAAGGTAGTGGATCCTATGGTGTGGAATCTGTGATTAGTTCAGTTATTCCTAAAGAAGGTAAGCTACTAATTGTTGCGAATGGTGCTTATGGCAAGCGCATGGCCGAAATGGCTGATTGTTATGGCATCGAACATGTTGATTATTTAACCAAATCGACAGAAATACCTAAGCTAGAAAAAATTCAAGTAATTATTCAAGAAAATCCAGATATTACCCATTTTGCGATGGTTCATTGTGAGACCACGACCGGGATTCTCAATCCAATCGAGACAATTGTACCTTGGGTGGCAGATCAGGATATTGTGACAATTGTTGATGCCATGAGTAGTTTTGGTGGGATTCCTATCGACTTTGCGGCGACTAAGATTGATTTCTTAATTAGTAGTGCTAATAAATGCTTGCAAGGTGTACCAGGTGTGACTTTTGTGATTGCTGATAAAGACAAATTAGTTGCCACAGCTGGTAATGCACGGACTTTATCCTTGGATCTATACGATCAATATGTTGTCATGTCTGCGCAAGAGGGCAAGTGGCGCTTTACATCACCTACCCACGTTGTGCATGCATTACATGAAGCACTCCGAGAATTGCGGGCAGAGGGTGGCGTTACTGAAAGATATGAGCGCTATCGTGAAAATCAACGTTTATTGTCAATGGGGATGCATGCGCTTGGCTACTTACCTGTTATTGATGCTAAAGTTCAGTCACCAATTATCACGTCCTTCTATTATCCAAATGAAGACTTTGACTTTAATGATTTTTATCTGTATCTGAAACATCATGGTTTCGTGATTTATCCAGGGAAATTAACAGAATTGGATACATTTAGGATTGGCAATATTGGGGAAGTCTATTCTGAGGATATCCAAAAGTTATTACATACAATCGCAGCTTATAATCAAGCGCGGGTTGTGTTGTAAACTGTAATTTTATAATGTCAATTTATTGAACTAAGTTATGAATATTGTTACGAGGTCGAAGCAAAGATAATATTTTGTTTTCGGCCTCTCTTTAGTTACGAACAATTTACTTTTAAACGTGTTTCAAAAGGAAATGCGCTTGGTCTTACGCTCATAGATTTACTTAAGATCTAGTAATATTTTTAGTGTGATGCTGAGTAAGTTTAATTGCTTCTGTGTTTAGAGCTGTATATAATACCGGCAGTATCGTAATTTAAGTGAAACAGAAGTGAGTTATTTGGCGAAACAAACAATTAAAAATCAACCAATTTATGAGACACTGTTGATTGGCGTTTTGCTAGCTGCTGTGGGCGGTTATATGGATGCGTATACGTACATGATTCGCGGCGAGGTATTTGCTAGTTTACAATCAGGAAATGTTATTTTGCTAGGCATTAATTTGGCAGCCGGACGTTTTACGGCGACAGTTCACTACTTAGTACCCATTCTATTTTTTGCCTTGGGCGCTGGTTTTGCTTATTTGATTGAACATTACTTTGATAAGCGGGAAGTTTTTATTTGGCAGCAATTAAGTGTTTTAATTGAGTTGTTAGGAATATTATTAATTGGCTTATTAGCACCATGGTTACCTAATTTATTAGTGACGAGTGGCTTGTCACTTTTTGCAGCTTTTCAAGTACAAACATTCCGCAAGTTAAATGGGCATCCTTTTTCAACAACAATGACCACTGGCAATATCAAGTCGGTGGGTGCAGCCTTGTTAGGTTGGTTGTTTGTCCCTAAGACTCGTCCGACAAATCGCTTGTTGTTAATAGATAGTTTATTAATTGTTTTCGGCTTTGCGGCTGGGGCATTCTCAGCAGCGATCCTTTTACCATTTTGGCAGGGTAGCACAATTATTGGCGCAGCTATTATTTTGATGTTTGTTTTTGGTTTAACTCAATTAGATTTTAGAGCACATCCAAGTAAGTATTAAACGTGGGGAGGGGTCATAATGGTTAAAGATAGTAGCAATGTATTAGATGTCGTTGTACCCATCTACAATTTGAGTGGCTATCTAGCTGATTCGTTGACAAGTCTGGCAAAACAGGATACCGATGATTACCGAGTTATTCTAGTTGATGACGCTTCAACTGATGATACAGTAGCGATTGCCGAAAAATTTCTAGAAAAATATTCCAATTTCCAATTGATTCAATTACCTCAGCATATGGGCGCGTCAGCTGCTCGAAATGCAGGTATTGATGCGGCTTTGGGAATTGGGATTGCGTTTGTAGACGGGGATGATCGCGTAGAAACGGATTATGTTCGTCTTTTGACACAAGGTTTGGTAGAAAATAACGCTGATATTGCTGCCGTTGGGTATACATGGCACTCACCCGTTGGTTTTGGAAGTTTTAACCGCATTCGACCAGCCGAGTGGACACCAATTACCAAGCAACGAATGCTACAAGAAGTTCAAACACATGGTAGTACCGTCGGTGGTTATATTTGGAACAAAGCATTCAGGCGGGAGCTATTGAACCAGCACCAACTCCGCTTTGATACACGCCTGCAAATTGCCGAAGATTATTTGTTTACCACTGAAGCAGCGGCAGCCGGAGAACATTTTGTATATTATGACCGTGTTTTATATCATAAAGTCAATCGGCCAGGTAGTACGATTCATTCACGGACTTATAAAATGCGGAGTCAAGAAGCGGAAGTATTTGCCCAGATGGCAGAGATTGCGCGTAATAGTCAAGCATAATGAATATGTAAAAAGCACAGTCAGAAGTATTTCAATAATATTTCTGATTGTGCTTTTTATATTCCTCTAATGATGAAATCTTTCATCGTAGTTCACATATTCTTTTGTTAAGGGTTTTTCGGGGTCAAAACTACTGCTATCTAGGAACTTTTTTTGGTAAGCGTTTCTGAATTCAGATGGGGTTAGATTCAGATGTGCTTTAAAATTTTTCATAAATTGTTTTTCATCACTATAAAAAGCCATACTAGCCACTTGTTTGATTGGTAAATTTGTTTTTAAGAGTAGCTTTTTGGCGGCATCTAACTTGAGTTCGTTGATATATTGAATCACGGTCATCTGAGTGTGGCTCTTAAAGATTCTGACCAAATAATGAGGATTGAGTTCGAAGTTGTTCGCCACATCATTGACGCGTAGATTTTCACTGAGGTTAGCTTGAATCCAACTTTTGATCACATCTATGCGCGCTTCCATAGTTGAAGTTGGTTTATCAGTTAAGGTTTGATAATAATCAAAAGAGAGTTGTATCAGTAGAGTAGTCAAAAAATAATCTACGGATAAAGAAGTGAAATAATTGTTTTTAGCCACGTCTAAGATTTGATTAGCAATGATGTAGGCTTTATCAATAAAGTTGATTTTAAATTGAACGGGTAAGGCAATTTGCTTTTGAGTAAATAAATCACCCAGATCTTGTTTTAATTGGTTTTCAGCCATTGAACGTGTTTCAAACCCATTAGGTTTTGTGAAAAAGTGAAACCAATAGTATTGCGTGTTTGCCGGTGAATCCTTAAAGCCGTGTAAATGGTGGTAAGGCGGTAAAGCCAGGCAATCGCCTTCATGGAGTTCATAATAATGATCATCAACTTGTAGATAAACCGTACCACTGATGATGAGCATGATCTCAAAGTTACCATCATGGTACATTTGTTTGTGCTGCCAGTGCGGGCCAGCTGTAAATTTTCCTGAAGAGATATGCAGGACCGGTTCTTTGATGTCAATACAGGTTATCTTTAACATACGATTACCCTTTCCATGTTCAAGAGCTATCTAGAAATAGTTATTCATCTATATTATATTTATTATACACTGCCGCATGATATAGAACAAAAGTAAATTCTAGTAGCTGTCAAAAAGACTGAACCGTAGAAATTCCGGTTCAGTCTTTTTGATTAATTCATAGCATGTAAAAAAGTAGGCATACGGCATCCACGACAATAATAATCAAGAGTAGAGGCAGTATGATGTTAGGATGATTTTATGGACACGGCTTGTTAGAATCCAACTACTAAGAATGGGACGTGTTCAAAATGACCAAAAAGAGAAAAACATTTGATGAAGATTTCAAGAAGATGATCCTTGACCTCAACCAATCTGGTCACTCGATCGATTCGTTAGCCGAGGAATATGGTATCGCTACGCAAACAATCTAC
>NZ_JACGCJ010000036.1 GCF_021030645.1 Agrilactobacillus fermenti | reverse complement strand
TTGAAGTACCTACGAACCTCGGTTCGTGGGATTGAAAAGGTTACTACTGAAGCAGGAATTGCAATTATGGCAGCTAATCTGTTGAAATTGACCCTCAAAGTCAATGTTATTTTTAGAAAATCAATCGCTAAAAAAATAATCGTAGTTTTCAGATTCAATATCAGTCTGAAAACTACGATTATTTTATTTTGCGTGGCTTATGTCCCAGCCTCCATTATTTCACGAACGATTGTATTTTAAACGTGTTCCAAAAGGCAATTTTTGAAGTGTTAAAATTGAACGATCTTAGTACCATGAAGTTCAGAAACACCAAGCTGTGTCGCAACCTGTGTGGCATTTTGCCAAGTGATGCCACCGCCAGGTAAGATGGTAATCTGTTTATCTTGGGCATAAGTGATCAATTGTTTCAAATGGTCAATATTGGCACTAATTGGTGTGGTTAAATCGGGTGAGCCATGCGTTAAAATTCGGGTTACTTCATGATCCGCAAGCCAATCAATGGTTGATAGTTGTTCAGCAGCCGGGATTTGGTCAAAAGCCATGTGCATAACCACGTCCATACCATTAGCGGCACCAAGCAGCATTTCCATAGCCTCGGTATCTAACGTGTAATCCTGCATCAATGCGCCAAAGGCAACCCCATCGACACCAAAAGACTGAGCTGTAAACAAATCAGCTTCCATCATTTTAAGCTCTAAATCGTTGTAGACAAAGTTGCCACCTCGGGGGCGAATCATAGTGACTAGTGCAATATGTTTATCTTGAGTGTATTTGGCTGCTTCAGCCATGACACCATGGCTGACTGTTGTCCCACCAACTGCTAAATTATCATTTAGTTCGATACGCTGCGCACCATTTTGAATGGCTGCGGGGATATCAGTAAAATTTTCAACGGCAACTTCCTTGAGCATCAAATCGTTCCTTTCTTACTTACAGAATTGTGCGTAAGCCAAAATACAATACAACGATAGCACCGAGTATGATTCGATACCATCCAAATGCTTTGAAGTCATTTTTCTTAATATAATTTAACAAGAAACGAATGGATAGATAAGCGACAACGAAAGACACCACAACACCGACCAATAAAACGATCATTTGAGCGCTTGTAAAAACATTACCAGCTTTGAAAAACTTAAATAGTTTTAAAGCAGAAGCACCAACCATTGTTGGAATCGCTAAGAAAAATGAAAACTCTGTTGCTACGAAACGTGAAGCACCGACGACCATGCCGCCTAGGATTGTTGCACCTGATCTTGAAGTGCCGGGAACCAAAGATAGAACTTGGAATAAACCGATCAGAAAAGCTAATTTTAAGCTCATTTGATTTAGATTGGTTTCTTTGGCTGGCCGTGTTTTATTGTAATTTTCAATGATAATAAATAAAATACCATAGACAATCAAAGTTGTTGCAATAACTGGCCAAGTGGTCAAATGGTCGTCCATGAAGTCGTTTAGCAGGGGTCCAGCGATTAAACTAGGAATCATAGCAATAATGACTTTACCCCAGAGTGACCAGGTTTGTTGTTTTTCAATACTGTTCTTCTTAAAGGAGAACGGATTAAGTTTTTGAAAATAAATGACGACAACTGATAAAATAGCACCAAGCTGGATCACGACCATGAACATATTGATGAATGCTGTCGATTCATTCAAATGAATGAATTCATCAGCTAAATACAAGTGACCAGTAGAACTAATTGGTAGAAATTCGGTGATGCCTTCTATAATACCGAGGATGATAGCTTTAATAATGTTAAACAACAGATGTTCCTCCTGAAATAGGGCTATAAAATTTTAGTACGGGAATAAGTATACTGAATTTTTGAGATTTTGAAATGATTATGAAGGAATTAAAGCAAATTTTATAGATTTAAGTTAGAAGTGATGCATCAACTTTTAGTAATCTGAGACACAAAAAATAAAGCGGCGGACAATAATATTGCCTGACGCTTTATTTTTTGGAAATATTAAGCCTTTAAGAAGTTCACACACACGATTTCAGGGCAAGAAATATCTTTTTCTAATAAAGTTAAGAAACCAGAATCAGGATTTCGTGTATATAAAGTTAAATTATCAGAATTCTGGTTGGCCGCTAAGATAAATTTTTGACTGGGATCTAAATTAAAGTCGCGCGGGAAGTCACCTTCTGTACTGATCCGTTGAATCAAGTCGATGTGGCGACCATCAGCTGTGATATTAAAAACGGTAATAGAATTATGACCGCGATTTGAAGCATAGAGGAACTTACCGTCAGCACTAATTCTGATCGCCGCACTGCCATTGTGAGCTGTAAAATTGTCGGGAATTGTAGACTCTGTTTGGATCGGGGTCAAAGCACCGGTTTGGACATTATAATCTAACACGGTTACTTGGCTAGAAAGTTCGCCTAAGAGATAAACCACAGACTGGTTCGGATTAAAAACCACGTGACGCGGGCCAAATCCCGGTTGTGTTTGATAAGTGGCAATCGGTTTAAAGTGATCAGCTTCAAAGTCATAAACACTGACTTGATCGATACCTAAATCGCACACAATCAAGCGTTGATCTGGCGTTAAGTTAATATAGTGGACGTGAGCACTGTCTTGTTCAGGTTTGGGGCCACTACCGTGATGTTTTAAGGTGTCTAGTAAGGCTAATTGGCCGTCTGGTGCAATACGATAGGCATTAGCTAAACCTTTGTGATAATTGGCATCAAACAATAACTGGCGGTTTGGATCATAAGCGATATAAGCTGGTGAAGCACCAGGTTGTAAAACCTTACTGATCAGTTTTGGCTGCGCCCCGCTTAAATCATAAGCAGCGACACCTCCTTGATCACCTTCCGTCATAATCGTGAACAGACGCTGGTTCTTTTCGTCCACGGTAAAATAAGTTGGGCCCCCAATTTCAATATATGGCGTAATGTCATGCAGCTGATTATTCTCGAGTTGTCCCTGATAAATGCCCTTACCAGTGCGCCGGGTATATCCTCCTAAAAGTACAGTTTCTTTCACGAAAAACGCCTCCTTATCTTCATAAATTATACCATAGCATCTTGGCGCTAATTGCATCAAATAAGACGAGCTATGATACAATTGAAACATGAATGTAAGTAAAGGAGTACTCAATATGCAAGTAAAGGCGATTATTAAGAAAATTGGTGCAAAAGCTATCTCTGTAAAAGATCCGATGGTTATTTTGTTTGGTGAAGAGGCAACTGATGTTATTGAAAATGTTTCCGTGGTGCAAAAATTTATAGATAAAAAACAACAAGTTGATTTAAACCCACAAGTGGGCGATACCATTGAAATCGATGGTCAGACATTTAAGATTGAAAAGGTTGGCCAGTTAGTTCAAGATAATCTATCAACAATTGGACACGTTACCTTAATTTTCAAACATCCTAGTGATGAGGATCAGATGCAAAATGCTATCTATTTAGCCAATCAAAACAATACATTTCCTAAGTTTACAGTAGGGGCAGAAATTTTATATAACAACTAATGTCATTAAGCTGGCGCCGACTTTTAGAGACATTAGGGTAGATATATTGGAAAGAAAGGAAGCTCATGATTGAAAATAAACCAAAGCGGTCCATTTTTTTTAAGTGGATTCTAAATAATAAATTCACAGTTTTTTTGTTAAATATTTTGATCATTTTATTGATCATTTTATTATTCACCAAGGTTAGATTCGTATTTGCACCAGTAGGGAAGTTCTTGAATGTTGTTGCACCGCCTATTTTTTTAGCTGCCGTTTTTTATTATCTAATGGAACCTTTAGTGGCGTTATTGGAAAGAAAATGGCATTGGAAGCGGATGGTATCTATTACGATCCTATTTATTTTATTAGTAGGTTTGTTGGCTCTGGGCATTAGCTTATTGATTCCTTATATTCAAAAGCAGACACAATCACTCGTCGCCAATTGGCCGCAGTACTGGCAAGCTGTTCAGGACTGGTTAAAAAATATTTCTGGGCAGCCAAGTTTCCGGCCAATTAAGGATCAGCTCAATGCTTCGACAGATACAATTACCAAAAGTATCGGCAGCTGGTTTCAGAAAAATTTTGTCAGCACCTTTTCAAATATTGGCTCGGCAGTGGGGACAGTAACAACAATTATCGTCAATGTGATTACCGCACCCTTTATTCTGTTCTTTATGTTAAAGGATGGCGGAAAATTTAAAACAGGGCTTGTCAAACTGGTTCCGACACGGCTGCGGCCTTCAACGCAAACAACTTTGACAGAAATCAATAATTCCATTAGCTCTTATATCCGTGGTCAATTAACAGTGGCATTTTGGGTAATGGTCATGTTTTCCGTTGGCTATTTGATCGTTGGTCAGAAATATGCCTTTCCTTTGGGTATTTTAGCGGGTATCTTGAACTTAGTACCTTACGTGGGATCATTCTTAGCTATTTTGCCTTCTTTGGTAATTGCTGGCTTTACATCTGTGTCCATGTTGATCAAAGTCTTGATCGTATTTTTGATCGAACAAACGATCGAAGGTCGAGTGATTTCACCTTTAGTGATGGGGAGCAAGTTAGAGATGCATCCGGTAACGACGATTTTGGTATTACTGACTGCAGGCAACTTATTTGGTTTTCTAGGCGTTGTTTTGGGTATTCCTGGGTATGCTGTGATCAAAATTATCATTGTTAAGTTATGGCGCTGGTTTACGCGCAATTCTGAATTGTATGATTCAAAAGCAGCCGAAACGCAAAATGATAATCGAATGAATACTTCAGAATCAAGCGAATCTTAATTTTATTAAGTAAAATTCATGTCGGTTTTATCGGTATGAATAGTCGATACAAACAAAAAAGTGGCTGGGACAAAACTAACGTTTTGTTTACAGCCACTATGTGTTTACGAACAATTCAATTTTAAACGTGTTCCAAAAGACAACACCCTTACCTAAACAAGAATGGCTCAAATGGTGGACTTGCCATTTTTCGCCATTCTTGTTTAGGTAAGGGTGCTGAGCGCCTTTTGTCTTACTCTCTTCCTACGATTAGTCAAGTGTTAATTTCAACTAAATGATCTGTCAATGAATCAATATCTGTTTGTGTAGAGTTCCTGTCACTTAAGCATCTCTTTACCCCCATGGGGGTAAAAAATTAGGGTAACTCAAATACACCGCGATCAGTTGTTTTTTTAGATCCATATCGTGGTATACTTTATTTTATAAGGCGTTAGGCCTTATTGGGCTTCGAGCCCGTGATATGACTTATAGTCATATGTTTGGTGACTTTTAATCATGACAAACAGACATTTGACCAGTTTATTCATGCAAGCCACCGTTGCGACCTTATCCAGTTTTGGATGAGGTCCTTTTTTTCGTAAGCGATAATAAAAGTCGACAATATGATTGGGCACCTTGGTCAAGCCATGGACTCGACGCATATTGGCCACTGTTAAACAAAATAAGTTGCGAGCGTAAGGATCGCCACGTTTATTGATATGATCAATCGCTCGGTAAGTACCAGATTGGTATTGTCTTAAGTCGATGCCGATTAGATCGGTCATCGAACAACATCTTCTTTCTTGTGATTAGAACACTAGCTAATTCTGGATCTCATTTCCGATACCCGAGCTCGAAGCGCCACAAACTTAAAATTGATTAACAGAAGATAGCAGTGAAAGCCAGTTTTTTTTACGGGCTTGAAGCCCCAATGAGTGAACGGTATTTTTATAATTAATCAAAAAAAGATCTGTTGACCGAAGTAAGAATATACTTCATCAACAGATCTAATCTTAGTATGTTTTTTTATAGATATTGGGACAAATTTACCAACTAGCTTTTTTGACACCAGGAATTTGGCCCTTGTGAGCCAATTGCCGAAAGTTTAAACGAGACATGCCAAACTTACGCATGTAAGCATGGGGCCGACCGTCAAGTTGATCACGGTGATGGATGCGAACTGGCGAAGCGTTGCGTGGTAATTTTTGCAGACCAGCGTAATCACCTTTTGCTTTTAATTCTTCGCGAATCTCTGCATATTTTGCAACTGTTGCTTCGATTTTCTTCTCTTTTGCAATCTTAGATTTTTTTGCCATAAACCTTTCACCTCATTTGTTAGTTTAGCTGATGCAGTGTTTGTTATTTGTTCGTTAAATTCGTTAGCAAGCAAAGTCAACTACTACTATAACACAAATGAGTTACTTTTGAAAAGTAAGTGACTACATCGTGTCGCCATTAAAAATTGAATTTTTAACGATGACATAATCAACTGTCTTTAGCGAAGCTAGGTCACGGCCGCCGGCATAAGAAATAGATGATTGCAGGTCTTCATGCATTTCAGTCAAAGTATCAGCAATAGATCCTTTATATGGAATTAGCATTTTTTTGCCTTCTACATTATGATGAGATCCTTTTTGATATTGAGATGCAGAACCGTAATATTCTTTATATACCTTACCATCTTGTTCAATTGTCTTGCCAGGTGTCTCTTCATGGCCAGCAAATAGGGAGCCGATCATAACCATTGAAGCACCAAAACGTATAGATTTTGCAATATCACCGTGGGTACGCACACCACCATCGGCAATGATTGGTTTGCGGGCAGCTTTAGCACACCAGCGTAGAGCTGCTAACTGCCAACCACCAGTACCAAAACCAGTTTTGATTTTAGTGATGCAGACCTTGCCAGGGCCAATACCAACTTTTGTGGCGTCAGCGCCAGCATTTTCTAATTCGCGGACGCCTTCAGGTGTACCAACATTACCAGCAATCACAAAAGCTTGGGGCAAATAATGTTTGATATGTTGAATCATATCGATCACGGTTTGAGAATGACCATGCGCAATATCAATCGTAATGTATTCAGGAACTTCACCTTCAGCGGCTAAAGCTTCAATGAAATTATATTCATCGTCTTTAACACCAACGCTGATAGAGGCATAAAGGTTTTTTTGATGCATATTTTTTACAAAATCTAGGCGTGTTTCCGGTTCAAAGCGGTGCATAATGTAAAAGTAGCCATTGCGAGCTAACCATTCGGCCAGCGGGGCGTCAATAATCGTTTGCATGTTTGCCGGTACGACTGGAATCTTAAAAGTACGATCGCCAAATGTAACGGTAGTGTCTGCTTCTGAACGACTTTTAATAATGCACTTATTAGGAATCAATTGAATATCTTCATAGTCAAAAACTTGTAATTCATTAATCATAATTGATTTCGCTCCTATTCACTAAAACCGAATAATAAAAAATACAAGGCTTATTTATGAGCCTTGTATAATTTAACTAATACATTAATAAAAGTCAAGGAATAAAGCGAAATATTCGCAAAAAAATGAATTTGCGAACAAAGAATACTTAAATATATATAATACATCTTAATTCATGAACTATCGGCCACAATTTGAATGACTAATTCGTATTTATTATAAGCGAACATTACTAGTGCTTATGCGTCAAAATGATCCACGAAAATTACGAATCAAGGTAAAATTCGCAAATGCTCATGAATTTCAATACTATCCTTAATTGATTGAACAACTGTACAAGTACGCGTCGTCATTGCTAAGATACGCTGTAATTTTTCTTCATCTGCCTGAGCATTAGTGACTGTGATCGTTAGGTCCATTTGACGGACTTGGTTTGGTAAATGGTCGTCTTGAATCATCGTGCTATCAATACTTAAGTCATCGAAGGCAATTTTAGAGTTATTTAAGATGATTCTAAAAGTACCTAATGAGCAAGCTGCCGCAGCCGTTTGCAATAATTTGACGGGCGAAATCTCACCTTGGTCGTGGCCAATGTGTAGAATTTGACCCTTATTTTCCATGACCATGCCATTTTCATTTAAATGTACCGTTAAATGTTTTTCCATTATGAAAACCTCCTCAAAAGCGAATGGTTACTTGAAATAACGTTTCTGCCAAAAGCGAAAAGCTAGTACTAACGAAATAACTAGGGAAATAATGATCGTGATGATCCAGCTAGCATGGGATCTAGCTAGGGGCAAGTCGACATTCATGCCATAGAATGAAAAAACTAATGTGGGAATTGTCAAAATAATGGAATAAGTCGTTAGAAATTTCATAACTTGGTTCATATTATTGTTGATAATCGAAGAATACGTATCTGTGGTTTCATTAATGATTGAATTGGATATCTGTGCCATTTCTACTGCCTGTTGATTTTCAATGATAATGTCATCTAAATAATCGTAATTAACCTCACTTAGGTGAAAAGTAGGGGCCCGACGTAAGTTTTCAAGAACGTTTCGGTCGGTTCGCAGCGAAAGTAAAAAATAGACCAAACCCCGCTGAACGCCCATCAAACTATATAATTGATCATTTTGTAAAGAATCTTGCAGCCTATTTTCTACTTGTTCTCGAACGCGATTCATGTCCTTTAAGTAGCGTTGATAATTTGAAATGACATGACTAATGATCTGCAAACTAGCTTTATTGGGATTTTTGATATCCAACGGGCGGCGATTATCAGAAAAAGAGTCTAGAAATGGTTTTCGGGTAATACTGATGGTAATGAGATAGTCTTGTTTGATGATAATACCAACTGGCGTGGTGCGGTAAGTGAATTTATGCTCTTTCTGTCGTTTGATTTGTGGTACGTCAAAGATGATCAGCGTGGTATGATAATCTTCATCGTATTCCGTGCGCGCGCTCTCATCTCTATCTAAACTATAATAAATATAATCCATGGGGACATTGGTTTTTTGCTGGATCTCTTTAATTTCTTCCGGCGTGGGGTCAATGGCATTCAGCCACATGCCCTTTTTGATTTTAGATTGTTTGACTAGTTGGTTCTTGCTATCATAATCATAGGTGATCAGCATGATTCTTCTCCCTTACTTGTTCCATGATATACACAAAGTAGTTTAACATAACGCTTATAAAGGGGCTAACAACTTGAAAAAAAATATAATGGCGCACCAATTTATACAACGTCATTTAGCTCAATTGCGTTGTCCGTTTTGTGAACAACCATTTACAACGGTTGAAGCGGCAACTTTGAAATGTCCGAATCAGCACAGTTTTAATATTTCAAAAAAGGGTAGTTTATTTTTCCTGCGGGCGCCGGTAACGACTGAATATGATACTGATATGCTGCAACACCGACGAACTGTAATTCATCATGGTTTGTTCGCACCCGTCATAGAACAGCTTAGCCAGCAACTTTATGGGCAGATGGTGATTGATGCCGGTTGCGGGGAAGGCAGTCAAATCAAAGCAATTGCGGCACAGCATTCGGGGCATTATTTTGCTTTTGATATTTCTAAACCTGCGATTGAGTTAGCAACTTCGGGAACTGATAGCCGTCAGGATTGTTTATTCTTTGTGGGTGACTTAGCACATATGCCCTTTGCAGATCACCAATTTTCGGATGTGATCAACTTTTTATCACCAGCAAATTATCAGGAATTTCAGCGTGTATTGCAAAAACATGGTCAGATTTTGAAAATAATGCCTAATGCCCGTTATTTACAGGAACTGCGGCAGCTAGTGTATCCGACTGGACCCAACGCAATTTATGACCCGGCGCCGGTTCAAAATCATTTTAAAGCGCAATATCCGCAAGCTAATTTTCAGAAAATTGAATATCAATGGCCGGTACCGGCAGCGATGCGCCCTCACTTGTTTGCAATGACGCCGCTAACGTGGGTACGGCGGCACGACTTTAATCAAATTCAATTAGATCAATTGACAACCGTAACCGTTGATTTAACTTTGGCTATTGTAAAATTGTGAAAAAAAGGTAAATTTTTATTGAAAAAAATAACAAGCAGTGATATATTAATTTCAAGGTTTTTTTCACAGGCTTTTCTCAGAAGTTATTTTGATAAAAGGTTATGATCAAAAATCTTACTAACGTAACGTTTTGCTGTGGCCTATCACCGAAACGATGCGTTTTTTTTATGCTTTTTTTAATTGATCACTTCAATTGAATGGAACAAGGAGTACATATTTATGACGAATCATATTGCTTTATTTGAACCATTAATGCCCTCTAATACTGGTAATATTGCTCGAACTTGTGCGGCAACAGATACTGTTCTTGACCTAATTTATCCTTTGGGGTTTCGGACGGATGACAAGTCATTAAAACGGGCTGGATTGGATTATTGGGATAATGTGAATATTCACTATCATGACGACTTAGACGCTTTTTTAGCAACGATTCCTGATAAACAGTTTTTATATTTGATCACTAAGTTCTCGGATCAAGTTTATACAGATCCAGATTATAGTGACATAACTAAAGATCACTATTTTTTATTTGGTAAGGAGACAACTGGGCTGCCGGAGCCATTTATGCGTGCAAATCCAGATAAGGCCTTACGTATCCCAATGACAGATAAGGTACGGGCACTAAATTTGTCTAATAGTGCCGCAATCGTCATTTTTGAAGCTCTACGGCAGCAAAATTTTGCTGGCTTAGAAAAAAGTCATCGCTATCCACACGATAAGTTAAAATAATAAGGGACTATGTGCGGACGTTAAAGTCTAGATGCAACGATGCCTGTCTACGCAGCACAATAAAAGCATTAAAATACTTTTTTAAGGATAGTTGTCAAAAAATGATTTTAGTAAAATTATTGGATTTGTTTTAAATATAGCTTTTCACTTAAAAAATTCTTAAAAAGTAGTTGTCAGCTTAGCCAATTATTGCTTTAATTGAACTTAGTAAAGGGGAGTTCAACATGAAAAGTAACAAATTTCCCATCACTGTGAAGAGTTTTCACTTTGATATGTTGGAAAATGCTGGCGCACAAGGAAATCAAGATATTCAGATCTCCGTTCGAGATGTTGTTCCCGAAGGAGAAGCTGAGAAAGAGACGAAACAGGGGAACTTTTTTGAAATCAATGTTCCTTTTGATATCACACCGCCTGGGGAGGCTTTTCACGTTTCTGGTACAATCAGCCGTTATCTACAAGTCATTGATTTTCACGGCCATGCTAGTGAACTACCACCGGAAGAGTTAGAAAAATTTTCACGACCATTAGTTGAGTACGTTGAAACTTTAACTTATTCTGTCACATCAGTGGCGCTAAACCGTGGCGTACAGTTAAACTTTCATGCTCAGTCTACAGATGATGATTCCTGACGGCCACAATGGTTCGTTGATATAATTATAATCAGAAGTGTGTTCATATATTTTAATGTGTCGCTTATGTTATGCACATGAGATAAAAGACACTTAACGCTTGGGCCTTAACAAGAATCATGGGCAGTGGTAGCTGTTTTCATTTAAGCAACGTGTTGTTAGGTGATATCATTGTTTCTTGGGATACATTTAAAAATAGAAATATGCATAAAATCATGAGGGTGGCTGGGACAAAACTAACGTTTTGTTTTTAGCCACTATTTGTTTGTGAATCATTAAATTTTAAACATGTGCCAGAGGGCAACACATGAATAAAGTAACAGCTCTCTAAACTTTTCGTAATTTTGGCTTTAAAGTCTGTTATTTCAAATCTTTTTTTGTTACATTCGATATAAATATAGTATTGGAGCGGTTTTAATTGGCTCAAGCAAGGAAAACATCCCGGAGAAAAACAACAAAACGCAATACTAAAAAGACGGTTGATCTATCTAACAACTTGATTGGCTTTATTTTGTTATTGATCGCTATTTTCGCATTTTTTAAATTAGGTGCCGTTGGTAGTTTATTTGCCAACTCGCTCAGATTTATCGGGGGTAGTCTGTATCAAATCTTAACAATTGTGTTGGGGTTCTATGGTGGCTGTTTACTGTTAAAAGGCAAGAATCCTACGATCAAACCACATTATGTGGTAGGCAGCAGTCTAATTTTTGTGGGTGTTTTGTTAGGTCTAGATGCCTATACCTTTAATCAGCTGAACATTCATACGAATTTTTTGGCGGCGCGATTATTAAATCTGAGTGCTGATTTTAGCCGCTTTGCAGTTACTGAAAATGTCGGTGGCGGTATGTTAGGCGCCTTACTTTACACGTTAAGTTATCCTTTATTTTCACAAATTGGGACATATTTGATTGCCGGATTGATCATTTTTAGTGGCGTCATTGTTGTTTTTTCAATTCCCTTAACAAGTATTGTGGCAATTTTACGGCGAATTGCCACCGGTGTGGGTGCCAGCGCACAACACGTGATAGCTGTGATCCAAAACTTTATTCAGGATAGGCAGCACCAACGTCGGCCGAAAAAAGCACCAACAAAATCGAGGACTAAAGTACCAGCCCCAATAGCTACCGATGAACAAGTACCGACGTCAGTTACCGATCCTAAAACACCCACTGAATCTTTTCAAATTCATGGACCAGAACCGCAAACACCAGTGGCACCAGTAAAACAGGCGAATACAGAGAAAACAACGCCAGTACCAACCTTTGCAGCACCGGCGAATAATTCAGACTACCAATTACCAAGTGTGGATCTGTTGACTGAGATGGGGCAGACGGATCAAAGCAAAGAATATCGTTCAATTGAGAAAAATCGGGGTAAATTGAAAGAAACATTAGCTTCCTTTGGCGTTGAAGTTAGTGTTAAAAGTGCTAGTCTAGGGCCATCGATCACTAAATACGAGGTTCAGCCAGCCGTAGGGGTCAAAGTTAGCAAAATTGTCAATTTAGCAGACGACTTAGCTATGGCGCTAGCTGCTAAAGATATTAGAATTGAAGCGCCTATTCCAGGGAAACCTTATGTTGGTATTGAAGTGCCTAATCAGCAAGTGGCAACTGTGTCGTTTCGTGATGTGGTGGCACAACAACCACAACATCCTGATAAAATTTTGGAAGTACCGCTGGGTAAAGATGTTACTGGTCAGATTATCTCTGCCGATTTGACGAAAATGCCGCATTTACTAATTGCTGGGTCTACTGGCAGCGGAAAATCAGTTGCGATCAACACGATCATCACCAGTATTTTAATGCGTGCAACGCCGCAGCAAGTTCGTTTGATGTTAGTGGATCCCAAAATGGTAGAGTTAAATGTGTATAATGGGGTTCCACATCTATTGATTCCGGTAGTTACTGATGCCAAACGAGCTGCTGGTGCCTTGAATAAGGCTGTTAAAGAAATGGAGCGTCGGTATCAATTATTTGCGGATAATGGCGTTCGAAATTTAACCGAGTTTAATCGCTTATCTAGCAAAAATGATGCGCTGGAGTTCTTACCATATATTGTTATTGTTGTAGATGAATTATCCGATTTGATGATGGTTGCTGGTAACGAAGTTGAAGGGGCTATTGTTCGACTAGCTCAGATGGCACGAGCTGCCGGGATACACATGATCATTGCAACTCAGCGACCTTCTGTGGATGTGATTACAGGATTGATCAAAGCTAATATTCCTTCTCGAATCGCTTTCGCTGTTTCGAGTGGGATTGATTCGCGCACAATTTTGGATACAGTTGGGGCTGAAAAATTATTAGGCCGTGGCGACATGTTGTTTTCACCGATTGGGACGAATAAACCCATTCGAGTTCAGGGGGCGTTCATTCCAGTCGAAGATGTGGAAGCCGTTGTTAAATATGTCTCTGAGCAACAAGCCGCTAATTATGATGAAGCAATGGTGCCCAGTGATGAGGATATTGCAGATCATTTAGATGAACCAGAAGACGAATATTATCAGCAGGCAGTGGATTTAGTCACCCAAGAACAAAAAGCGAGTGTGTCCATGCTGCAACGGCGCTTTCGTATTGGCTATAATCATGCCGCACGTTTAGTAGATGAGATGGAGGCACGCGGCATTGTAGGGCCTTCTGAAGGTAGTAAGCCGCGTAAAGTTTTACGCCCTAAAACAGAACCTAATCCGGATTGACTACCGCTTTTTGTCAGAAAACGTTTTTTTTGATATGATTTATTAGTTCTAAATAACTAAAGGCAGATGCCGTTTGGAGGCATTTTTATGATTGAACTCAAGCCAGGAATCTATTTACAAATTGATCCGACTAATAAGTTCAAAACGATTAATTTTACAATCAACTTTCTTGAAAAAGCAACAAAGAAAAATATCTCAAAGCGTGCGCTACTTGCACAAATTTTAGAGAATAGTAATGCAAAATATCAAACCCCAGATCAAATTGCTACTGAATTAGAGCAACTTTATGGTGCCGATTATTCATTTAGTCAATATTTGCAAGGAAATATTTCTGTTTTGAGCGTGAGCAGTATTTGTGCCGATCCTAAGTTCTTGCCAACGACTGCTGACATTTTTACTGATTTATTAGCAGATGTGCGCTTGGCACTGTTTCAACCCGCATTAGAAACAAGCGCTGACGCTTTTGATACGACAATTTTTCAAAGAGAGCAACAAAACTTAAGTCATCGCTTAGGGGCCTACCTTGATGATAAGCAATACGCAGCGATGCTGGCGACACGACAATTGTACTTTGGTGAAGATGCACCCCTAAGTAGTTCAAGCTTGGGGACACTTGCTGATCTCCAACAAATTACTGCAGATAACTTATATACTTACTATCGGCATATGCTGGCAGCCAATGAAATTGTGATCACGGTAACCGGTGATGTGACTGAAGCACAACTGAGGAAATTATTTGACTGGCCAGAATTGGTTGCTCGAAATCGCGAAAAGATTGCGTTATATTATGCGCAGCCTTTATTTCAAAAAGTCAAATCCATGCAACAGCAGGCTGATGTGGTTCAAAGCAAGTTGAATATGATGTTTCAAGCGCCCGTTCACTATTATCATGAGGGATATTTTGCCTTTTTATTAGCTAACACGATTTTTGGCGGGTCTGCCCAGTCATTGCTGTTTATGAATGTTCGTGAAAAGCAAAGTTTGGCCTACTATGCCAGCAGCAGCTTTGATGCTTTTACGGGGACAATTTTGGTACAGACTGGTATCGATTTAAAACAAAAACAAAAGGTGATTGATAGTATTACAGCTCAGTTATCAGCTTTAAGCACTGGGCAAGTTGCCCAGACTTTGGTTGATAATGCAAAAACACTACTGATCGATCAGTTTGCGATGCGGTCTGATGCACCATTTGGCCGTAATTTGCGTTATTTATTTCAGTTTTTAGAACCCAGAGTCATAATGGATTCTGAAACCTTTAAAACGAAAATTCAACAAGTTGATTTGGCTCAGATTCAAGCAGCGGCGGCACAATTTAAATTACAAGCAGTTTTTGCGCTTGAAGGAAGGCGGTCTGATGAAAACAATTAATTTTTCCGAGATTGGTGAACAGCTACATCAAATCGTGTTAGATAATGGGTTGCAGGTCAATATTTTGCCGAAACAAAATTATCATAAAACCTTCGCAATTTTGACAACAAATTATGGTTCAATTGATATTAACTTTGCACCAGTGGGCTCAGCTGAAGTAAAGCATTATCCGGCTGGCATAGCGCACTTTTTGGAACATAAAATGTTTGAAAAGGCTGACCATGATGCCTTTGATTTATTTGGTAAATACGGTGCGGATGCAAATGCATTTACGTCTTATACAAAGACGAGTTATTTGTTTTCTAGTACAGATTATGTCCATGAAAATTTGGATATTTTGTTGGATTTTGTTCAGGACCCCTATTTTTCTGAGGCATCAGTAGCTAAAGAAAAGGGTATTATTGCCCAGGAAATTAAAATGTATGATGACGACGCTGACTGGCGTGGGGAGATGGGCTTGATTGGCAACCTTTTTCCAAATCACCCCATACATTTGGATATTGCTGGAACCGTGCAATCGATTGATCAAATTACACCAGCAGCGCTTTATGAAGCATACCGCACATTTTATGTACCTAAGAATATGAATTTATTCATTGCTAGCCCATTAGATCCACAACAATTGGCGACGTGGATTCAGGAAAATCAAGCAACGAAGCATTTTGAAGCTAACAAACGGCCTAAAAGAGCAACGCTGAATGATCAAAGCCCTGAAGATATCATGATTTACCGTTTTGCGGAAATGCCAGTAAAACGTAGCAAAAGTTTTGTTGGTGTCAAGGGACCTGATGAATCAACTATTGATCGATCTGGTTTAGTTCGTAAAATCAAATTACAATTTTTATTACAAATGTTATTCGGGGTTTCCTCCCAAAACTTTGCTGAACTTTATCGTCAAGGAATTGTGGATGATAGCTTTGGATTTGAAGTTATGTATGAACGATCAGCAAATTTTGTGATGCTCTATGGCGATGCTGAAGATCCAGGTAAGTTTTCAGATACAATTTTAAATTTGTTGGAAACAGCTAAGGATAGCCCTGATTTGACGGCTGAACATCTACAACGGCTGAAACAAAAGAGAATTGGTGAACTGCTATTCAGCTTTAATTCTTTAGAAAGTATTGCTAATTTATATAACAACAATAATTTTAACGAGGCAACGATTTTTGATGTTTGGCAAATTATCAATGACCTGACGATCACTGACTTACAGGATTTGGCTGCGGCTTACTTTTTACATGATAATACGAGTGTATTCCACGTCGTCCCTAAGCAAACTGAAAATGAAAAATAATATTTAAAATATTGGGGTTTTCTGTAAACAATAATTTAGCTATGTTATACTCGACTTGATAATATTTTAGTAGGTGAATTTAATGAATGAGCTCGGACAAAAGTTGCGCCAGGCACGGATCGATAAAGGATACACAATTGATGATCTTCAACAAATAACCAAAATTCAGAAACGCTATTTATTAGCAATCGAAGAAGGCAAGTTTGATCAATTACCTGGGAAATTTTATGTCAATGCTTTTATCAAACAGTATGCCCAGACGGTCGGCTTGGATGGGCAAGCGTTACTGCAAGAATATCAGCAACATGATCAGGTAACTGAATCAACTCCAGAAACAACTGATACAGCGGACGAAGTAAAATCGAAGGAAGCCACTGCTTCAGAGGCTAAAAATCAACGAACGTTAACTGAAAGTACCGCACCCCGTTTTGAACGTATTCGGGCTTATTTACCCCAGATTATTATTATTGCGGTGGTAATTATTTTGATTGTCGGTATTTATGCGATTGCCTTGAGTCATCGGCACTCGAACAGTGATCAACAAGCGGTAGAATCTCGTTCGTCAGTTAAAGTCACTGACGAACGCAGTAGTTCCAAGAAAGCGGCCAGCGCCTCATCGAAACGCTCAGCGTCTGTTTCAAGTAAGCAAGCAAGCTTAGCTGCAAAACAAAATAGCCGCAAGGCAAAACAGGCAACAACGGATTTAAAAGTAACTTCAGGTACCAAAACAGCTAATGGGCAGACCTTCGAATTAAGTAATTATCCGTCTGCAAACAACACATTGACGCTTAGTACTAAGAGCGCCACAGCTTGGATCACAGTGGTTGCGAATGGCAGTACACAATGGCAGGGTAGTGTTTCTAGCCAGCGGGCTCAAAGCGTCAGTCTGCCTAATGGTATTACATCTTTTGTTGTAACGACTGGTAATGCACCAGTAACTGAGTTAAAGGTAAATGACACTACGGTCAAGCTGCCAACAACAGCCACGGTCGTTCAAAATTATACCTTTAGGATCGCTGGCCAGACTGGTACAAACGCAGCAACTACAAATCAAAACACAACACAAAGTACGACGGCGCAATCAACCACAGGAACGGCAACAACAGGGGCCACTACTAATCGGACTAACGCAACCACCAACCAATAACAATTAATTAGGAGCACTTGAAATGAATTTACCGAATAAACTGACTGTTTTTCGTATTATTTTGATTCCTGTGTTTATTTTACTTTTAGCATTACCATTAAATTGGGGGCAACTTACTGGCTTAGGAACTACGATCCCAACCAGGCATTTGGCTGCAGCTATTGTCTTTATTGTCGCCTCCTTGACTGATCTATTGGACGGTAAGATTGCTCGAGCACAGCACTTAGTAACCAACTTTGGTAAATTTGCTGATCCTCTAGCTGACAAGATGATCGTAATGACCGCTTTTATTTTTTTGGTTGCTTTGAAATTGGCACCTGCATGGGTCGTGTCGATTATTGTTTGTCGAGAGTTAGCAGTGACAGGCTTGCGATTATTGATTGTTGAACAGAACGGTCAAGTAATGGCTGCTGCTATGCCAGGTAAAATTAAAACGACAACACAAATGTTGGCAATTATCTTTTTGCTGTTGCATGATGTTTTTTTTGCAATGATCCATATTCCTTTTGGTGCAATTATGCTATACATTTGTTTATTCTTTACGATATATTCTGGTGCAGATTATTTCATTCAAAATCGGCATGTTTTTTCTGATTCATCAAAAGAATAGTAATATTCAAGTGGGTTTGAGACAAATGAAAATTTGTGACGAACCCTTTTTTTAGTGTCTTTAGACCTAGTTGAGTACCATAAGGTACGAAACAGTAAACCACCCGCTATGCGGGTGGGTGTTCAATTGCTATGCAAAAAAGCCCTCTTTTCAGATAGAATATTGGATGTTC
>NZ_JACGCJ010000035.1 GCF_021030645.1 Agrilactobacillus fermenti | reverse complement strand
CAGGAGAAGTGCGGTGGCGATAGCGAGAAGGCAACACCTGTTCCCATGCCGAACACAGAAGTTAAGCTTCTTAACGCCGAAAGTAGTTGGCGGGCAACCGCCTGCGAGGTTAGGAAGTCGCCGCGCTTTAGATGGAGGTTTAGCTCAGCTGGGAGAGCATCTGCCTTACAAGCAGAGGGTCACAGGTTCGAGCCCTGTAACCTCCATTGAGTCGTTAGCTCAGTTGGTAGAGCATCTGACTTTTAATCAGAGGGTCGACAGTTCGAGCCTGTCACGACTCATTGCCAGATGATGCGGGTGTGGCGGAATTGGCAGACGCGCTAGATTTAGGTTCTAGTGTCCGAAGGACGTAAGGGTTCAAATCCCTTCACCCGTACTTGGTAATAGGAAATAATGCCGACTTAGCTCAGTTGGTAGAGCATCTGATTTGTAATCAGAGGGTCGGGCGTTCGAATCGTCTAGTCGGCATTTATGCGGAAGTAGTTCAGTGGTAGAACATCACCTTGCCATGGTGGGGGTCGCGAGTTCGAATCTCGTCTTCCGCTTTAACCAGTCCCAATGCCGGGGTGGCGGAACTGGCAGACGCACAGGACTTAAAATCCTGCGGAGAGTGATCTCCGTACCGGTTCGATTCCGGTCCTCGGCATACATGCACCCATAGCGCAATTGGATAGAGTGTCTGACTACGAATCAGAAGGTTGTAGGTTCGACTCCTACTGGGTGCATCATCGGGAAGTAGCTCAGCTTGGTAGAGCACCTGGTTTGGGACCAGGGGGTCGCAGGTTCGAATCCTGTCTTCCCGATTGCAACAAATAAAGAACTATATTTTTTGGCGGTGTAGCTCAGCTGGCTAGAGCGTCCGGTTCATACCCGGGAGGTCGGGGGTTCGATCCCCTTCGCCGCTATAGTGCTTGGACCTTTAGCTCAGTTGGTTAGAGCAGACGGCTCATAACCGTCCGGTCGTAGGTTCGAGTCCTACAAGGTCCACTTGGACCATTAATATTGTTATCGCGGGATGGAGCAGTCTGGTAGCTCGTCGGGCTCATAACCCGAAGGTCGTAGGTTCAAATCCTGCTCCCGCAATTTTGGTCCCATGGTGTAGGGGTTATCACGCCTGCCTGTCACGCAGGAGATCACCGGTTCAAATCCGGTTGGGACCGTTTATATGGCTCGGTAGCTCAGTCGGTAGAGCAATGGATTGAAGCTCCATGTGTCGGCAGTTCGATTCTGTCCCGCGCCATTTGAAAAATAACGCGGGTGTAGTTTAGTGGTAAAACCACAGCCTTCCAAGCTGTTGTCGCGAGTCCGATTCTCGTCACCCGCTTTACACTTGTGTTATAATGGGCCTATAGCTCAGTTGGTTAGAGCGCACGCCTGATAAGCGTGAGGTCGATGGTTCAAGTCCATTTAGGCCCATTTGGAGAAGTACTCAAGTGGCTGAAGAGGCGCCCCTGCTAAGGGTGTAGGCTGCGCAAGCGGCGCGAGGGTTCAAATCCCTCCTTCTCCGTTTTTAGTTCGACCCGTTGGTCAAGTGGTTAAGACACCGCCCTTTCACGGCGGTAACATGGGTTCAAATCCCGTACGGGTCATTTCCCTTTTTTATATTTTTATTGATGATGGAGGATTACCCAAGTCCGGCTGAAGGGAACGGTCTTGAAAACCGTCAGGTGGGTCAAACCACGCGTGGGTTCGAATCCCACATCCTCCTTATTGTTATCGCGGGATGGAGCAGTCTGGTAGCTCGTCGGGCTCATAACCCGAAGGTCGTAGGTTCAAATCCTGCTCCCGCAATTTTGGTCCCATGGTGTAGGGGTTATCACGCCTGCCTGTCACGCAGGAGATCACCGGTTCAAATCCGGTTGGGACCGTTTATATGGCTCGGTAGCTCAGTCGGTAGAGCAATGGATTGAAGCTCCATGTGTCGGCAGTTCGATTCTGTCCCGCGCCATATAATGGAGGAGTAGCGAAGTGGCTAAACGCGGCGGACTGTAAATCCGCTCCTTCGGGTTCGGTGGTTCGAATCCACTCTCCTCCACTTATTATAGGGATATAGTTCAATGGTAGAACAACGGTCTCCAAAACCGTCGATGTGGGTTCAACTCCTACTATCCCTGCTTACCATGGCGGAATTGGTGAAGTGGTTAACACACCGGATTGTGGCTCCGGCACGCGTGGGTTCGATCCCCACATTCCGCCCTTGTACCATTTTTACTTTTGGGTTATAGCCAAGCGGTAAGGCAACGGACTTTGACTCCGTCATGCGCTGGTTCGAATCCAGCTAACCCAATATCCGATTTATAATCGGTGGATTTGAATTTCTTGGTGGCGGTATAGCCAAGTGGTAAGGCAGAGGTCTGCAAAACCTTCATCACCGGTTCAAATCCGGTTACCGCCTTTATTGGCGAAGCTAATATGTTTTTACTACATGCCGGTGTGGCGGAATTGGCAGACGCGCTGGACTCAAAATCCAGTGTCCGCGAGGACGTATCGGTTCGACCCCGATCACCGGTATCATATGTACTTTTTAACTAAATATTAGAAAGTATAACAAGCAAAGAACGTTGAGAAATCAACGTTTTTTATTTTGAAAAAATATTGGAATGTACTAGAAAAAATATTTCTGCTAACATCATGCTAACAATTGGCTAATTTTTAAAAATTGTTAGCAGATTTGTTAGCATGAAACGCTGTACCTATTGATAGATAAGGGAACGGTATAGATTGTCAAAGACCCAAAAAAATTAAGTATTGGTAGTAGTTGCGTACAGGTATTTGCGACTACTTCCTGGTCAACAACTCGGCTCATCTCAGAGGTGTATCATAGGGGGGAACAATAGCTGGATACTCACAATTTAGCGAAGTTTTTATTTTCAAATAATCGGCTCCTGGTATTTTGACAATTGTTGAGATACTATTTTTTTTGGAGGCGATTAATTATGAATAATGATAATGCTGGAAATTACGAATTAGAAGCTGTGGTGTCTGAATCAATAAAAGAATCCAAAATCTTTAATTTCGAAACTGAAGATGTAAATGTATATAGTTCAATGAAAAGCAAAATTGAAGAGCAATTTCCGAATCTAAGATCTATCGTAAACTTGCCCAATATACCACATATATCTTTGAACATGTATCGGATTCAACAAACGAGAGATAGACGGCATGTGCTTCCGTTATCATTATCGCTATATATTAACTATCCGTATTCAAAAGAACTGGCTAGTTATATTAGAGAGATATTTAATTCTTATCAAAGAAGTTGATCATAAATAAAAGACACTCTTAGTAAGTGTCTTTTATTTATGCCAAAACAATCAGCATCGCAAAATTTAATATGTGTTTACCCCTAGCAGTTAAGATAGGTTCTTTGTCAATGAGTGTTGGTGAACATTTTTTATAAAGATTTTGAGAGGTTAGATCTTAATCGGTCTAACTTTTTTGTTACCGTCAAGTAATGGTCTGCCAGCCTTTGGCTGGATTGCTTTATTTATTTAGATATGGGCGAATTGCAGGTAAATTCTGAGCTTGAAATTCCGTTGGTTTCTAAAGCCATAACTGGTACGTTTGATCTCTTTGATTTTATGATTAGCCCCTTCAATTGGACCATTGGAGTAGTCATAACGGCAACTATTGAGGAGTGCCTGCCAATGTATTTTAAGGCTTCTGATAGTCGTATCCATTTCATTGTGTAATGGTCGGTAGTTATTCAAGACTGCTTTCAAAGCTTTCGCATCACGATCGTGAACTGCTGAGTAAGTGCCTTGGTAAACTTCATAAGTTTGTTTGAAGGTCTCATCTAAGCTCAAAGCAAGATGGACTAGATTGACATCGGTATCGTAATAACCAACTGTCGGGTGATAACTCAGTTTTTTGGCTTCCAAAGTTTTAGCATCACGCAAGAAAATACGCCAGTTAGATTTAAGTAATTTATATTCTCTGGAACTGCGTTTCTGTTGTTTCATCAACCGCTTACGACAGGTATTCAAAGCACGATTAGCCATATTGATGATATGGAAACGGTCGATAATGATCTGTACATTGGGAAATACAGCTGGAATAAAATTGATGTAGGCCGCATTCAGATCAACGACGATACTTTTAACTTTTAGCCGCTCGGCTAAAGGAAAACCTAAGAAGTAATCCTTGAGTGTCGCTATGCGACGCGAAGGCAGGACAGCCCCAAGGGCATGGCTCTGGGCATCCATCCAGATAAAGCTATAGGTGTCTGTTGCTTTGAATTCGTCAAAACAAAGATGCTCTGGTAAATAATTCCGCTTTTCTTGAAGTGAGTAGGCGTTATCTTGGATCAAGATCCGTTGGACTGAAGCGCTTGAGATATGATAGCGCTGGGCAATAGTTTTGAGTGACGTGTTGGTACGAGCATCCAGGGTGATCGCCCAGTGAACTGGTCGAGTGATCGAACAATGAGCTGCCACAACCTCAGTTTTTGCCATAAAAGTCGTTCGGCATTGCTTGCACAGATAACGTTGTTTTTTCAATTCCAAATAGACCGGTTGTCGTGTAGCCGTCACATTAGGTAATTTTAACCGACGGGTTTTCTTACCATATTTGATCAAGCTGCCTTCAAAGTCACAGTTTATGCAACGTATTTCCGGGCTTTCTAGCTTGGCATGGTAAACAGCGGCACGTTCATCTTTGATCTTTTTCGTTTCAAAAGGCAGATTTTCATCAAACTTGATATTTCTATCCTTGATTCCTAAAACATTTTCTGTAGAATCAGTAGTAGGGAACATCATTCATCCTTCTTTCAATTGGTTTTAGACGACTTGATTGTAGCATAGGAACATGGTGTTCCTTTTTTGTGTCTCAAAATTGGTATAAAAATAAGGTGCCAGTGGACTGACGTCCACCAACACCAAAAAGTATAGAACCTTAAGATATACTGTTTTAGGGTGATTATTTGTAATGTATTCAATTGTAGTGGTTGTGTATTTTGCTAAAACACCAAACATGATTGGGCTAGTGTCTTCCATCGCCACACTTTTTTATCAAACGACATCTATAAAGCACTGAGACAAGATGAAAGAAGAAGAAATCATCTTGAAGATAGTCGCAGACTTTTTCTAGCTTTATGGGCCAACCTAATTATTTTGTTCACTACAATACCGATACCTCTTAGAATGTTTCGTTTTATAATTCCAAAGTCCTTAGTTTTAGTGTTATTGACATTTTTTTGTGGCGTTAGTTTTGGTAGAAGCTATTATCGTGAACGCTTTAGGTATGCCAAGAAATCAAAAATAGGCACGTTGGTGTCTTTTTTTATACATGGAACTCAGTCAATCGGAGTGTAGTGACTTTGTGAAATTAACCGAGAAGCAACGAAAAGATACAGTTGCTAAGCCTTGGGCAAAGATGGCAAGGATTTTTTAGCATGGATCTGGAAGAACTATCGCAAAAAGTTGTCCAACCAATTAATGAATGTCATGTTAAAAAACACATTATTGGGATATGGTTCTGCACGATTAGCTAGAGGACTGTAACAAAGTTTTACCAATGGAAAGTGGAATAATATCCACCGATTGATCATTACAGAGCTGGGGCACATTGTTGAATAAGCAACGGCTAAAGCATACGAGGAATCTAACATAGAAAAGTATAAATAGATGGTAACTTTAGAAACATCTACTTGTGCTATTGAACCAAGTGACATTCAAGCTAGTGAACACAAGCCCAGTGATTCATGTATCCACCATATCTTATCTGGAAGGTTTACCACCAATTGAACAGCGTTAGATGCGAGATTCTGAAACGGGCAAGGGTAAGTTGATTAAAGAGATTAGATTTCATGAGTGGTATAATTTGGTTCGACAAGATGAAAGAAATAGTATAATGGTACAGAAATAAGTACGAGTATCAAGGTCCCGAATATCTCTCAGCATTTGATTGACCAAGTTCTGGAACGTGGTTTTAATTTATATAGAGCACAGAATGTACTGGAAAAACCATTGCATATTTTTCCTTTTGAATATTCAAATGATAAACTCGCTCAAAAATATTTAGGTGAAAATGTTATGGTGATAATCAACCCACAGACTGGAAATATTATTAATGGGTATAAAACGTCAGCTAAACGAAAAAAGTGGAGGAATCATAGTGAGAATAAATGAATTATTGACGAAGAGTGAGTTGAAAATTGTTCATCAATATTTACCCGATGTAGATTTTGCGAAAGAGCTGACCGATGATGGGATGGCTGACTTTGAAGAAAAATTCGATGATGTTTATATTTATTATGGCTTTACCAATGAAGAAATTAACGAAATTGGTAGGCAATTAGAACCAATTGTCGATAAGTTAGCCGAATCTTAGGTAGTGATTCAATGGCGAAAGATGAATTACTTTGTGATTATGTATTTATTATTGAAGCGGCTTTATTCATTGCTTAAACAAGGTCAGTCAATAACTAATAACCAGCTTGAACAATTGGGTAGTCAGTACAATGCCAAGTATTGGCAGTATATCTTGATGGATATGACCAAGAACGGCTATATTACTGGTGTAACTAAAGTAACGAGAGTATCTGGAGAAACAGTGAAGTACCATAATGCATAAATTACGCCAATAGGTATTGAATACTTATTTAGTAATTCAGTGACCGACCGGTTAAAAATGAAACTATTTGGTGTTGGTGTTCAGTCCACTGGCACCTTATTTTTATACCAATTTTGAGACACAAAAAAGAAACACCATGTTCCTATGCTACAATCAAGTCGACCAAAACCAATTGAAAGAAGGATGAATGATGTTCCCTACTACTGAGTCTACAGAAAATGTTTTAGGAATCAAGGATAAAAATATAAAATTTGATGAAAATCTGCCTTTTGAAACGAAAAAGATCAAAGATGAACGTGCCGCTGTTTACCATGCCAAGCTAGAAAGCCCGGAAATACGTTGCATAAACTGTGACTTTGAAGGCAGCTTGATCAAATATGGTAAGAAAACCCGTCGGTTAAAATTATTTAATATGGCGGATACGCGACAATTGATCTATTTGAATCTGAAAAATAGAGGATATAAATTGCTTAAAGCTAACTAGTGTATTTTCTTGCGTGGCTCTGAAATATTGGAAATCAAAAGACTGAGCTATAACCTAGCAGTTGGTCATTACAATATTGATCTGACCTGGGCAGAGGAATCGACCGTAAGATCAAAGACATTAAAAGTACCAGCCATGACTTTAAAGACAACAGAATTCCAAAATCAGAATCTATCTGATATTTGGTCATGTGTAAATTACTAATTCTTCCCAAAGGCTGACCGTCTGTTAATTAGCTGTAACAAAAATGTTAGACCATTCAGAATTTAGCTTCTCAAAATTCCTACAAATATTTTGACAACCATTCATTGCAAAAGAACCAAATAAGTATAGATAATTGGATTTATCGAAGTACAGAGATTTATAATTCTTTATTAAAGACTTATTACTAATTGAATAACACTGGTTGTGTTGTCCTCAAACAAATAAGGGTAGGATGATTAAAAATATAATTTAAGGAAGTAATCTAATGACTAAGAATAACGCAGTAAGATTGTGTGGCGGTGGTTGGTTATTTATGTCCTAATTCTGCTAGATAAAGCCGCAATTATCTGGTTGGCAAGGTATTGCGCGATGATTAATTTATATTCTGGTAATATTAGATAAAATTAATATTAATGACAACGATATAATTATGACTTGTGGATTTACATTCCAGTTCTATTAGATAAAAACCGTCAAGGTTATTCAAACCTTTACTGGAACAATCAGATTTACATTCCAGTTCTATTAGATAAAAACTCCAATTATCCATGAATACATGCCGGTTATGATACTATTTACATTCCAGTTCTATTAGATAAAAACGGCGTACCAAATGATCAAATTGCTACAGTAAATGAATTTACATTCCAGTTCTATTAGATAAAAACGAAAACTAATGTCCATCTCATCATCCCGTGTTATTTTATTTACATTCCAGTTCTATTAGATAAAAACTAATTGAAAACTAGCCAAGCGATTCCCATCTTGATATTTACATTCCAGTTCTATTAGATAAAAACTATGTGCATAGTTTGCTGTTCGATGGATTCGTCGAATATTTACATTCCAGTTCTATTAGATAAAAACTTATGCGCGATTACGCGATTAACAGCTATCTGGATATTTACATTCCAGTTCTATTAGATAAAAACGTTTCCACGCCAAGCGGTTCTCGTGTGATTGAAAAGATTTACATTCCAGTTCTATTAGATAAAAACCATGTGTCAACTTATTGGCTGGCGTAACGAAGATGGATTTACATTCCAGTTCTATTAGATAAAAACTAGGTTACCATCTTGATCTGCTGCAAGTTCAAATGCTATTTACATTCCAGTTCTATTAGATAAAAACCTTTGCCTTACCTGTTGGTACTAATGTTTCTAAGATTTACATTCCAGTTCTATTAGATAAAAACCCTACTTCGCATGACCATGCCTCTAGTCGCATTTTTATTTACATTCCAGTTCTATTAGATAAAAACTAAAAAATAAGCCTCTCAGCTATGGGGCTTATCTTTATTTACATTCCAGTTCTATTAGATAAAAACTATAAACTTGTTGCTTGAGATACTGCTCTTCTTGATTTACATTCCAGTTCTATTAGATAAAAACAAGGTTAACTTTAGTAGAATGACTTTCCCAGATCCATTTACATTCCAGTTTTATTAGATAAAAACACATGCGTGATATTATTGATAATCACCGCAAAACTAATTTACATTCCAGTTCTATTAGATAAAAACTTGATAGTCTTGAGACTTACTTGAGTTGTCAGCTTTATTTACATTCCAGTTCTATTAGATAAAAACTTAACTTCACACCGAATGGCAAAAATAACTCAGATACATTTACATTCCAGTTCTATTAGATAAAAACTTCTAGGCTATCATTCAAGGCAAACATTACTTCGTCATTTACATTCCAGTTCTATTAGATAAAAACTTGGCATGGGTTAGATACAAAAGATTCAACTGATAATAATTTACATTCCAGTTCTATTAGATAAAAACAGAAAAGGCCAATATTTTATTACAGATCATTGGTGATTTACATTCCAGTTCTATTAGATAAAAACTTGATTAAATTAAAAGCCGTTTCACTAAACAAATCATTTACATTCCAGTTCTATTAGATAAAAACAATAACTGCTATAAAAGAATTACAAACTAATAGCGATATTTACATTCCAGTTCTATTAGATAAAAACAATAGTCCAAATAACAACAAAGGCCCTGAAATAGATATTTACATTCCAGTTCTATTAGATAAAAACTAACCTCTTCATTTCTTATTACGCGTCCTTCAAAAAGATTTACATTCCAGTTCTATTAGATAAAAACCCAGCAGCTCTACGGTGGCGGTGACGGTGTAACTTAATTTACATTCCAGTTCTATTAGATAAAAACTGTTTGCACTGTGCCGCCCACGCCGGCATCAAATTTCATTTACATTCCAGTTCTATTAGATAAAAACCTGCTTCGGTAAGACCTTCCACAATGCCCCTAACCAGATTTACATTCCAGTTCTATTAGATAAAAACGATTAAGTATCGGTTATCGATTTTTTGAACTTTACTATTTACATTCCAGTTCTATTAGATAAAAACGCCAAGGCGATCAACAAAGTTCATTAGCAATGATTGAATTTACATTCCAGTTCTATTAGATAAAAACTTTAAATAATTCCACTCCTTTGCCACACATCAAGTGCGATTTACATTCCAGTTCTATTAGATAAAAACAACAACATGATCATACCGTCGATCAGTTTAAATATAATTTACATTCCAGTTCTATTAGATAAAAACCCAAGGCACAACTACATCAATAGAATAACATATTTTCATGACCTGATCTGTCGATGTACAAAAAGTACATTTTATTTTTATACAATATTTCTTTTAGCTTAATGGAACAGTTGATATTATGGGATGAATTCGATCTGTCGATGCCCCATAAAAAATGCAGAGCTAACGATCGACAGAAATAAATATAAAACATTTAAATTTGATGAACTTACATTTCTTCGGTTAAGTTAGATTTTTAATATCACAAATAAGACAGATTTAGGAAATTGTCTAAGATATGTTCAGCCCTCATCACTGCTGGTACAACTGTTTTTATAATGTATATATTTCAAACGACAATCAATTTTAAGATACTTACTTTAAAATCAGATTCAGCTAAAAAAGCCTTACAACACAAAATTTAGATTTGTGCTGCAAGGCTTAATTAATAGCAAGATTTTATTTGTCGTTCTTATTATTTAATTTTTCATTAACTTTATCGAGTGTATTTCCAGCTTTATCTGAGAGGTTTTCTTTAACGTCGTTTGCCTTTTCTTTGAGCTTGCCAAGTGTTTGTTTGCCTTTGCCTTTAGTTTCTCTTTCCTTATCACCGGTTAATTTACCAGCACCTTCTTGAACTTTACCTGAGAATTGATCTTTCATACCGTCTAATTTATCTCTGTTTGACATAATAACGCCTCCTTGATTTTCTATTTTAATTATAAGCAAATTTATTTTTTAATGCGAAAATCGCAAGACAAATCGCAATGGCAAGGAAAAGAGGTAGAATAACTTGAGTTATATTTTGAAGAAGCGCTTTCGCTAAGGTACTAATTGCACTACGCTGATGTCAATTTAAATGTAGTGGTCATTGTTATGCGCAAAGTTGTTTTATTTACCGATTCAGCACAAGGTATCAGTGCTAAATTGCCGAGAAATTAGCGTCTGATGGTTATCAAATGGGTTTGCTGATTTGCCTACGTAACAGTTCATAACGACAGACTTTATTCACAAAATTGGAGCGGGTCGAGCTAAACTTCTATCAGTTGATACTGCTGATCAACAACAAGTTTATGATGCTGTCGATGGCGGTTGGTTTACTATAAGCAAGAAGCAAGTTTTTGAGTCGGGGTATGTTTACCTCGGCTTTTTGTGTGGCATAATATTTATGATTGTACGTTACTTCAATAGGTAGCTTTTGTAGTTTTGCTTATTTTACGTTATGATATGAATTCAGAAGCTTTTACATTTAGCCTTATCACTAAACTAACCGCAAAATTGAAAATATCAAAAGTATTCTCCTTAGCGATAATTAGACTTTTTTAGAAAAGGTGATCAATTTGAGTAAACGCAAACGTAAGCGGCGTACAGTGAATATTGGTGAATATATTAGTGCAAATGAATTGAGAAACTATATCGATCATGCCGACATGAGTGATTTGAATTTTTTGGAGACGTTGATTCAACAAAAGCGGCAACTGATTTTAGCAAAGGAAGGTTCAGCAGAATTTCCAATTTTTCAAAAAGTAGAAGCTCGTTTACATGAGGATGAAACAGCTATGCGGCTGTTGATCAAGCAAGCTGAAACTGTGCGGTTACCGTCTGATTTTGAATTTACGCCTAGTTTTTTATATGGCTATTTTCGAGATTATCCAACGGATGAATTTTTTGAGAAATATGCGGATTGGCAAAAGACGATTAAAAAGCTGCATGAATTGCAAACCAAGATTGGCCAAATCTTAGCCATTCGGGAACAGATCAGGCAGTCTGGTTTTACGATTACTAAGATGCGTTACAGTCAGCGTAGTTTGAGTCTTTATTTGTTCATTCCTTTGACGCAAGCTTCAGCGTTTGAAGTTGTTTTCGGGCGCGCTTTTGATGTGATGAATTTAACAGCTGATTTAGCCGTTTCTACAACTAAGGAAGCAGCTTCGTTTTCGGTCAGGATCTCAGACCATGTTAGCGGCCAGTTTTTCAATTCGAAATCACAGCAGTTACAAAAATACCATCAAGCAGACGTTAATATTTATATTTAATAAAGAAGTGAAATTATGATACAAGATCGTTTTTACCAGCCTAAGGATGCTAAAGATGCGATTAGATTCGTTTCGGAATTATTTAATCAATACAAAGATGCCCCGTTAACCGACGCTTTGGTAGCCTATAATCAAAAGTTGATCAATTACCTAGAAAATGATGTCGCACAGGCGGCAGTGCAAGAGCACAATCAAGTTCGACGTCAGCGGGCGTTAGAGATGGCCACTACGCTAAGACATTGGGTGCCAACACGTTTGGAAGGACAGTATATGCGAGGCAAGATGCATAATGGCCGCCTGACGAAGCAAAATAACACAAAATATAAAACACTAAAAGGTCAGCATAAGAATCGGCCAGCAAAATATGGGAAAACCATGCACAAATAGGTCAAAAGTGGGATAATTTTTAAATGAGTTATTGCTATAATAACTAGTAAATTGCATAATGCGTTTTATGACTTTATAATGAACGTTGTATGTTTAGTGAAGGAGGGAAGGTAATTGAATATCGGTTTATTTACTGATACTTACTTCCCACAGATTAGTGGTGTCGCGACTTCGATCAAGACACTCAAGAATGTTCTGGAAGCTAAGGGGCATTCAGTATATATATTTACAACAACTGATCCAAAAGTGGATAAGGATGAAACTGAACCTAATGTTTTTCGTTTTGGAAGCGTACCGTTCGTATCTTTTACAGATAGACGAATTGCGGTACGCGGTCTTTTTCATGCTTTGGAAGTTGCTAAGGAACTAGATTTAGACATTGTTCATACGCAAACTGAATTTTCGATGGGCATGATTGGTAAATTTGTCGCCAAAAATTTAAAGATACCTTGTGTACACACCTACCATACGATGTACGAAGATTATTTACACTATGTTTTGAATGGTAAACTTCTAAAACCCGCACATGTTAAGCAATTTACTAAAATGTATTTGACGCACATGACGGCAGTGGTAGCGCCAAGTGATCGCGTATTACATACACTCAAACGCTATAAGATCAAAATACCAATTTCGGTTATTCCCACCGGTATTGATCTAACGAGATTTAGTCGGCCGGTTTCAATTGACGTCCGGAGTCAATATGGCATTGGTGCGCGCCACTTATTGTTATCATTGAGTCGAATTGGTCAGGAAAAAAAGCTGGATGTTTTGATCAAAGCCATGCCGCAGATTTTAGCGGTATGTCCAGATGCCTATTTGCTAATTGTGGGCGATGGCCCAGCGCGAGAAGATTTAGAAGCACTTGTTTCTGAGATGGGACTGCAAGATTTTGTTGGTTTTGCTGGTGAAATTGACCATGAATACGTTAATGATTATTATAAGTCAGCTGACTTGTTTGTGTCAGCCAGTGATTCTGAAACGCAAGGATTGACTTTTGATGAGGCGTTAGCGGCAGGTGTAAAGTGCGTGGTATATTCAGAGCCTTATGTGAACAAGCTGTTTGATGATCCTTCTGTTGGTGCAACATTCAATACTCCAGGTGAAATGGTTGCGGAGATTTCACAATACTTATTACATCCAGCGGCCTTTAATGACGAAATTATAAGACGCCAAAAATTAAATGAAATTTCTGCAGATACGTTTGGAAACAGAATATTGGATTTTTATCACAATGCTCAATCTATTTTTGTGGCATCGGATGATGAACCTGAAGAAATTTCAGATAAGGAGTTTTTGAAATGATCCATATCAACATGTTCTCTTCAGCGGATAAAGTTGCTGGCCAGGGGGTTGGTAGCGCCTATTTGGAATTAATGCGTTTGTTAAAAAAATATGGCCAACAATCGTTTGAGGTCACGGTCAATCAATATGGTAGTGCTGATATCAGTCACTATCATACGATCGATCCGCAATTTTTTTTGTCTACATTCATAGGTCACCGTGGTCGTAAGATAGGATACGTTCATTTCTTACCCGAAACGTTAGAAGGCAGTTTACAGTTGCCACGGCCAATCAAGGCAATCTTAGATAAGTATGTGATTGCTTTTTATAAACGCATGGATCAGATCGTTGTTGTGAACCCTATTTTCATTGATAAATTAGCGGCATATGGTATTCCTAAATCTAAAATTGCCTATATTCCCAATTTTGTTTCTCAAGATGAATTTTATGCGCAGTCTGAGCACAAAAAGGCGCAGACTAGAGCCAGCCTTGGTATTAAAGCCGATGCCTTTGTTGTGTTTGGTGATGGTCAAGTTCAGAAACGCAAGGGTGTCGATGATTTTGTTGCACTTGCGAAACGCCATCCTGAAATGAATTTTGTTTGGGCCGGTGGTTTTTCTTTCGGTAAAATGACAGACGGTTATGAGAAATATAAAAAAATTATTGATAATCCGCCTAAAAATCTAACATTTACAGGTATTGTCGAGCGAAAATCGTTGGTAGATTTTTACAATATGGCAGATGTTTTTTTACTGCCTTCTTATGATGAGTTATTTCCTATGTCTGTTCTTGAAGCGTTTAGCTGTCAAACCCCAGTTTTGTTACGTGATCTGCCACTGTATCAAGCCATCATTTCAGGTTATTATGCCTCTGGAAGTGATTTGGCTGGACTAGATGAACAGTTGGTTTATTTGAAAGAAAATCCCGAAGAACGGCAACGCCTTAAATTGGCAGCTAAAGCAGCGGCTACAAAATTTTCAGAACAGAATTTGGCAAAAATTTGGCAAGACTTCTATTTAAAACAAGCACATAATCAAATGTCTCAGCTTGTTGAAGATTTAATGAAAAATTAGGAGCATAATGACAAGAAAAAATAAACTTGCTTTCTTGATAATGCTATTCGTAGGTTTAGGCATTTTTTGGTGGGAAGCACGAACTGAAAAATTATCAACTTTAATTCAGGGGTTTCGAACGCTCAACTTTTGGTGGCTGCTGGTAGCCTTGTTAATGATGGCAGGGCAGTTGCTGCTTGAGGCGCATGTACTTCAGGTTCTTTTGCGTGGCCGAGTTGCTTATTTTCCCTTTCGAAATGCTGCTCGAGTACCAATGATCGAGCAGCTGTTTAATAGTATTACGCCATTTTCTTCCGGGGGGCAGCCTGCCCAATTGATCGCAATGATGCAGTCAGGAATCGAGGCTGGCCAAGCAAGTTCAGTTCTTTTGATGAAGTTTATTATTTATCAGATGATGGTTTTGATCAATTTTGTGCTGACGATGCTGTTTGGTTTTCATGAAGTTGTCAGTCGTTTTCATGGTATTGCCTGGTTGATCGTAGCAGGTTTTGCGCTACATTTATTTGTGATCGCAGGTTTGTTATTGGTGATGTACCAATATAAATTTACAAAGAAATTATTACAGTGGGCGACAGTTCCGTTAGGGTGGTTCCTAAAACCTGAAAAGGTTACGCGTTGGAAAAAAAATCTAGATGATAAAGTGGATACTTTTTACGCTGAAAGTTTACATTTGAAACGTGAAAAAAGGAAAGTCATTAAAGCATCAATCCTAACGTTTATACAGTTAATTATTTTTTATGCCATTCCATATTTTATTTTACTGGCACTGGGACAGACAAAGGCAGATTTTTTAAATGTCGTTGCAATGCACGTTATGATCGTTATGATCACATCGATCTTTCCGATTCCAGGTGGCACTGGTGGGGCAGAATACAGTTTTAAAACGCTGTTTGCAATCTTTTTGACTAATCCAAGTAAATTATTGATCGGTATGTTGCTTTGGCGCTTTGTAACTTATTACTTTGGTATGTTTTTAGGAATCGGTGCGTTGGCCGTACCGATTAAAGCTGCGCCCCCAACCGCTGCTAAGGCTGATCAAGAAAGTCATTAAACATAAAAGAGAGTGAGACAAAAGGCGCTCAGATCACTAACAAGAATGGCTCAAATGGTGAACTTGCCATTTGAGCCATTCGTGGTTAGGTGAAGGTGTTGCCTTTTGGAACACGTTTAAAATTGAATTGTTCGTAAACACATAGTGGCTGAAAACAAAACGTTAGTTTTGTCCCAGCCACTTTTTGATATAAAAAATTACAGTTTTGAAGTCGCGTGGTTTTGTGTAAATTCACCCAAACGCGTCATGGCTTTTTTGAGATCTGCTAAACTAGCAGCATAGCTCAAACGGAAGTAACGTTCACCGCCAGGACCAAAACCTTCGCCAGAAATTAAGGCTAATTTACTTTCTTGGGCTAATTGGTAAGTAAACTCTTGGGCTGAGCCTTTGAACCAATTCGGTAATTTAATAAATAGATAAAATGCACCATCAGGTCGAGCAACCTCATAACCAAGTTTTTTGATTTCAGCAAGGCAATAGTTTCGCCGCTTAATGTACTCAGCTTTCATAGTTTGTGTATCTTCATATCCATTGGTAAGGGCTTCTACGGCCGCCTTTTGAGAAATCGTGGTTGCAGCAGTGACGTAATATTGATGGACTTTTTTCAATTGATCGGTAATTACCCTAGGCGCAAGTAAAAAACCGATGCGCCAACCGGTCATTGCATGCGATTTTGATAGACCGTTAATCAAGATTGTTTGATCTCTTAAAATATTTGCTATTGAAAAATGATCGTGGTCAAAAGTTAGCGAACTGTAAATTTCGTCACTAATGACCCATAAATTTGCAGTCTTGAGGACTTTAGCCATAGCAGTGATTTCATTTTGATCGTAAGTAACACCCGTGGGATTACTTGGATAGTTTAAAATAATTGCTGTGATATGTGCATCTGGATGTGATGCAATAGCTGCCTTGATCATTTCTGGCGTTAAGACGAAACCATTTTTTGAAGTGTCGATGAATATCGGCTGTGCATGATTTAAGGTAATCAAAGGTAAATAGGCTGGAAAAATTGGTGTGGGGACTAAAACAGCATCGCCCGGATTTGTAACTGTCGTAATGGCTGTAGCAATGGCTTCAGTGGCACCAACAGTCACTAAAATTTCATCTTCAGCTGCATATTTCAGGCCATATAATTTTTCAAAATAAGTGCTTGCAGCTTGCCTTAGCTCTAATAATCCAGCCATACCAGTATAATGACTATAATTATCGTTAATGGCTTGAATCGCCGCTTGTTTGATGTGTGCTGGTGTATTAAAATCCGGTTCACCCAATGTCAATTTTAATATATCGGGAATTTTACTGACGGCTTCATCAAATTGACGGATGCCCGAAACAGCTATTTTAGTTACTTGTTGATTAATTTGTCTCTCATTTTCCATTAAATTTCACCTCATAATTTAATACTATCAGAATATGATAGTTAATTGAATAAAATATAAAAAAATACTGTTTTATGCCGCTTTTTCTGGTAAACTGCTATTAGTTATTTAAGGAGGCCTTTTTAATGGAAAAATCACAATTGGTTGCTATCATCAAGCGCTTGGAGGCAATGCAAGTCGAAGATAGCGATGAGATTCAAACAAGACGCTTCGAGGCCAATGGTGTTGAAAAGGGCGTCGTATCATTTAATCCTAAAAGTGATATCTATACGTTAGAGGAAACAAAGTCACATCAAACGTTTGATTTTGATAATATTGATCTTGCGGCAATGGAGATCTTTGATCTATTGGATGAGTAATTTAGAATATTTTCTTTCGATTTGAGTGGAAGTGGGCCAGCAACGACAGCTTTGCCGGCTTATTTTTTTGTAAATTTATAATTCATAAAAAATTCACATGGCCATAGTACAATACAGTCTGGCTATTGATGCGACGAAGTTTTATGAATATTTTTGTGGAGGCTTTCGTAATTATGTTGAAAACAGTCGGCAAAAAGATTCGCGGTATCTTGAATACCCGCGTAGGCTTTTTCATGCTGGCCATTATTCTTTTCTGGCTAAAGACGTGGTGGACGTATTTAAATAAGTTTAATCTTGGTGCAAAGGGTTCGATCCAACACTTATTGTTAATGATCAATCCTTTTCCCACAACAATTTTATTGTTTGGTATTGCGCTTTATCTTGCAGGACGAAAGTCATATATCTATTTATTATTGATTGATTTTGTGACGAGTTTTTGGCTCTTTGCCAATGTTCTCTATTATCGAGAGTTTTCAGACTTTTTAAGCATTAACTTGATCAAAGGGTCTGGTGCAGTATCTAATAACTTAGGTAAGAGTATTTTAGGTATCTTGGATCCATCTGATTTTTTGATTTTTTTAGATGTGCTTATTTTGATTTTATTGTTGGCTTTCAAAGCAATTCACATGGATGTTCGTCCGATTAAAAAGCGTTATGCTATGACCGTCACAGCAATTTCTGGTATTTTATTTGGCTTTAATTTGAGTTTTGCCGAGAGTGATCGTTCTGGCCTTTTGACACGAACATTCGACAATAATTATATTGTTAAGTATTTAGGCTTAAATGCTTATACAGTCTATGATGGCGTCAAAGCAGCGCAATCGAATGCTGCAAAAAATAATGCAAATGCCAGTGATCTTCAATCTGTGCAAAAGTATATCAAAGAAAATCATGTGCCGGTTAATGCAGAATATTCTGGTGTTGCTAAGGGTAAGAATGTTATTATCTTCCATTTAGAGAGTTTTCAACAGTTTTTGATCGACTTTAAGTGGGATGGTCAGGAGGTAACACCAAACCTTAATAAGATTTATCATGAAAGTGATACATTGAGTTTTGATAATTTCTTCAATCAAGTTGGTACAGGTAAAACGGCAGATGCTGAAATGATGCTCGAAAATTCATTGTTTGGGTTGGCAGAAGGTCCGGCAATGGTTCAATATGGCACAACAAATACATTTCAGGCGGCGCCAGCAATTTTTGATCAAAACGGCTATACATCTGCCGCTTTTCATGGTGATGTTCCTAGTTTTTGGAATCGAGATAATACTTACAAGTCTTGGGGGTATGATTATTTCTTTAGTTCTAATTATTACCCGAAAAAGTCTGCTTATAGCATTGGTTATGGGCTCAAAGATAAGATTTTCTTAAAGGATGCAGCGACATATTTGGAGCAGCTGCCACAGCCTTTTTATGCAAAACTGATCACTGTGACGAACCATTATCCGTATTTATTGGACAAACAAAATCAGTCAATTGCTAAGACGGATACTGGTGACAGTACTGTAGATGGTTATGTGCAAACGGCAAAATATTTAGATCAATCTGTTGGTGAGTTTATGAATTGGCTAAATGATTCGGGACTCGCTAAAAATACAATGATCGTTTTTTATGGTGACCACTATGGTATTTCTGGAAATCATAAAAAAGCAGTTGCTAAATTACTGGATAAAGATAGCTTTAATAACTTTGATAATGCTCAATTTCAACGCGTGCCGCTGATGATCCATATGCCTGGACTTAAAGGTGGCGTCAATCATACCTATGCCGGGGAAATTGACGTTTTACCGACATTATTGAATCTTGTGGGTATCCCGGACAATGACCGTATTCAATTTGGTCAAGATATCCTCTCGCCACAAAAGAATCAGACCGTGGCTTTTCGAAATGGGGATTTTGTTTCACCAGATTATACTAAAGTCGGTAGTGCTTATTACAATACCAAAAATGGTGAAGCATTGAAGCATCCAACGGTTACCCAGAAGAAAACGTTGGATCAAATGACAAACCACGTTGCGACAGAATTATCTCTTTCTGATCGTGTGATTACTGGTGATTTACTCAGATTCTATACACCTAAAGATTTCAAAAAAGTAGATAAGCAAAAATATAGCTATAAGAAGTCTAAGGCAAGTAAGACATTAAAGGCTGATCTAGATAAGAATTCACTGCTACATCAAAACGATGGCAATAGTACTACTGACATGTACAAGACCGATGCGCCAGAATTGCAAAAGTGAGGCTAGTGTATTAGGCGACATACCTGGGAAGTTTGATAGCAGATAAAAAATAAGTTTGTTACTATGATGATTGTGAATCGCACATCGATTGACTGCTCAGAATAGTAACAAACTTTTTTATATAAAAAGGATGCTTGAATTAGAAGCCTTTTCGAGATATATTTAATTTGTAATAATTATAAAAAAGATGGGTGACTTTTATGAATAGAGAGGCTATGGAAGAATCCATAAAGAAGCTCCGAGATGGTGGTGTCCGTATTACCCCACAAAGAGAAGCAGTTTTAAGATATTTGATTCAAAGTGATGAACATCCAACGGCAGATGAAATTTATCGACATTTGGCTGCAGATTTTCCTAAAATGAGTGTGGCAACTGTCTATAATAATTTACGGGTATTAACGCGTTTAGGCATTGTGCAAGAGATGTCTTATGGTGACAGCTCATCACGGTTTGATTTTGCTGAAACAAAACATTATCATGCGGTTTGTGAACGTTGTGGTCGTATTGTAGATGTTTTCTTTCCGGACTTTGATCAAGTTGATACTGTAGCTGAGAATTTGACCGGTTTTCAGGTTAATGGGCATCGGCTAGAAGTTTATGGTTTATGCCCACAGTGCCAAGCTGAATTAGTTGCTGTGAAAAAATATCAAAATTAGTGTTGACGACGTTATATATTTTTGGTAGTATATTTCTTGCGCGTTAATCACTGCGTTATTGATGATTAACACTGATATGTCAATGATTCAATTGTTTCTTAAAAAATTAATTGAAAAAATATGTTGACATCGAATGGAACACTTGATATAATGTAAAAGTTGTTTCACGAACGTAGGCCTTTGAAAACTGAACAAAATTTCGACACCAAATGTGCAGGCTAGACCTTTTGGTCTAACAAACATTTGCGAAGTCAATTCGCTAGCAACAAATAATAATGAGTCACAAACTTGAACTTTAGTTGAGAGTTTGATCCTGGCTCAGGACGAACGCTG
>NZ_JACGCJ010000034.1 GCF_021030645.1 Agrilactobacillus fermenti | reverse complement strand
CTCATTATTATTTGTTGCTAGCGAATTGACTTCGCAAATGTTTGTTAGACCAAAAGGTCTAGCCTGCACATTTGGTGTCGAAATTTTGTTCAGTTTTCAAAGGCCTACGTTCGTGAAACAACTTTTATATTATATCAAGTGTTTCATTCGATGTCAACATATTTTTTCAATTATTTTGAATAAATATTCAACATTCATTTTAACAACAAAGAGTGCTGATGCGTTATTTGTCAACGCTTGAAGCAGTTAAGCAACCTCTGTCGTAACAACGTTTATTATAATATCAAGATGCGAGGCCCACGTCAAGGAAAATTTGTAAAAAAAATCAAACCCGAACGATTTCAGATCATTTAGGTTTGATTGTATGAATATTCATCACTCTACATCAGGTACACCAAAGTCTTTTTCAGCTTGACGCAACCAGCTTGGCATGTTCGTAGATATAGGCTGAAACCCGCTATCAACATACCGATTTGTCCAATAATGCTTTTTACACCATTTCGTGCCAATGTTTGGGTCTTTTTGTAAAGCTCTTACTGAAAGGCTGATTTTTTTAGAGTACTCATCAATATCTAGCACTAAAACTTCAATATTTTGTCCAATATGAAACAAACTTTCTAGATTGCTGACATAGCCATGAGCACACTCAGAAATATGAATCAGGCCTTGAGTTGTCTCATCTAATGAAACAAAAACACCATAATGCTGTATTCCCGTGATTGTTCCATTTAGTACCTGGCCAATACGATATGTCATTTTACTGGGCCTCGGTTATATCGACACCTAAAATTACGACATCCTTCAACGGTTTATCGGCAGCATCACGTTTTGAATTGGCAATTTCGTCAACCACAGACATGCCATTAACAACTTGACCAAAAACGGTATGACGAAAATCTAACCACGGTGTCCCACCGTTTTTATAAGCAGCAATAATCTCTTCAGGGTAGCCTGCGTCTTTAAGCTGCTGAAACATTTGTTCATTAACATGCTCATTATTTACAATGAAAAACTGACTGCCATTAGTATTTGGGCCAGCATTAGCCATTGACAACGCCCCACGAATATTGAATAACTGTGGTGTGAATTCATCTGCAAAAGGTTTATGCCAAATACTTTCACCGCCAGTACCTGTCCCAGTGGGATCACCGCCTTGAATCATGAAATCAGGAATCACCCGATGGAAAATAATATTGTCATAGTAACCATTTTTAGCTAAGGAAACAAAATTTTCCACCGTTTTAGGGACAAGTTCATCGAATAACTGAACTTCAATATCCCCCATATTTGTGTGCACGGTCGCCTTAGTGCCTTTTACTTCATCTAAATGTAATTGCGGAAAGTCCATAAAAAAACTCCTTCTACTTTTTATTCCAACATATAATATAATGTAACATAACTAAAAGCAAAGATACGCATCATAAAGCTATAAAAAACGCGCGTTTTATGATAATCTGTAAATGCTTTTAACTTTTTTGAAGAAAGAGGCGTTATAGAGATTGTCTCAACACATTTATGATATCACAGTTATCGGTGGTGGCCCTGTCGGCATGTTTGCAACTTTTTACGCTGGCTTGCGTAATGCCGATGTCCATTTAATAGAAAGTTTGCCGCAACTTGGTGGGCAAACTTTAGCTTTGTACCCAGAGAAGGAAATCTATGATGTTGCAGGTTTCCCTCATATTAAGGGGAAGGATTTAGTCAGTCAATTAGAGCAACAAATGGCTGCTTTTGAACCCAAAGTTACCTTAGATACATCGGTCAAGACATTGACACAAGACGATAATGGTGTTTTTGAAATTGGCACGGATCAAGAAACTTTCTATTCTAAATCCGTCATCATTGCCATTGGTACCGGCGCATTTGCACCTCGCAAATTGGCTTTTGATTATGATCCCGCTTTAGAGGGCACTTATGTCAATTACTATGTCAACGACTTAGCCGATTTTAAGGATATCGATGTTGCTATCGCTGGTGGTGGTGATTCAGCCATTGACTGGGCTTTAGCACTCAATGAAATTGCAAAGTCGGTGACGATCATTCATCGCCGCGATAAATTCAGGGGCCTAGAGTCTAGCGTTGAAAAAATGAAACAATCGACGATCAACATCAAAACACCCTACCTATTAGATGATTTAACTTTAACCGATCAAAGACTAAATATTGGCCTAAAAAAAATGAAGTCCGATGACCATGAAACGATCACAGCTGATAAATTATTAGTGAACTACGGCTTTACTTCTGATAGCCGGATCTTAAGGAATTGGGCAATCGACTTAAAGGGTGCTGACGTAAAGGTAGACCACAACATGCATACAAGTCGGGAGTTAGTTTATAGTGTTGGTGATAGTGCTTATTATGAAGGTAAAGTTAAATTGATTGCCACAGGTTTTGGTGAAGTACCGGCAGCTGTTAATGATGCTTTGGAAACACTCTACCCAGAACGCAAGCAACCCCTTCATTCCACATCAATCTTTAATTAAGGAGTGAGCCGCCAATGGCTGAATCACCGATTGATCTCTACGAACACAGTATTCAATTATTACAGCAAGAAAATGTATCTATCAAAAGTATTGCTGAGCTCGTTTATTTCTTGCAAAAAGATTATATTCTCGATCTAACGATAGAAGAATGCATCGATAATGTTCTAGTAGTTCTTAAAAAACGCGAAGTCCAGAATGCTATTATGACTGGTGTTACTATTGATGAATTGGCTCAAGCAAAACAACTGCCGGAACCATTACAGAAAATTATTGAAACCGATGAAGGCTTATATGGCGTGGACGAAATCGTCGCCCTTTCAATCGTCAATGTCTATGGTTCCATCGGCCTAACGAATTATGGCTATATCGATAAGATCAAACCGGGGATTTTGGCCGAATTAAATGCTCATAAACAAGGTGAAGTGCATACCTTTTTAGATGATATTGTCGGTGCAATTGCCGCTGCCGCCGCAGGTCGAATGGCCCATAGCCACCCTAATGATGAAGAGGATATTTATTAACAAAGTCGTGCAAAGCATCATATTTACTTCACCAATTCTTAAAGATTTTCAGTTATACTCAATTTACAAATAGGAGGTAATGCATGACTCAACTTATCGATTTTATCCTGCATATTGATCATCATTTAGTCACATTAGTGAATACTTTTGGCAATTGGACTTACGTCATTCTTTTTTTAATGATCTTCATTGAAACGGGTATTGTTATTTTCCCATTTTTACCTGGTGATTCATTGCTATTCGCCGCCACAGCATTGGCAGCCAATCCAAACTATCACTTAAATACACCGTTGTTGTTTTTGATTTTCCTCGCAGCCGCTATCATTGGCGACACCGTTAACTACGAAATTGGCCGCCATCTCAGTGATAAAGCTTTAGAAACGAATTTCTTTGGTCGGCTGATCAATCGGGACAAACTAAAGGTGGCCGAAGACTTCTTCGATCGTCATGGGGGTAAAACAATTGCCATTGCTCGATTTATCCCCATTGTGCGGACGTTCGCACCTTTTGTTTCTGGCGGCAGCCACATGAATTATCGTCATTTCATACTCTATAACTTTATTGGCGGTTTTTTATGGGTCACGCTATGTGTCGGCGCTGGTCACTTTTTCGGTAATATTCCTTTTGTTCGTGATCACTTTTCACTAGTGGCCATTGCCATTGTTGTTATCTCTGTTTTACCTATGGTTTTCGTCTTCTTTAAAAACAAATTTCAAAAATCTAAAGTTGAAGTCCCAAAAGATTAACCTAAAAAAGCTTATCATCACGGCTAAAATCAGTCGGATGACAAGCTTATTTTTTTAGATCAGACACATGTTTTATGCGATAAAGGCCCAATAACATGGCCGCTTCAAATAAAACAAACGCTAAAATAAAACAATGGCTAAAAAAACTTTCTGGTAAAACATTAATGATCGGATCTGTGCTGGGATCAAACAGCCAATTGCGATTGCGGAAAAATAAATGATGAAAAGTAATGAAAAAACGGTCAAAATTAATACTTGCTGCTAAAGCAACCATTATTGGCACTAAAAATCCCATTTGAAATGGCAACTTTAATTGCCATAGTTGACCAGTTCGACGCCATTTCCGCCAAATATGAATTGCTAAGGGCACCAATACCAGCATCAATAAATCATTCAAAATAAATAGTTGCTTTACATCTCGAAAATGAGCAATACCGTTTAAAGAACTCGGAAAATCCATCATCCGCAGCTGTGTCAGCCAAGGAAAATGCAAAAAAGCCATTAGTTGAACATAATTATGGTACAAACGGCCTAAAGGCATATTTTCTAATTCAGGTAACTGCTGAATATGCGCGTCGATTGGGTACAAAATAAAAGTACTCATAATCGTTACGAAAATGACACTTGTCAATATGACCATCAAAATGCAGGCTTGCCCACACCATCGCTTGAATCGCTGCATCTTAAACCCACTCATCCAATGACTCAACCACGTAAGTTGGTTGTTGCTTCCGATCGGCCAAATCTGCACGCTTACTATAACCTGTTAAAACTAGAAGCGTATCCACATCACTATTAAAGCCAGCTTGGATATCAGTATTTAAATTATCCCCAACCATTAAAACTGACGATTTAGGTAAGCCAATCTTTTTCAAGGCAGCAGCCATGATTGGTTTTTGTGGTTTACCAATGTAAAAGGCCTTCTGCTGTGTTGCCGTTTCTACAAGTGAAATTACTGAACCGGCTCCTGGTACTAAGCCACGTTCATTGGGTAAATTTGTATCTTCATTAGTGCCAATAAAAGTCGCACCGCGTTTAATGGCTAGTGTTGCTAATTCGAACTTATGATAAGTCACGTCATAATCTAGGCCAACAACGACATAATCGGGGTCAACTTCATTGAGTTTAAATCCTTCGCTAAGAATTGCTTTCTTCAAACCCAACTCGCCAATAATATAAACACTGTGCTCTGCTGGCTGCCCGTTGACTTGATCCGTTAAATAACTGGCTGTTGCAAGGGCTGGCGTATAGATCGTATCTGGGGTGACATGAATGTCATGGTTTTCCGCTAAATTGGTTACGACTGCCTCAGGGGTTTTAGTCGTGTTGTTCGTCAAAAATAAGAACGGCTTGCCGGCAGCTTGTAAACGCTCAACAAAGCGCTTTGCTGCAGGGATCCGTTCTTTGCCTTTGTAAACTGTGCCATCTAAATCAATAAAATAGCCAGCGTAATCTTTCTTATCCACAATAACACTCCAAATAAATTTATAATTTTTTAATTCTGATCATCATCAAGTTGCCGCATGGTAAATGATTTCCGCTTTGGCGCTTGCCTTTTGGGCTGAGCAACGGCCTTCTTACGGGAATCAACTTTGTGATGATCATTAGCAACTCTAGAAGTTGGGCGTTGACTTTGATTGCGTGCCCGGGCCGACCGCCGACGTTGCGGTTTAGCATTACGGCGAATATCACGTTCAGGTAATTTTCCAGTCCGTTTGACAATAAAGTACGCACAGCCAAAGTTACAGTATTCATACAAATAATCTTGTACAGTCCCAATAAGTTGGTCACGATTGGCGTGGTGATTCCCATCTTGATAAAACCCCCGTAGCCTTAATTGGTCATACCCCCAATCTCCAAGGATATAGTCATACTTATTGAGTACTTCACTATAACGTTCATTTAAAGCATCAAGGTTAAAGGCATCCTTGTAATTGACCACAAGCTCATAATCCACGCCATTGATCATTAGCTGCCCATCTAAGACTCGAGCATACTTAGTCAATTCTGGCGTTGACACAGTTTCGTCTAAAATTTCGTTTAGTTTGCTGACGGCGTCTTTTTTCGGCGTCTTTTTTTCATTTTTTTCTGTCAACGGCTTGCCTCGTTTCTAAACTGGATAGTGTTGTTGTAAATAATCAGCAACAACATTACGCAAAAATTCAGGGAAAAGAAATTCATTTTCACCCACGATCTCAATTGTAGGAAAGAATGGAATAAACAAATAGTGATCTAAAACAGTAATTGTATAAGTCTGTTCAGGATTAAGCTCTGACCCATGCCACAAAACGCGTCGTGTTCCTGGTTCAATAGTTAAACCATCATAAACCAGTTCACCAAACAACTTCCCTCGAAAACTCATACCTTTAATTGGAAAATGACGTAAAAACAACCGATTCTTCTCCATCTCCATAACTAAACGCCATAAATCATAACCACGTAAGGTGACCCGCAATAAATGCATTGGATGTGGCATTTGATCATGCAGATCATCCATTGTTACTATACCCGCCTTCAAATCACGTAAAAATAAGCCTTGATTTAAAATAGCCACTTCAGTTTGCCCCTTTACTCTTAGGGCTTTCAAAGCTAAGTGAATCATATTCGTTGGTCGGTCAATCGCTGTCACCAACGGTTCAGGTATGTTGGCGATTTTTACTTGCCGCAGTAACGCATGACCTCGATGCGCGTAGTCTTGAATTTCAGTCTTGTCTTCAGGTTCTTCAGGCAGTTCACTGGTTTTTTGGACAGTCGCTACTGTTTGTATGATATGATGTTGCGCATCTAAATTCAAAGTCATCTTACCAATGTACTGACCATATTTCCCGGCAGCGCCTAACATTGTATGCCCGTGCTGTTCACCATGAGGTAATAAATGATGTGTATGTGAGCCGAGAACTACGGCCAATTCTGGAAAGTGCTTTGCCAAATAACGATCCATTTCAATACCTAAGTGAGAAAGCACAACAAAAATATCCGTTGAAGCTCGTGTTTGCGCTAAAATATCTGGAAGCACATCTTGAACCACGCGTGGCTGCCAGCCATTCGGTTGGTAAGTTAGGAAGAATGGTGCCGTAAGACCGATAATCGTCACACGTGTGCCTTGTTTTGTCGTCATTTGTTTATAGGGCTGAGCAAATTTAGGTCGTGAGCCATCTTTTTCAAACAAATTAGCTAAGACCACATCAAAATTGGCGTGATCATATAAGTGCTCCAACTGAGCATGACTGTTGCCGATCCCCTCATTATTACCAATCGTCACAGCATCATACCCGATTTGATTTAATAGCGCAACATTAGATTCACCATTCGTTGCTTCGGTCAAAGGATGGGCCCGATCTTCTGCATCACCAATATCAAAAACCAAGACTGTCTGCCCTGCTTGTGATTCTGTAGCTTGAACAGCCTGAATATACCGTCGAATTCGCGGCCAATTTTCTAAATGTGAATGTAAATCATTCGTATGGACGATCTCAATTGTCTCTGCAGCCATTACTGTCAACTCCATGAATCGTTTTATACCTAGACGGTGAACCTAACTAATGTCAATCGTAATGAAACAACGAACCCCCGTCAAGCACCATTTATATGTGCTTTATTCTCTCATTAATTGTCCTGCATTGCTAGGAGAAAATAATTCATATTAAAAAAAGACACCCTATTTTGGCTGTCTTTTGCCTGATCCATAATTTTAGTTTGTTTGAATTAATGAAATCAGCATACTTTCAACTGTTTGTAACGCTTCAGCTTTTACTAAGGGTACCAGCTGCGGCATCAAACTGTAATTGAAATAATCCTGAGACAATTGCTGCTGTTGGTATTTGCGGAAAGCAAGAATTAAAATTGCAGCAACATCTTCTTGATACTCAGATTTGGTCAATTCCAGTACCCTACTTCTTAATGCCATTAAGTTTCGCTCACCCAGCAAACAATCCCCTCCAATAACAATGATATAATTAGTATAACGAACCCAAAATTAGAAATCAATGTGAAAATTAATATTCACTAATTTTTTTGTGCTAATAGCTGTTGCTTCTTTTGAATGATCATTTCAATCTCTGATCCCGTAAGTGGCGTGCCAAAGGGTAATGGTGCTGGCAATAGCTCCCGTTCTGGTGCATCCACCCCAACATTAATATTTAGCGCCGTTGGCATCATATTATGATGAATATGTCCGTGAAGATTATAGATTTGGGTTGCAATGCCCAACAACAATGGGTAATGCGTCAAGTAATATTGAGCATGGTCAAATTTGATCAGCGCACCCACATCTTCAAATTGATACTTCGGCTGCCCATTTAAATCGTAATTGTGCTGAGCAATATATTTAAACAGCTCCCGAGCGTCATGATTACCTTTAATGAAAACAATATGACCATTCAAGCGTTTAATGAGGGTATAGACTTCTGACGGCTTTGGAAAATTACCCGGTCGTAATGCTATATCCCCCAAATGATAGACAGTATCTTTGTCAGCTACACGAGCGTTCCAGGCTGTGATCATTTGTTCATCCATTGACGCAACATCAGAAAAATGCCGTGGTGCAAAATCATTGGGCGCCAATAATTGAGCATGAAAGAAATGCGTATCAGAAATATAGTAAATCATATCTAGACTCTTTTCTATTTCTTAAAATTAAACTTACGATTCGAATTTTATCATTAACAGATGTCAAAAAAAATAAGCCTAATCTCTAAGCTTATATCGACTGGCCAGGTTGGATTCGAACCAACGACCCACAGATTAACAGTCTGGCATTCTACCACTGAACTACTGGCCAAAAAATAAATAAATGTATATGTATAGCATAAATATTAAAAATGAGAAAACTATGATATCCTCTCTTACTGGCCAGGTTGGATTCGAACCAACGACCCACAGATTAACAGTCTGGCATTCTACCACTGAACTACTGGCCAATCAACAAAAAATATAATATCAAATATTATCTAATCTGTAAAGGGTAATCTTTAAAATTTGTTGTGAAAAACAATTCATTATGAGAACTTCTTTAACCAATATGGTTTTCTTTTAGAATTTGTTGAAAAGCCGTTTCAATTTTACCAGCGGGCTTTTGCCACTCTTCCCAGTGGTCAAAATCCTCCGCTGGAAAAGTATAAGTATCATTAACGTATTGTTCATAAACTTTGACCGCCGTTGATTTAGGAATGTTTAACTGCAAAATTTTAACTTGCTTGATAAATCCTCGAATGGCTGCCAATTCAGCGCGTCCATTCATAAAAATGTTGGCGACTTCATAATACTTACTACCATCCAAGCGGGTAATTTCTTCAATCAAATTCAAATCTTGATAACTTTGTGTCAAGCCATTTACCTCCAGCTATGATTCGGGATGTATAGTAGCCCGAAACTCTATTTCATGGTATGTTTATTAGTTGTAATCAAAATTGAGGAATAGTGTTTAACATGAAAAAAAATCAACCAAAACAACTAACATTACTTTTAAGTTTGTTCGCCTTACTCAGCGTCTTTTATTTTACCACAGGATTTACAGTTGTGGGACACCGAGGTGATCCAATCAATGCGCCAGAAGAAACTTTTCAAAGTTTTGATACCGCCTTTTCTGAGGGAGCTAATTACGTCGAATTAGACTTACATCGTTCTCAAGACGGCGTATTGGTCATTTCTCATGACCGTAATCTGCAGCGTGTCACCGGCCAAGGGGTCATTGTTTCCCAAATGCCTTTTGGACAATTGCAAAAACTCCATAGTGCTAATGGCGAACCCATCCATAGTTTGGATGAGCTTTTTGCCCATTATCAAAACCAGCCTAATACCAAGTTTTTATTAGAAACAAAAAAGACAAAATCTGGCAATCCCAAAGATATGGAAGCACTGATCACTGCCGCGGTTAAGAAATACCATATGGAAAATCGTGTCATGATCCATTCCTTTTCCTTAGAAAGCTTGCGTCAAATGCAGACCTTACTGCCGAATGTCCCTCGTATCTTTATTGTTGGCAGCTTAAAACGCATCAATTTCGATGCCTTGCAATATGTTACCGGCATCAATATTTCTTCCGAATTGGTCACGCCGCAACTAGTTGATCAATTGCATTACTTGGGCAAACAAGTTTATATTTGGGACGAAATGACCGAAAAACAGCAAAGTTGGAATAAAATCGTTAATTTGCCGATTGATGGTGTGGTTACGAATTATCCCGCTGTTGGTGCCAGCTATCAGCAAAGTAAAGATGATGCCCGCATTCGCAACATTGATGAAGCCGTCACCTTAGTTAGCAATCATCGCGTGCCTACTTATGAGAATCCGTATCGAACTGAGTTGACTCAAGCACCTTTGAAACCCTTTCAAATCGTTAAAGCAACCCAGGTCGTCAATTTAGGTGCGCAAACATACTATCAAATCGGCGAAAATCGTTTTGTTTCTGCAGACGCATTAAATAACGCAGATGACTTATTATATAACATAAACTATTTGAACAAGACCCTCCGCCTAAAACCAGAAACATCGATGCAAGTCGCTTATCATTCGCCGCTTTATCCCCAGCAGACCAGTGGCTTAATTTTCCCCAATCAAAATTATCGCATACAAGCCGTCCGGCGAATTGCGAATACACTTTGGTTCAAACTCGCTAGTGGCTGGATCCAAGGAGATAAAGTCTTGGTAGATTTTAACAATCAAGGCCACAATAATGACTTTGCCCTCAACTTATTTTTACATGAGCATAATGATCAACGACCAAATAATGTTGATTTATTAGCCTCATTGCCAAGCTTGACCCACTTGAAAGTGTCCACCGCTAAAAAGCAAAGTACTGTTTCCCAACAGCTCACCAGCTTTTGCCCCACATCACAAATGAGTACGATACTTTATCCCCTGACGACTAATCTTAATATTAAAGGATGATATTTATGTCTGTAGATGAAACTGTCAACCATGAAGCCATTATTCGTCGGGTTCGTCAAACGATCCCGCCCAGTGAAACCATTAATGATATGACCCAAATGCTCAAAACGTTCGGTGATAAAACTCGAGCTACCATTCTCTATGCCTTATACGAATCGGAATTGCGAGTTTTGGATATCGCCAGTATTTTAGATATGTCGCAAAGCTCGGTATCCCATCAATTACGTGCTTTAAAAGAAGCCAAACTAGTCAAGAACCGTAAAGTCGGTAAAGAAGTGTTATATTCGCTAGCAGATGATCATATCATCAACATTTTCCGCTTAGTATTGGAACACGTTAATGAAATTGAGAATCATAAAAAACGCTCATCAGATACAAAAAGCTAGCCAAATGATGCCGAACTGCATACAATACTAAAGAGCTCATAAAATTTAATTTGAATAAAAGCGAGGGATTCACATGACAATCAATTGGCAAACCGCGATCCAAGACTACCAGGACGACTTAATTCGCGATCTAAGTGAATTATTGGCAATCAATAGTGAACGTGATATTGAACATAAAACATCAGATTTTCCTTTAGGCCCTGGACCAGCAAAGGCTTTACAAAAGATGTTGGCTTTCGCCGAGCGTGATGGCTTTGCGACTAAAAACATCAATAATGTTGCCGGACGCATTGAATTTGGTTCCGGTGATCAAATATTAGGTGTATTAGGCCATGTCGACGTCGTTCCAGCAGGTGAAGGTTGGCAGACAGATCCTTTTACACCGGTCATTCAAGATGGCAAAATCATTGCCAGAGGTACTTCAGATGATAAGGGCCCTGTCATGGCCGCTTATTACGCCTTGAAACTTCTAAAAGATCAAGGTTTCGAACCTAAACAAAGTATCCACTTTATCCTAGGTACGGATGAAGAAAGTGAATGGGTCGGTTTACATGAATATCTCGAACAAGAGCCCACACCAGATTGGGGCTTTTCACCTGATGCTGAATTTCCAATTATCAACGGTGAAAAGGGCATTGTTTCTTTTGTATTGACGCAAAATTTAACGCACGCCGAAGCTGGTACTTATACCCTTTTGACTTTCAAAAGTGGGATTCGCGATAATATGGTGCCTCATTCAGCTCAAGCACGTGTGCAGCATGACTTTGATCCAGATTTTGAAGCAGCTTTCGATCAATATTTATCGACCAATCACCTAACAGGTTCAATAACACATACGGGTGGCTATTATGACTTATTACTACAAGGACAAGGTGCCCACGCGGCCAATCCTCAAGAGGGCCGCAATGGTGCTACATTCCTAGCAAGTTTCTTGAATCAATGGGCATTTGATGCTAGCGGACAGCAATATCTCAAAGTCATCGCAAATGATCTACATGAAGATATCTATGGCCAAAATATCGCTATTGCTTACCGCGACGACTTAATGGACCCACTAACAGTCAGTGCATCAATCTTTAACTACGATCGCGCCAATAGTCAAGCCAGCATTCTATTAAACGTGCGTTACCCTCAAGGAACCACTGTTGAACAAATGACCCAACAACTAAGTAATCATTTTGGCGCACAATTTAATATTGCCACAAAAGGTCATTTTGAAGTGCCCCACTATGTGCCAGGAAGTGATCCGCTAGTCAAGACTTTACTGAAAACCTATGAAGATCATACTGGTCAACCCGGCGAAGAAATTATCGTTGGCGGCGGAACATACGGCCGTATTTTAAAACGCGGAGTTGCATTCGGAGCTCAATTCCCGGGTCGTAAAGATCTTATGCATCAGCCTAATGAATTAATGTATATTGAAGATATTTTAAAAGCCAGTGCTATCTATGCTGATGCAATCTATCGTTTGACACAAACTGCTGAATAATTTTAAATAAATTAAAATGATGTGTTTTTCGGAAACTAGCTGTTAAGCTAACTTCTGAAAATCACATCATTTTTTCTTGATCATTTAACTATATACAACCTCAAATTCTTCACAAACAACCATCATATTATCTGTAAATTGCTGATCCACTGTAGCTAACTCCTCAGCAAAAAACTTTTCATGCGCGGAACGCCAATAAGCTAGCGAACGATCGCCCTCACCTTCTTTAGCCGCATGTTCAGCAGTCACATCCTTAAAAGGCGTAACATAAACTTTGGTGGTTCGGATAACGCAAACTGGCAGCTGTGAACCATTCAAAACAATACTTAGGTCCCCTACCTGTGGCAAGGGTTCATTGGTCAGCTCGTATAATAAATAGTTAGACGCAGTTGCGGTCTTCTTGCCTGCCAGCACTAGATCTGCCAACTCGTCGGCCATCTTAGCACCCGAGCCGAACGCCCAAGCTTGAAATTGTTCGGGTGCTTGTGGATTTATCTGACGATAATTATCCCAAAATTGTTCAATCCGATTTCGTTGCATACCAATACCCCATGTTTTTCAGAATTTTAATTTTAGTATAGCATAAACTCACACGACTTGATTGCTTAATAATTGTGGTAGATCCGTCAAATGTGCGATTTGATAAATTGGGTGGATCGAACTATGATTTGGCACAAAATCAGGGTTATACCAAATTGTATCTACATGAGCATTCGTACCACCGAGTATATCAGAAGATAACGAATCCCCAATAACCACCGCTTCAGCTAATTCAAAATTAGGAATATGGGCAAAAACATAATCAAAAAAAGATTTTGCTGGTTTTTGATGACCAATTTCTTCGGAAATAAATAGATCATCAAAATAAGAAATAATACCGGCATCATCTAATCTTTGCCGCTGTGTTGCGCTAATACCATTTGTGACTGCAAAAAGCCGAAATGATTTAGCCAATTGTTGTAAAATGAACTTTGCATCTGGTAATAACTGATGACCTTCTTGTAGGTAACCACGATAAATCTTACCCGGATTCAGTCCATGTAATGGCACCCGCAGCTTTTGGAAAAATAATGGAAACCGGGCCTCTAACAATTCTGACCGGCTGATTTCATCCTTTTCATACATTTGCCAAAGTTTTTGATTGAATTGATGATATTTGCGCCGAATATCCTGTGTTAAGGGTATATTTAATTGTTCAAATAGTCGGCTTAGGGCTGCTGCCTCTGCTGCATCAAAATCAAATATTGTATTATCTAAATCAAATAGTAAAAATTTATAGCTCACAATGGCCTCCAAATTAACGAGATTATTTTTTTATTATACGCACCATTAATTTAGAGAACAACTCAAACAATGTCGACAAACTAAAACTATATTCTAATTTCATTCTGTTATATAATGACATCTGTATGAAAAAAGGTGGGAAGCATTTTGAAAGAACCACAATCATGGTGGCAGAAATTACAAAATCTTTTCAAACGAATCGGTAATTTCTTTACATATGAAATCAAAGCAGTTTCTGATGAACAGACGATTGACCCAACTGAGCTATCAGTCTGGCAACGGATCCGCTTTTATTTCAACGTCACGATCAGCTCTTTGAAAACAGTCTTACTAATTTTATTAAGTTTCCTAATCGTCTTAGCAGGATTGGGTATTGGTATCGGACTAGGCTATTTTGCGTCATTGGCAAGCCAAGAAGAGGTCCCCAGTTATCAAGCAATGAAGAATCAAATTGAAGATTCTAATGAATCGGCAGCCTTTTATTTTGCTAAAAATGACAAACTTGGTAATTTGACAACCGATCTAATTCGGACACCAGTAAAAAGCAATCAAATTTCGCCTTATTTAAAAAAGGCAATCGTTGCTACGGAAGATGAGTATTTTTACCAGCATCATGGCGTCGTACCGAAAGCAATTTCACGGGCATTACTTTCAGATTTAACCGGTCTTGGCACACAAACTGGTGGCTCCACTTTGACCCAGCAACTGGTTAAAATGAAAATTCTATCTTCAGAAACGACCTTTAAACGTAAAGCCATTGAAATTTTACTAGCTGTCCGATTGGATAATTACTTTACAAAGTCAGAAATTTTGACAGATTATTTAAACGCTGCAACTTTTGGCCGCAATAATAAAGGCCAAAACGTTGGTGGTGTTGAACAAGCTGCTCTAGGGTTATTCAACAAACATGCGGCTGATCTTAATTTAGCTGAATCTGCGTTTATTGCTGGCTTGCCCCAGAGTCCTTCTGTTTACACCCCCTATAAGCAAAATGGAACTTTGAAAAAAGATATTTCAGCTGGCTTGGATCGCAAAAATACGGTTCTTTTTCGAATGTATCGTCATAATGACATTTCTAAGTCTGAATACGATGCTGCCAAAAAAGTCGATCTTAAAGCAGAATTCCAACCTAAAACGGAACCTCAGCCTGAAAACCGCGGCTATGGTTATGTTTATAACTTGATCACCGTTGAAGCACGCGATATTTTGATCGACCAACTGATTCATGAGGATGGAAAAAATGTCACAACTGTCCGCAAGAACAAAGATCAATATAATACGTATTGGAATCAAGCCGATCAGTTATTACGGCAAAAGGGGTATCGTGTGCATAGTACCATTGATCGAAAACTCTACGATGAAATGCAAGTGGCTTCGAAACAAGCCGCCCCTTATCTTGGCACCTCGAAAACATCAACGATCACGGATCCAGTGACACAAAAACCAACTCAGTTTACCGAATACGTTCAAAATGGAACAGTGCTATTGGATAATCAAAGCGGTGCTGTCCTAGCTTTTGTTGGGGGTCGTAATTTTTCAAAATTCCAATTAAATCATGCTTTTGATACTAAGCGTTCCCCTGGTTCATCAATTAAACCGATGTTGGTTTATGGACCCGCTGTCCAAAACAAGCTGATCAATACGCAATCGATGATCGCCGACTTTCCAGTAAGTTTCCATGGTTATTTCCCAACAGATTTTGGGCAACAAATTCAAAATCGCTTTATTTCAGCAAGTGAGGCGTTAGCAGAATCCTATAATATTCCAGCGGTTAATCTATACGATGCCCTACAGCGTGGCAAGAATACGAAAAAGTACATGTCTGAAATGGGCATTCATCTATCTGATAAAGAATACAGTGAATTAGGTATTGCTTTAGGTGGTACCAAAAATGGTGTCTCTGTTTTACAGCAAGCTAGTGCTTTCTCTACTTTTGCCAATCAAGGCACCCACGTAACGCCCCACGTCATTTCAAAGATCACGGATCCATCTGGCAAAGTGATCTACCAAGCACCGGCAACTAAGAGACAAGTCTTTTCTAAGAGCACAGCGTACATCATGCAAAAGATGTTGAATGGTGTGGTTACCAAAGGTACGGCTTCAACACTTTCTTACCAATTACCGTTTTCTGAGAGTGATTTGATTGGTAAGACTGGTACTTCTAATGATTATCGTGATATTTGGTTCATTGGTTCCACCCCTGGCGTGACAATGGCCTCTTGGATTGGTTATGATAACTTTTACGGTCATAACTATACTTTAAATAAGTCTTCAAGTGATGCCAATTTAACTTACTGGTCTAATATTATTTCAGCTTTATACAAAACTAATCCTGAAATGTTTAAATTAAATCAAAAGATGAAACAACCAAGTACAGTTAAAACGGATACGGTTTTAGAAGATACGGGCACAAAGTCTGGTGCAATTACCTATAATGGTGCTAATGCCCATGTCACCGGAAAAAAAGTCAAAGCCTACTATAATGATGAGCTGCCGAAAGATGTCAGTTATCAATTTGGTATTGGCGGCACAGAAAAGAACTATAAATTATTCTGGAACCATTTCTTTGGTGCAAGCAATGACTATGGCATTACTTCTACCTACACAGGCAAGACTGTTCGAGACCCAGATGATTCGGTTGAAGACGACGCCTCTAAGTACTATTACAGCAATGGTTCTTATGGCACTTATGGGAGTTTTGGCAGTGGGACCTACAGCGGCTACAGTCAAGGTAACTACAATAACACTAATGACAGCGAGCAAAATAACTATAATAACTACAATTACTCAGGTTCTGGCTTAAATTCCAATTCAACCTATGGGACTTATAGCAGTAACAGCAACACAGCTACGAGTTATAACGCCTACCGGTAAAAATAACTCGTATTGGAACCAAAAATAAGGGTAACCAAAAAAACACCTAAAACAACGAAATGAATTATTTTGGTTGTTTTAGGTGTTTTTAATTTATATTAAAGCTGCTTTACTTAAACTTTCTTGACCTACTGTACTGTGTTTTGGATAAAATCGAGTACCCTTGTCTTAACTGCCGGTGCAAAAAAACGGCTGTCAATATGGTTGCCCGCTTTTAAGATCAGTAATTCTGAGCGAATCTTTTCAGCCTGTAACCGTTGATAAAGGCGTTTGCTTTGATCCAAAGGAACCCAGTGATCGCGGTCACCTTGTAGTAGAAGTGTCGCTGGTACCTGATCAGAAACATAGTTGATCGGGCTAGCCGCCTGGAATTTTGCCGCATCAAAAGCCATGACACCTAACAGATTTTTTAACGGTGCTGAATACATGAATTGTGCTGCTTGTGGCACCCGCTGTTGATAGCCTTCCCATAAAGCTACCAAATCACTAGGGGCGTAGTAAGCAACAACATTTTGAATCTTAGGTATCGGCGGCAAATCAAGTGTCATTAACGTTTTTTCTTGCGACGTATAACCCGTCATTAAGGCCAAATGTCCACCTGCTGAATCTCCCATCAGCGTAATTGCTTGCATATCTAAATGATAAACGGATTGCTGTTCCGTTAGATAATTAATTGCTCGACGGACATCGCAGATTTGAATTGGAAAAGTGCCCTCCATACCCATATGATAATCAATACTAGCAACCACATACCCAGCTCGCGCTAAATAGGTCAGCTCTGGTAAATACGCGCTACGATCACTCATTTGCCAACTGCCACCCGACAACCAAATAACTACCGGATGCCGTTGTTGCTGCTGATTATAGTCAAACGGCAACAATAAACTCATCCGCCAATCACGCCTAGTTTGCCCAAACCAATAAGCTTCATTTTGATAAGTGATTTCTGGAATCAAGGTTACCCGCCTATGTTGTTGATCTGGAATCGATATATATTGCATCAAGGCACAACCTTTCAATTAAATTTGACATTTTAATGAGTAAATACTAAAATTACTCTTATCATTTTCTTATTTTATTAGGGGGCTTCATCATGAATTCAGCAAGTGAACTACGACCTGGTGCCAATCGTTATGTCAGCGGCGACCATATCTTAGATGGCCTAGAAGATTATTTAAAAGATTTCGGGACGTGCGCCGTAATTACTGGCAACCAGTCTTTGAGCGTCTTCGAAAACTTTTATCAAAAAACGTTACCGTATCAAACTTATCTCTACGATGGGACGGCTAGTGATGAAAATGGCCAAGTCTTAGCGGAAAAAATCGGTCAGGTGGATACCATTATCGGTATTGGTGGCGGCCGTCTGTTAGATACGGCTAAAGTTACAGCTGAGAATTTAAAGGCTAATTTTGTTTCAATTCCCACATTAATTTCTAATTGTGCACCCTATACCCCAATTGGTGCCATTTATCATCCAGATCACACATTTAAACGCGTGGCTTATTTCAAAAAAGCCCCTGATTTAACTCTTGTAGACTGGACTTTGCTTTTACAAACGCCCAAAGCCTATTTGGTAGCCGGCATTGGTGACACCTTAGCCAAATGGTATGAAATTGAAGGTCTCACACGCAAACTAGATGCGACGGCTAAAACAGCTTTTATCCGACTAGGTATTGCCAGTGCCAAAGAAATTTTAAATATCTTACTCAATGACGCTTCGGTGGCTTTAGCAAGTCTAGCCGAACAACAATCAACGCCCGCCTTTGGTCGAATTGCCGATACGGTTATTGGCTTAGCGGGTACTGTGGGTGGTTTTGCTGCTGAATATGGTCGCATGGCTGGTGCCCACGCTGTCCACAATGGTTTATCGTATATTGAAGCCACCCATAAAATCTTACACGGCAATAAAGTAGCTTACGGTATTCTCGTCCAGCTTGCTTATACAGGTGACTATGATGAGATCCGTAAATTAAAGCCATTTTATGACAGCGTAGGGTTACCAACCAACTTATCTGGTCTAGATGTTGCTGAAGGTGATCAAGCTAATTTACAAAAGGTTGCTGCTTTTGCGGCTAGCGACCATGAGAGTTTTAAATTATTAAATCCTCAACTCACGTCAGCGGATGTTTTAGAAGCCATTCATAATGTGGAAGCGATTGATCAACAAACGATCTAGTCCACGAGACAGCAGAGGTTCAACGACCATGATTTACAAGATTCATGCTAGCTGTTTCAATTAATTGTAAAATAAATAGAGAGAGTGAGACAAAAGGCGTTCAGTGGCCGAGCACTAACAAGAGTCACTCAAATGGTGGGCCTTTCCATTTGAGTGATTCGTAGTTAAGTGAGGACATTGCCTTTTGGCACACGTTTAAGCAATAAATATTCGTAATTAACAAGTGGCTGAAAACAAAACGTTAGTTTTGTCTCAGCCACTCTGTTTAATTACCACCAATTTAACTTTAACCATGTGCCAAAATTTACGGGTGACAAGCACATTTGTCACAATTATTTAAGCTTTTGTTGACTCCCGTTGCACCATATCATAAGGCAACAAAATTGTTTTTTCATCAATTTCTTCCTTATTCATCATCTTTGTCAAAAGCCGCATTGCAACTGCACCAATGTCGTAAAGGGGTTGACTGATCGAAGTGATTTTTGGCCGTACCATTTCGGTTAGGATCGTATTATTGCTGGTGATGATCTGGAATTCCTCCGGCACTTTAATGCCATGGTCGATCATGCCATTCATCACACCAACAGCTAATTCATCATCGATCACATAAGCTGCGGTCGCACCAGCTGCTTGCAATTGCGACCAGAGTGCTTCCCCTGCTTTATAGCTATAATCGGTTTCAAAAACCAAACTGTCGTCAAATGGCAGCTTGTTCGCTTTAAGGGCTTGCTTATAACCTTCTAAACGATATTTTCCATTAATAGGGTAGTTTAAGTCACCACTGATAAACGCAACCTTTTGATTGCCATCCTTGATCAGTTTATCGACCACATGACGCGAAGCTTCAGTGTAATCAATATTCACACTGCCCACTTGTTCATCAGGATCGATCGTACCTGCCAAAACAACTGGTGTTTTAGCACGGGAAAATTCAGCGCGTACTTCATCAGATAATGTATGACCCATATAAATCAAACCATCTACTTGTTTGGCAAATAGGCTGTTCAATACTTGAATTTCCTTAGGCCCATTTTCTTCAGAATTCGCTAAAATAATATTGTATTTATACATCGTTGCCACATCATCAATCCCACGAGCTAACGAAGAGAAATAAATATTAGTCACGTCAGGAATGATTACCCCAACGGTTGTTGTTTTCTTACTAGCTAAGCCACGGGCAACTGCATTTGGCCGATAGTCCAATTCCTCAATAACTTTTAGTACTTTTTGTCGTGTTGCTGGTTTTACATTTGGATTTCCGTTTACAACCCGCGAGACTGTTGCCATTGAAACATTCGCTTCACGGGCAACGTCATAGATTGTAATTGTTTGTTTATCCATGTCGTCGTACCCCCATCATTTTCATTTGTCAGAAATAAATTTAACATTGTTAAACCAAAAATGCAAGCGTTTTTATGAAATTTTCATGAAAACACGGTATTTTTTTCGAACCTTGTTTTTTGAAAATAGGTTCAAAAACCTATGCTATACTTAAAAGTAAAAGATGAAAAAGGAAGTTTTGTCATGGAAAATTTAGACAAATTACGTCAATGGGCGCAAGATCAACAGTTAGATGTCGTTTATATTAGTGATCCAGTAAACATCAATTACTATACTGGTTTTTACAGTGAACCTCATGAACGGACTTTGGGTCTATTCGTATTCGCTGATCAAGAGCCATTTATTTTTGCCCCCGCATTGGAAGTCGAAGTTGTAAAAGCCACTGGTTGGCCTTATGACGTTTATGGTTATCTTGACCACGAAGATGCTTATGCGATGATTGCCGATCAAATCAAACGGCGTGTCGCTAACCCAATCAAATGGGGTATTGAAAAAGCACAGCTGCAATTCAAACGTTACGAGGCTCTGATCGCCCACTTTCCAAACGCCGAATTCGATATTGATGTCACTGACTTCGTCGCCCATCAAAAACTTTTCAAAACCGATGCTGAGATTCAATTAATGATTGCTGCTGGTAAAGAAGCCGACAATGCCTTCAAAGTTGGTTTTGATGCCGTTTCTAGTGCACGCACCGAACAACAGGTCGTCGCAGAAATCGAATATGCGATGATGAAACAAGGTGTGATGCATATGAGTTTTGACACGATTGTCCAAAGTGGCGCCAACGCTGCGAATCCTCACGGTGCCCCACTCCCTGAAAAAATTAAGCCTAATGCTTTAGTCCTGTTCGATTTGGGGACTAATCATAAGGGCTACATGAGTGATGCTTCTAGAACCGTCGCCTATGGCAAGATCGATGATAAATCACGTGACATTTATAAAGTCTGCTTAGAAGCTCAATTAGCGGCTATGGATGCTGCAAAACCAGGTATTACCGCAGCTGAATTGGATCAAGTTGCTCGTGATATCATCACGAAGGCGGGCTATGGCGATTACTTTATTCATCGCTTAGGCCATGGTATTGGTATGTCCGACCATGAATTTCCATCCATCATGGCTGGCAATGATTTAGAATTAAAACCCGGCATGTGCTTCTCAATTGAACCGGGTATTTATATCCCTAAGGTTGCCGGGGTCCGCATCGAAGATTGCATTCACTTGACTGAAACTGGTAACGAACCATTTACCCATACAACTAAAGAATTAATCGAAGTACCTTTATAAAAGTTGCTTTAATGTCATCAGAACACTCAATTTAGTTTCGACGAAGTTGAAGGGCCTCATTATTATGATGATTTCTAGTATGTGTCAGAGATAAAACAAACATTTTGTTGCCGCCTACTAGTCATTTTCTCCAATCGAGTAGGAGACCCTAACGGGTCGGCCTCTCACACCACCGTACGTACGGTTCCGTATACGGCGGTTCAATAACTTAAGCGTTTCTGAATAGACTGGTACGTTGTGGACAGATTGATAAGTCCAC
>NZ_JACGCJ010000033.1 GCF_021030645.1 Agrilactobacillus fermenti | reverse complement strand
ATAACAACAAACGTCGCCAAGAAACACTTAACGGCATGACCCCCAACGAATATGGGTGCCATGCCGTTAAGGAAAGTGCATAAGCATTTTAATTATTTAGGTTGTCTACTTGACACGGAGTAGTTCCCTCTAGAGTTTTAGCCCTAGTTGCCAATCTTTTACATATCTATACTCAATATTTGACAAATCACATTGTTTCATCAACGTTAGAATTTAATTCAATGATATCGCCGGTTTTCAAATAAACGATCCACTCACAAATATTTGTAACATAGTCGCCAATACGCTCCAAATAAGAGGCAACAAAAAGATAATCCATACTGCCAACCACAGTACTTGGGTCATGCTGCATCTCAGCAATACAAGCTTTATAAATTCGATCTGAATATTCATTGATACCTGAGTCTTCATTTGCAATTTTGATCGCACGTTTTTCGTCTTCTTTAACATACGCATCGAGAACTTCTTCAACCATTTTTTTAACGGAATCTGACATTTCAGCGATATCTTTTTCAATGGCTGGCACACGGCGATTGCCCTTTACACGAATCGTTGATTTGGCAATACTAACCGCATGATCACCCATTCGTTCCAAATCAGAACTTGCTTTCATAACCGTAACAATCATACGTAAATCAGATGTTACTGGCTGTTGTAAAGCAATCATCTCAAATGAACGCTTCTCTAAATCTACTTCGCGCTTATTGACCTGACGATCGTTGTCAATAACCTCACGGGCCAAGTTTTTATCATGATCAATAAATGAACGCACCGATTTATAAATTGCTTCATTTACCATCATGCCCATTTCAGAAAAACGGACATGTAATTCATTTAATTCATCTTCAAATATTTGTCGCATGTTCATGCCCCCTTATCCAAAACGTCCAGTAATATAATCTTCAGTTTCTTTTTGTTGTGGATTCAAAAAAATCGTTTTTGTATCCGCATATTCAATTAAATGGCCTTGCAAGAAGAAGGCCGTTTTATCAGAAATCCGTGATGCTTGCTGCATGTTGTGCGTTACTAGGATAATCGTATATTGATCTTTTAATTCCAGCAACATATTTTCGATCTGCCCACTAGAAATTGGATCTAATGCACTTGTAGGTTCATCTAGTAAAATAACATCTGGCTTTACAGCCAAAACACGTGCGATACATACTCGTTGCTGCTGACCGCCGGATAAGGATAATGCACTTTCGTGTAATTTATCCTTTACTTCATCCCAGATGGCTGCCTGTTGTAAACTTGTCTCTACTGCCTCATCTAACTGACGTCGATCACGAATACCAGCTAACCGCAAACCATAAACAACATTCTCATAAATAGAAAATGGAAATGGATTTGGTTGCTGGAAAACCATCCCAATCTCTTTACGCAAGGCCACTGTATCAGTATCCGGTGCATAAATATTTTGCTGATGCAGCTTGACTGTCCCTGTAATTGTAACATTGGGAATTAAATCATTCATTCGATTTAAAGTCCGTAAAAATGTTGATTTTCCACACCCTGAAGGCCCAATCAAAGCGGTGATCTCACTCTCATTAAAATCCATTGTAATGCCCTTTAGAGCCTCATTACGGCCATAAAACAAATGAACATCATTAGATGAAATTATTTTATTAGTTTGTTCTACCATCTGCAGCCTCCTACTAACCAAAACGTCCAGAAACATAATCTTCTGTCGCTTGAATCTTTGGATTCGTAAACACGTTCGAGGTTTCGTCAAATTCCAATGCATTCCCTAAATGGAAGAATGCAGTGTAATCACTTATACGTGCCGCTTGTTGCATATTGTGCGTTACGATAATAATCGTATAATCATCCTTTAACGCCAATAATGTGTCTTCGACCGTTGATGTTGATATTGGATCTAAAGCACTTGCTGGTTCATCTAACAGTAAAATATCTGGTTTCATAGCAATGGCTCTTGCAATACATAATCGCTGCTGTTGCCCTCCGGATAATGCCAAAGCACTTTGATGTAAATCATCTTTGACTTGGTTCCATAAAGCAGCTTGTTTCAATGTTGTCTCAACCAATTCATCTAATTTGTTCTTATCTTTGAGGCCATTACGCTTTGGTGCAAATGTAATATTATCATAAATTGATTTAGAAAATGGGTTGGGTCGTTGAAACACCATACCTATATGTTTTCTCATTTCATAAACATTGATTCCGGGACCATTTATATCTAACCCCCGATACATGATTTTGCCAGTAACCTTTGTACCATCAATATTGTCATTCATCCGATTCAAGCTGCGCAAATATGTGGACTTACCTGACCCAGAAGCCCCAATTAATGCCGTAATTTTGAACCGCTCAAAAGCTAATGAAACGCCATGAATTGCTTCCGAACTACCATATGAAACATGCAGGTCATCCGTATAGATTGCTAATTCATGTTTATTTGGATCTAATGCTTTGATGTACTTGTCATCAGCTGTATAATTCTTCATCATGAGACTCCTTTAATATACATCAATCATGCTAATATTCATTGCCCGCCAGTCATACGCCGGTATACGCGCGCGCTAATGTACCGTGCACCAAAATTAAATAGCAATACCGCGATGATCAATACCGCTGATGCCCCTGCTGATACTTGGCTAGCATCTGGCATAATCCCTTCAGAATTAATTTTCCAAATATGCACCGCTAATGTTTCGGCAGGACGTAAGGGATTTAACGGACTAGCAATATAAAACGGGTTCCAATTGGCAAAATCAAGTGGTGGCGCACTCTGTCCAGCTGTATAAATCAAAGCAGCGGCTTCACCGAAAACACGCCCAGCACCTAAAATCATCCCCGTTACAATACCAGGTAAAGCCTCAGGAATCACAACACGTAGAACCGTCTCCCATTTAGAAAGACCTAGTGCTAACCCCGCTTCTCGCTGTGATTCAGAGATTGTATTTAATGACTCTTCAACATTTCGCGTTAACAGCGGCAAGTTAAATACGGTCAACGCCAAGGCTCCAGAAAGAATAGAAAAACCCAGACCGGCTTGAATCGAAAATACTAAGAAACCAAATAAACCGACAACGATTGATGGTAATGAACTCAAAATATCGATTGAAGATCGAATCAAACTGGTTAACCAATTTTTGCGCGCATACTCAGAGAGGTAGATACCTGCACCAATGGACAGTGGCACAGAAATCAACATTGCCAAAAATAAAAGATAAAACGAGTTGAATAATTGGACCCCTATGCCACCACCACTTTGGAAACTTTTGGCAGATGAAGTCAAAAAATGCCAACTAACATGTGGTAACCCATTCACCAAAATATAAATCAATAAGAAAGCAAGAATCAAAATCATGATACCCGCAATGAAATATAAGACGCCGGTAGCAACTTTATCCCATTTCTTTGAGTTCATGTTTATAACTCTCCTTTCTTAGCAATACGATTAATAATTAAATTAAAAATTAGAGACATCAACAGTAATAGCAGTGCTAGGGACCACAAAGCATTGTTAGACACGGAACCCATAACGGTATTACCCATCCCCATTGTCAAGACACTAGTCAATGTTGAAGCTGGAGAAACTAAATTATGTGGCAATAAAGCCGCGTTACCAATAACCATTTGAACCGCTAAAGCCTCACCAAATGCCCGCGACATCCCAAAAATCACCGCTGTTGCTAATCCAGGTGTCGCCGAACGCAAAACAACTTTGTAAATTGTTTGCCATCTTGTGGCGCCCAAAGCTAGTGAAGCCTCACGGTAATATCGTGGCACTGCCCTTAACGCATCAACTGACATCGACGTCACTGTGGGTAAAATCATAACAAATAATACAAAAGTACCTGCTAAAATACCAAACCCCGTGCCACCAAAAGTATGCCGAACAAAGGGCACAACAACTGATAAGCCAATAAAACCATAGACTACAGACGGAATACCTACAAGTAATTCAGTCACCGGCTGCAAAATCTTGTAACCTTTAGTTGGAGATATTTCAGTCATAAAAATTGCTGTCGCAATTGCGAATGGTGTCGCAATAATTGCAGATAACAGTGTCACAGCAAAAGACCCAATAATCATCGGGAAGGCACCCGCCTGAGGATTGCCATGACTATCTGTGCTGCCTGGATTCCAAACCGTTTTAGAAAGAAAATCCCAAACATTAACTTTATTACTAAAAAAAGTAGCTAATCCCTTTGAAGCAACAAAGTAAAAAATAGATACTACTACTAAGATGATGATTGCCGTACAAAATAGACTGATCAGTTTACCTCGTCGCTCGCTTCGCGTTGCTCGTGATTTTTTTAATAAACTCTCTTTAATTTGATCATGCATCACTAGCCCCTCCTTTACTTTGTTGGAACCTTTAGCTCATCCTGCAAAGTTCGGTGGACTTGCATATTGCTAATAGGAATATAGCCTAGTTTCCCGACAACCCGCTTTTGAACATCATCACTCAACATATAACTGATAAAATCTTTGGTCAGTCCAGTAGGCGTCCCACGAGTATACATATGTTCATACGCCCAAATTTGCCACTTGCCTTGTTCCACATTTTTATTTGTTGGTTTTACTTGATCGACGGCAATCGTTTTGATTGAGTCATCAACATATGCAAAAGCCATATAACTGATAGCTCCCGGTGTACTGGCAACAATCTGGCGTACCATCCCGGTAGAATCTTGTTCTTGTGCTTGTAAGGCACCTCGGCCTTTTAATCCCCACCGTTCAAACGTAACACGTGTTCCAGAACCTTGAGCACGATTGATCACAACAATTGGCTGGTTCGGACCGCCAACTTGGTTCCAATTGGTTACTTGACCTGTAAAAATAGCAATCAATTGCTTGGTGCTTAAATTATCAACTTTTAATGACTTATTAATTACGGGTGTGATACCAACAACGGCAACCTTATGATCACGCAATTTATTTGCAGCGATTCCTTTTTTTTGCTCAGCATATAAATCGGAATTACCTATATCAACAGCGCCTTCTTGAATTTGACTTAACCCAGTGCCAGTCCCACCACCTTGAACATTAATAAAGTTACCCTTATGTCCATGTGTGTATTCTTCTGCAACTGCTTCAACAAGTGGCTGTAGTGCTGAAGATCCAACCGCGGTTATTGAACGCCCTTGGTTTGATGTTAAATTGCAAGCTGTCAGAGGCACGATTAATAAAAGTACGCCCAGTAGCAGCACAATTTTCTTTTTCAAAATGTTTACCTCCGTTAACCAATCTGTTAATTATAAAACGGTAATGTAAATATTTACTTATTAGAATGTAAAAATATTGTAAATTAAGCCTTTGGCAGTTTGACACTGATCGTTGTTCCCACACCATACTGGCTTGAAATACTGACATTGCCACCATGATTTTCAACAATCTCTTTAACAATGGCTAGACCTAACCCAGTCCCACCATTATTATAAGACCTTGCTTTATCAACGCGGTAGAAACGCTCAAAAATTCGATCTTGCTCATCTTCTTTTAAACCAATACCAGTATCAGCTACTGAAATATGAATATCATCTGTTCCTGAGGCAAAGTTAACCGCAATTTTACCTTTCTGTTTATTGTAAAAAATGGCATTGCTAATTAAATTCTTCATGATTTGGTCGAATTGGGTTGGATCCATAGCTAAGGTAATATCATCAGGACCATTTAAATCTACTTGCAATTCACGAGATTTAATTGCTGGTTTTAATTCGGAAACGATATGGCTGACAGAATCTTTAACATTAATTTCAGTTCGCTTATCTGGTGCATCTTCATCTAATCTTGATAGTTCAAGAATATCTTGAATCAATTGATTTAAACGAACACTCTCACTGTAGATAATTTTTAAAAAGTCTGCTTGATCTTTAGGGTCTGCATCTGGCTTATTCAGCAAAGTTTCCGCAAAACCGCGAATGGCTGTAACTGGCGTCTTTAATTCATGACTGACATTTCCAACAAAGTCTAACTGCATTTGCTCAATGCGCCGAATATCCGTTAAGTCGTAAAGCAGTACTAAAATTTGCGGCCGTGGACCTTCTTGACCCAGCTGAATGACATTTGCATCGACATAACGTGGTCGTTGTTGCACCAACTGGATTTCGCCATGGTGATTCTTGTTATCACGAATCGTATGCTCAATCATTTGTGACAGTCGATAAGTTTTAACATCATCAATAAATGGATGAGGTAGTGGTTCATCTTCAATCTCAAGTAACCCCCGCATAGATTGATTCAGCAAAACGACGTTGCCGTCTTCATCTAATAGCATCACGCCCAAAGGCAAGTTATCAATCAATCGTTTGAAGGTTTCATTCCTTAATGCGATTTTATCATTCAGATGACTCACATCTTCATCTAATTTATTCACTTCAGATGATAATGGATACAACACGTCAGCAACATCTAAAATCAAAGGTTCAGGTGCGTCTCGATGCCGAATTCGGTGAACATTGCTGACTAATGTATCCAAATCTTGACGTAATTTACGGCTACGTTGGTGACCCCAAGCCAGTAAACTAGCAATAGTCACAAAGTAAAGAACGGTTAAAAGCCAAAATGTAGTTGGCACTAAGCGCCAAATATTATTTTTGGGTACAAAAAGTACCGTTGGCATCGTCTGTCGACCGTAATAAGCATAAGCTAAATAAGTTTTATTATTGATCGTCTGCTTTGAAAATGGATGGCTTTTAGAAACCAAATTGTGGCTCACTAAATCTCGCGCCGTATTTTGCAAATCAGAGCCTTGGCGCAAAGGGTGATCGATTACCGTTAAATCGACGTTACCGATCCATTGCTGTAAAGTATCTGGATCTCGAGCAACTAAATGATAATTTTTGGCCTCTTGCTGCAAGTAATTCTTTTGTTGGTTTTCAATAATATTGTTTGTCACAAAAATAACGAGTAAATAAAAAATAATTGCCATCAATATCAGTAACGCTGTTTTAAATAACGACGTACGCCTAATCATTGTTTACCTCCAATTTATACCCGAATCCGCGAACAGTTTTCAGAAAATGTGGTCGTTTAGGGTCAGCTTCGACTTTATCACGCAGATGACTGATTTGTATATCCACCATCCGTGATTCTGCAGCATAATCAAAGCCCCACACACCATCTAACAATGACTCCCGACTCAAAACACGTCCAGGACGCTGCATGAAATACTGCAAAAGTTGGAACTCTTTAGGTGTCAACCGTAAATCTTTACCATTTTTAGTCGCAATCATCTGTTCAAGGTCTAAAACTAGCGGTCCGACCTTAATGGTATCTTGAGACATTGCCGTTTCAGTCTGCTCTTGCGGCGTTTGAATCAAACGTCTTTTAATTGCCTTGATTCGAGCAATGATTTCTCTAGGACTAAAGGGTTTAGTAACGTAATCATCAGCCCCTAGTTCCAAACCAACGATTTTATCCGTCTCGTTATCTTTAGCTGTCAAAATCATAATCGGCGTTCGAATCTTATCGATCCGCAAACGGCGTGTCACCTCTAGCCCATCTAATTTAGGTAACATTAGATCCAAAATAATAAAATCAAATGGTTCACTCATGGCTAATGTTAATGCCGCTGCACCATCAAATGCAGTTGTCACACGATAACCTTCTTGTTCCAAATTATATTGTAATAACTTAACAATTGCGGGTTCATCGTCCACAACAAGGATCTTATCCATGGGATATCTTGTCTCCTTCGGTTGTAAATAATTCATCTGGAAATGTAAATAAGCCTAACTCATGCGGTGAATCTTTATAAATTGCCGTTTCTGCTAATTTAATATCACCGGTTTGTGTTTTAACTCGAAATTTGACAAAAGTTGGTTTTGCTTGGATTTGGGCATATAAATCAGCCTCTGAACGTACAGCCTGATCGTTTGCTTCCAAGATAACATCTCCAATTTCTAAACCCGATTTCTCCGCGGGAGTCCCTTTCTGGATCGCAACAACACGCAATCCTTCAGGCATCTCTAATAAAGTGGATTGACCTCGCCTTAGGAAATAACAGCGATAAGTCCAAATGAGAATTGCAAAAACAACGCCCGCAACGGCAAAAATCCGATCCAACTGACTCAAACGATCAACCAACGCCAATACTAAAAAAACAATAGCACTAGTCACATAAATTGGCCTCAGTCGTTTCAATTCAATAGGTAAACGCTGGCGTAACTGCAAACTCAAACCAACAACTAACGGTAAAATCATTATTGTAAACATATGGTCGCCTAACTTAAAAATCGGCCAGAAACCAAATAAGTCATGAAACCTTGTACCTGGTACAGTCACAAGTAGAGGGGCAACATTTAAAGTTCGTACCCGATAAAAGACTTCGCGAACGCCTCGCTTAGAAACTCTAATTTTTGGATCTACTGGTAAGTCCTCTATACGTGACAAAAGCCAAACCAAAATCAAACTTACTAATGCTGCGAGATATAATCCAGAAGCCGTGCTATGACCTTGTACTGGATTTCTAATAGGAAAGAACGGTAAAATATCGTGTCCAAAAGCAGAAAAAACTTGAGCTAATAAAGTAGATACACTTATTAAAATAAGACTATCAAACCCTAGACTAAACGCTAATATGCTGGCCAGAGCAATAATGATATACCAATTTACCCAAGCAGCCGTCATAAAAATACCTAATACGAGTGACGCAATTGATGCAAAAACACCAACAAGCAAACTATTTTCTAAAAACTGAACTGTTTCTGTCAAATTAGCATCAATAGCGATCGAAAATTGGCGACGCTCACGATTGATCCGTAAATTGCTAATTAATAAAATTGTTAGACATCCGACAATCGTTACCGGATTTAAAAAATAAAAAAGAATTGCATTTAACACATTTTTTACCCCACTTTAACAATAAAACTAGTATACCATGCAAAAGGTTTTCTTTATAAAGTCTTTGTAAATTACATGTATAATTTATGTAAAAAATCAAAATAAAAAAGCCTAGTATTTCTAGACTTTTAAAAATCGGCGCATTGAAACTATTGAACCAACGCTGCCAATCAAAACACCAACTAGTACCATCAAAAGATTGATCGACCATAAAAAACTAGTCGGTGCTGCCAATGAATAACCAAACCCAGTCAAAGAGGTTCTCGTTACACCGTAAACCCAGTGATAAGCTAAATCAATCAAAATAATTGGCAAAATTGCGCCCAACAAACCAGTCCATGCGCCTTCAAGTAAAAATGGCCAACGAATATACGCCTTCGTTGCACCCACAAGACGCATAATACCAATTTCATCTTGTCGCGACAGAATCGTGATCCGAATCGTATTAGAAATCAGAAAAATAGCGACAAACAGCAACAATAACGTGAATGCGGTTGCCCAGGTTCGAATTGAGCCCATCACCTTAAATAGCTGATTGGCTTGTCGGCCACCATAACTGGCACTATCTACATATTTCAAATTGTTAGCCTGTCTAGCTACTCGAACGGTTGCCTGAGGCGTTTGGGTACTGACGATAAACACATCATTCAAAGGGTTCTCATCGCCTGAAAACATCCGAAAAGAACTACCATAATGGCCAACAACTCGTTTTAATTCATTGTTACGACTAGAATATTGTACTTTAGCAACATTGGTCATACTCTCCAGCTTAGTGCGTAGGTGTTCTTTTTGTGTTGTCGTTGTATCTCGGTCAATCAACACACGCACATGGACGTCATTTTCTATCTCAGTTGATAATTTATTAACATTCAATACCAACGCTAAGAATATACCTAGTAACAATAAAGTTACTGATACTGCACTAACGGATGCAACGGACATCCAGCCATTGCGCTTTAAACTTTTAAAACTATCGATGATATGGCGTTTGGAGGTATACAGCCGCATTTTTATATGCTCCTTTTGATTCATCACGTCTAAGTCGGCCATCCACAATTTCCACAACGCGCTGTGGCCGCTGATCCACGATCTCATTATTGTGAGTTGCCATGATCACAGTGGTATTCTGCTGATTGATGTGTTCAAAAATTTTAATAATCTCCAGTGAAGTTGTCGGATCTAAATTGCCAGTTGGTTCATCAGCAATGACCACACTGGGCCGATTAACGATTGCTCGGGCGATTGCGACGCGCTGTTGTTCACCGCCAGATAATTCATCAGGAAATCGTCGACTTTTACTAGACAAACCAACCATGCTTAAAACATCCATAACCCGACTTCTGATTAAACGGGGATTCTTTTCTGTAACTTCCATTGCATAGGCAACATTTTCATAGGCTGTCAATCTAGGTAACAACTTAAAATCTTGAAAAACAATACCTAGCTCTCGACGCAAAAAAGGAATCTGCCGCGCCTTTAATCGAGTCAAATCAAACTTATTAATACGTATCCGACCCTTGGTAGGCAACATTTGTCGATATAGCAATTTAATCAAAGTTGACTTACCGGCACCACTCGGCCCGACGACATAAACAAACTCCCCTTGTTGGATCGTTAAATTGATATTATCTAATGCATAATTACGACCGTATTTTTTACTAACATGCATCAATTGGATCATGAAAGGCCTCCAGTTAATCTGGGTTTTGCTGTTTCAAATGCCACTGTAAATAAGCGTAAATAAAGGGATCCAAATCGCCGTCCATCACCGCTTGACCATTTCCAGTCTCATAGTCAGTTCGATGATCTTTGACCATTGTATATGGATGAAAGACATAAGAACGAATTTGAGAACCCCAACCAATATCCAGTTGTTCACCTTTAATTGCGGCTTCTTTTTGTTTTTGCTCTTCCAATTCTTTTTGGTAAAGTTTAGCTTTCAACATATTCATGGCTGTATCGCGGTTTTGAAATTGAGAACGTTGCGCCTGGGAACTGACGACGATGCCAGTTGGAATATGGGTCAATCGTACGGCTGAAGAAGTCTTATTGATATGCTGCCCCCCAGCACCACTGGATCGAAAGACGTCCATTTTGACATCTTCTGGTCGGATGTCAATATCAATGGATTCATCCAATTCAGGCATCACATCTACGGAAGCAAAAGAAGTATGCCGCCGTCCAGCAGCATCAAACGGTGAAATACGCACGAGTCGATGAATCCCCTTCTCTGACCGTAATAAACCGTAAGCATTGTGCCCTTTAATGATCAAAGAGACACTCTTGATGCCTGCCTCATCTCCGGCTTGATAATCTTCAGTTTCTACCGAAAAATGATGCTGCTGACCCCACCGTGTATACATTCGCAGTAACATGGCACCCCAATCCTGAGATTCGGTACCGCCAGCACCAGGATGGATTTCTAAAATAGCATTATTTTGATCGTAGGGCTCATTTAACAATAACGCTAATTCGTAAGCCTGCATATCTTGTTGTAGTTTCATCAACCCTTGATCAAATTCCTTTTGAATCTCAGGATCTGGTTCATCTTGCAACAGCTCTAAATTTACCATCAGATCATCGTATTGCGCCGATAAAGCCTTAAACTGATCTAATTTTGATTTAGAAATATTGTTCTCATCAATCAATTTTTGGGCGCGTTCTTGATTATCCCAGAATCCAGGTTCAGCCATTTTAGCTTCATTCAAAGCTACTGTTTCTTCTAGGCTATCTAAGTCAAAGAGACCCCCTAAATTGATTTATTTTATTAGCAATACTTTCTAAAACATGTCGTGCTTCACTAATCTCCATATTCATAAGCTCCTAACTAATTTGGTAAAGCAAAAGGAGGGATTGGTATAAAACCTAAGTTTTGTCCCAATCCCTTCTGTCGCGAACTATTCTATCTTAAAGCGTTAAACTCGAAAGTAATACTAAGATCTTATCTTCTAATATTTTGTCTAATTTCGGCCTTCATAAATAGCCGGGTAACATCCAAATCGATATCAGCAATCATTTCCTCAAACATCCGGAAACCTTCTTCCTGGTATTCAACTAATGGATTCATCTGACCATAACCACGCAAGCCAATTGATTGCCGCAATTGATCCATTGCATCAATATGATCTGTCCAATGTGCATCAACAACCCGCAAAATAACAACTTTTTCAAATTCAAGCATCTGAGCTGGATCAGACAATTGCTTAGCCTTGTCTTCAAAGTTAGCCTCAGCCATATCCTCTAACATTTTAACAAGGGCATCTGAAGTTTTGCCTTCTAATTGACTACGCTTGAAGTCTTGATCATTGGTTAATGAACTGACTACAAAATCATATAACGCATCAATGTTCCAGTCTTTTTGGTTATCCCCTTGTGTATAAAGATCTACTTGATGCGCAATCGTTCGTTTGACCATTGGCATTAAAATAGGTTTCAAATCATCATTTTCTTGAATCACTTGAAAACGTTCTTTGTAGATAACTTCACGCTGTTCCCGCATCACATCATCATATTGTAATGTCTGCTTCCGAGTATCATAGTTATTACCTTCAACCCGTTTTTGAGCAGACTCAACTTGGCGTGAAATCATGCGGCTTTGAATAACAGCGTCATCGTCAGAAATCTTCATTCGCTCTAAGAAAGCTTTGATTCGATCAGAACCAAAACGCTTCATCAAATCGTCTTCTAAAGACATATAAAAGACAGTTTCACCAGGATCGCCTTGACGTCCTGAACGACCACGCAACTGATTATCGATCCGTCGTGATTCATGCCGCTCAGTCCCAACAACAGCTAAGCCTCCAAGCTCACGAACACCAGGGCCTAACTTAATATCCGTCCCACGCCCAGCCATATTGGTTGCAATCGTAACTGCACCACGTTGACCAGCATTCATAATAATTTCCGCTTCTTTAAAGTGATTCTTTGCATTTAAGACAGCATGGGGAATACGTTCAGCATCTAATAAATGCGATAACCGCTCGGAAGACTCTACGGCAACCGTTCCCACTAATACCGGCTGGCCTTTGCTATGACGTGCCTTAATATCTTCAACAACAGCTTTAAACTTACTATCAATAGTTGGATAAAGTACATCTGAACGATCTACACGAATAACCGGTTTATTCGTTGGAATTGCGATACACTCCATATTATAAATTTCGCGGAATTCTTCTTCTTCGGTTTTGGCAGTACCAGTCATACCAGACAACTTATCATACATCCGGAAATAATTCTGATAAGTGATGTTAGCCATTGTTTTGGTTTCATCCTGGATTTCAACGCCTTCTTTAGCTTCAATTGCCTGATGAAGCCCATCAGAATAACGCCGACCCTCCATGACACGTCCAGTAAACTGATCAACGATCATAACTTCACCGTCTTGAACCACATAGTCAATATCATGTAGCATGATAAAGTTCGCACGTAATGCCTGATCTAAATGGTGCGTCAAAGCCATGTTTTCGGTGTCATATAAATTGTCCAAACCAAAGTTCTTTTCAGCTTTTTTGATACCTTGCTCTGTTAAACTAATCGTTTTGGTTGGCCAATCAATTTTATAATCTTCATCTTCTTTTAATGTCTTGGCAAAACGATCTGTCCGAATATATAGAGCTGTTGATTTCTCAGCACCACCGGAAATAATCAATGGGGTTCTAGCCTCATCGATCAAAATCGAGTCAACTTCATCGACAATCGCAAAATGCAGTGGTCTTTGTACCATTTGTTCTTTATAAACCACCATGTTATCCCGCAAATAGTCAAAACCCAATTCACTATTCGTTGAATAAGTAATGTCGCAATTATAAGCAGCGCGCTTCTCTTCAGAACTCTTGGAATTTAGGTTCAGGCCAACTGATAGACCTAACCAATTATAGAGTTCGCCCATCTCTGTAGCATCCCGAGAAGACAAGTATTCATTGACCGTGACAACATGGACGCCCTTGCCATCCAACGCATTCAAATAAACAGGCATCGTCGCAGTCAAAGTTTTACCTTCACCAGTTTTCATTTCTGCGATATTGCCTTCGTGTAACGTAATACCACCAATAATCTGAACACGGAAAGGGAATAGACCTAACACACGTTTAGCGCCCTCACGACAGGTTGCAAATGCTTCTGGTAAAATATCATCTAATGTTTCGCCATTTTTTAGTCGTTCTTTAAATTCAGGTGTTTTCGCTTTTAATTCATCATCAGATAATTTAGCGTATTCATCTTCATAGCTGATGACCTTTGCAGCAATTTTATCCATGCGGTTGACTTCGCGTTTATCATTCTCAACCCAGGATTTTAAAAAGTTTGCCATTAAATAGTTCCCTTCTCACTTCAACGTAAGTATATATACTTCAATGTTTACCGAATCTATTAAATTTTAGCATATTGCTACATAAAATCAAATAACTAAAGTCTGATTTTAATTTAATCAACAAAAACGCAAATATTTTAATTTACGTATCATAATAATGTACGTAAAAAATTGGAAATATCATTAGGACAGGTCAGTACTAATTAACGTGACGACAGTTTTAAGAACCAAACGATTCTGCCACTTGCAAGTCAATAAGTGGTCAAACAAAAAGATCTGTTGCCTGAAGCTACCATAAGCTTCGCCAACAGATCTAAATTTATTGTATTTTAGTGTAAATAATTAACGTCTAATGCTTTGGTTATTCATCCGTTTCAATTAAGCCATAACGGCCATCACGACGACGATATACAATGCTAGTTCCATTTGTTTCTGCATCTTCAAAGATGAAGAAGTTGTGGCCTAACATGTCCATTTGTAAAATGGCTTCTTCAGAATCCATAGGTTTAAGTGAAACACGTTTTGTCCGCACAACTTCTAGTTCATCTGTTTTGTCAGCTTGATCATTCTTTGGCGCATCCAAGACACCATTATCGGGACCAGTTAAATCGAAATTTTTAATACCTTTTTCTCTGGACTTACGATTAATTTTTGTCTTGTATTTGCGAATTTGACGTTCAAGTTTGTCAGTAACTAAATCAACACTGGCATATAGGTCTGGAGAAGTTTCCTCCGCACGTAGAACTAAAAATGGTAACGGAATGGTAACTTCTACTTTGGCTGTTTTATCAGGATAAACTTTTAAGTTAACGTGTGCAATTGAATTAGACACGTCCTCAAAATATTTGTTTAATTTACTGATTTTTTTCTCCACATAGTTGCGGATAGCCTCAGTTACTTCGATATTTTCACCACGAACATTGTATGATAGCATAGATGTCTCTCCTTTCAGAGATATTTATTCACCTATAAGAACAACACGTGGACCACTCACGCCCTGTTCTTATATCTAAGACAATTATAGCTAAAAGCGCTTTATTTAACAAACAATAACCAATTTTTATGCCCTAACTAAAGAAAAAGTTACGATTTTTCCTTTAAAACCTGCTTCTCGTAGGCACATTCGCGCATGGGTCAGCGTTCGCCCAGTTGTATAAATATCATCCAGTAATAAAATAGAACGCGGGTGCTTTAAGCACCGATAATCTCCAGAAAATGAATATATTTGCGGCGTTGCTAAGCGCTGCTGCCGATTTTTTTGTGCTTGCGGTTGACTACTTTGCCGCTTCTGCAATAAATCCAATGTTTCCAAGCTGGAAAACAATGCCTTAACATGATCAAAGCCTCGATTGGCTAAGCGCTGTAAGTCAGGGGGTAAGCAACAGTAAGTATCAAACTGATGATGCCTAAAAAAATCATTAATAACCGATGAAAACACTGTAGCTAAACGAAAATCTCCTCTTGCCTTATAGTCTTGAAAAAATTGTTGCATCTGATCATCATAATAAAATAACGCATGATGCCGAAAAGACTCGCCCGGATATTTTGCCTGCCAAAACTGACAATCCTGACAAACTGTCCGTTTTTCCTGATAGCGTTGACAAGAAGGGCAGGCATTTTGATGATTAATTGGTACAAAGCGATCCAGACAACTTGAACAAACCGTTGGCCGCATAATTGGCCCTAGTTTTAGAATTGTTTGCACTGATAAAGTCTGATGAAATTGAGCTGCGCATAACAAACATCTCATAATGATGTGCCAGCCTTTTGATTCATATATTTAATTTGTTTTAAACAGGCTTTCACTCGCCTTGTGTAATATTCTAATAGAAATATTACCCGACCATTGGCAAAATTGGCATCACGACCTGCCCGGCCAGCAATTTGAACCAACGATGCCGTCGTGAATATCTGATCCTCTGCATTGATCACATAAACATCAATATTGCTAAAAGTAACGCCGCGCTCTAAAATCGTCGTGGTTACCAGCACATCGGTTTGTTTTTCTCGAAATTGCTGTACTTTTACTAGACGCTGTTTGTCAGCGGCGTGTACAGTCTCAATTTGACCACTGATTTTTTGATTTAATGTCCGGGCAAAATCAGCTAATTGTTCAATGCGCGCTAAAAAAATTAATATCTGCCGATGTTGACGTCGACTAGCTTTTAATTGCGTTAGTAATTTATTAGGTAATTGCGCGCGTTTGATTTTTTGTGTTAAGTGCTGCTGAAAAATTAATTTAGGTACTGGCAACGGTCGACCGTGAAACCGCTGCGGCAGATAGCTCACACACAATTTTTTTTGGTCCCTCATTTTTAATAAATGTGCTGTCGGTGTTGCTGTTAAATAAATCAAAGCTCGTTGCCGCTTAACTGCATTTTCAACGGCAAAGTTTAGCATTCGGTCATTCACAAAAGGAAAAGCATCTACCTCATCAATGATCAACAGATCGAACGCATGATAATATCTTAGCAACTGATGCGTGGTACAAATTGTCATTTGTGTATACTGATAAGGTGTTGTAGAACGTCCATGTTGCAGTTGTATTGTCGTTGTTTGAAAAGCTTGTTGTATTCGTGGGTAAAGTTCATTACAAACATCCACTCTCGGTGAGGCCAAAGCAATCCGCAAATTTGCTTGAATTGCTTGAGCAAGCACTGGAAAAAGCATTTCTGTTTTACCAGCACCAGTTACGGCCCATAATAAGTGTGTCCTATGCTGCTCAAGACTTCGTTGCAACGTCCTAGCGACCGAATACTGAGTTGTCGTCAATTGTCCTTGCCAAGTTAATGGCTGCCGATTGGGTCTAAAAAGGTTGGGTTCAGGTAAGTGATACAAATCGTCCTGTGTTGTGAGGCGTCCTAATTGGATACAAGCACGACAATAAAAATTACCATCCGCCAACTGATCTTCGGCTGCAATATTTGAATGGCAGCGTTGACAAATCCATTGATCATGCGCATATGTAATTGCTTTTTGACGTTGTATATTCCGCGATTGTACTGATAAAATACCTAGCTGCACTAATTCATTTCTTGTTAAACGACGACCATATAATAATTCTTCCACAGTCACTCACAACCTATTTTTAGGATAAAATATATTACGCAAGGAGGCCCCAATATTGTTAAAAAGTTATTATACGATTAAAGAAAATGGCATTCATGAAATTGATATTAAAAAATCTCGCTTTATTACAAACATGGCTCGAGTTACAAATGAAGCTGCAGCAAAAACATTCATTCAAAAGATCAAAAAGGAGCATTACCAGGCTACACATAATTGCAGCGCCTTTATTATTGGCGAACAAAATGAAATTCAGCGTGCGCATGATGATGGAGAACCTTCCGGAACAGCTGGTGTCCCAATGCTTGAAAGTCTTAAACTAATGGCCTTACAAAATGTAGTTGCGGTAACGACTCGTTACTTTGGTGGCATTAAATTGGGGGCAGGTGGTTTGATTCGAGCTTATAGCAATTCTGTTTCTGAGGCGGCGCATGCTATTGGCATTGTTCGTGGAACTTTACAACGCGCCCTAAACTTTCATTTGGCTTATAATCAAATTGATTTGGTCCAAAATTACTTTGATAACAGCACGTATCAAATTGACGATATTCAATATACAACTGATATTGCAATCACAGCTTTTATTGATAGCCAAGATATTGCACAAATCAAAGCTGACCTCACTGACCTACTCAATGGACAAATACAATTCGAAGTTGGTACTGAACGCTTCCGTGAAGTCTTGGTAAACTCAAATCAGAGCCATTAAAAAAACAAGTAATCTAGACCATTTAGTACAGAATTACTTGTTTTTTACTAATTAATTACTTATCCTCAGGTAAATCTGAATGTTGCTTCTTTTCAGTAGTTTGTGCCTTAGTTGAGGTTTCTTGTTCAGGTGAATTGCGGGCCAGCTTCTTAACTGTGCGCTCAATCGCTCTAAGCAATGGTTGCCGGTTGACCCCAACCAATCCAATAGATTCCACGAATAGCTCCAATCCAATCAAAAGAAAAATCGTCAATAGGATATTACCCCATAACGAAGACAGTGGATAAAGCATAGAAATAAATGAAAATATCAACGCCAATCCATAAATGACCAGCACTGTTTGCCGGTGCGTTAGGCCCATCCCCATCAATACATGGTGTAAATGGTGCTTATCAGCCTGCGAAATCGGCTTTTTATTCAGAATACGACGCAAAATAGCATAAACCGTATCTGTTATGGGCACCCCTAAAATAATGACTGGAATCAATAATGTCACAAAGGTCACATTTTTTAAGCCCTTTAATGAAAACACTGCAATCATAAAGCCAATAAACAACGCACCAGTGTCTCCTAAAAAGATCTTAGCTGGATGAAAATTATGCGGTAGAAAGCCGAGTAAAGCCGCGACCAAAGTAAAAATCCAAATAGAAACATATACATCAGGCGTTGTTAAGAAGAAATAGCCAACAATTCCCATGGTAAATAAACCAATTATTGAAACACCTGTTGCTAAACCATCTAACCCATCGATCAAGTTAACTGCATTGGTAATTGCTAAAATCCAAAAAACTGTAATCGGCAAACTCCACCAGCCAAGATGAATCGTACCAATAACGGGTAGAACGACTTCGTTCATACGAATACCGGCCAAAAAGTAAATAATCAGCGAAGCAATCAATATACCGCTCATTTTTTGACGTGGTTTTAATTCCTTAATATCATCGATCATACCGGTCAAAACAATAACGACTTCCGCCAGAAAAACTGAAAAAAGTTCATGTGTTGGAAATTGTATCCTCAATAAAACAAATGTTGAAAAGGTAAAGGCTACAAAAATACCTAACCCACCCATCGTTGGCATTGGCTTTTTATTAACGCGCCGTGCATTGGGCTTGTCGACTGCCCCTAACACAAAAGCCATCTTACGCACAAAAGGTGTGATAATTGCAGCAATAATCATAGTCAAAACCAATTTAACGATAACGGAAAACATACTAGACATTTCAAACCAACTTTCTTTATCTAGCAATATTATACAAATAGCACGTATTCAAAACAATAGTTCAGCTATTTATCATAAAGCGTCTGTTTTTAACAACTTTAACAGTAACTTAAAGAAAAAAACTGAAACATCACTGCTTCAGTTTTTTTCTGACATACTACTTTGCATATTCAATCGTCCGTGTTTCACGAATGACTGTAATTTTCACATGTCCTGGATATTGTAATTCATTTTCAATACGGTCACGAATATCTTTAGCCAAAATAACAGTCTGATCATCAGAAACATCTTTAGGTTGAACGATAACACGTACTTCACGTCCAGCTTGAATTGCAAAACTATGATCCACACCCTTGAAACTATTCGTGATTTCTTCTAGTTTATTCAAACGATGTAAATAATTCTCCAATGATTCCGATCTTGCACCAGGTCGTGCAGCGGATATTGCATCAGCAGCAGCGACCAATACGGCAATAACACTTGATGGTTCCACATCGCCGTGATGTGAAGCAATCGTATTGATTACTGTTGCCGGTTCTTTATATTTCTTTGCAATTTCAACACCGATCTCAACATGTGAGCCATCTACTTCGTGATCTAACGCTTTACCAATATCGTGTAATAATCCAGCGCGTTTAGCTAAAGAAACATCCTCTCCAAGTTCAGCAGCTAACACACCTGCTAGTTTCGCAACTTCCATAGAGTGATTTAATACATTTTGTCCGTAACTTGTTCGGAAATTCAAGCGACCAATAATTTTGATCAGGTCTGGGTGAATTGTATGAATGCCTAAGTCAAAAACAGCTTGTTCACCAATTTCACGGATTCGACTATCCATCTCTTTACGAGACTTATCGACCATCTCTTCAATACGTGCCGGATGAATCCGACCGTCTTGAATCAATTTTTCCAAAGCCATCCGAGCAATTTCACGTCTGATTGGATCAAATCCACTCAAAACGACTGCCTCGGGCGTATCATCGATAATCAAATCAATACCAGTTAACGTCTCTAAAGTTCTGATATTTCGACCCTCTCTACCGATAATTCTCCCCTTCATGTCATCATTAGGAAGATTTACCACCGTTACAGTTGTCTCAGAAACAACGTCAGCAGCACTGCGCTGAATTGCCTCTGCAATCAAATCTTTGGCTTTGCGATCAGCCACTTCTTTGGCGTTTTGTACACTATTTTTAATCATCTGAGCACGATCATGTTCCAAGTCATCCTTGGTTTTATCCAAGATGATGTCACGCGCTTCATCTTCTGACAAATTAGCAATACGTTCCAATTCAGTTTGCTGCTTTTCAAGAGTTTTAGAAATTTCTTTTTGCTCACCATCGAGCTGTTGTCGCCTTTGATTGAGCTTTGCTTCCCTATCGTCTAAAGCCTGTTCTTTTTTATCCAATGAATCGTCTTTACGATCCAACAACTCTTCACGTTGGATCATCCGATTTTCTTGTTTTTGAACTTCAGCACGGCGTTGCTTCAATTCGTCTTCTTGTGATTGACGATATTGATGCGAAGCCTCTTTAGCTTCAAGAATGGCTTCCTTTTTTGCTGTTTCAGCTTCCTTCTTGGCAGCTGTGATAATCCCCGCAGCTGTTTGAGTTGCTTCATTCAGCTCTTTTTCATGGCCATGTTTACGAACAGCATAGCCCGTAAAAACACCAACAACCAGCATGATGATTGCGAGGATTATTAGAATCCAAAGATTCATGATTTCACCTCCGCATCATCAAAATTTACGATAATTCGAAAAATTTAAAAGATGTTTATTTTGATTATTAACACACCCATAATTCTATATTTTGGGCAATATGATGTCAACTTTATTTCAAAGTTACAGCAACATAAATATCATTGAATTGAAATAACATTTTATTTACAGCTTTATAACAAAGCCGTTTTTGCTTCAACTTTAAAAAAACCATTCGTATTTACCAGCAAGGTCCCTGCAAATCACAAAATGCGCGACTAAAAATGCATAATGATTGCGTATACGCAAAAATCATGCTAACTGGTATTTCCCTTTCACTGTGTCGTTGAATCAAGCCGTTAACCTTTGAAACGTGTTCAAGATAAAATCATGTGGACAAAAATAGGGTTGAGAACAAAACCTCACCTTGTTCTCAACCCGTTTATTATCGTAATTATTATGGATAGGCCCTATAAATTACTTAAAAATTAAAACAATTTTAGGTCTAGCAACACGCTTTAATTACTTAAAGATACAAAATTAGGCTTTAGTATCTGAAGCATCAAAAATATCAACCTCATCAGCACTAGCCTTGGCATCTGTTTTTGCATCCTTGGTTGAATTAGTAGCTTTAGCCGAATTATTCTTACCAGTATCTTTAGCGGTTGTCTTAGTTTTAGACTTATCAGATTTTTCATTAGCCTCTGCTTCATCAGCTGTCCCATCCATATCATATGCTTTACGGACTTTTTGCCTAATTTCAGCCTCTACATCAGGATGCTCTTGTAGATAAAGTTTAGCATTCTCACGCCCTTGCCCAATTCGGTCATCACCATAAGAGTACCAAGAACCGCTCTTCTTGACGATATCCTTATCAGCTGCCATATCAACTAATTCCCCTGTTCGGGAAATACCTTTACCATACATAATATCAACTTCAGCGACTTTAAATGGTGGCGCAACTTTATTTTTCACAACTTTAATTTTGGTACGATTACCAATGATATCAGAACCATTCTTGATCTGTTCAGAACGCCGAACTTCTAACCGAACGGTTGAATAAAATTTAAGGGCGCGCCCACCAGGTGTTGTTTCAGGGTTGCCAAACATTACTCCGACTTTTTCACGAATTTGATTAATAAAAATTGCAATTGTCTTTGTCTTATTGATCGTTCCTGATAGTTTACGCAAAGCTTGTGACATCAATCGAGCTTGCAAGCCAACATGGGCATCCCCCATCTCACCCTCAATTTCAGCTCGAGGAACTAGTGCAGCAACTGAATCTACAACAACAAGATCGATTGCACCGCTAGACACTAAAGCGTCTGCGATTTCCAGTCCTTGTTCACCTGTATCTGGTTGTGATAATAATAAATCGTCAATATTAACACCCAATGCCGTCGCATAAGCTGGATCCATTGCATTTTCAGCATCAATGTAAGCTGCTGTACCACCATCTTTTTGTACCTCAGCAACCGCATGCAAAGCCACCGTCGTTTTACCGGAACTTTCAGGGCCATATATCTCAATGATTCGGCCGCGAGGATAACCTCCCACGCCTAATGCTTCATCAATTGCTAACGAACCAGATGAGATCGTAGAAATTTGTGTATCTGCTTTCTCACCCATCCGCATGATGGCGCCCTTACCAAAACTCTTTTCAATCTTTTTTAATGCGGTTTCTAATGCCGCCTTACGTTCATCTTGAGCCATTTATGCCCTCCTTAGAAAGCTATCATTCATCGTTTCACTCTTTGTATCATTCTAAAGAATTACCTTTTAAAAAGCAAGGATTTTTCGAACAAATGTTCTACTTATTTTTTTAATTGCTGATAGATCATGAAAAAGCCTGCCATAGCCGCCGAGACTCGAATATCGTTTCGCTGACGCGGAAAATGAAATAACTTAACTTGAGTTGGTTGATCAGCAAATGACAAGCCAATATAAACAGTCCCAACTTTTTGGCCTTCTAACTCATCAGGACCAGCAACACCTGTGAAACCTACGCCAATTTGACTGCCAACCTGCTGTCGACTTTTTTCTGCCATTAATTTAGCTGTCATTTCACTAACAACCCCATGTTCATGCAAGATCGCCGCATCAATACCTAGCATTTTGGCTTTTTCTTCTAGAGCATAGGTCACAAATCCACCAGCAAACACTTGTGATGAAGCCGGCACTTCCGCAATCATACTTTGGAAAAGCCCACCAGTTAAGCTTTCGGCGGCTGTAATAGATAGGTCTCGACGAATTAACTCTTTTACCACAACTTGTTGTAAATTGTTATTATCACCATAGCCATAAAAATAAGCGCCAATTCGTTGCTGCACCTTAGCTTCCAACTCATCTAAATACCGTTTGGCATCACCACTATTTTTCGCCTTGGCAGTTAAACGCAAAGTTGTTTCATAATCTTTCGCATAGGTCGCTAAAGTCGGATTGCTTTGTGTGTCAATTAAATCAGCTAATTTAGTAGCAATCTGAGACTCACCAATACCGAAAAAGCGTAACACCCGAGAAACCAGAACGTGGTCTTTATGTGAAAGCTTAATTAAGATTTCCCGCAAATGGTTAAGAACCATTGGCTGAAATTCACTTGGTGGTCCTGGAAGCATGATAATCGTTTTATCGTCAATGGTGGTGACAGAACCAACGGCTAAACCATCATCGTTAGGCAAAACCTGAGCACCTTCCGGATAATATGCTTGAATCTTATTATTCTCTGTTAATTCCCGATGACTTTGCTCATAAAACCGCAGTAAATTGGTCATGGCCGTTTGATCTGGCACTAGTGGCCGGTCGATAAATTCAGCAACCGTTTGTTTTGTCAAATCATCTTCAGTGGGGCCCAACCCACCGATCGTAATAATCAAATCACTTCGACTAAAAGCTAGTTTTAAAACCGATTTTAAGCGTGCCGGATTATCCCCAACCACCGTTTGAAAATAAGTATCAATACCAATATCTGCTAGTGTCCGTGCTAAAAATTGACCATTCGTATCGTTGATCTGACCCAGTAATAATTCTGTCCCAACTGCTATGATCTCTGCTTGCAATAACATCGCCCCCATTTAATATATACGTATTCTAAGCTTAAAAAATCTGCAAATCAAAACCACCCGTCAAACGGGTGGTTTGCTCTGAGGCTATAAGCCTCTATTACCGACCAGCGCCTAAAGACGCTGGCTTTTTAGTTCAAGCCAATTTGTCCTTGCCACTTTTGCTCACCCCTTA
>NZ_JACGCJ010000032.1 GCF_021030645.1 Agrilactobacillus fermenti | reverse complement strand
GGACTTATCAATCTGTCCACAACGTACCAGTCTATTCAGAAACGCTTAAGTTATTGAACCGCCGTATACGGAACCGTACGTACGGTGGTGTGAGAGGCCGACCCGTTAGGGTCTCCTACTCGATTTTTGTGTTGGGTTTTGGAAGTGCCGGTAATGTAATGGGTGGTGAGCTTTGCTAAGCATTTTTAGCCACGTATTTATCGATAATTGCTTCGATGATGTACAGCTTTTTCATACGCACACCCACCCCAGTCTGTGTAAATAAAGTCAGTTGTTGTTTATCTACAGCCGTTTTTTGTTGAATCCGCGACAGGACTTTAATGTTATCAGTTGAAATCAGGGTCATAATTTTGTTTCTTTGGATACGTTTCCGCCGTAATGCTGGAAATAGCACAACTAAGATGCCTATGGTTGTTGCCAAAATAGAAGCTAAAGTTGATTTTGGCCGCACTAAGAAAATAATAAGTAGGTAAACGGCCGCTAGTAGGAACATTAAGCCGTTGTCAAAAATCTGTTTTTGTTTCAAAATACTTACCACCTTTTCATTTGAAGTCATGAATTAGGATACTTACTATTAAGTATAGATGAAAGGTGAGGCATGTGAAACGGATCGTGATTAACGTGGCTATATTGTAATTAACGTCGTAAAAGAAAAATGGCAGCCCTAAAAAGGGGTGCCATTGCCACAACTGATTAGATAAAAAATAATTAAGTAAAACAATATATACTTTTACATTCCAGAATGCAACACAAATATTATAGCTTATATTTTGCAAACCGTCATTATCTGAACATATAAAGCCAAACAAAACAATTTATTTCTTTTAACCTGTATACATTGTTTTACTCGACTTTCAAAAAATTATCGCCTATACTCAAAGCATAAAAATAAGAAGGGGGTATGAAATTGCGATTTGTAGTTGAGGCACAGCTTAAACACGGTTCGGGTAGCACAGATAAAGTGTTAGTCACACAATATTTTCGTTCAGCAATTGTTTCATTGATTAAGCAAGGCATTCAAGCAACAAATATATCTTTTTACCATGAGTTATTTGATGAGAATAAACTAAAGCTGTATACATTTGCGGTTTATTTTGACCAAGGGAAATTCAAAGGGGATACGATTGAAACTTCAGGCCATATCAAAATTAATATTTCGGCTTTAGATGAATGGCAAGCAGTCAATCTCTATAATGCGTTTGTCTATTTAAAACAGTCCCATCAGAATCAGCATCCGTTTCATAATCGTTTTGATCATCGTGATGATGACTTGCAGATTAGTATTTTAAGCATTCAGCCAATTCGTGAGCCACATGTTGAAAGCGATAGGATATTGGTTAAAACAGCTAGCCCCATCATTGCACGGGAAAAAGTCGACATTAAAAAGGACTTTTTTGTAAGCGCTACAAGGGATGAAGCCAAATTTAAATCCCTAGTTCAGGAAAATCTAAAGTTGAAGCTCGGGGATTACGTAACTAATAAAACAGACCTGGATAAGTTTGAAATCCAACCAGTTGAAATGAAAAAAACGGTTATTCGCATGTTTGACAAGTGTGTTGAAGCGAGTACCGGACGTCTATTAATTCAGGGACCAACCAATATTTTAGAAATGGCACTTAAATGTGGTCTAGGCTCAAAAACAGGATCAGGGGCAGGCTTTATTTTTAAAATTTAAGAAAGGAGGAAAATTATGGATGGAATTTTATTAGGTACAGATACATGGCTGAATGCGGCCAGTACAGTTGGCGTGATCAATATTTTAGGCTTGAATAGTGAGCAATTAAGTTCAACAGATAATCAAATTACCATTAAGAAAGAAATGTTGGATGATTTTGCTACACGCTACTTTTCTTATTTTGTAAAAACCTATGCACGTACTTCTAATTATACGAAAGTCATGAATTTTAAAAATTGGTTGGAGCAAACAAACTTCTTCGAAAACGTAGATTTTGACAATTATGCTAAATTTTCAACTGAACTTTCAGATACGGTAAAAAAATATTTAACTTCCGCTAGTTATAAGTCCGCTTATACACTTGTTGATGGCAATCTTGATGTCATTGCGGCACTTAAAGCCTTGCCTAGATTACCTAAAGTTACTAAGAAGAATTGGGTACAGAAATCGCCACAGGTTGTAGAAGCTGTCAAACAAACTCAGCCAATTATCAATCAAATTTTCAAATATCTTGAGACACCAGAGGCAAAGAGGTTTATACCGGCCAAAGTTGTTCAGTATTCTGTAATTCAAAAAGCTTGGGGTGGTATTAGTTTCTTGAATCCGCAAACTAAAATTAAAGATTTTTATGAAGATTACGATCAATCGTTTGTGCAGCCAATCCTTAATTATATGGCTACAGATCATGCCAAGGATAAATACATTTGTGCAAATTGCGGCCGGCCGATGAAAAAGCGAGATTTGAGTTATGGTTTTTTGGAATTCATGGGGTATGACTTGAACCGAAAGACTTCCAATGCCTGGCAGTTTAATAGTGACTTATTTATTTGTCCAATTTGTCAGTGGCAGTTTAGCTGTCTGCCAGCAGGCATCAATTATGCAGGTCAGTCTGGTATCTTTATCAATGCAAATTCAAACATTGAAAGTTTAGTCGATATTAACCGAGCGATAGATGCTGAAATGCATTATGATATCAAGCAACAAGGTTACAACAGTCCCTATGGCGCTATGGTTGAGGCATTAAAAGATACGGAGACAGACCGTGCTGCAATCTATGAAGCAGCTGACGTTCAAATTGTTCGCTATGAAAATGAACACTATACATTTAGTATCATTCCCAGAGCCCTGCTGAGAACACTGAATAGGTCAGAAGGCAAACGACTTAAGTTATTGCGAGGTTCTAGATTCGTTTTCAGTGGCGTTAGATATTATCTCTATGATGAAGTTGTAAAAGCACTATTGAATAATCAAAATCTTTTTAATCTGGCAAGGCGGATGATGTATGTTTTGATCAATGATCCAAGCAATGCCAAAGTTTCGGCTAATCAGTATCTCAACACGTTAATAATTAATCATGCATTTTTAGAGGAGGCAAAGATAATGACCAATACAGATCTGACGTTAGATGATTTACAAAAAATAAAGGGTAGTGGCAGCCATCTTAGAGAACGTTTTGAGAAACAAGAAGGTAACCTAAATCGTCTAAATAGTACAGCCGTTAAATTGTTACAGAGTCTGAATGCAAATGATAGACAACGATTCATGCAAATTGTTTTGCGGCTTTACATGGAGATCGGTACTGTCGTACCTAAAGTATTTGATCAGATTTTTCTGGATGACAATTTGTTTCAAGAAATTGGTCTAACATTCACGTCAGGCATCATCAGCAGTATGGCTCCAGAACCAGTCAAACAATTAAAGGAAGGTAATGAATAATGGCAATTAAAGGACTAACAGCGACAATCATTTTTGAGGCTGAATCAGCAAATTACGGTGAAAGTATGGGAAACTTTAGTTTATTGAAAAAAATGACTCGAGAGGATGGTAATCAGTATACATACATCTCGCGGCAAGCATTACGATACAACATTGTTGACCAGTTAGGGGAAACACCAGCAAAACTAACCAACGCTGGTAGTGGTAATAAAACCGTTATTCAATTTGCACCGGAAGCAACTATTAAAGATTATCCGGAACTAGACTTCTTTGGTTATTTAAAAACTGAGAAGAGTAAAAATGGGGACGTTCGTTCAGCTAAAGTGCGTTTGTCTAATGCCATTTCATTAGAAACCTATAAAGGCGATACGGACTTTTTGACAAATATGGGATTAGCCGCACGGATGCGGAAGCAAGAGAATGATCCTAATATTTTCAATTCTATTGCCCAAGCGGAAATTCATCACGCTTATTATCGTTATACCGTCACAATTGATTTGGACCAAATTGGAATTGATCTTAATAATGAAGAGAATAATATTGACAATCAGGAGAAATCAAGACGTGTGCAAAAGCTTTTAGATACAATTGCTTTTCTATATCGGGATATTCGCGGCCGCCGAGAGGACTTAAAACCACTGTTCATTATTGGTGGCGTCTATGATTTGAAAAATCCGATTTTTGAAAATGTGGTGACTTTAAAAGACGATAGTATTCAAATAGCCCCAATTACAGAAGCCATGAATCAAGAAATTAAGGCTAATACAGCCGTTGGGATTGTTGCCGATAAATTTGGTAACTCAGATGACGTGAAACGTGAATTGGGGGCTAGATCTGTTTTAGATGCTTTCGACACGTTAAAAACAAAGGTAGCTGATTATTATGAAGGGCATTAAACTTTGCCTACATCAAGAAACAGCGAATTACCGCAAACCAGCTAGTTTTGGCTTACGCGAGACCTATCCTTTGCCACCCTATTCAACGATTATTGGAATGGTTCACTATTTAGCAGACTTTCAAACTTATCATCCGATGAAAATAAGTGTGCAAGGTTCCTATTTTTCGAAAACAAATGATGTATTTACACGCTATGAATTTAAAAATGGCGCAAAATTTGAACCATCTCGACATAATATCAATGTTAATGGTATGGGTGTGACTAGGGGAATTGGATCCACAGAATTATTAGTTGATGTTGATTTGATGATTCACATTGTACCGGCTGATGAACAGGACTTAGAGCTGATTTATCAAGCTTTAAAAAAACCAAGAGCTTATCCCGCACTCGGTCGGCATGAAGATCTGGCTGTTTTTGAATCTGTCAATAAAGTAGATATTAATGAAACTGAAATCGAAGAAATGACAAATGAGCAATATCATAAGGGAAATCCAAATTGGGCTGCCTATTTCCCAATAGATTTGATTACCGAAACAGAAACTGTTGAGGTTGAATCAACCGAAAGTAATGTTGCGGGAACAAGGTACCACATTCCTAAACGTTACGAATTAAAAAATTATGGTAATAAAAAACAACCCAAACTAGCTCGGGTATGGGTTGAAAAACCAGAAGTAATTTATGGTTCACAGTTCTACCTTTATGATGAGCAGTTAGTTGACTCTGAGGGTGATTTGGTTTTCTTAGCTTAAGGTGGTTTCGCAAATGACATATTATGCAAAATCTGAAAAAGTCGATGGTGAACGCAAGTACGGCGAGACTATTGCTGAACATACCAATCATCTTTTAGAACAGTTTCATGTTTTAAAACAAATTTATCCTGATGTTTTAAATAAGAATGATTGGACGTTATTGAAAATAGCGGCTCAATATCATGACTTGGGTAAAATGAATAGCTTATTTCAAAAACGATTGCTTCAAGGCGGGAAGCCCTCGTCTGAAGAAATCCCCCATGCGTTGTTAAGTGTAACTTTAGTCCCAATTAAAGAAATACAAAGCGATTTTGACCCTAAGCAAAAATTAAAGGAAGCTAACCATACTAAAGCCTTGATTCACGCAATTGCCTATCACCATGAACGTGATTTTTCGCATATTGAGTTAACCAATTATCAAAAGGCTATTGATTTACTGAAGAATGATGCTGCAAAATTTGACTTTTCGGAAATAAATAATTTTGATTATCCGCCCCAATTGGTGCCACAAAAAATATCGAATCGATTATTAAAACCAGGCAAAAAGCTATTAGGTAAGGATCCAGCATACCACCTATACGTCATGATCAAAGGTCTATTAAATCGGTTAGATTATGCCGCGGGTGGCCATTATCAAGTGGAATATTCGAATGACTTTTTACCGCAAGCACTGGCTGCCAAGTTAGCCGGTTTTAAAAAGGACAATCCGAATGCTGATTGGAACGAGATGCAACATTTCTTAGCAGACCATGCTGATGAGAGTCAGGTCGTGATTGCGCAAACCGGGATGGGTAAAACTGAGGGCGCTTTGCTTTGGCTAAAGCAAGGTAAAGGCTTCTTCGTGCTACCATTAATTGCCGCAATCAATAGTATTTATGACCGTATTGTAAAAATGACACGTGAAACTTTTGATGGAACGGCAAAAGATGTCATTGAGGATCGTGTCGGTGTTTTGCATTCGGGGACTTATGCCAAATTAATTAGTGATGCGAATATTTCAGAAGATAATCTAACCAAATATGCAGAATTAACCCGAGCGATGTCGCTACCTTTGACGGTGACGACGTTAGATCAAATCTTTACTTTTGTTTTTCATCCAGCGGGCTTTGAACGACAGCTTGCAACTTTGGCCTATTCAAAAGTTGTTATAGATGAAATTCAAAATTACGACCCGCAATTACTGGCTTATATTATTTACGGGTTAAAAGTGATTCAAGACTTTGGCGGTCAATTTTTAGTGATGACAGCAACTTTACCGCCACTTGTGATTGATCTAATGCGCCAAGAGTATATTCAACTTCCTGCGCCAAATGTATTTTTAGATACCAAAATTACGCATCGCCACCGGGTCAAAACAATTCAGGCTGAACTTGAAGCCACAGATATTATTGATCAATATCGTGGCGATAAGATGCTGGTTATTTGTAATACGGTTAAGAAGGCCACGAATTTGTATCGGGCGGTGCAAAAACTCGATCCCAAATTAAATGTCCATTTACTGCATAGCCGCTTTATTCGCAGGGATCGAAATGAGAAAGTTAAACAAATTCTTGCAACCAAAAATGATGATCAGCCAGTTATCTGGATTACGACGCAAATTGTTGAAGCCTCAGTAGATATTGATTTTGACATATTATTGACTGAATTATCTGAGCTAAGTGGCCTGTTTCAACGGATGGGACGGGTATACCGTCGGCGTAACTATGATGGCGAAACGCCGAATGTTTTGATTTATGATGGTGGTGAAAAAACCACTTCAGGTATTGGTTCAGACAAAAAATCAGTGGTGGATATTGATATGTTTCAACTTTCCAAAGCTGCAATTCAAGGTCTAGATAGACCGCTGAGTGAACAAGATAAATTAGATTTGATCAATGAAACCTTTACGACTGAGAATTTAAAAGATAGTCAATACTATGAACGTATGACAAAGGTAATAGGTTATTTAAAGGCAGTTCAAGATGATAATCCGTCATTAAATGAAGTTAAGCAAAGATTTCGTGATGTCACTAACGTTGATGTGATGCCTCAGTCAACTTATGATGACAATCAAGAGGAGGTTGATCACCTGGTGCGAGTACTTAATGGTGATGACCCAAAGGCACGACGGCGGTTGCCACGAATTGAAGCCCAAACTAAATTGGAGCAATATTTGGTGCCTATCGCTCATTGGCGTGTTCAAAATTATGCACAGAGAAATCTGGGCCTGAAATATTTGCCAAATCTCAAAGTTGTTGATGTTGCTTATAGTTCTGAAATTGGGGTTGATTTCGAGAAGTTTCCTGGGAAAACCGAAGATAAATCTAGTGGAAACAATATCTTTTGAGGTGAAACTATGAGAATCACAGGTAATATGATCAATTATTATTTTGTCTGTCAACGAAAACTTTGGCTTTTTACACACCAACTAGATTTTGAAGATACTAGTGAAGCAGTTCGTATTGGTAAAATTATTGACGAGTCTACTTATAGTCGTGAACACAAACAATATCAAATTGATGGCATTATCAATGTGGATATGATTAAGAATTGGTCTACAATTCATGAAGTCAAAAAAGCAAAATCCATAGAAGACGCGGCTGTTTGGCAATTGAAATACTATATGTATTATTTAGAGCAACGTGGCGTACCTATAACCAAGGGTATCTTGGATTACCCTAAACTTTTTCAACGACAGGAGTATCAATTAACTGCAACTGATCGTAAAAGAATAAGATCAATTTTGAATTCTATCCAAGAAGTTGTAAACCAGCCTAATGTACCACCAGTGCATAGATTACCATATTGCAAAAGCTGCGCTTATTACGAGTATTGTTTTAGTTAGCCTAAGGGGATGAGCAGGTGGAGAGTTATTACTTGTTTTCCAATGGTCGCTTGGCTCGGAAGGATAACGTTGTACGAATGGAGGCAACTGACGGCCGATACAAAGATTTAAAGATTGAACTAATTCGTGATCTCTATTTATTCGGAGAAGTGGACACCAATACGAAGTGTTTGAATTATCTTGCTCAAAAAGAAGTTCCGGTTCATTTTTTTAATTATTATGGTTTCTACACGGGATCTTTTTATCCCAAAGAGAGTAATGTCTCAGGGACTTTGCTAGTCAAACAGGTCGCGAGTGTGATTGATAAGAAACGGCAATTACGCTTGGCACAACAGTTTGTTGCAGGTGCGACAGCTAACATTTTACGAAATCTACGTTATTATAAGCAGCGTGGACGTGATATTGAAACAAGTATTGATAGTATTAAAAGCTTAGAAAAATTAATTCCACGTGCAAATGCAGTTAGTGAATTGATGGGAATTGAGGGGGATATTCACAAATATTATTATGGCTGTTGGGAGGAAATTTTAAATCATAAGTATGAATTTACAACTCGTGTCCGCCGACCACCAGATAATATCGTGAATACCTTGATTTCATTTGTGAATACGATGGTATATACTGCATGCTTATCACAGATATATGTTACACAGTTAAATCCTACGGTTAGCTTTTTGCATGTACCGAGTGAGCGACGATTCTCATTAAGTTTAGATATATCAGAGATTTTTAAACCATTAATTAGCGATCGATTGATATTTTCATTATTGAATAAACAGATTATTACCGCCACTGATTTTGAAAATGGTTCAAATGGCTTATTTCTAAAACGTACGGGCCAGACAAAAATTATCACTGAGTTTGATAAGTATTTGAAAACAACCGTACGTCATCGAGATTTGAAACGCTCGGTTTCTTATCGGCATTTGATTCGACTAGAATGCTACAAACTGATCAAGGATCTTATGGGTGAAAAAGCTTATGAACCCTTTGTAATATGGTGGTGATCCGACATGTATGTAATTTTAGTCTACGATCTTTCCCAAGAACGCAATGGTGCTAAAACACAGCGATGGGTATTTAAGATCTGTAAAAAGTATTTAACACATGTCCAGTTTTCCGTTTTTGAAGGTGAATTATCTCAGTCCCAGCTTGAAGCATTGAAAGCTGAGTTAAGACCCTTTGTAAGGGATGATTTGGATTCAATCATTATTTTTAAGAATCAAAATAAGAACTGGCTTAAGAAAGAATATATTGGTCAGGATCGGGAAGATTTAACATCTAATATCTTTTAAAACTGTCGATGGTCAGCTCTGTATTTTTGATGGGGTATCGACAGACAGTAAAACAGGCGTAATATCAACATTACGGCCGGACTTAACAGATTATTTTAGAAAAGAAAATGTAATTTTGGGCATATCGACAGAATAGTGCATGAAAATATGCTATTCTATTGATGTAGCTTTGTCTGGGGTTTTTATCTAATAGAACTGGAATGTAAATGTCGACTACCTCCTCGTGCTTCAAAAAGCTATACGGTTTTTATCTAATAGAACTGGAATGTAAATAGCCAGTTACACGTGTTTTATCCTGGACATCATCGGCGTTTTTATCTAATAGAACTGGAATGTAAATAGCTGTTTCCAGAAACATACGGGAATTCAATCAAAGTTTTTATCTAATAGAACTGGAATGTAAATCCCGTTAATGGATTTTTGAAAAAGGTTGAAAATCCAGTTTTTATCTAATAGAACTGGAATGTAAATCACAAAAGGACATTGCTGCACTTAAAAAGAATGACGTTTTTATCTAATAGAACTGGAATGTAAATATTCTAAATGGACACAAGGAGATGTAAGCTCTTATGGTTTTTATCTAATAGAACTGGAATGTAAATACAAAAGGCTCAAATGTATTGGGACATCTTATAGGGGTTTTTATCTAATAGAACTGGAATGTAAATATTGCTAGTGCTTCAGCTGTACCAAGAGGTTTGGTCTCGTTTTTATCTAATAGAACTGGAATGTAAATAATCATCTAATAACATCGAATTGTAAGCCCCGTCGGTTTTTATCTAATAGAACTGGAATGTAAATTCAAATCGCCGTATAGGTCATTTAATTCGTCGTAAAATGTTTTTATCTAATAGAACTGGAATGTAAATTACTACCGTCGGAGATCAATTCATTTTCGGCCGTATGTTTTTATCTAATAGAACTGGAATGTAAATCAACCAAAGAAGTGAAATCGCTATTAGATGCTACGAAATCGTTTTTATCTAATAGAACTGGAATGTAAATTGAACTTCGTGAGCATTGTTGTTAGCCGCATAGTTCTCGTTTTTATCTAATAGAACTGGAATGTAAATCCTAATAGTTATTGCGGTTGTAGACTGCAACATTGAAACGTTTTTATCTAATAGAACTGGAATGTAAATTCTTTTCACGCTTTAATTTGTCAACAACGTTATACGTTTTTATCTAATAGAACTGGAATGTAAATTAAACCAGTTGCCACCGCGAAGAAATATCATTCTTGGTTTTTATCTAATAGAACTGGAATGTAAATTGTTCAACTTTATTTATCTTGTTTCCAGTAGCTTTAGTTTTTATCTAATAGAACTGGAATGTAAATTGTGAGCTTGAACACCTCTGATGTTGGGTCATATTAGTTTTTATCTAATAGAACTGGAATGTAAACTTTGCAATCTTCTACTCGTTTTCCTTGTTGCAATGGTTTTTATCTAATAGAACTGGAATGTAAATTACTCAGCTTGCCCTTGCCCTTTATCCGTTTAGACGTTTTTATCTAATAGAACTGGAATGTAAATTTTTTATAGATTGTCAGTTCAAGCTTTCCTAAATCAGTTTTTATCTAATAGAACTGGAATGTAAATCGATCCAAGACGCCGCTTTGCGACAAAGAATCATTGAGTTTTTATCTAATAGAACTGGAATGTAAATTCGATGACCGGCACTGTGATACCCACCATCTTGTGTTTTTATCTAATAGAACTGGAATGTAAATATTTTTGCCCTTTTTGAGTTTAAAACTGAACGTTTTGGTTTTTATCTAATAGAACTGGAATGTAAATCCAGATACCGCTGCTAGATTTAGAACCCCAGGCATAGGTTTTTATCTAATAAAGATGGAATGTAAATGACGATGATCTTGATCAAGAAACACTTGAATGAGCTCGTTTTTATCTAATAGAACTGGAATGTAAATTACAAGCAACAACATGCTTACCCTCATCACCCAAAAAGAACGCAACTGAAAAAATATCAGTTATGTTCTTTTTTTAACTCGTCAACTCTATTTAGTTGAAATAGTCATATTATGGGTCATCGTTGAAACATATTTACCCGGCTTTAATTGATTTGGCGTGGTCAAGGTAATGTTGTTGGTATTGCTAGTATCCGCATTACCCGGCTGGTAGTTTAGGACTAAATTGGTGGGTACATGAGTGTCTGTCTTAAAAGTAGAATTTTTACTGTACACCACTTGTGCGCTATCTTCAGAGAAGATGGGTTCACTCGTGTGATTTTTCTGAATCAATCCCAGAGTACCACCTGTATAATATTGGCTTAAATTATAAAAATTATTATTTTCGGCATTAAACAAACTTGGTAAGCCTAATTGTAATTTAAAAGTATCGGTTGGAATTGAGTTATCAGTGGGACCATTTGTTCTTTGAATCTAGGCCTTTTCCCTACAGACAGCATAATTCAAAATATGCTAGGATTAATTAAAAATGAGACGAGGTAACGTGATGCAAACAGCAATCAATTTAGGTGCAGTAACTGTCGGTGGCCTTGAACCAACTAAAATTGCCGCGCCACTTACTGGGGCTACTTTAGCTGAAGTGCGGGCACAATGTCAGGCAGTTATTGCTGATCCAGCGGCAGCTATTGCTGAATGGCGCCTAGATTATATGACTGAAACGGTATCGGATGCAGCTATTTTTAAGGCTGCCCAAGGTATGAAAATGGACTTGAAAGCGGCTAATAAAGCTTTGCTAGCTACGGTACGGACTCAGGCTCAAGGTGGCAATTTCAGTGGGGATGCCGAGGCTTATTTGAAGCAATATCAATTGATTTTACGACAAGAATTATCGGATGCCATTGATTTAGAGTACACCATGGATCACGAAGTACGCCGCCAAATCTTAAAAGCAAGTGGGCTTTTAAGTCGGCCGGTGATTTTAAGTTATCATGATTTTGAACGCACCCCTAAACTGGCTGATCTCAAAGAATTACTTCAAGAGATGGCAGCTTTACCCGCGCAACTATTGAAAATTGCCGTCCAACCCCGCTCTCGCCAAGACGTGCTGACGATTTTTGAAGCTGCTGATTGGGCGGCTGATCATTTACAGCAGCCACTGGCTATTATGGGCATGGGTAATTTAGGCAAAATAACCCGTGTTAGTGGCAATATTTTTCCTTCAGCTTTGACTTTTGCCAGTGTTGGTCAACAGCTTTCGGCACCGGGTCAGCTGCCAACAGATTTCGTGGCGAAGGTACTGCAGACATTCGAGCGTAATTAATGGGCTTTTTGGCTTGAACTTTATATAATGAAGCCAATTGATCGTTTCTAATAATGATTCAGGAGGCATAATTATGAAAATCGGTATTTTAGGCGGTGCTGGCCGTGCTGGTGCTTTCATTTATCAAGAAGCGCAAGCACGCGGCCATGAACCAGTGGCGATTGTGCGCAATGAAGCCAAAGCTAAAGCCAAATTAGGTGATGAGGCACACTTGTTAGTGAAAGACACATTTGACTTAACGGCGGCTGATTTAGTGCCATTTGATGCGATTGTTGATGCTTTATCTGTCCCTTGGGGTTCGGGGAAGGGCTATTTGCATCTGGATATGGCGACACATATCATGCATCTATTAAGAGACACGCAGGCAATAGCTTTATTTATCATTGGTAGTTCTAGTCTAGAGATTAATGGGCAGGTCATTTACCATACGTTTGATGCAACAACAGCGCAGCAGCCTTGGTTCGATGGCGCGCGCTATCAGTATTTTGAGTATATTTATTTGCAAATGAATCCAGAAGTCAATTGGATCGCGGTTTCACCTGCAATGGCTTTTCCAACTGGTCCCAAAACGGGCTATCTGCGTGGCAAAGATGAATTATTAGTTGATGAAGCGGGCAATTCACAAATTAGTACGGGCAATATGGCTGCAGCTATTTTAGATGAATTAGAACAACCAAGCGCGATTCATAGCCGTTTTACGGTTAGAGATAAATAAATTGCAATTATAGGGTTGACAGATAATAACTTGATTAGTAATATAGATACAACATTAATATTTAATTAAAAAGCAATGAAAAGATAAGTAATAAGTGACCCAAAGCAAAGAGAGTTTATGGTTGGTGTGAGTAAACGTGCGGGGACTTATGAAAATGGTCTTGAAGCGAAATATTGCCGAGTGGCGACACGACATAAGGTGATATTGGGCGCGCCCATTACAGCGCTGGAGTCTAGTCGGGTTTTACGGCCGACTGTACTCTTTGAGTTAACTAGTGTGAGCTGGTTAAAAATTAAGGTGGTAACACGAGATCGATCGTCCTTGGAAGTTTTTAATTTCTGGGGGCGTTTTTTTATTGTTATTAATGTTATGGCACAAAATTATTTTTTAGAAGGAGAGATTCATATGTCAACTATTGTTAAAACTAAGTTTCCTAACCGCTATGATGTGGTCGGTAGCCTGTTACGCCCAGCAAGATTGAAGCAAGCTCGGGCTGATTTTCAAGCACATAAGTTCTCTGAAGCAGAGTTGCATCACGTGGAAGATGAAGAAATTAAACGGATCGTGAAAAAACAGGTTGAATTGGGCTTAAAAGATGTCACAGATGGAGAGTTTCGACGGAGTTGGTGGCATTTAGATTTTTATGATGGTTTAAATGGGGCTGAATTTTTCACTCCAGCCCACGGTTATAATTTCAACGGTGAAGAGACGCGTAGGGGCGGCATCAAGATCACTGATAAGATCACTTACAATCCTGATCATCCCTTTTTTGCCGGGTTTGAATATTTACAAAGTATTGTCCCTGATGGTGTCACCGCAAAACAAACAATCCCCAGCCCATCAGTTTTCTTTCCGAGCGATGACGCTAAAATTGTAGACACCCATTATCACAATTTAGACGCTTTCGTCGCCGATGTAGTCTTGGCCTATCAAAAGACGATCCAGCATTTTTATGATCTGGGCTGCCGTTATTTGCAAATCGATGACACGTCATGGGGGATGTGGGCTAGCTTCTCTGAAGGTACATTGAATCCAGACTTAGTGCCGTTAGCTGAAGCCGCCGTAAGAGCCATCAATGCCATCGCCGACAACAAGCCAGAAGACTTAACTTTGACCATGCACGTTTGCCGGGGCAATTACGACTCAACCTGGGCCGGTGCCGGGGCTTATGACCCCGTCGCTGAGTACCTAGCGCAACTCCACATTGACGGTTATTTCTTAGAATACGATGATGCCCGTTCTGGCGGCTTTGAACCTTTAGCCAAAATTGCGGCTAATGGCTTGAATCATCAACGGGTGGTACTCGGCTTAGTAACCTCTAAGAAACCAGCACTGGAAGCACAGACGCAATTAATTGCGCGGATCCATGAGGCAGCTAAGTACATCCCTTTAGAGCAGCTTTGCTTATCTTCCCAATGCGGCTTTGCTTCCACCGAAGAAGGGAATCGGTTGACGGAAGCCGATCAATGGCGCAAACTTCAATTAGTTGTAAATACAGCTAAAGCAGTCTGGGACATATGATGATAAACAAAAAGGAGCGATAAACAATGGTTGCACCATTATCAGGTGAGTTGAAACAATTTGTAGCAGAGCACGTGGTGGATCGGCATAATACGAATTCGGTAAAATGGGATCTATTACAAGACAAGTATGGGGACGCCAATCTTTTGGCAATGTGGGTGGCCGATATGGAGTTTAAAGCACCCCAAGCGGTTCAAGATGCCCTTGTTGCTCGAGCACAGGCCGGGACTTTTGGGTATTCTTTCACACCCCAGAGCTATTATGATGCTTTTATAAATTGGCAGAAGCGGCGTCATGAGGTGACTTTGCAGCAAGATTGGATCCGCTTTGACACTGGTGTGGTCAACTCTTTGTATCGTGTCGTCAATTGGCTGACTGAACCCAACGAAAAGGTAGCCGTTTTGCAGCCGGTATACTACCCCTTTACGGAAGCTATCGAACATCAAGGGCGTAAAGTTGTTTCTGTGGATCTGCTAAATGGTGATCAAGGCTGGCAGATCGATTTTGCTAACTTGGAAAAAACGTTCCAACATGAGGACATTAAATTATTACTCTTCTGCTCGCCGCATAATCCTGTGGGCCGTATTTGGTCAGAGGCTGAATTAGAAGCCGTTTTAAAGCTTTGTCACACTTATGGGGTACAGCTGGTCTCTGATGAGATCCATCAAGATTTTGAAATTGGCAAGCAGCGCTTTACGTCCGTATTGAAAGTGGCCGATGGGGCTTATGCAGATCAAGTGATTGTTTTAAACGCCGCTTCAAAAACCTTCAACCTGGCGGCATTATTGAATTCTCATGTGATCATTCCTAACGAAAAGTTACGTCAATCGTATGATGCCTTTGCAGAAAGTCAGCATATTGTTGAGGGCAGTCTGCTGGGTCAAGTTGCGACAGAAGCTGCTTATAACGAAGGTGAGGCTTGGTTCGATAAGTTATTGGCCGTGATCCGTTATAACTATCAATATTTAAAAGACACTTTGGCTGAGAATGTCCCCGAAATCACTGTATCTGATTTGCAGGGCACTTATTTAAGCTATGTGGATTTGGCTCCGATCATTCAACCAGAGGAAACGGAAAAATTTATTCAAGAGACCTGTGGTTTAGCAGTCGATTATGGTGCTTGGTTCTCGCCCAAAGATCAGACTTATATTCGTTTGAATTTGGCGACGAGTCCAGAAAATGTTCAGGCAGCGACTGATCGGTTAGTCACACAATTAAAACAGAAACGAAATAGGTAGAAAGTAGGTTGAAATATGGTAAAAGTTGAAACTGATCATGCACTCGCCTTTGATTCTTTAACTGTTCAAGGTGTACCCGCGCGAAAGAATGAGTACGGCGCTATCATGCCTCCAATCTTCTTATCAACGACTTATCGTTTTAAGGATATTGATCATCAGGGTGCCTATGAGTATATACGAACACAAAATCCGACGCGTCAAAAAGCTGAAAACTTAGTGGCTCGTCTAGAAGGTGCAAAACACGCTTATGGCTTTACGTCTGGCATGGCAGCATTAAGTACCATTTTTGAGCTGCTGGCGCCCGGCGACCACGTGATCAGTTCCAGCAATATCTATGGTGGTACTTACCGATATTTCATCGATTTCTTCCAGAAGAAACAAATTTCCTGTCAATTTCAAACGGATTTGAATCAATTGAGCGATTCAGACTTTGAACCAAATACAAAAATCGTGTTTTTAGAAACACCAGCTAATCCTACGTTACGCGTGGTTGATATTGCTCGTGTAGCTGAGTTGACCCACGCTCATGGTGCATTGCTGGTAGTGGATAACACGTTCATGACGAGCTATCTACAAAAGCCCTTATCTTTAAGGGCAGATGTCGTTGCCTATTCGGCTACTAAGTTTTATGGGGGACATGCAGATTTGTCGGCTGGTTTTATTGTCTGTAATGACGATAGTTTGGCGGAAAAATTTGAGTTTTATCAAAATACGTTAGGCGCTACCTTAAGTCCTTTCGATAGTTATACGCTGATTCGCGGCACGAAAACCATGGCATTGCGCTTAGACCGACAGCAGGAAAATCTAAAATATTTGCGGGAAACATTGGATAAACACCCTGCGGTCGCCCGTGTACTTTATCCGGGCTGGTACTCTAATACCGAAGCTGTTATCCAGCAAAAGCAAGCCAATGGATTAGGCGCCTGTTTGTCCTTTGAGGTCAAACCAGAAGTCGATTTAGGTGTATTCTTCGATGCGCTACAAATGATTGATTTGGCCGTTAGCTTAGGCGGCGTGGAAAGTCTGGTATGTCAGCCTAAAACCATGACCCATGAACCCTACCCTGATGAAGCCTTGGCTAAGATCGGCGTCACAGATAGACTTGTGCGTTTTGCGGTAGGAATCGAAAATAAAACTGACTTGATTTGGGATATGACCCAAGCTTTAGATAAAGCACGACAGTAAATAGCGTAGACAAAAACACCACAATCCTTTTATGAGGTTGTGGTGTTTTTGGTTACTCTGACATACATCGACAAGCACTACAAATAAAAAAAGCCGCCCCGCTGTAACTTTGGCAGGTTACGGGACAACTAAAAATCGATCTGACACTAGCCACCGCCTTTGAAGCGGCTTGCACGGGAAGTCCTAAATTTAGAGGGGCTTCCTTTTTGATGTCTATATTATACCATGTTTAACAAATACTAGCTAAAATGTTTTATTAAATAAGAGTTTTTACAAGTTTCAATTCATCATGAATTGGAATGCCGGCGTCTGATTTTAGGGGAATTTCCGGTTTGGTCTGACGAGCGCGATCAACAGCATCTGGAAAAATAGCAACAATACGGTAACCACGCTTTTGATAAAACTTTAAAGCAGTCAAATTATCGTTAGTCGTAACCAAAGTAATTATTTTGGCACCTTGATTCTTAACATAGCGCTCCAAATAATTGATCAATTGAGTACCATAACCTTGATTTTCAATGACACTATCTAACGAAATAATCTCAACTTCGAAACGCTGATTGACATATGTGATTAAAGCTACGATTTTATTATCTTTCAAAAGTACAAATCCAGGTAAAGCATCCAGGTTATAGGTGCCACTAGAAATCACCATTTTAGTATTTCCCCAATGATTTTGGAAGAATTGTTGTCTTTGTTTTAGTGGCACTTCGGTGAGTTTTTTTATTATTATATTAGACATAATTTCTTACGCTACACCTATGCAATGGCACTATCAAAGAACTCTAGCATATCTTCTTTGGAAAGATTAGCTTTGGTTGTTTGGTCATAGTCTTCGGCAATTTGACCAGCATTCAGGACTAAGAGGCGATTACCGTAGGCTAGGGCGTCGTCTAAATGGTGGGTGATCATAAGACAAGTGAGCTGACGTTCAGAAATTACTTGATTGGTGAACGTCATGAGTTGCGCACTGGTTTTAGGATCTAGGGCAGCTGTATGTTCATCTAATAAAAGGAGATCTGGTTCTGAAGAAACGGCCATCACTAGACTCAAAGCTTGACGTTGACCGCCGGACAGATCTCCAGTTGGGGTTTCAAAACGATTTTCCAAACCATTTTCAAAAAGGCTCAATTCCTTAACAAGTTCTTGGCGCTGCTGTTTTAATTTGCGCAGTTTTAACCCGCGGTGCTGGCCGCGTTTTTGCGCCAGTAATAGATTTTCGCCGACGGTCATTCTGGGGGCTGTTCCTAACTTAGGATCTTGGAAAACCCGGGAAATGTACTTTGCGCGTTTTTCTTCAGAAAATTTGGTAACATCTTCGCCATTTAATAAAATCTGTCCGGAAGTAGGGGTGAGGTGGCCGCTGATGACGTTGAAAAGGGTACTTTTACCAGCGCCATTCGTCCCGAGAATGGTTACAAAATCTCCGGGGTAAATATTTAAGTTGATGGCTTTCAGAATATCGATGTCTTGACCGCCGTTGTTAACGGTAACGGTCACATTATTTAGTTGTAACATTGGCTGTTTGTTCATGACGGGCCACTCCTCGCTGGATTAATTTTTGTAGCTGAAATTTATTTTTCAAAGCAGGTGACATTAGGGCTAAAGCTAATACGATAGCTGAGATCAGCTTTAAATCGTTGGTATTGAAGCCAAGTTGGAGCACGAATAAAATCACAATACGATAAATGATACTGCCAAAGATCACAGCTAGCAACCGTTGGGTCATGGTAAGGTCGCCATAGACGACTTCACCAATGACAACTGCAGCTAAACCAATGACGATGACACCCATGCCCATATTGACATCAGCATAGCCGTCATTTTGGGCAATCAAGCCACCGGATAAACCGACAAACCCATTAGAGACCACGAGGCCAATAATCTTCATGGTATCGGTATGTATCCCTAGCGAACGAGCCATATCTTCATTGTCTCCAGTAGCGATAAAAGCTTGACCCAAGTCTGTTTTTAAGAAAAATGTTAAGAGGACAAAAGTCAAAGCTACCGTCAATATACCCAAAATAATACTGTTAAAATAGGGTGGTAACTGATCATAAAGCCGGCTGGTAAACAGTGTTTTGGCATTGAGCAGAGAAACGTTTGATTTTCCCATGACGCGAAGATTAACAGAATAAATCGCCGTCATCACTAAAATACCCGCTAATAGAACTGGAATTTTACCTTTAGTATAGAGTAAACCTGTTGCCAGTCCGGCTAGACCACCAGCTATAAATGCCAACAGCGTCGCAATCAAAGGCGAAATGCCATTGGTAATAGCCGTAACACAGACGGCAGCGCCCACAGGAAACGAGCCTTCAATGGTCATATCCGGAAACCGCAAGATTCGAAAACTTAAAAATAACCCAATACCTAAGATACCATATAATAGACCTTGTCCAATTGCTGAAGTGACTAAACTCATTTGATCAGTTCTCCTTTCGTTTGTGCCTCATGAATCAAGTTTTCGGGAATTTGGATACCAAGTTGCTTGGCGGCTTTCAGATTCAAGACCAATTCACCTTTATCAATGACTTTAACAGGCGTTGTGGCTGGTTTTGCCTTACCTTCCAAAACATCAGCGGCCATATTGCCGGTGGCGACTCCGAGCTTGTATTGATTGACACCAATCGTAGCTAGACCCCCATCGTGAACCATGGTCCCTGCCGGTGGGAATAAAGGCACACGAGCGATGTTGGCATTCTTTACAAGAGTTTTCATCGCACTGGCGACGTTATTATCCTGGGGAATGTAAACCGCCTTGACCTCTTTTAACATTTGTTGGGAGACCTGATCTAAGTCGTTCGTGGTGCTGATCGTATAAGGCTTGATCGTCAGCCCATATTTCGGGGCAATCGTTTTTAATTGGTCTACGGTAGTTTGTGAGGAAACACTGCCAGCCGTATAAATGACACCTAAAGTTTTGACATTAGGCATGATTTTGTGAACTAAAGCAATCTGAGCATTTGTCGGATTACGGTTAGAAATACCGGTAATATTGGCGCCAGGATGAGCTAAGTCTTTAACAAGACCAGCTGAAACCGGATCGGTGATCGCACCCATGATCATTGGGGTAGATTTTTGAATGTTTGCCAGTGATTGGGCTGCGGGTGTTGCCACACCAATGGTTAGGTCGGGGTTTTTAGTGTTTAATTTTTCGGCCATGGATTTTAGATTACTTTGATCGCCTTGGGCATTTAAGACAGTGATATGCGCGGTTTTACCATCTTGATAGCCGCGTTTAGCTAGCTGGTCGATGGTGCCCTTGGTGATATCATCTAGCGCTGGCTGCGATAGGGTTTGTAAAATGCCAATTGTTGGTAGTTGCTTAGCTTGTGTTTGCCCAGCGGTTTTGGCTTTAAATGAGAAGCCAGCCACACCGAGAAAAATCAGTATAATTAAGATGGATGCATAAAGTCGTTTCATTTCCATTCCTCCTAGAAATAAATTAAGTAATTAAAAAGACGCAGCCACAATATTTCTTTGCGGGTGCGTCTTTTTGAAGATAAAGAAAGCCCGCATAAATCGAATTACCGATCCATGCGAGCTATAGTAAGAAGGTCTCAGCATAGATACGGTCTACGTTTGGTAGACCGTATCAAACACGATCCACCGCTAGTGGCTTTGCCACCAAGCAGCGGAAGTCCAAGTATGTAAACTTAAAGATCGTGTCATTGTCATGCTGAAAACTTCCTTTCTTTTCTCATCTTTGATTAACTTATTTCTCATTTAACCATGTAGGCAAGTGTACGTCAAGTAAAAAATGAATTATTTTGAAATTAGTTGATGATTTTCACGCTCTAAACGCGTTCACAGTGCCAATCGTTTTGCTTAACTACGAATTACTTGCAGGTGCAAGCACCTACTGCATAATTCTAGATTAATGCGCAACGCTTACCCAGCACTGTTCACGCTCTGATTAAGCTTTGCCGATTTCGTTGATTTCTTCTTCGGCTTGTTGTGTGATTTTAACTTCTTTATTGTGGGATACTTCGGAGAGCTTATCCATGGCATCTTCACGTGTTTTGATGATATCCATGTTGAAGATAATACCTTTGATGATCCCATTTTCATAGTCGAATAATTCAAAAGCTAGATATGGATCTTTCCCAGCATCATGCAACTCTTTATCAAGTTTATCACATAATGCTTGACCTTTTTCACCGTTATCAATATCTGCAGAGTCTTCCGCAGTTAAATAACCCTTTGTTATAATTTTTTCTGATAAATCAGTCATTATAATCGCCTCTATAATTTATTATAGTTCTTTTTTCGGTATGTGACGCACTCAAGTTATAAATAAAAAGTTTTTTGAAATTGAATTACTGCGCAAAGTCAGATTATTCGCGGTATAATTTAAGAAGATAAATACGTGATCAAGGAGGGGCCACAATGGCAGAGGATAAAACGACAGATTTAATGAATTTTCAGCCGAAACCTTTACTATTTAGTGCCTCTTTGGCTGATGCATTGGGCGTGAATTTATCGGCAACACAAGCTGATGGCATGCCTGATTATAGCCGGCAGCCGCTGATCCCTCATCCCACTATCCCGATTGCGCACCAAGAACAAACTGTAAATGATCCTAAGCTCGAGGCAGCTAAGGCAGCATACCAACAAGCCCAGCAGCGGACAAAGCTGACGCAATTAGCATTGCAACAAGATCGACAACAAAACCAGCAGCAACACCAAGCCGTGACGAAATATCAACAACAATTGACGGCTGGATTGGCTCAAGCCCAGCAACAGGCGGCAGCCCTAGAGAAGCATTATCAGGAATTGACGGCACAACGTCAGAAATTGGTTCAAAATAAGGCTACGCAGTTGACCGCAAATCAACAAACAAACGCTGATTTACAGCAACGTGTCAATACAGCTAGTGCCGAATTACGTCGGTTGCAAGATAATGTGGCAGTTGGCACAGACCAGGCAGCAGCTCAGACCCAGGCCACACAAGCCTACTATGCTCAGGAACTACAAAACGGGAAACAACAATTACAACAAGCTTTACAGCGACAGAATGATATTGAGCAGTCTTTTGACCAACAATTAACTGAGATTCAACGTCAAATTGAACAAATGACTTTGCAATTGAATGCAAGACAAAATGAGAGCTTAATTTTTCAAGCCAAGTTAGCAGATTTAGCGGTTTCGAGTCAAACTGTGACAGCAGCAGAGAAAAAAACAACAGCTAAAGTTCAAGCGGCAATCGATGCTGAAGCGAAGGCTTTTGATACGCTGATGGCATTGAAGCGGCAACGTAGTGGTCTATCAGAAGCCCAGCAGCACGCGATTGCTAGTGTGCCGCAAGCTAGTGAAATCGAGCAGGGACCATTACAATATGTTGCGGTAACAAGATTTCAAAGTGCTGGCTACCAAGCTTTGAGACAGGCAAATACGGCTAGTTCAACGTCAATCTATTTTTTACCGCCGACAGCGATTGCTGGGTTTGCATTGGATCTAGATCAATCTTTATTGATTACCGATCGTGAAGTTGTCGGTTCACTAAGAGAACTATTGGCCGATGTCGGTACCGCTGATCCTATTGAAGCAGTGGATACTTTGAATCGGGCACCAACCAATGGCAATGGCCGCTCTCATCGGGCGTTATTAACTTATGTTTACCAACGTCAATTGACCTTGATCACAAAGTATCAGACGACCGAAGCGCGCTCGGTTTATCAGTTAGCCAGTACTAAGATTGCAACGGATCCCAAGCATGACCGGTTTAGCTATCCTAAGTCCTTTCGGGAATATCGGGTTAATTGGCAGCAGAGTCAGCTAACTTTGGACGATGATCCTGCGAATTATTTACCAAGCTATTTAGCGGGCGCCAATGGCAATGGTATCCAAGCTTTGGAAGATATTAATGAGGATATTGCCCGAGGACGTTTGTTAGCTCGTAAAATAACGCTGACTTATGAATTTGCACCTGTTCAGGAAAGAATTTATCGTGATGAAAAACCAAGGCCAGCTGATTCAAAACCAAGCGCCACAACGACTAAGAAACTATTTGGCAATACGAATACGCAGCAATCACAGACAACAGCAACAGATCAACTAAATTCGTTGTTAGGGACCTATGGGATTGTTAAAATTAAACGGGGCGGCTATTTGGATAGTCATATCATGCCCCGAAAATATTAAGCAGAGGTGATCAAATGTCAGAACAGACAGATAAATTAAAAAAATTTGTTTTGGAACGGACCAAGCCTGACCAAACAGAGCAAATGACCCAGTTGATCGATGAAGTAAGTCAACGCCACGATCAAAATAAATTAGATACAATGTATCTCATGTCGATCGTGCCTAAGGCGATGGGCATGATCAAGCCTGAAGCTATGGGTGAGGTCAAAGCCGCACTTGATAAGTTTCGAAAAAAGTAGGCTTATCGTAATTCAAAAACATAATATCCGTAAATCAAAGCAGTTGGTTGCAAAATATTAATTTTGAGCCAGCTGTTTTTTTTGTATCAGTTGATGACATCATATCTATATTAATTTATTTATATAAATATGGGTTAAATATACTTAAATTCAATATAGTACTAATTATTAAGCCTTTAAATATTAAAATGATATACTTAGGCCGACTAAGAGTTATTAAAAAATTATTGAGGATTTATTTTTATCTCTTGAATTTACAATTTAAGTGCAAATAAAAATGACCCATAGCTAGAATCCTGTACAATAAAGGTGCTACCAACAACATTATTGAAAGAGAGGTCTTAGCTATGAGCCACTACCACCATCTTACCATAGAAGAACGAGAACAGATATTTTTAATGCATGCCCAAGGAAAAAGCAGCTTAACTATTGGACGGGCCCTTAAACGTAGTCCTTCAACGATCTATCGTGAGCTTGCTAGGAATCAGGACACACATAACTACTCACCTGCTAAAGCACATAAACTCTATACAGACAGAAAGCGCAATTGCGGTAGGAAAAGAAAGCTGACAGATCCTGAGAGTCTTAAGATCGTCCAACACCTGTTTTTAGAATGCCATTGGTCCCCTGAAGAAATTGCGAACCGCTTAGTGGTTGAACATCATCAACTCCAAATCAGCTACAATACGATCTATCGGGCTATTCAAAACGGCACATTCGACCAACAAAA
>NZ_JACGCJ010000031.1 GCF_021030645.1 Agrilactobacillus fermenti | reverse complement strand
TGGACTTATCAATCTGTCCACAACGTACCAGTCTATTCAGAAACGCTTAAGTTATTGAACCGCCGTATACGGAACCGTACGTACGGTGGTGTGAGAGGCCGACCCGTTAGGGTCTCCTACTCGATTCTTTCATTTTGGGTAGCCAAACTAAGCAGATTTAATGCATTTATTACGGCAAAAACGTATGCTTATTTTTAAATGAAGGGGGTCAATATATGGATTACGATGTTTTATTTATCGGTAGCGGCCAAGGTGCTTGGAATGGTGCGATTCCCATGAGCCAAGCCGGTTTAAAAGTTTGTGTTGTTGAAGAAGGTCAATTCGGCGGTACTTGTACCAATCGCGGCTGTAATGCCAAAATCACTTTGGATCGACCGATTGAATTGTTGCAGCAAGTCAAACAACTTCAAGGTAAGGGCTTTGACTCTATCCCGACTATCAATTGGCCGGACCTTATGGCTCACAAGCACGAAGTCATCGACGGTTTAGCTTTTAGTAACGAGCAAAAATTAAGTACAGCTGGTGTTGCGATTATCAAAGGCCATGCAACCTTTATTGATGATCATACGCTACAAATAGCGGATCAAACAGTCACTGCTGACAAAATTGTAATCGTTAGCGGACAACGGCCACATCGTTTAGATATTCCTGGCCGTGAACTAATGCACGACAGCACTGATTTTCTAGTGATTCCAGAAATGCCACAGCATCTAACAATTATCGGTGGCGGCTATGTTGGCATGGAATTCGCCAGTATCGCCAATGCTGCGGGTGCCCAAGTGACCGTGATCCTTCGAGGACACCAACCCTTAAAAGACTTTTATCAACCACATGTCACCCAATTAATTGCAACCATGCGGGCAGCTGGTATTACGTTCAACTATGATGTAAACATCCAGGCTGTCACCCAAAACAAAAATGGCCTAACATTGCATGGCGCGAATGGTTTCACGCTTGATACCGACTATATTATTGATGCCACGGGTCGCATTCCAAATACAGAAGCCTTGAACCTTGATAAAATTGGTATCCATTATGATGCCCATGGGATTCAGGTCAATGACTATTTACAAACAAACATTGATCATATATATGCCACTGGCGATGTCGTGGCTAAGTCACAACCTAAGATTACACCCGTCGCCATTTTTGAATCTCAATATCTAGCACACCAATTTACGAACGAAACCTCTGAACCTATCAACTATCCAGCCATTGCGACTACCGTTTTTACTATGCCGCGAATTTCCCAAGTAGGCATAAATATTGCTGCAGCAAAGCAAGATAGCCGTTACACAATTGAAAACTTTGATTATACCAATGATTGGTATCGCCAAGTGGGTAATGATAATGCTGGCAGTCTCATCCTTGCTTTTGATGAAAAAAATCACCTTGTAGGTGCCAGCGAATATAGTAACGATGCGGTCAATACCATCAATGGTCTTGTAGATATGATCGAACTCGGCGTCGATCATGAGCGGGTGGAACGCTTAATTTACACTTTTCCTAGCAATCAACACAGCTATTTTCGTAAAATTTAATTACCATGTGCCCGTGGCGATTTGACTCGTAGAAAGCATTGAAACAGGTGACTAAGAACAAAATTCAAGTTTTGCTCTTAGTCACCTGTTTTGTTACGTATTTTTGTTGTTTAAACGTGTGCCCAGAAACAACGACCTCACCTAGGGGCATCTGAAAGTTCAGCTTGAACAACTTCAAAACCAGCAGCTTCCAAAGCAGCTTGAACCCCTTCACTATCAGTGGTATCAATATGCATCTGAACAATTTTTTCAGTTGGCCGCCGATTTACGACCAACGTCAAAATATTATAGTGATGCTGGGCTAAGGCATCGCCCACTTTAGCCAAGAAACCAACTTCATCTTGGTTAATTTTGACAGAAACCCTTGTCCCGCCTAAGGAATAGCCGGAAATGTCTAGAAAGGCATTAAAAATATCATTATTCGTAATAATGCCTTCTAATTTATCTGCATCAGATAAAACGGGCAACACACCAATATTGTAGTGGCGCATTTTGTAAACAGCATCTTCTAATAATGCCCCCGGTGCGATCGTTAAGACACTCTTCTCCATCACATCTTGTACGGTGGTTTTATTCAACAAATAATTAACTTCGTAGACACTTAGACTGGTCGCTTTGGAAGGCATTGCGGCCTCAATGATCCCTTGTGTCACCAGACCAACTAACCGCCCATTATCGACAACTGGCAAGCGGTGGATATTGTGATCTTTCATGAGATCCACGGCATCATTGATCCGTACATCTGGCGTAACCGTTACTAAATCTTTAGTCATAAAGTCTGAAACACTCATAAATTTTACTTCCTCCTTATCAAGACTAACCGCCTAAGTATGCTTTTTGGACATCTTTGTTCGCCAATAATGCTTTACCTGTCCCAGATAAAACAATTTTACCAACTGAAAGCACATAACCGCGGTCCGCAATGGCTAAGGCTTTAGCCGCATTTTGTTCGATCAGCAGTACCGTCGTGCCGTTTTTTTGAATGGCTTGAATGATATCAAAAATCTCATTGATAAAGATCGGCGCTAAGCCCATCGAAGGTTCATCTAGTAAAATTAATTTTGGTGCTGCCATCAGCGCCCGACCCATAGCCAACATCTGCTGTTCGCCACCAGATAACGTGGCCGCATCTTGGTTTTTACGCTCAGCTAGCACGGGAAAACGTTCAAAAACAGTTTGATAATCCTTTTTGGTCTGCTCGCGATCTTTACGCAAATAAGCACCCATTTGTAAATTTTCTAAAACAGTTAACCCAGGAAAAATATGACGGCCCTCTGGTACTTGAGAGATGCCACTGGCGACGATTTTTTGAGATTTCTCTTTTTGAATCTCAGTCCCATCGTACATAATTTTTCCAGATTTTGGTCGGATCAACCCAGAAATCGTATGTAAAATGGTACTTTTCCCAGCACCATTAGCGCCGATCAAAGTGACGATCTCACCAGCATTAACGTTAAAGCTGACCCCTTTCACCGCTTGGATCACACCGTAATTCACACTTAAATCTTGAACTTCTAACAACATATCAAACGCCACCTCCCAGATAAGCATCAATGACTGCTTGATTGGCTTGAATTTCTTGAGGTGTGCCTTCTGCCAATAATTTACCGTATTGTAAAACATAGATTCGCTCGGCTACGTTCATGACCAAAGACATATCGTGTTCGATCAACAGTACTGTGATGCCAAAGTCTTGTTGGATCTGGCGAATCGTCGCTGTTAAAGCGGCTGTTTCTTCCGGGTTCATCCCTGCCGCTGGTTCATCCAAAAATAAAATTTTAGGCTTAGTGGCAAGGGCTCGGACAATTTCCAAGCGCCGTTGAGCACCATAAGGCATATTATTTGCCGTTGTATCGGCTAAATCTTGCATATGAAAAATCTTTAAAAGATCCATCGCTTCCTTAACCAAACGCGCTTCTGTTTTATAAAACGCCGGAAGCCGGAATAAGCTCGAAACTAACCCTTCTTTATTTTTACTAGTCATGGAGATTAAGACGTTATCTAACACCGATAATTCTTTGAACAGCCGGATGTTTTGAAAGGTTCGTGCCAAGCCCATATCCGCAATTTTATAAGGTTTGCGGCCATTAAGCACTTGCACGCCTGAATCTGTCCGTAACGTAATTGAACCGGCTGATGGCACTGTTTGCCCAGTCATTAAATTGAATAACGTGGTTTTACCAGCACCATTTGGCCCAATCAAAGCAATTAATTCATTATCATCTAAGTGCATATTTACGTTTGAAACAGCTGCTAAACCACCAAAGTTTTTGGTCAAATCTTTGACTTCCAATAATACACTCATGATCAGACCTCCTCCTTTGCGCGCTTCTTCCGGTTAAATAGCCGCTTGACCGAGAACTCCCAGGTACCAAATAAGCCTTTTGGCCGGAAAACCATGATCAAAATTAAGGCTAGCGAATATAAAACCATTCGCAAAGCACCAAAACTCTGTAAAACCATGTCTAAAACACCTAATAAAATGGCGGCTGCGAACGTACCCGTCATACTGCCAATACCACCCATAACAACGATGATCAAAATACTGATTGATTCCATGATACCAAAATCATTGGGTGCAATGGTCTGAATGTAAGTGGCATGCAAGGCGCCGCCAATTGCTGCCGTCATGCCACCAAAAACAAACGCCGCCACCTTGAATTTAGTCGTGTTAATGCCCATTGACTCCGCAGCAATTTCATCTTCGCGTACCGACATGACCGCCCGGCCATTTCGAGAATGAATAAAATTGACTGTTAAAACAGTTGTAACTACAACCAAAACATAAACGGTACTCCAGCTAGCCAATTGGGGTAATCCATATAAACCGGCCGGACCATTGGTAATTTTTAAATTGATCAAAATAATCCGAATAATCTCCGCGGCACCCATTGTAGCGATGGCCAAGTAGTCCCCTTTTAACCGCAGGGTTGGGATCCCAATGATCAAAGCCACAACGCCCGCTAAAATCATACCAATGATGATACCTAAAGCTAGCCCTAGTTCCGTGGGCATGGCTTGCGTCACTAAAGCCGCAGCATAAGCCCCTAAGGCCATAAAGCCAGCGTGACCTAACGAGAACTGACCTGAAAATCCAATAATTAGATTTAATCCAGAAGCAAGAATGATATTAATACCAATCAAAACCAGCGTTGTTTCGGCAAACTGATCAATGATGCCCACACCTTCTAAAACATTGATCAAGATCCAGCCAACAACAGCAATCAGCAGCCAGACTAAATTATATTTCAAATTGCGTTTCATCAAGTTCACCTACACTTTCTCACGCGTGGTTTTACCTAGGATCCCAGCAGGCCGCACAATTAGAATAATAATCAAAATTGCATAAACAGCGGCGTCCCGAAAAGCTGAAAATCCTAAAGCTTGCACAACCGTTTCAATAATACCAATCACAAAGCCACCTAAAGCAGCCCCTGGAATCAAACCAATCCCACCTAATACAGCCGCAACAAAAGCTTTGATCCCCGGTGTCATCCCCATTAAAGGATCAATCGAATTATAATAAAGTCCGATCATGACACCTGCGGCTCCAGCCAACGCCGAACCCAATGCAAACGTAAATGAAATCGTATGATCCACATTAATACCGATCAATTGCGCTGCTTCAGGATCCACAGAAACAGCACGCATTGCCTTCCCCATCCGGGTACGCTTAACAATAAGCTGTAATAAAATCATTAAAATAATGGACGTTAACAAGATTAAAATTTGAATATTTGAAATTGAAACACTACCTAAATGATAGCGTTGTACATCCATCACTTGAGGAAAATCCCGCGGACTTGAACTAAACAAATAACTCATCCCATTTTCCAACAAGAAAGAAACCCCAATGGCCGTGATCAAAACAACGATCCGTGGTGAATCACGTAATGGCCGGTAAGCCAAGAACTCAATGATGACCCCAGCAATTGCGCAAAAAATCATCGCTGTAATTAAGGCCGGCCAAAAGCTCATGTGAAACTTATTGATCATAAAGTAGCCCCAAAAGGCTCCTAACATATAAACATCACCATGAGCAAAGTTGATCAATTTGATGATCCCATAAACCATGGTATATCCCAAAGCTAATAACGCATAAATACTACCCAAGGAAAGCCCATTGATCAATTGCTGCAGAATTTGCAAATAAAACACCCCTTTATCAAGAGCGTGAGTGTCATCGGCTAGCTTTCAAGCAACAACCTAGAATCACGCTGAGGGCATTTTGTCCCTCAAGTGATTTGTAGTTGTGTGAGAAAGCTGATGATACAAACGCGTTTAAAGCCTGGTAACAAAGCGTGGCCGGAACCAAAACCAGTGTTTTGTCCCGACCACGGCCGTGATTTTGCGTACTATTTAACCATCACAACTACTAATGTTACTTAACCGCAGTTGCCTCAGCTTCCGTCCCATTTTCAAGCTTAGAAACAATGACTGGTTTCTGTGGATTGTGTTTCTTGTCCATCGTAATTGTGCCAGTAACACCCTTAAAGTTCTTCAGCTTAGCCAAACCATCCGCAACTTTAACAGAATTCGTTGACTTCTCATCTTCAATCGCCTGTTTGATCATATAAACGGCATCATAAGATAGAGCGTCAAAAGTTGCTGCATCTTCATGGTAAGTACTCTTATACAGCTTTAAGTAGTCATCAACCTTGGAGCTTGCTGGCGCTTTAGGATCAAAGTGCGTCGTGTAATAAACATTTGTGGCAGCTTTTTTGCCCGCAATTTTGACTAATTTAGGATCAGCAAAGCCATCAGCACCAATAATTGGTTGATTGAGACCCATTTCTCGAGCTTGACGGATGATCAGACCGGCTTCTGAATAATAGCCGGGAACGAACAAAGCATCGAACTTTTTATTCTTTAATTTCGTTAATAAAGCTTGGAAATCTTTATCGCCAGCTTGATAGTATTCCGTCGTTGTAATTTTACCTTGATATTCACTCTTAAACGCCTTGATCAAACCTTGAGCATAATCAGTTGATTTATCACCTAAAATAGCTACGTTTTTCAATTTCATATTGTTATAAACATATTTGGCTAATGCTTTACCTTGGAAACTATCTTCAAAACAAGAACGGAACATATAGGGTTGAACTTTACCATTTTTCTGCAATGTAAGAGAGTCTTGTGTCCCGCCAGGTGTGATCAATGGTACTTTAGCTTTGGTCATATTAGGCAGCGCCGCTAATCCAGCGCCAGAGGTAATCGGCCCAATGACCGCCGAAGCCTTGGTCTGGGTCGTCAAATTAGTTGCGATTGCCGCCGCTTGTGAATTATCAGACTTATTATCCTTAGTAACTAATTTTAACTTCATTTTTTTATTGCCGACTTTAACACCACCATCTTGGTTGATCTGCTTAACCGCTAACTTGACCCCACGTTCCATAGCACTGCCATAAGCAGCTGCTGACCCAGACAGTTCAAAATTTCCTCCGATCGTAATCGTATTGCCTGAAGCTGAATTGCCAGACTGACCGGCTTTATTGGCACAACCTGCAAAAGTTGCAGCCAACATCATAAGCGCAGCAGCCATCGCTGCAAATTTAGATTTCTTCATAGACTCACCCATCCCATTTCTAATTATTTTCTAATATAATAGAACATATTTACCATCAAATCAAGCTAATTATAACAGTAAAATGAGTTTATTATGATAAAAACCAGTTGTCTTCACTCGCAAAATACGACGTTATTCTAATTAATTAATTTCAATTTAATAATCTTATTGCTTACTGGCAGTATAAAAAATGACTGGAGATAAAATTTAGATTTTACCTTCAGCCACATATTAAATGCAAACGTTTATTGTTTAACTATATTCCAAAAGGCAATACCCTTATCTGCTGGTTTATTTAGGTTTTACCTTCCAATTCATCAATCCTGGTCTGTAAATCATCAGCTTCTTGATTCAGCTGGTCAATCTCTGATTGAATTTCATCTATTGTAGCACCTGATTGGCTATAGCCTTTGTAATAAGCGGTCATATAATCCACATCTTCCAATTGACGAACTTGCTCGCGAAGCTGCCCTAACTTTGTAACCAACTGATCAAATTGTAATTCATTCATTATTTAGACATCCTCATATCAAGCGTTCACTAATCTGATAGAGCGCGGCTTTTAGTGTTGTCATTTGTGTCCCCGTTAAGTCAGTCGTTATTTGATCCGAAACTTGTGTTAACACTGGTACCAAGCGTTGGTAGACAGCCTGACCCTCTGAAGTTAAGGACACGACCCAACTGCGTTTATCGTCGGGATTTCGAATCTTGGTCACATAGCCCAAATCAACCAGCTGCTTTAACCGACGCGTAATATTACTCGCATCAATATCTAACAATTGATATAACTCATCTTGGCTTAACTGGCCTTGGTGCTGGCCCACTTTCAAAATAAAGTAGTAATTACTGGCATTTAAGTTTAGCGGCCGTAAAACTTTGTCTAAGTTCATTTGAATATGCCGGGCTGTGCGACTAATTTGTGCCATTAACGCATCTGGCTCATCTTTAATTGTGCTCATGGACAACAACCTCTCTTTTGGCTTTTTGACGTCGATATTTCGGGAAAATCAGTAGACATCCCGTCACAAATATAAGCAAGGCTGCCAACCCATAACTAATGCTCTGACTACCGATAAATAGGCCATTATTGTGTGCTGTATAATTTATGATTTGATGGCCAGCTTGCATACTCATGGTCGTGAAAAAGACACTAGTTGCTAAAATTGTTCCAATGACTAAGCCAAGTTCGCGCACCAAGGCATTTAAACTGCCAGCCATGCCAAGCTGACTCTGATCAACACTAGTCATGACCATTACGTTATTAGCTGTTTGGAAAAAAGCATTCCCAATAGCCAATAAGATGCTTAAAATGCCAAATAAAAGTAACGTTGTTTCTTGGCGAATCAAGGCCAGGCCAATTTGGCTGAGCAACAACAGCCAAATCCCCCAAATGATCAGCCGTTGAGAAGACAGCTTATCATTAAGTGTCCCTGCAACTGGTCCCATGATGACCGCAACGATCGGCGAGATAGTTAACAGCAAACTGGTCAAGTGCATTGGTAGGTTTTGATCGATCCGCAGATAAAAAGGCGCCAGGATATTATAAAAGAAGGTTGCGGTAAACACAAGCGAGGCCGCAAGTAACCCATTACGGAACGCAATGTTCTTAAAAATACGATGATCAACTAATGGCTGAGAGACATGTTTTTCAATACGTACCCAAACAAAGATTGCGCCGATCCCGGCCAAAAAGAGCAGCCATAACCCGAGGTGGGTAAAACCGACAATTTGTAATCGCAATAGACTAAATGTGATTACCAACATCGCCATTGCTAATATAAGCGCTCCTAACCAATCAAATTTTTGTGCCGTCTGTTTGGCATCACTGGGAAAAAATAACTCTTCAAAAATCAAACAGATAATACCAACAGGCACATTGATCCAAAAAATATACCCCCAAGGTAACTGTGTTAAAATAAACCCACTCAGAGCCGGGCCAGCAACTGAACCTAAGGAAATAAAGACACTTTCCACCCCCAAAGCCCGACCTAATTGAGATTTATCGAAGTAGCTGGTAACGATGGCATAACTCGTAGCCATCGTCATACTGGCGCCAACGCCTTGAACAACGCGGCCAAAGAGTACGAATCCAAAGCCTAAAGGGACACCCGCCAAAAATGATCCTAGTGTAAAAACCACCGTCCCCCAACGGAAGATGCGAACGCGACCAAAGAGATCGCCCAAACGTCCAAATACCAACAGAAACATACAAATTGTCATCAAATAAATGGTGACGATCCATTCTGACAAGCTGGTAGACACCCTGAGCTGCTGAGAAATCTCTGGTATCGCAATGGTAACAATACTGCCGTCAACAATAACCATGAAGAAGAACAGCCCCAGTGTAATTGCTACCAGCCAATGGACAAACTTAAACCGGTTTGTTTGCATTCAATCGCTCCCCTAAAAAACTTACGACTTTAAGCCAAAGCTTGTGGGGCACTGAGTTGTGGTCCTTTACCTTGCCGTGCCAATACCCAATCATCATAATTCCATTCTTCAGTAGCCCGCCGAGCAGCAAAATAATCCCATCTAGAGTCAATCTCATATTCTACGACTGTCCCATTGCCACCAACAGAAACCCAATTATAACTCCCATTTTGATGGGCAAACTTAACCCAAGAAATGGGGATCATTTGTAAGCTGTCATCGGCGTCAAAAAAGTGCCGTTCGTAATGATCGATTCGCATGAACGCCAAACCAGCAGCATAGTTTGGGTCAACCCGTTGAAATGTTTTTTCGGCAACTTGACGAGCGGTCTTCGAACGGACCAAGTTACCGTCTGGGATTCCAGAAAAATCATTATAACTGAGTAGTTGTCCCGTTTCAGCCAAAATTACTGTGAGATGTGCATTATTCATGACAATATTAGGGTTATTTTGATAACGCAACACTGTTACAGTTTTACCATTACGTGTTTGTTTCGTCGTTTCAACTAAATAATAATCACTAGGAATTGTTAACGGCATAAAATTGTGTTTCGCAATGATTAATGGTTTTCGCATGAAAATCTGCTTCCTTTCTCAACATTGATTGTATTATAGATCCGTAAATTTGTTTGCGCAAGCAAATAAATTTAAAAATAAAAAAGAATTTAAACCGACCTCCAAAATCGACTTAAATTCTTTTTACTAACTTCAACAAACAGCCTAAGTCACTTTAATGGAACTGCATCCCACCATCAACTTCTAGCGTTTGTCCAGTCATATAATTTGAATCTGGTCCAGCCAAGAAAGCAACCCCAGCAGCTACATCTTCAGGTTCAGATAAACGCTTAAGGGCAATGTCTTTCGCAAAAGTCTGCATACCCCATTCATCATCTTTGCCGGCATTTTGGCCAACCTGATGGGCAATGTCATACATCATTGGCGTCTTAACGATACCAGGTGCAAACGCATTGACCGTGATGCCCAACTCTGCTAAGTCGCGAGCGGCAACTTGAGTAATGCCTCGAACAGCAAATTTAGTCCCACTATACAATGCCAGATTCGGATTACCAACAACACCGGCTTGTGACGTGGCGTTGATAATCTTACCACCATGCCCGAGTTTCTTAAATTGCTCGATCGCAGCCTGGATACCCCATAAGGTACCCGCAACATTCACACGATAAACCAAATCAAATTGCTTTGGTGTAATCGTCTCAATTGGCGTTGTTGGCCCTAAACCAGCATTATTAACCAACACATCAAAGCCGCCCAATGCTTCAGCTGCTTTACGCACGGCAGCAAAAACACTATCCCGGTCAGAAACATCTACTTGAACAGCCACTGCTTTACCACCGTTTTGATTCAAATCTTCAGCTACTTTTTCAGCGTTTTCCAAATTCAAATCGGCAATCGCAACAGCAAAACCATCTGCAGATAAACGCCGTACAATGGCCTCACCAATACCTTGACCACTACCAGTTACTAAAGCTGCTTTGTTATTTAAAGAAGACATATAATCACCCCCACATTTAGTAAGTCGATTATATGCCCTACTGGAAACGTTTTCAACAGTTAACCCTTCACTAATTTTCAGAATTTACGTATTTTTTTCTTTTTGGTAAAGTGGTATAAAATTGTCAGCCCCAAACTACCAAAGACGATCAGAGCAAAAACAAGGTTAGGAATCTCAATATCAATAGCTGGTATGGATAGGAAAAGTTTCACGGCAATAAATGCGATCAGCCCGTAAGCCATCATTTCCAATTCAGGGATAATCTGCATCAGCCGCATGATGATCTCCGCAATTCCACGCATAGCCAAAATGCCGATCATACCACCAATAAGTACGATCACCGGATTACTAGAGATCGCTAAAGAGGCCAACACCGAGTCGATCGAAAAAACAATATCCATGGCTTCAATCGAAATAACCACACGCCAGAATAAAGACAGAACATGTTGCTTTGAGTTATCGACCTTCTTTGTCGTTCCTTGTTTGGCATGATCTGGATTATGGCGATCATAAAAGTAACGCACGCTCAAATACAATAAGTAAAGTGAGCCGAAAACTTTGATGAACCAAAAGTTGATCAAGTAAACGCCGATACCGATCACCAAGAAACGAAAAATATAAGCACCCCAAAGGCCATAAAACAAAGATTTTTCTTGTTGTTTTTTGGTTGGCAGAATTTGCGTTTGCGCAGCCAACACAATGGCATTATCTACGGATAACAAACACTCCATCAAAACTAATGATAAAATAACCAACCAATCTTGACCTGAAGTGATCACCGTTTCCCAATTATGACCATCAAAAAACGGTTGGTACAAATTAATGATTGCTTGCAAAATTGACACTCCAATTATTTTTTATCTATGAAATCCTTAACGTAAAACAAACTTTTCGATAATCTCAGCCATGGCATCCTGATTATTATCACGTTTAGTCACATATTGCGCAGCTTGTTTCACAGAGTCAATCCCATTAGCCACACAGACCCCTAGCCCAGCGGCTTGAATCATGGTGAGGTCATTATTATTATCTCCCACGGCAATGATCGCTTCCGGCTGGATCTGAAGTTGCTGGGCCAAAGCAAGTGTTGCCGTACCTTTATTCACTTGAGCACGATTAAACTCAATATAACGATCCGATGAATACGTTGCTGTAACCTGGTTGCCCAACACCACATGCACTTTTTTACCAAGCGCTTGTCTCTGCGCCATGGTGGGTAAAGCGACAATAATCTTCATGATAGCTAGCGATTGAAACATTGTAAAATCAACTGTATTTAAGGTCGTAAATTGGACCCCGCGTTCTGCTAAATAGCGGTTATCATTAGGGTCCGCATGATAAATAAAAAGTTGGTCCGTTGTATAAATATGCACTGCACCGTCTGTATTAGTACAGATATCAAAAATGGCCTGGGCCATGGCATAATCTAGACCGTTACTTTTAAGCACACGATTTTGATAGTTTTCCAATATCAGGGCACCATTATATGAAATCTCGTAGGCTTGCGGCTGGTTATACAGTCCCAAATCCCGCAAATTATCTTGATAGGATAGAAAGCTACGCCCAGAATTGGGTACAAAATAAACACCTTGAGCCACCGCCTGCTTAATCGCCTGGATATTTCCGGCACTTAAAGTCCCATCATCTCTTAGTAGTGTCTCATCTAAATCACTAACGATCATTTGATACATCTTCTTCACCAAATTTCCTTCATTTTCTACTTAACTATAACGGAGAACTGCTTAAGACGCCACCTTGTTTCAAGAACAGCCTACAAAAATAGGCAAGCGTCAGGACAAAATCAACATTTTGTTTCTAACGCCTGCCTATTCATAAATATTGCTCAGTTTAAATGTGTTCCAAGAAACAATGAGTACGCTAAAAATTTTATGAGGCTTCTTCAGAAACCTTAGCGATCCGCCCTTGTTGGATATAAACACTTAAGATGCCGATATCAGCTGGATTGACGCCACTGATTCGACTGGCTTGTGCTAAAGTCTCTGGCTGGATCTTCTTCAGCTTTTGTCTTGCTTCAGTTGCTAAACCACTGACCGCATCGTAATCCAATCGATCGGGAATTTTCTTAGCTTCCATCCGCTTCAAGCGTTCGATCTTGGCCTCTTCTTTGCGAATGTAACCCGCATATTTCACTTGAATCTCAACTTGCTCGATTACGCGATGATCTAATGTTGTCGGTGCTGGCTCAATAAATTGACGCAAATCTTGATAAGTGACTTCTGGACGCTTCAAGAAATCCACTGCCAAAACGCCATCTTTCAAAGGGGCTACCCCTTTTGCCGCTAAAAAGGCTTGCACCTCTGGCGTCGGTTTAACCCGCACACTTTGCAATCGCTCTAATTCAGCATTGATTGCAGCCTTCTTAGCCAAGAAGCTTTGGTAGCGTTCATCTGAGATCAACCCCAATTCATGACCTTTTTCAGTCAAACGTAAGTCGGCGTTATCGTGACGTAATAATAAGCGGTACTCTGCACGACTTGTCAACAAGCGATAAGGCTCATTCGTCCCCTTAGTCACTAAATCATCAATCATTACGCCGATATAAGCATCACTACGCTTCAGAATAAATGGGGCTTTACCTTGAACTTTCAAAGCTGCATTAATACCCGCAATAATCCCTTGACCAGCAGCTTCTTCATATCCAGACGTGCCATTCATTTGACCTGCTGTAAATAGATTTTCAACCACTTTTGTTTCTAAAGTGGCTTTCAACTGCCAAGGTTCAACAATATCATATTCGATCGCATAGCCAGGCCGCATCATTTCAGCATGCTCTAGACCCGCAATGGAATGAACCATATCTTGTTGGACTTCTTCTGGCATTGAAGTGGAAAAATCACCAACATAATATTCCTCAGTATCGCGACCTTCAGGCTCCAAGAAAATTTGATGCCGTGGCTTGTCAGCAAAACGAACCACTTTATCTTCAATGGATGGGCAATATCTTGGTCCAACACCCTTGATCACACCGGAAAACATGGGTGCTCGATCAAGATTATCACGAATAATTTGATGGGTGGTCGCATTAGTATAGGTCATCCAACAAGAAAGTTGGTCTGATAGGTAACTGGCATCAGAAGTCTCATAACTAAAGGCATTGGGTGTTTTATCGCCTGGTTGCTCTTCTGTCTTACTATAATCAATGGTATTGCCATCCACACGTGGTGGCGTACCGGTCTTAAAACGATTTAATTTAAACCCTAAGGACTCTAAATTCTCAGACAACTTGATTGAAGGAATTGAGTTATTGGGTCCTGAAGAATACATTAACTCACCAATAATGATCTTACCTCGTGAAGCAGTGCCCGCCGTCAACACGACTGCTTTAGCTAAATAACGAGCACCGGTATTTGTGATGACCCCTTTACAAACGCCATCTTCCACGACCAATGAATCAGCGATGCCTTGTCGTAGCGTTAGATTTGGTTCATTTTCTAAAGTATCCTTCATTACTCGATGATACTGGGCTTTATCTGCCTGTGCTCGTAAAGCACGCACAGCTGGTCCTTTACCTGTATTTAACATCCGCATCTGAATATAGGTGGCATCAATATTTTTACCCATCTGCCCACCTAAAGCGTCAACTTCGCGGACGACAATCCCCTTTGCTGGGCCACCGATAGAAGGATTACATGGCATAAAAGCAACCATATCCAAATTGATCGTTAACAGTAAGGTTTTTTGACCCATGCGGGCAGCTGCCAAAGCAGCCTCACTGCCAGCATGACCAGCGCCAACAACGATCACATCATAATTTTTAGAATCATATGTTTTCATCTATTTTGTCTCGCTCTCTTTAGTATTCGCTTATTTTCCTAGACAGAATTGACTGAATAACTGAGTGATCAGTTCATCAGGGGCACTTTCACCCGTGATCTCACCAAGTTTATCCCAACAATTTGTCATATCGATTTGTACCAAATCAATGGGCATCCCTGCCGCAATCCCACTTTTAACATCTTCCAAAGACTGCTTGGCTTGTTGTAACAGACCAATTTGACGCGCATTCGTCACCAAAACGGTAGCTTGATTGGTTTCGATCCCGCCAAAAAACAACTCGGAGATCTTAGTTTCAAGGGTATCTGTACCAGATTGCTTTAAGATTGAAATATTGATTGGCCGCTCATCAGGTGCCAAATAAGAGGCTAATTCTGCTGGCTTTAACCGTGCCGGTAAATCTGTTTTATTCAGTAAAATAATGCGTTTCTTAGCTTGTGTGGCTTTTAATAATTCGCGGTCTTCATCAGTTATCGGCTCGCTTTGATTCAAAACTAATAAAACTAATTCTGCTTGAGCCAATGCTTGCCGACTACGGTCGACCCCGATTTTTTCAACTTTGTCTTCTGTCTTATGAATACCTGCCGTATCAACCAGCTTCAAAGGAACGCCATTCACATTGACATATTCTTCAATGACGTCGCGGGTCGTACCAGCAACATCAGTCACAATAGCCTTATCTTCATGTAGTAAATAATTTAATAGACTTGATTTACCCACATTTGGCCGACCGATGATTGCTGTAGCCAAGCCTTCTCGTAAGACTTTCCCTTGGCGTGCAGTCTTTAACAAAGTATCGATCTGTTGGCCCACTAAGTCTGCTTTTTCCAACAACATTTTAGTAGTTAGCTCATCTTCATCATATTCTGGATAATCAATATTGACCTCGACTTGAGCCAATACTTGTAAAATTTCTTGACGCAAGTTTTGAATCAAATGGGCCAAATTGCCATCCAATTGATTCACAGCAACTTGCATCGCACGGTCTGTTTTAGCTCGAATCAAATCCATAACCGATTCTGCTTGCGTCAAATCGATCCGCCCATTTAAAAAGGCACGCTTCGTATATTCTCCTGGCTCTGCCGCTCTCGCACCGTGGGCTAATAATAACTGTAAAATATGATTCGTTGCCAGTAGCCCACCATGACAATTGATCTCAATAACGTCTTCTCTAGTGAACGTCTTAGGCGCCCGCATGACCGAAACCATGACTTCATCGATCACTTCATCTGTCTCAGGATCTACAATATGGCCGTAATTGATTGTGTGACTAGGCACCTTACTTAAATCTTTGCCACGAAAAACGCGATTCGCAATAGCGACACTATCTTCACCTGACAAACGCACAATTGAAATTGCCCCTTCGCCAACCGGTGTCGAAATTGCTGCGATCGTATCATACTCTGTGATGGTATTTGCCATAATATCCCTCCATCAAAACCTAAAAAACATTAAAAAAAGTGCCTACATCCATTCCTTTTAAAAATACAAAGAAATGGATAAAGCACTTTGACTACTTCATCCGTAGTAAATCATTGATCAAACGAATAATATCGATCTTCGTTTAATTAATATACTAACTTTAAATACGTTTGTCAAAATTTATTGCTTGTGTTAGGGGCAATAATCACATATCGATGTGGGTCTTTACCCTCAGAAGTCGTTTGAACGTGAGCATTGCTAGCTAACTGTTGATGAATGATCTTCCGCTCAAAAGATGGCATATCATCCAACAAATATGGTTTACCCGTGGCAATCACTTCCATGGCAGCTTTATCTGCTAAACGCTGCAAAGTCTCCTCACGTCGTTGCCGATAATTACCAACATTTAACACGATCCGTTGTTTCCCATGACCATGTTGATTAAAGTAGGTTTGCGCCAAATATTGCAGCGAATTGATCATTCGGCCATGTTTGCCAATGACCAAACCCTCTTTATCCGTACCTAGCTGATAAATTACCTGACCGGATTTCTGCGTGACTTTAACTGTGACTGGCGTTTTTAAACTTGCACAAATATCCGTAATATAGTCTTTTAACTGTTGCAAAACGGCTGCATTATCTGACCGCCGCCGTTGGGTACGATCCAATACTTCAGTAGCTGTTGCCTTTAATTGCGTTGGCTTCTGCCGTTTTATCTCTGCTGTTACTGGCCTGTGAACTGGTGCTGACTTCGTTGTGGTTCGTTGAGCTACTGATTTTGCTTGCTGCTCCGTTGCAACAGGCTTTTTTTTAGCTGGCTCAGGAAGCTTGTCCAACTTTACAACGGCTGGTTTACGTCCAAAACCTAAAAACCCTTTTTTACCAGTTGCAATAACTTGGACATTTACCGCACCCCGCTGTAGTTTCATCTGCTTCAATCCATTTTCAATCGCTGCTTGAATGGATGAACCTTCAAAAGTTGGCATAGTACCCTCCTAACTTATTTACGCTTACGCTTAAATGCTTGTTTGCGCGCTTTTTGTAAGGCTTTTTCCCTATCTCGCTTGGCTTGTTCCTTAGCTTCCCGTTCATGAATGATCTTATAAGGATTTTGTAGTAATAAAGTTTGCCCGACTTGAAAGGCATTGGAAACGACCCAATATAACGTAATGGCTGCCGGGAAGTTGATTGTTGTAAACAGAATAAAGATCGGCATCCCCCAAGTCATCAGTTTCGTTGTCGAATTTTGTGTTGGCTGGGATAAGCTTGATAAGTATGATGTTGCAAAGGTAAAAATAGCCGCCAAAATCGGCAAAATATAATAAGGATCTTTACTACCCAATTCTGTCCACAAGAAGCTTGCGTGCCGTAAAGCCCCGGTCCGAGCAATGGCTTGATACAAAGCCCACATAAATGGTAACTGGATCACTAACGGCAAGCAGCCCATCAATGGATTAACGCCAGCTTCAGACATCAGCTTTTGCGTTTCTTCTTGAAGTGTCCGTTGTGTGTCCGCATCTTTAGCCGAATATTTTTTGCGTAAAGCATCCATTTCAGGTTGAATCTCCATTTGCTTACGCATACTTTTCATTTGGTAATGATTCAGTGGTAATAAGATAATCCGTATGATCAATGTAAAAATAATAATTGCCACGCCGAAACTACCATTAAATGCATGGGCCAACCAAATGATAAAGCGGGAGAAGTTATAAATAATATAACGATCCCAAAAACCTGTACTACTTTTGGTTACCGGTGTATTAATATTCCCACAGCCAGCCAAAACAACAACTAATAAAGCTAGCGCAAGAACCAAGACGATGCGTTTAACTTGTCGTTTATTCAAAATATTCCCTCGTTATCTTTGACGTTTTCTGTTAATTTGATGTGGTCGTCGCTGGACCAATTTCAGCTTCAAAATCCGAAGCTAGTAGCCCAGCTAATTTTAAAACATGAATCAAATTTCTCTTAACTTGAAAAAAATCCAACTGGCGACTTGGTTTGCGAGCAATCACTAAAAAGTCCACATCAGCCTTTAAATATGGTTTTAACTCTAGCAAACTCTGACGTATGTATCGTTTGATTTGATTTCTCAAGACAGCCGTATGACCGATTTTTTTACCCACTGAAATGCCGACACGAAAATGCTTTTGGTCGGGAACATCTAAATGGTAGATAACAAAAGCACGGTTGGCAACCGAACTGCCATGGCGAAAAACTTTTTGGAATTCTTGTTCCTTCTTAACGCGATATGATTTGCGCATAACTATCGGGATCCTAACTTGATGACCTATTAATAGGAAATTAAAAAAAAAAAAAACCACTGAAACATCAGTGGCCTTACGCAGATAATACTTTTCTGCCTTTTGCACGGCGTCTAGCTAATACCTTACGGCCGTTTTTAGTACTCATTCTCTTTTTGAAACCATGAACACGTTCGCGATGACGTTTCTTTGGTTGGTAAGTGCGTTTAGTTGTCAAAACTGACACCTCCTTGTTACTGCTGAACACATTATTTAATTAAAGTTTGACTGCTATCGTCAAATACAATCACTTATGTATAATATCATAATTTCATATCTAAGCAAACAAAATTTTTAAAAAAGCAGGCCTATCTATCCACAAAATCAAAAAATCACTTGTTCATAAACAAAATTAGTGCGCGACCGTCTATAAAATAATCCACAAGACTATCCAAAAGATATCCACAAATAAACGCCCGTGAATTTTGCTTTTCCACAGGCTGTTATTTTCGCTGTTAATAACCCGTGGAACACTATTAAAATCAGCTCTAACCTCTCACCTCCTCTTGTGGATAAGTTTGGAATATCCTAGTTATTCACACTATGAACAAGACGCTTTTTTTCTTTCTAAACACACTGTGATTTTTATTTAAAAGTTATTGACAATCCTGTGGAAAACTTTTTTCTTAAATGATAAACTAGTTCAGTACTCTAAAAAATGTGGATAACTTTATTTTTAACGGGAGGAGGACTGATCTTGCCTAATCTAGATGAGATTTGGGAGTATATTGAACAACAATTTCATCAGCAATTCACGCGTATCGGCTATCAAACCTGGATTGAATCAGCGAAACCTATCAGTTTAACGGCCAACACTTTAACAATTGAAGTCCCTTCACAATTACATAAAGAATATTGGGAAAAAAATATCCTAACAAAAATTGTTGAAAATGTTTATGCCCACTTCGGATTTGAACTGAATCCAGTTTTAACGATCACTGGTCAAACATATCCCAATGGCCAAAACACCCCTGATAAAACGAGTGCCAACAAAGCGATGCAATCAAAAGTATCCGAAAACGAAAATGATGAATTTTTAACAAGCTCACATCTTAATAGCAAGTACACTTTTGACACTTTTGTAACGGGTACAGGAAACCAAATGGCTCATGCAGCGGCCTTAGTTGTCTCTGAAGAACCTGGCGTACTGTATAATCCATTATTTCTATACGGTGGCGTTGGCTTAGGTAAAACCCACTTAATGCAGGCTATTGGACACCAACTACTACAAAGTCAACCAAATGCCAAGGTCAAATATGTAACCAGTGAAGCTTTCACAAACGACTTAGTCAGTGCAATCCAAACAAAAACGCAGGACCGGTTTCGACAAGAGTACCGTAGCGTCGACCTACTCATGGTAGATGACGTTCAATTTTTTGCCGACAAAGAAGGCACCCAAGAAGAATTCTTTCATACGTTCAATGATCTATATGAAGAAAAAAAACAAATCGTCCTAACCTCGGACCGACTGCCTAACGAAATTCCTAAACTTCAAGACCGTCTTGTTTCCCGATTTAAGTGGGGCCTATCCGTAGATATCACACCACCCGATCTTGAAACTCGAATTGCAATCTTACGGAACAAAGCTAATGCCGAACACCTAGATATTCCCGATGACACCCTATCGTATATTGCCGGTCAAATTGACTCTAATGTCCGTGAACTTGAAGGTGCCTTGATTCGAGTCCAAGCCTATGCGACCATGAAAAACGAGCGTATCTCAACTAGTTTAGCTGCAGATGCGCTCAAGAGTTTGAAACTACAGGACGCGACTAATGGTTTATCCATCGTCAAAATCCAAGAAACGGTTTCCAAATATTACCATATTTCATTAACTGACCTAAAAGGAAAAAAACGGAACAAAGCCATCGTTATTCCCCGGCAAATTGCTATGTATCTCGCCCGGGAACTGACCGATAGTTCATTACCAAAAATCGGTATGGAATTTGGCGGCAAAGATCACACAACAGTCATTCACGCACACAAAACAATTGCCCAAAATTTAGAATCGGATCCAGAAATGAAAGCAAATATTGCTGAATTAAAGAATATTTTGCGCCAGTAAAAAAGTTGCCCACATGTGGATAAAAATGAATAAGTCCCCAAGTTATTAAAAAGTTATCCACATGTGGAAATCTAAGTTTGCTGGTTAAAAGATACTTTTCCACAGAATTAACCGCCCTACTACTATTACTATATAATTAACTATATTAATATAGACAAAATATCTCTGCGTTATCAGGAGGAAGCTACATGAAATTTAGTATCAGCCGTTCTCAATTCATCAAAACCTTAAATGATGTTCAAAGAGCTATCGCTAGCAAAGCCACGATTCCAATTCTGACCGGTCTTAAAATTGCCGTATCAGAAACTGGCGTGACCCTAACTGGTAGTGATGCCGATATTTCAATTGAAGCCACTATTACTCAAAGTGACGAAAAAGCTCAATTATTGATCGAGGAACCCGGTAATATTGTTTTACCCGCGCGATTCTTTGGTGAAATCGTTAAACGACTACCTGAAGACCAGATGACTTTAACTGTCGGGGAAGGGTTTCAAACAACAATTACCTCTGGGACGTCATCCTTTAATTTAAACGGTCTAGACGCCAACGGATATCCGCATCTTCCAGAGATTGATGCCGAAAATAAATTAACCTTACCTGCTGATATTCTTAAACAGATCATTTCGCAAACAGTCATTGCTGTTTCTAACCAAGAAAGCCGGCCAATTTTAACTGGGGTTCATATTTTAGTTAAGGATAACCAACTACTGGCTGTAGCGACCGACAGCCACCGTTTATCACAACGCAAGTTAGAAATTAACAATGGCCAAGGGTTAGAATATGACGTGATTATTCCGGGTAAAAGTTTAACGGAATTATCAAAAATTATTACGGATGATCTAGAAGAAGTAGATTTACGAATCACTGAAAATCAAGTTTTATTCACAGCTGGCCCAATCAAATTTTATTCACGCTTACTAGAAGGCAACTATCCAGATACAGATCGTCTGATTCCACATGATGCAACAACGACAATCGAATTCAATACGCAAAAATTGCTGGCCTCAGTTGAGCGGGCTTCCTTGCTCTCTCATGCCAGTCAAAACAACGTAGTTCGTCTAGTTTTAGATCCTGAAGCAAAAGAAGGTACCATTTATAGTAATTCACCTGAATTGGGGAACGTTCAAGAATCTTTAGCCTTTGAAAACCTAACCGGCGAAAAATTGGATATTTCCTTTAATCCAGATTATATGAAAGATGCCTTACGTTCTTTTGGCCCAACAGATATCAAAGTCGCTTTTACTTCCGCTTTACGTCCGTTTACGTTAGTCCCTAGCGAAGACGAGGAAAACTTTATTCAGTTGATCACACCCGTACGAACTTTCTAAAAAGTACTGCCTAAATCTGAAAACTAAAAAAGCCTTTGGAAGTTAGATCAAAAATCTGATTTCTAAAGGTTTTTTAGTTTGATTTACTAAAATATAACTTTGTTCGATTTAAATGCGACACCCTAAAAATTTATTTAGTCAGGAACAGAGGGCCTTATTTTTCGATTTGAGTAGTTTTTCGTTATTTGGTTATAATATACGTAAAGACTAAAAAATTGCTGACACCCCCTTATTTTCGTTAATCAATTGTTTTTTTGCCTTAATAAGGCTATAATAATATAAGTAAAATGCTAAGTTTCACAGATTTTTAATCAATTTTTTGAGAACTTTGGAGATGATGCAATGGCCCAAAAAGTCATGAAAATCACCCAATCATTCATTACCTTAGCGCAGGCTTTAAAAGAAGAAGGTATTATTGGTACGGGTGGACAGGCAAAATGGTTTTTACAGGAAAATACAGTTCTCATTAATGGTGCAGCGGATGATCGTCGTGGTAGGAAACTCTATCCCGGCGATCAGTTTCAAGTTTTAGGTACAACTTACGTGATCCAAAAGCAGGATTGATATGTATTTAGAACAATTAGAACTAACCAATTTTCGAAATTACAAAAAATTAATTCTAAATTTTGACCAAGGCATTAATATTTTTATAGGTGCAAATGCTCAAGGTAAAACAAATTTGCTAGAAGCCATTTACGTCTTGGCGTTGACACGAAGCCATCGAACGTCGAATGATAAGGAAATGATTCAGTGGCAGCAAGATTTTGCGCGGATCGATGGTCAAGTTATGCGCCAAACAGGTAAGTTACCGCTTGAACTTATTATTAGTAAGCAAGGCAAACGGGCCAAAGTCAATCATTTAGAACAGAGCAAACTTTCGGCATATTTGGGTAATTTTAATGTTGTGCTATTTGCGCCAGAAGATTTAGATATCGTTAAGGGTTCTCCAGCCACGAGACGCCACTTTATTGATATGGAATTCGGTCAAATGAGTGCTAATTATCTGTCTAATTTATCTCAGTATAAGTTAGTTTTAAAACAGCGTAATTTATATTTGCGTCAATTGAAGTATCAACAAGCTAAAGATCTCGTGTATTTGGAAGTATTATCAGATCAGTTAGCAGCATTTGGCGCAAAAGTGATCAAAATTCGTTATCAATTATTGGCTCAAATGGAGAAATTTGCCCAAGTGATCCATAAAGAGATCACAAATCAACAAGAAACCCTAACATTCCAGTACCGTACGTTAATCAAACAGCATGCTTTGACTGATTCAGAAGAAACAATTTATCAAGAAATCAAGGCCATTTATACTGAAAACCAACCGCGTGAGATCGAACAAGGGACGACATTGTATGGACCTCATCGCGATGATGTTTTATTTTTTGTTAATGATCAAAATGTTCAAGCCTTTGGTTCTCAAGGCCAACAACGTACCACAGCGCTAAGTGTCAAATTAGCAGAAATTGATTTAATGGCGGCCCAAACCGGAGAATATCCGGTTTTATTATTAGATGATGTGTTGTCCGAATTAGATGATGTACGACAAACGCATTTATTAAAGGCTTTTCAAGACAAAGTGCAAACTTTCTTAACCACGACGAGTTTAGATAACGTTGCTAAAGAAATTATCAATGATCCAAAAGTATTTCATATAGATTCAGGAATGATCAAAGTTTAGTTCACCAAATGGAGGTTATGAGATGTCAGAGGACTTATCAAAAGACACGAATTTACCAGCAGAAGCAGAGGCTGAAGCGGAAGAAGCTAAAGAAAGCCAACCAACCCCTGAACAATTAGCTGCTCAAAAAGAACAACTGGAAGAACGCGCAAAAGATTACGATGCCAGTCAAATTCAAGTCCTAGAAGGTTTGGAGGCTGTTCGCAAACGGCCGGGGATGTACATTGGGTCTACAAGTGCCCAAGGCCTGCACCATTTGGTCTGGGAAATCATTGATAATGGGATCGATGAAGCTTTAGCTGGTTTTGCCACTGAAATCAATGTTTCTGTAGAACCAGACAATAGCATTACCGTGTTTGATAATGGCCGTGGGATTCCCGTTGATATTCAGGCAAAAACGGGGCGGCCAGCTTTAGAAACTGTGTTTACGATCTTACATGCTGGCGGTAAATTTGGCGGTGGCGGTTATAAAGTTTCTGGTGGCTTGCATGGTGTTGGTGCTTCCGTGGTTAATGCGCTTTCTTCGGAATTAGATGTAACGGTTACTCGAGATGGTAAACGTTACTACATGGATTTCAAGCGCGGCAAAGTCCACACAGAAATGAAAGTGATCGGTGAGGCACCTGCTCATGAACATGGTACTAAAGTTCATTTTTCACCAGATCCTGATATTTTTACTGAAACGACCGTCTATGACGATAAAGTTTTGACCACGCGCATTCGCGAATTAGCTTTCCTAAATAAAGGTCTAAAACTGACTTTTACTGATAAACGTGCGGAAACTCATGAAAAGCTAGAATTCCATTATGAAGGTGGGTTAAAGAGTTACGTAGAGTTCTTGAACGAAGGCAAAGATGTGCTCTTTCCAGAACCGATTTATGTGGAAGGTCAGCAAAATGGCATTACCGTTGAGGTTGCGTTGCAATATACGACTGGCTATCGTAGCAATTTGATGACCTTTGCCAATAATATTCACACCTATGAAGGCGGAACGCATGAATCCGGATTTAAGACCGCTTTGACCCGTGTTATCAATGACTATGCTAAAAAGACGAATTTATTCAAGGATAATGATGAGAATTTATCAGGTGAAGATGTTCGTGAGGGCATGACAGCCATTGTCAGCATCAAACATCCAGATCCACAATTTGAAGGTCAGACTAAGACAAAACTTGGTAATTCAGATGCTCGGACCGTGACAGATCGGATGTTTTCAGAAACTTTTAGTAAGTTTTTGATGGAGAATCCGTCGGTTGCTCGTAGCATTGTTGAAAAAGGTTTGTTAGCTGCCCGAGCTCGAGTCGCTGCCAAGCGTGCACGTGAGGTAACACGAAAGAAGTCTGGCTTGGAGATCAGTAATCTACCAGGTAAATTAGCCGATAATTCCAGTAAAGATCCTGAAATTTCGGAATTATTTATTGTCGAGGGGGACTCTGCCGGTGGTTCTGCTAAATCCGGGCGTTCTCGTTTGACACAGGCTATTTTACCGATTCGAGGTAAGATTTTAAACGTTGAAAAAGCTAGTATGGATAAAATTCTAGCCAATGAAGAAATTCGATCATTGTTTACGGCAATGGGTACGGGTTTTGGTTCTGATTTTGACTTAGCCAAAGCACGCTATCATAAGCTGATCATTATGACTGATGCCGATGTGGATGGGGCGCATATTCGGACGTTATTGTTGACGCTATTTTATCGTTATATGCGCCCAGTAGTGGATGCCGGTTATGTTTACATTGCCCAGCCACCACTGTATCAAGTTCGCCAAGGCAAATTCCGGAAATATATCGATTCCGATGAAGAATTACAAGATACATTAGCTCAATTGTCTGCCAGTCCAAAACCTGTGATCCAGCGGTATAAAGGGCTTGGTGAAATGGATGCGGAACAGCTTTGGGATACAACGATGAATCCAGAAAATCGGCGGCTTCTTAGAGTTGAAGTTTCAGATGCTGAAGACGCCAATGGTGTTTTTGAGATGTTGATGGGCGATAAAGTTGAACCAAGACGTGAATTTATTGAAGAGAATGCAACTTATGTCGAAAACTTGGATGCTTAATTACATCTAGTTGGTTCAAGGAAATGAAAGGGGTCATTAAAGCACATGGATAATGCACAGGATCGGCGCATTACAAATGTTAATTTATCTAAAACCATGCGCAGTTCGTTCTTAGATTATGCCATGAGTGTTATTGTGGCGCGGGCATTGCCAGATGTTCGTGACGGGTTAAAACCAGTGCATCGGCGTATTTTATACGGTATGAATGAGCTGGGGGTCACGCCGGAAAAGCCTTATAAAAAATCAGCACGTATTGTAGGGGACGTCATGGGTAAATTTCACCCCCATGGTGATTCTGCAATTTACGAATCTATGGTGCGGATGGCTCAAGATTTCAGCTATCGTTATATGCTGGTTGATGGGCACGGTAACTTTGGTTCAGTAGATGGCGACGGCGCAGCTGCTATGCGTTACACTGAAGCACGAATGAGCAAAATTGCGATGGAAATGCTGCGGGATATTAATAAAGACACCATTGATTTTGAAGATAACTATGATGGTAGTGAACGAGAACCAACAGTTTTACCAGCACGTTTCCCTAATTTACTGGTCAATGGGGCGACTGGGATTGCCGTCGGAATGACGACCAATATTCCACCCCATAATTTAGCGGAAGTCATTAAGGCAATCCATATCTTAATGGACAACCCTGAGGCTTCCATCGAAGATCTTATGGAAGTCCTGCCGGGACCAGATTTTCCTACCGGCGCGATTGTTATGGGTAAATCAGGCATTCGTAAAGCCTATACGACAGGTAAAGGTACGATTACTTTACGGGCCAAAGTTGAAGTTGAAACCCAAAAGAATGGGCGGGAACGCATCATTGTCGATGAGATTCCTTATATGGTCAATAAAGCAAAATTAGTTGAACGTATCGCTGAATTAGCCCGGGATAAACGGATCGATGGAATTACTGATCTCAATGATGAATCTGATCGTGATGGCATGCGGATCGTGATTGATATTCGCCGTGATATGAGCGCTACAGTGGTTTTAAATAACTTGTATAAGTTAACACCATTACAAACATCATTTTCATTCAATATGGTGGCTATTGTTGATGGCGCACCTAAAGTACTGAATCTTAAGCAGATTTTACAGTATTATTTAAAACATCAAGAGCAAGTAATCCGGCGCAGAACGCAATTTGACCTGAAAAAAGCTGAAGCACGGGCGCATATCTTAGAAGGTTTGCGGATTGCTTTGGACCACGTAGATGCGATTATTAGTTTGATTCGTAACGCACCTAATGGCGATGTCGCTAAGACCCAATTGATGGATCAATACCAGCTAAGTGACAAACAAGCGCAAGCTATTTTGGACATGCGTTTTGTTCGCCTGACTGGTCTTGAACGTGAAAAAATTGAGTCAGAATATAATGAGCTGCAAAAATCGATTTCTGAATATAAAGCTATTTTAGCTAGTCCTGAACGGATCAACCAAATCATCTATGAAGAATTGATGGAGATTCAAAAGAAATTTGGCGATGCTCGGCGGACTGAATTATTGGTCGGTGAAGTCTTAAGCATCGAAGATGAAGATTTGATTGAAGAAGAAGAATCGGTCATCACATTGACCCACAATGGCTATGTCAAACGGCTTTCTTCCACAGAATTCAAAGTCCAAAATCGAGGTGGCCGTGGGATCCAAGGCATGGGCGTTCATGATGACGATTTCATTGAACATTTAGTTTCCACATCGACCCACGACACGTTAATGTTCTTTACCAATGCAGGCAAAGTTTATCGTTGTAAGGGCTATGAGATTCCAGAATATGGCCGGACAGCCAAAGGGATTCCAATTATCAATCTATTGGATATTAACCCGGATGAAAAAATTCAAACAGTGATTCATATTCCGCGGGATCGGGATGAAAACGAAAGCTATTTGTTCTTCGTAACACGGTTAGGGGTTGTCAAACGAACTGCTGTTGCTGAGTTTTCTAATATTCGTAAGAGTGGGCTGCGTGCCGTTACCTTACGTGATGAAGATGAGCTCAGCAATGTCATCTTAACAACAGGTAATGATAATATCTTGATCGGGACACATTTAGGCTATGCCGTTTCATTCAATGAACAAGATGTTCGGCATATGGGTCGAACTGCTGCTGGTGTACGGGGCATTCGCTTGCGTGATCAAGATTATGTTGTCGGCAGTGATGTCTTAGATCCGAATAAAGATGTTTTCGTAATTTCTGAACATGGTTACGGTAAACGGACGCCGGCTGGTGAATATCCAATTAAAGGCCGGGGCGGTAAAGGTATTAAGACTGCAAATATCACTGAAAAGAACGGGCCATTAGCTGGCGTTACCACGATCAGCGGCAGCGAAGATATTCTTTTAATGACCAATACAGGTGTCATTATTCGCTTTGAAGCCCAGAATATTTCAACGACTGGTCGGGCAACTTTAGGCGTTCGCTTGATCCGTGTGGATGACGACGCTGTGGTGTCAACTATGGCTAAAGTTGATCCAGATACTGAGGTTGATAATTTGAATGCTAATGATCAGGACCAAGCGACAACGACTAGAACGACAACTACTGAAGCAAGTGATACACCTGATTTAGATCAGGAACATCCTGAAGTAGACGAATTATTGCGTCGAGCTAAGGCTGATCAACAAGAAGACCGTAAAGATTCGGATGACTCAGATACTGATGAATAAATCTAAAACACATGCTATTGGTCCAATCATTTCGGTAGCGCTACTGTCTTTTATGGGTGTTCTGACAGAAACATCCATGAATGTTACGTTTCCAGCTTTGATGAAACAATTCGGAGTATCACTAACTACTGTTCAGTGGGTCACCACTGGGTATTTATTGACAGTCGCTTTATTAATGATTACTTCTGCTTATCTTAAAAGGCGATTTACGAATCGCCTTTTATTTGTGACTGCGGCTTTATTATTTATAATTGGTGATCTATTATGTGCGCTGGCACCAACATTTTGGCTATTGTTACTAGGCCGCTTAATTCAGGCCGGTTGTGTAGGATTAGCTGCACCTTTAATGGTCAATATCATTTTAGATACAGTGCCACGAAATAAATTGGGCACTTATATGGGGCTTGCCAATCTGATTATTTTGATTGCACCTGCTCTAGGCCCAACTTTTGGCGGCACGATGGTCTATCTTTCTGATTGGCGCATGATCTTTTGGTCGACCTTACCACTGGCGATTATTTTATTGTTGGTAGGGCAAGGGCTGATCAAACAATATACGCCGACAAAACGAATCAGTTTTGCTTGGGGGCAATTTGTATTCTTGTCCATTGGCTTAGTCAGTCTGATTATTGGGCTGAATGAATTGAGTAGCCCAAGTCATTATATCCGGGTGCTGCTTTATTTTAGCGTAACGCTAATTGCGTTCGTTATTTTTGGTTATTGGGCCAAGCACTCAGAGAAAATTTTGTTCAAGTTAACGGTATTTAAACGATCGAGTTTTATTTATAGTTTTTTACCCTACGTATTTTTACAGTTCTCAAATGTAGGTATCAACTTCATGCTGCCGAATTATGTCCAAATGGTTAATCACGCCAGCGCCTTTATCGGCGGTCTAATTTTATTCCCGGGTAGTTTATTAAATGGTTTTGGTCAGCCAGTCTATGGTTGGCTGTTAGATAAGTATGGTGGTCGCTTACCGTTGTATTTAGGCAATAGTCTGGTGTTGATCACGGCAGTCCTCTTCATGCTCATGGGCCAGCAGTTAACGATCATTGCGGTCGTTGTTTTATACGCAATCTTCAGCACAGGACGGTCCATGGCTTTTAGTAATTCCATGACCTTTGGGTTGAAACAATTACAAAAAGATGAACGTAATGATGCCAATGCGTTATATAATACTGGGCAACAAGTTTTTGGTTCAATTGGGACCACGCTGATGGCGGTATTGATGATGTCAGTACGATGGCCACAGCATACGCACGTCCAAAATGTGGCTTTGGGGAGTCAAATTGCTTTTGGGCTTGTAGGACTTTTGGCTTTATTAAATGTATGGTTCTATCGTCGCCTATTAAAGCATGAATTAAAAATTGTGGCTTAAAAAGAATGTTTCTGCGTAATTTGTATTGACTAGCGAAGTCAATCGGGTTATTCGGAAACATTTTTTAATTTGAATTGTAAAAACAAGAAAGGTATGTTAGAGTAATTATTTGTGAGTATCCATCTATTGGGATGGACCGAGAGATTCGGTGCTCCTTGTTGCTTACTTTGTGAGCAACCATAAGTCCATGAGGAGGTGTAAATACAGTGGCTACACATTATGAAATTACTTATATCATCAAACCAGATATTGATGAAGAAAGTAAAAGCGCACTGGTAGAACGTTTTGATAAGATCTTAAAAGACAATGGTGCAGAAATCATTGACTCAAAAGATTGGCAAAAGCGTCGTTTTGCTTATGAAATCAATAAGTATAACGAAGGCACTTACCATATCGTAAACGTCAACAGTGAAAATACTGATGCAATCAATGAATTTGATCGTTTAGCTAAAATCGAAGATGCTATTTTGCGTCAAATGATCGTTAAGCGTGAAGACTAATCAATTTTTGATGTTTGGAAAGGAGCAGTTATAAATGATCAATCGAGTTGTACTCGTTGGCCGATTAACCCGGGATATTGAACTTCGCTATACTAACAGCGGTGCCGCCGTTGCTAGTTTCACCGTGGCTGTCAATCGCCAATTCACGAATGCCTCTGGTGAACGTGAAGCTGACTTTATTAACTGCGTCATTTGGCGTAAGGCTGCTGAGAATTTTGCGAACTTCACAAAGAAGGGGTCGCTTGTTGGTATCGATGGCCGGATTCAAACCCGATCTTACGAAAACCAACAAGGGCAACGGGTATATGTAACTGAAGTTGTTGTTGAAAACTTCTCACTCTTAGAACCTAGATCCACCACAGAACGTCGTGAAGATGGTTCAAGTTCCAATAATTTCTCTGGCAACAATCATAATACGTCGAATCAAAATTCCCAACCATCTGCTGGTAATAATCAGAAGAGCAATGATACTGACATGCAAGATCCCTTTGCGGATAACGGCCAGTCCATTGATATTTCCGATGACGATTTACCATTCTAGTCACTAAATTAGAAAGCTAAGGGAGGGACTCTTAATGGCACAACAACGTCGTGGCCGTCGTCGCCGTAAGGTAGACTTCATCGCCGCTAATCATATTGAATATATCGATTATAAAGATACTGATTTATTGAAACGGTTCGTTTCTGAACGTGGTAAGATTTTACCGCGTCGGGTAACAGGGACAAGCGCTAAAAACCAACGCAAAATCACTGCTTCCATCAAACGTGCACGGATCATGGGTCTTTTACCATTCGTTGTCGAAGATTAATTAAACTGATGAATGGCGCTCCAGTCAAGTGACTGGAGCTTTTTTTAGTGTCTTTAGACCTAGTTGAGTACCATAAGGTACGAAACAGTAAACCACCCGCTATGCGGGTGGGTGTTCAATTGCTATGCAAAAAAGCCCTCTTTTCAGATAGAATATTGGATGTTCAGGCCA
>NZ_JACGCJ010000030.1 GCF_021030645.1 Agrilactobacillus fermenti | reverse complement strand
CAGGAGAAGTGCGGTGGCGATAGCAAGAAGGCAACACCTGTTCCCATGCCGAACACAGAAGTTAAGCTTCTTAACGCCGAAAGTAGTTGGCGGGCAACCGCCTGCGAGGTTAGGAAGTCGCCGCGCTATTTTTTTGCCTAAAATTAGTTGGCAAAAATGGAGAGTTGTCCGAGTGGCCGAAGGAGCATGATTGGAAATCATGTATATGGGCTTAAACCTGTATCAAGGGTTCGAATCCCTTACTCTCCGTTTTTAGTTCGACCCGTTGGTCAAGTGGTTAAGACACCGCCCTTTCACGGCGGTAACATGGGTTCAAATCCCGTACGGGTCACTACTTGGAGGTTTAGCTCAGCTGGGAGAGCATCTGCCTTACAAGCAGAGGGTCACAGGTTCGAGCCCTGTAACCTCCATAACTGGTCCCATGGTGTAGGGGTTATCACGCCTGCCTGTCACGCAGGAGATCACCGGTTCAAATCCGGTTGGGACCGTGATGGAAAGCGTCATAAGCTAAGACAAAAGAAAATCTTTGTCTTAGCTTATTTTTTGGTCTAAATATACCTATTTTAATATAAGGCCGAAATTCATAAATGTTAAAAAATGAGACCCAAAACAAAATTGCATTTTGCCCTGGATCTCAAAGCTTACTTATTCAAAACTAAATGATATTCGCAATCAATAATAAGACAATAAATACAAGTTGATACTTTATATGTAAATTTGTTTTTGAAGTAAAACCTAAACTGATTAAGAAGAATATTGTAATAAGAATTTGTACTAAAGTAAAATAATTAATAAATAAATACAGGTTTAGAAATATCAAAATTAGACTAAGAACTAAGGGCGTTACATGGTCTTGTAAGAGTAAATACAAGATCACCGTAATAAGCGGTAGTAGCGTCAATATTGTAAGGCTAAAGGTAAGCATATGTGTCTGGATGATAACTGCCACTTCAATAAATAAAAAGAGACTAACTAGATTGATGATTTTTGTGAACTTTTCATTAAATGTTGTTTGTGTGATGCCAACCGTTAAAAGAACTAAAGCTATCATTAAAAGGCCGAGTGATCTTGAGACTTTAAATAAAATCAGACTACTGCTAAACAATGGTATAACTAACAAAAGGTAGCGCCACTTAGGATATGGCAAATATTTAAAAATGAGTAGTGCTACCAAGTAGATTAGAAAGGTCATCGTGTAAAGCGTCCAATTGGCTTTAAAACGAGGAAAAACCGTAGCTGGTATGATCAAGATAGTTAGTAAATCTAATATGTAATCAATAAGGTTGAAATGATTGGTGTTTTTTGTCAAAGTCATAACTCCTTTTCATAGTTTATATGCTATGCTATTACAGTTGTAGCGTCAATTACTAGCTAAGTTTATTTTGATTTTTATTTGTTAAAATGCTAAACTCAATTAGTTGACTATCATTCCCGATAGGATTCGCAGTAGCGAAGTACCTTGTAACCGAATAATGGGGGAAAAAAGATGCAAGAAAGACATTTATTTACATCCGAATCAGTTTCTGAAGGACATCCCGATAAGATTGCCGATCAAATTAGTGATGCAATTTTGGATGCGATGTTAGCGCAAGATCCTGATGCTAGGGTGGCTTGTGAAACAACTGTTACAACTGGTCTAGTTTTGATCACTGGTGAAATATCAACCTCTGCTTATGTTGATATTCAAAGTATTGTGCGGCAAACAATTCGTGACATCGGTTATGTCGATAACCAATATGGCTTCGATGGTGATACTTGTGCCGTTTTAGTTGCTTTAGACGAACAGTCACCCGATATTGCCCAAGGGGTGGATGACTCCTTTGAGAATCGCACGGATGATTCTGATCCTTTGGAGAAAATTGGTGCCGGTGATCAGGGGTTGATGTTTGGTTTTGCCATTGACGAAACACCTGAATTAATGCCATTACCAATTTCTCTAGCACATCGGATTATGCGTAAGGTTGCAGAATTACGCAAGACCAATACTTTGACATACTTGCGTCCAGACGCAAAGTCACAGGTTACGGTCGAATATGATGATGCCGGCAAACCATTCCGAGTGGATACGGTGGTAATCAGTACGCAACACGATCCTGACGTGACCCAGGAACAGATTGCTGAGGATATGATCGAGAAAGTTATCAAGCAAGTGATTCCTGGTCAGTTTCTGGATGAAAATACAAAATATTATATTAATCCAACTGGCCGTTTCGTAATTGGTGGACCACAAAGCGACGCGGGTTTAACGGGTCGTAAGATTATTGTCGATACTTATGGCGGTTATGCGCGACATGGTGGCGGTGCTTTTTCTGGTAAAGATGCGACTAAAGTTGATCGCTCGGCTAGTTATGCTGCTCGATATATCGCAAAAAACGTCGTAGCTGCAGGATTGGCACGAACTTGTGAGATACAGTTAGCCTATGCTATTGGTGTCGCAACACCAGTGTCTATTTCAGTGAATACATTTGGCACCAATCAAATTGCCGAAAGTGATATTGAACAGGCCATTCGAGACTACTTTGATTTACGACCGGCTGGAATTATCGAAATGCTAGATCTTAAGCGGCCAATTTATAAGCAAACGGCAGCTTATGGCCATTTCGGACGTACAGATGTTGATCTACCTTGGGAACGGCTAGATAAAGTTGATGTTCTCAAAAAATTATTAGATTAAACGAGATAAAGAGGCGTCTACACTATCAACAGTGTAGGGGTCTCTTTTTTTAGTACACCCGGCATGGGCGCTAGCTTGGTGGTGAAAGTCCACTATAGACCATAGTAGTCGGAACTATTAGCTGAGGACAAGGGTGTCCACCGCGAGGTGGAATCTGAAGCAAAGTGCTGAACCAATGAACAAGAAGTGGTAATAAGGCTGTTTGCAGTGGATAAGGTTGCTTAACAAACTGAAGTCCCATACTACTCGAAACTGTACGCAGCAAAGCCAATGGTTACATGGCACGAAAGTTAGTGTTCTTACCCGGGGAGGTCTGTTTCATACGTTCCCGACAAGAGAAACGAAAAGTTTCACAGGCACAAACCAGGCAGTGATGTCTAGCTGAATGAAATAGAAGTCAGCCGAGGCCATAGTAGTTGTCCTTGGGACAACAAAGGGCCGAATTTTAACAATTCTCATCGGAAGTGGAGGTGGAAATCATGGAAGAAAATCAAAACGAAGTACCGAAACCTTAGAAAGTTAGGGGAATCGGTGTCAGAAGTACGAATATTTTCTATTGGTATACCGCACATACTGGTGTACTGAAAGATACTCTAACAAATAAAAGACTGGCACGCCTTGGACTTATCAATCTGTCCACAACGTACCAGTCTATTCAGAAACGCTTAAGTTATTGAACCGCCGTATACGGAACCGTACATACGGCGGTGTGAGAGGTCGATCCATTAGGGTCTCCTACTCGATTGGAGGTAACATGACTAAAAAAACCAATGTCCCTTTGACGACAATCGCAATTTTTATTGCGACTTTCATGACCGCCATTGAAGGCACAATTGTTTCTACGGCAATGCCAACGATTATTGGCAATTTGCATGGTGTTGAATTAATGAACTGGGTTTTCTCGATTTTCTTATTAACCAGTGCGATGGCTACACCGATTTACGGTAAATTTTCTGACCGTAATGGCCGTAAGCCAGTATTTATCTTTGGCTTGATTATTTTTGTGGTCGGATCTTGTCTTTGTGGGCTTAGTACAAACATGATGCAGTTAATTATCTTTAGAGCGATCCAAGGTATTGGCGCCGGCGCGATTCAGCCGATCACTTTCACCGTTATTGCGGATATTTACCCTTTTGAGAAGCGGGCCAAAGTACTTGGCTTTAATGGTTCAGCCTGGGGGGTTGCTTCTGTAATTGCACCTTTATTAGGTGGTTTTATTGTTGAAAAATTAAGTTGGCACTGGATATTCTTTATTAATTTACCAGTTGGTTTATTGACCTTATTGATGATCAGTCTTTATTATCGTGAAAATCGCCAAGTGAATAAAACGTCAATTGATTGGTTGGGCAGTTTTTGGCTGCTAGTATTACTATTAGCCCTCATGCTTGTTTTTCAACTAATCAGTCAATCCGCTCAACCATTATTGATCAGTGGACTTATTTTGACTGCCACAATCAGCAGCTGGCTTTTTTACCGGCAAGAAAAAAAGGCCACTGATCCGATTATTGCTTTGAAACTATTAAAGAATAAAACTTTCGTTAGTCAAAACTTGGTGGCGCTATTAGTCAGCGGTTTTGTCATGGGCTTTGAAGTTTATATGCCGACCTGGGCCCAAGCTATTTTAGGTTTTCTACCGACTTCAGCCGGTTTTGTAGTGACACCCAGCTCACTAATGTGGATCGTGGGTTCATTCATTGCTGGTAAATTAATTTTGAAATATACGCCCCAGCATATTCTCAGCGGCGCACTACTTTGGTTACTTATTGCGGCATTCGTCATGGCTACAAATGGCATTGCCACACCTTTCGGCTGGTTCTTATTTTGGGCAGCCTTTATGGGCCTATCCTTTGGGGTAATTATTACAACAACCACCGTAACTATCCAAAGTGTGGTCGCTAAAAATGAGGTCGGTGTGGCTACCTCTCTAAATACATTGGCCAGAACATTAGGTCAAACGTTATTAGTTTCAATTTATGGTATTGTGATGAACCGGGCGTTATTACAGGGGACAAAAACCCATGCAGATGTAACGATGGCGCAATTGAATCGCCTAATTGATCCTTTGAAAGCTAGGACACTGCCCAAGCAACAGTTACCGACGTTACGCAGTATTTTGTACCAAGGGCTGCATTGGATCTATGTCGTAGCTGCTATTGTCATTATTTTAGCTTTGCTGATCAATTTATGGGACCAATATCATACGCGTCATCAGGCAAAGCAGCTCGTAGATAAGGTTGACTAATTCGAAAAGATACGATCAAGTTGCCTAACGCTAAACTCCAACCAGCTAAAACGTCACTGGGAAAATGAACTTGTAAGTAGATTCGGCTGCATCCCACTAAGAAAATCCAAAAAATGACGAACAGACTGAGTAGTATCCGGTTTTTACGCTGTCTAATAAAATACCAGGCTATAAATAACAAAGAGCCATATAGTAAAACAGCATTGGCTGAATGACCGCTGGGGAAACTATAGCCGCCTTGTGGGACAAGTTGCGTCAATGCGGGACGTTGACGTTGAATCAGTAGTTTCACACCGTGGTTGAGCAAATTACCAACGATTAAATTCTGAGTCAAAAAGAAACCAAGTACTTTTTTATGCGTCAGCCATGTAGAGATGATGAAGAGGCTAGCGATAACGATGGTTATGCCATTTTGTGCGCTATAAGTGATTATTCTGATAATCGGTGTCAGTTCTGGATGATGCAAACTGGCGATGGTGCGATGGCCCCATTGATCAAAGGCAATTAACAGCGGCTGTTTGGTCAATAAACTGATTAGTATAAAGCTAAAGATTAGATAGCTGACCAGGGCAATCATAGCCAGGTGTTTCTGAAGTTTTGTCAAAAGTACACACTCCTTTATACTAGTTATGATAATATTTTTTATCCAAACTTGAAAACTATTGCTGGTATTTATTCGGTATACTTTAAATGAATATTTGTAATTAATGAGGGATGAATCATGCAAACAAGACGCGAATTGATGACTCAAAGACGTTTCGCACGATTAGAACAGGAACAAAAGCGGCGTCGGCGGCATTTACGGCAGACAATTTCATTGGTCAGCGCTGGAACGGCATTGTCTGCAAGTGGCATGATTGATACACAGCAGACGGCTCGAGCCGATACCAATACAGTTCAAGCAACGCGCAATTTTCAGACAACGACTGGATCGGTTGGGTCTCAAAATATGACGTCAAGTAACCCTGAAAATTCCGCGACATCACAAACTGAAGATTATGTCGCGCCTTCAAAGGGACAAGGAGATATGGCCTTTTTGAATGCATTGGGTAATCAAGCGCGTACTTTAGCAGCTGATAATGATTTATATGCTTCGGTAATGATCGCCCAAGCGTTATTAGAGAGTAGTTGGGGGATGAGTGATTTAGCAGGTGCGCCAAATTACAATCTTTTTGGTATTAAGGGCAGCTATCAAGGTAACCAGGTGAGTTATAGTACTTTAGAAGATGATGGCACTGGCAAAATGTACAGCGTTCAGGCCAATTTCAAAAAGTACCCGTCTTATAAGGCTTCATTGTCAGATTATGTGTCTTTATTGCGTCACGGCACCGATGATAATCCTACGATTTATGCGGGTGCCTTTCGCAGCAACACTAAGTCTTATCTAGATGCAACTAAATGGCTTACGGGGCGCTATGCTACTGATACGCAGTATGCTGATAAGTTGGATCATTTGATTGAAACTTATAATTTGACTCAGTTTGATGGCCCAGCACTTGTAGATTATACCGTGCAATCAGGAGATTCGCTCTGGTCTATTGCCCAAAATACCGGTATGGACTTTAATCAATTGGTTGCAGTCAATAATTTGAGCAGTACTAGTGCATTGATGGCCGGGCAAGTATTGAAAGTTAAACAAACACAACCATCTAACGCGACACAGGCAGCAGCGCCACAACCTCAAGCTGAGAATGTAACAGTAACTCAGCCGGCAACGACTGCTAAACCACAATTGAAGCCAAAACGTGTGACTGTAACTGCGAATGACTCATTGGCAAAAATTGCAAAAGCGAACCATATTTCTGTGGCTAAGTTGAAGTCTTTAAACCATTTGAAAACAGATTTAATTTTAGTTGGGCAAAAATTAATTATCCGCTAGTATTGATTGGAAAATTGAAGTTTGTTATTATCGATTTATGTTTCTCCACATAGAAACGAGTCGATAGGACCAAAATTAGTCCTGTAGAACATGTCGTTCTATGGGCTTTTTTTGCAAATATAGGGATACATAGATAAATCGGAGGGTGCTTTCATGACGTATAATCACCATGTGGTTGAGAAAAAGTGGCAAAAATATTGGCACGAGCATAATGTTTTTAACACAACGAATGATCCTAATAAAGAGAACTTTTATGCGTTAGACATGTTTCCTTATCCTTCGGGCCAAGGCTTGCATGTTGGTCATCCGGAGGGTTATACCGCAACAGATATTGTTGCGCGGATGAAGCGTATGCAGGGCTACAACGTGTTGCATCCAATGGGCTGGGATGCTTTTGGTTTGCCAGCTGAACAATACGCGTTGAAAACTGGGCATGATCCTAAAAGTTTCACTAAAAAAAATATTGAGAATTTTAAACGTCAAATCAACGCTTTAGGTTTTTCTTACGATTGGAACCGCGAGATCAATACAACTGATCCAAGCTACTATAAGTGGACACAGTGGATCTTTGAACGAATGTACCAACGGGGCTTAGCTTATGAAGCTGAAGTACCGGTCAATTGGTCACCCGATTTGGGTACAGTTGTCGCCAATGAAGAAGTTATTGATGGCAAGACTGAGCGTGGTGGTTTTCCTGTTGTGCGTAAACCAATGCGCCAATGGATGTTGAAGATCACAGCTTACGCTGATCGATTACTAGATGATTTGGATTTAATTGATTGGCCAGAAAATGTTAAAGAAATGCAGCGTAATTGGATCGGCCGTTCTGAAGGTGCTGCGGTAACTTTTAAAGTGGTTGACAGCGAAGATACAATTGAAGTCTTTACCACACGTCCTGATACGCTGTTTGGTGCGACTTATATGGTCATGGCACCGGAACATGAGCTAGTCGATAAAATCACGACAGCTGAGCAAAAACAGGTGGTTAAAGCCTACCAGGATGAAGCAGCCCATAAGAGTGATTTAGATCGAACCGATCTAAATAAAGATAAAACCGGCGTCTTTACTGGAGCCTATGCGGTTAATCCAGTTAATGGCAAGCAGATTCCAATCTGGATTTCCGATTATGTTTTAGCAAGTTATGGGACTGGGGCAATCATGGCCGTACCAGCACACGATGATCGGGATTTTGCCTTTGCTAAAAAGTTTGATTTACCAATTATTCCAGTTGTCGATGGTGGTAATGTTGCCGATGCAGCCTTTACCGGTGATGGATTACACATTAACTCTGAGTTTTTAGATGGTACCAATAAAGATGAGGGTATTCATAAGATGATTGCTTGGTTGGAAGATCATCATGTAGGTGCTAAAAAAGTAAATTATCGGTTAAGAGATTGGCTGTTCTCGCGGCAACGGTATTGGGGTGAACCCATTCCAATCATTCATTGGGAAGATGGGGAAACAACCCTTGTTCCTGAAGAAGAGTTACCATTAATTCTACCAGAAACACCAGATGTTAAACCGTCTGGATCTGTGGAAAGTCCTTTAGCTAATTTGGATGATTGGGTCAATGTGGTTGACAAGAATGGTCGCAAAGGCCGGCGTGAAACAAATACGATGCCGCAATGGGCCGGTAGTTCTTGGTATTTCCTGCGCTTTGTAGATCCTCATAATAAAGAAGCTTTAGCCGACTATGATAAACTAAAAGCTTGGATGCCAGTGGATCTTTATATTGGCGGTGCGGAACATGCGGTGCTGCATTTACTTTATGCCCGTTTCTGGCACAAATTCTTATATGATATTGGTGTCGTACCAACACCAGAACCATTCCAACATCTCTTTAACCAAGGTATGATTTTGGGTGCAAACCACGAAAAAATGTCTAAGTCTAAAGGCAATGTGGTTAATCCTGATGATGTTGTTGAACAATTTGGTGCCGATACATTGCGGCTTTATGAAATGTTTATGGGGCCGTTGGATGCTTCTATCCCGTGGAGTGAAGAGGGACTATCTGGAGCACGGAAATTCTTGGATCGAGTTTGGCGGTTGATTGTTGATGATCAAGGCAAACTACGAGACCATGTCACAACAGAAAATGATGGGACATTAACAACTATTTATCATCAAACTGTGAAAAAAGTAACTGAAGATTTTGAAGCTTTGCATTTCAATACGGCTATCTCGCAAATGATGGTTTTTGTAAATGAGGCTTCAAAGGCCGATGCTTTGCCAGTTGAGTATATGGAAGGCTTAGTCAAACTATTAGCACCAATCGCACCACATATGATGGAAGAACTTTGGCAAGAATTAGGGCATGACGAAACTTTGACCTATGAACCTTGGCCAACTTATGATGAACAATACTTGATTGAAGATGAAGTTGAAGTAATTGTTCAGGTCAATGGCAAAGTTCGCGGGCACTTAAAAGTTGCTCGAGATACAGATAAGGTAAAATTAGAAGCCTTAGCTCGGGCAGATGAACATGTCCAAAAATTTGTCGGGACACAAACAATTCGTAAAGTGATCGTTGTGCCTAATAAGATCGTCAATATCGTTGCCAAATAAAACTATTCAAAGCTTTATTTGGATAATGCAACATACTAAAAAAGGCCGGATACCAATGATATTTTGGATTCGGCTTTTTGCTATGTTCAGAGGCAAGTTATTTTGCTATAATTACTTTTGTTTGTGTATTAAAGACACATAGGTGGTTCGCAAAATCCCACCTTAAAAAACTAAGGAGGCAATATTTTGGAAAAAGTTTCAACTAAAACGGCAGAAGTTACAAAAATCGCATTGGTGGCTGCGTTATACGTGGCCGTAACCATGGTAATTGTACCCTTTGGCTACGGGGCGATTCAATTACGTTTGTCGGAAGGATTTAATCATCTCGTAGCGTTCAATAAGCGTTATATCATAGCGCTGACGATTGGCTGTGCATTAGCTAACTTGGTTTCACCGCTGGGGATCGTTGATATTGTGTTTGGAACTTTAGGGACTTTAGTCATGACAACGATCAGCTACTTTTTAACCAAACGAGTTAAATCAGTGCCAGTGAAGTTAACGATCACAACGGTGGTTTGTACTCTGATGACTTGGAGCGTGGCTTTGGAACTTAATATTGTGACAAAAGTGCCGTTTTGGCCAACTTATGGCACAGTTGCTTTGGGTGAATTATTGTCCATGGCATTAGGCGCCATTCTTGTTTATCTCTTACAAAAACGAATTGACTTTACAAAATAATTAATAAAATGAATTTTGAGGTGTTTGGATGACTTTTGAAAAGATTTTACCAGAAATTAAAAACGGCAAAAAAGCAGTTCGCCAAGGCTGGGGTGGCTCAGAGCTTTATATTTTTGAAGTACAACAGCCCTTAGAAAATGGTGAAGCAGTCACACCATATTTCTTGATACGTACCAAAGAGGAACCTGCACTTTCCATGTTTCAACCGACAGTCTGTGATATTTTAGCAGATGATTGGGTATTAGTAGACTAGTGACGCAGCCAACTTATCCTGAATTAGTTGGCAAGACTGCGCTGATCACCGGTGCAAATTCTGGGATCGGGTTCCAACAAACGTTACAACTTTTACAGCAAGGTACCAACTGTTATGTGACCGATCGCCAACTTGGCAACGCCTTGCAGACGTTGCTTGACCGTTATCCGCAGCAGTTAAATTTTTATCGCTGTGATTTAAGTCAAGAAGATCAGCTGCAACAAACTGTTACCAAGATAAAGCAAGATCTTGGGCGAGAAACAATGGCGTTTTTGCTCAATACAGCCGGGATACTCGATGGTTACCGGCCCACACTAGAGACAACCAGCCAGACTTGGGATACATTCATGCAGACAGATCTAAAAAGTCAGTTTTTATTAGTCAATGCATTTTTACCGGACATGATTCAAAACGGCCATGGAAAAATCGTGAATATGGCTTCGATTGCCGGTTTAGTTGCCGGTGGGGGCGGCGCCGTCTATACCGCAGCCAAACATGCAGTGATTGGCTATACGAAACAACTAGATTATGATTATGCGGCTAAGGGAATCAGTGCGAATTGCTTGGCGCCGGGGGCAATCGATACACCCATGAATGCTGCCGATTTTGCTGGAACGGGCGCCATGGCTAAAGCTGTGGCTCAACAGACACCAGCTAAGCGTTGGGGGACAGCCAAAGAGGTTGCTTTAACAACCCTATTCTTACTGAGTGATGGGGCTGATTTTATCCATGGCGTTGTGATTCCAATTGACGGCGGTTGGATCGAGCAATAGTTAAAATAACTCACAATAGGTTATGTAAATTTGAGTGGCTGAGACGAAACGAATGTTTTGTTCTTGGCCACTTTTCCATTATGTTTATTTCTAAGATAAACCGTTTGTGACGTTAATTTGCCATGTGCTCAGACTTATTTTATAATTCTTAAATTTTTAGGGATTAATTTTTAAATTCACTTAAATAAAATTGCGGCGGACGGGAGAATAACTTACAATGTAGTTTAATCGTGTTTTAAAGGAGAACGGATCAATGGCTAATTCGCCAGAAAAAATAAGTGCTCAAGAAACAGCACATACTGAAGATAAACCAGTGCAATCGTCTAAAAGTTCCTTGCTCAAGGGCTCAGCTTGGATGACTGCTGGTAGTATCTTTTCCCGGGTATTAGGTGCTATTTATATTATTCCTTGGACAACTTGGATGGGGGCACATTCCTCATCTGCAAATGCAATTTACAGTAAAGGTTACAATATTTATAGCATCTTTCTAGTTATTTCGGCAGCAGGCATCCCTGGGGCCATTTCAAAGCAAGTAGCCCATTATAATTCTTTGAATGAATATGCGCTAGGTCAACGATTATTTAAACAGGGTATGAAAATCATGGCCTTGTTTGGCTTTGTTGCGGCGCTGGTGATGTTTTTTGGTGCGCCAATACTATCCATGGATTTTGGCACATTTAAAGTCGATCAACGAACGGTGCCACTATTTCGTTCCTTGAGTTTTGCGTTATTGTTAATTCCAATGATGAGTATTACCCGAGGCTTTTTCCAGGGCTACAATGAGATGGCGCCTTCAGCCTTATCCCAGTTTTTTGAGCAGCTGGGTCGAGTAGCTTACATGTTATTACTGACCTATTTAATCATGCGGGTAGGTAGTGGTAATTATGTTTCAGCGGTGACTCAATCTACCTTTGCGGCATTTATTGGGGCAATCACGGGGATCGGGATCCTATTTTGGTATTACCTGAAACGCAAGCCTAATTTGGATGAATTGGCCGCTAATTCCGCCAATGAGATCAATATCTCAACTGGACAGATCATTCGTGAAATCATCCACCAAGCCATCCCATTCATCATTTTAGATAGCGGGACAACTTTCTTTCAGGTTATTGATCAATATACCTTTCCACCAATGATGCGTGATTTTGTGAATGCTTCGCAAAATACGATTGATGCGATGTTTGCAATTTTTAACTTTAATGCGAATAAACTCGTGATGATTACGGTGTCTTTAGCCACTGCCTTGTCATTAACTGTGGTGCCATTACTATCTGGCGCCCACGCCCGTAAAGATATCAAAGGGATTCAGACACAAATTAATGATGCGGTGGAGTTATTTATGTTTGTCATGGTGCCGGCATCATTTGGCATGGCCGCCTTGGCGCACCCACTATACGTCTTATTTTATAATTCTGGTGACTTACAATCCTGGGCCATTCCACTAGGCACCGTCGTATTACAATTTTATAGCTACCTCGCAATTTTTTTGGGTCTATTTATGGTTCTAGCTTCAGTATTACAAGGCCTTTATATGAACCGAAAAGCGATGTTATATCTTGGTTTCGGTGTCATTACCAAAATTATTTTACAATATCCTATGATTTATTTCTTTAGGGTGTTTGGGCCTTTGGTAGCTACTCTAGCCGGTATGACCGTTGCCTGTGGCTTTATGTTTTGGGCGTTATATCGGATCTATGGGTTCAACTTGAATCGCTTATTGCGGCGTATTTTCGGCATTGTTATTTTTGCAACTATGATGATGATCGTTGTTTGGTTGGTAGTCAAAGGCCTTTATTTATTTATCAATCCATACAGCCGTTTTATGACCGTTATACCGCTGGCATTCGGCGTACTCGTTGGGATTGTTATTTATGGTTATCTTACTTTAAAATTTCATTTAGCAGATCGAATTTTAGGGTCTCGAGTTGCTGGCATTCGACGCCGATTAAATATTAAATAGAAGTTAATGATTCGATGAAAGGAATTAAATATGCGTTTAGATAAATATCTCGCTGATTTGCAGATCGGGACACGAAAAGAAGTGAAACAGCTGCTGAAACAAAAACGAGTCAAAGTGAACGGGTCCATCGTAAAAGATGCAAAATTTCAGGTAGAGGCAACACAAGATGAAGTTACATTTGATGAGATTCCATTGGTTTACCAAGTCAATTTTTATTACGAAATGAATAAGCCGGCTGGTGTCCTTTCGGCAACGCATGACAAGGTTGATGATACAGTGATCGATTTATTACAGCCTAATGATTTTAGAGCTGATTTATTTCCGATTGGCCGCTTAGATAAGAATACCACCGGGTTATTGGTAATCAGTAATGATGGTCAGTTAGCACATCGACTTTTGAGTCCTAAGCATCATGTGGCTAAGATATATGAAGCAGAAGTGCAGGGGGACGTGTCGGCACAAGATATTGCTATTTTTGCAGAAGGTATCGAATTAGAAGATTTCACAACGCAACCAGCGCAACTGGAAATTTTAAAAAAAGAAACAAGCGCAGACCAAGTAGTCTCGCTTGTGCGGGTAACAATTGCGGAAGGAAAATTTCATCAAATCAAGCGGATGTTTAAAGCGGTGGATAAATTAGTATTAACCTTAAAACGCGTGCAAATGGGCGGCCTAGTTTTAGATGATCAGTTAGAGCCCGGCACTTACCGAGCATTAACTGTTGATGAAATCGCTATGTTAGAAATGAAAGCCTAATTGATGGGCTTGGTTGGAACGATCAGCTAATTGATGCATGAAGTAGGGCAGGCGTTCACTTAATCGTTGTGGTAAAACCACATATTGTTCTTGATAGATTTGATCAGCTACGGCACTGTGGGTATAAACACCCGCAAGTATACTGGCAGACAATGGTTTAAATTGACCAATAAAAGCTGCTAGAATACCTGTTAATGCATCGCCAGAGCCACCCGTCGCCATTCCGGGATTGCCCGTTGTATTTACCCAAATTTCCTGATTAGGTAAGTAAACCTTTGTTTGGTTGCTTTTGAGTACAAGATAGATGTTTTTGTTTTGAGTGACCATTTTTTGTAAAGCCTGCTGATTATTTGCGTCAGTTTGGTTCGCAATCGTAATGTCTGATAGCCGCTGCCACTCCATCTGATGCGGGGTGAAAATCAGATGACCTTGTCTAGGCAAGGTTAACTTTTTGGCGGCAATCAGTGTGATTGCTGAGCCATCAATAATGATACTTTGATTTTCACTGACTTGATTTAGAACAGTCCGTAAAATTTGTTCACTAGGTGCATCGGTCCCTAGGCCAGGGCCAATGACGACTACATCCATCTTTGCCATCATAGTGCTCAAAGCATCTAAGTCATTAAAATCTAAAACCATACTTTCGGGTAGGCGCGCATGTAGTGCGGTAAAGTTCATTGGATCCGTGGCTGTAGTGACGAGACCTGCACCAGCGTAAACTGCGGCTGTGGCACTCATAATCGCAGCACCACCAAAATTTTGGTTGCCCCCAATGATCAGAATGCGGCCATAATTGCCTTTGTGGGTGGCGGACTTTCTTGGAATAACGGTTTTTTTGACGAAATCTAATGTGATTTTATTCATAAAATACCTTCTTAAAATTTATGCTTTTAATTTTGCTGATTTCTGGTAAAATATAATATGTTGTTGCCGATGTGGCGGAACTGGCAGACGCGCAGCGTTCAGGTCGCTGTGGGATTTTATCCCGTACAGGTTCGATTCCTGCCATCGGCATTTTTGAGTGTTTACTAGTTTTACCAGAGTTTCGATTTAATACCTATGAACCTTGATGTGACAAGGTTTATAGGTATTTTTTTATTTTAAGGAAATTCAAAGTTTTTATATGTTCTATTAAAAATACAGAGTGGGGTAACATTCGTTTAATTTTTTCTGTTGGATTCTTTGTTTAATCTTTCTACTAGTAACTGTAAGGGCAGTAGGTCTACTGTTCCAGTTGCTGGTCTGTAGTTATAGTCTAACTCTTTTCCAGTGCGACTTCTTATTGAACGTTCTAATATATCGACGAGATCAAGTAAGTAATAAGCGAGTAATCTGGATTCTTTACGATCCATTTCTTTTCCATTTAAAACATAATTCTTGCCGCAAAAATAAGCACCAATTAAATTTTCTAATAGTTGATCAACACTGAAAGTTGCATTTTTGTTTTCTTTAGCCATAAGAATTTACCTTTCTAAATTTAGCTTGAAATATAAAAAAAAGAGAGAAAGCTTTTTGAAGTTGTAATTAGATAACTGAATCATTTATTTGTTGAAAAAGATATTGTTGCTTAGGAAACCAAATAGATAACCTGCTTATTTTCAATAGTAATTACAATTATAACATTACTATATGAAATACAATTAACTTTAGAATTTGAGTCCATACCAGCCGCCAATCATGTCAAAAATAGTCCCACGTTGTATAATAGCTTTAAATTACGTGAGGAGGTTTTTTCATGACAAAATTTAAATTATGGCCTGCTATTGCAGCTGGAACGGCAGCTGGTATCATCGCTGGCATGGTCAAAATGGGTTGGGAAAATTTGATGCCACCCCGAACACCAGCTCGGGATGCGACGAATCCGCCGCAGCAAACATTAGAAAACTTTGGTGTCAGCACTGAGGCTGCCCATGCAACGTATAGTTATAACGGTCACGATTTACCTTGGCCAAGTTACTTGGTTCATTATGGTTTTTCAACAACTTTTGGTGTGGCCTATATGGTATTAGGGCATTATTTGCCAATTCTTAAGTTAGGTCACGGCACTTTATTTGGTATTGGCGCTTGGGCTGGGGCACATTTATTTGCTTTACCCGCTATGAAAGTCGTGCCCGCTGCGAAAGATCAACCAATGGAAGAGCATGTTTCTGAACTGTTGGGCCATATGATTTGGATGTGGACAATTGATGCGGTGGGCAGCAAGGTTTATGAGCGCAAGGTTGAGCAGTCTAATCACTAAAGAGGGCTATTAAAGATGACTCACCGACAATTGGAGCAACTGGCAAAATCAACTGAGTCACAATATCGCCAGCAGATGTTGGCTGCTGTGGGCGAAGCATTGCCGCTCGGTGTGCATATTGTTGGTGTCAATTTTGCTCATGACAGTGTGAGTTCTTATTGGCTATTATCGCGTCAAAAAGGGCAGCACATGCAGTGGCTGACGTTAAGAATCGCCAATCATCCTTCATGGTTGAAAAATGCTCAGCAAATTGAGGTAATTTGGTCGCAGTTTGACCATCCTGGGAACTTGATGCCTCGGATACGATATTTATTAGCGCGTACAGATTATGAGGTGCCTTGGTTTAGGTTAGATTCGTTAAGTCAGGCAATACTACAATATTGTCTATTTTTGGAGCGAAAGCGGTTAGTTTGGTATATTCGTTTACCGATAGTTATCGCCCAACACCATAAGCAGCGGCCCATTGATCTTAAAACGGATTTTCCTAAGGCACATTTATTGCTTGGTGATCGTAATAATCCCAATAAAGGTTTGAAATGTCTCGATTCACCAGACTTTCAAAGCCGGCTTGGCCAGTTATACGGTCAGAACTTATTATTTTCCCAATTTTCTAGTCATCAATTATTAGCATTATTGCCGACAAATCAATGGGTGCAAAAAATTCTGCAGCAGATGCCGTTCGTTAACAGTTGGCGTCAAATTCTCCGTAAAAATTTTGGGATAAAACAATTCTAATTTAAGTAACAAAAAAACACTGTCTTAACAAGATGTTTCAGGTTAAGACAGTGTTTTTATATGCCAATTTTAACGGCGTTTCCGTCTGGAATTGCCAGATTTTTGATGTCGTTGCCGCCGAGATTCCCGCGTCGGTGTTTCAGTCATACTTGACCTTATCGGTTGGGCCATCGGATTATCAGGCATTGGGGCTGATCGCAAGTTTGGATTTCGGGGCGGTAGTTGATTGGTTGGTACAAAATCAGTATTTGCCTGTCTAGGCGGTAATTGTTGGTTTCTCAAAGGTTGTGGTTGACGATAATTTTGCCCCGGTTGTCTGGAAAGTTGCGATTGCGGACGCTGATTTAAATAAGCGGCTGACTGATCTGGTTCAAATGCCTCAGACGCAGGATCAGTGGTCAGACCGCCACGTCGATGCCTAGTATTTTTTTTATCCGTTTGATCACCAGCATCCGTAAAGACAACTTTGATGATATGCCAGAGCAAAAAGCCGACGCCAAGCAATAAACCTAACCAAGCCCACACGTTTAAAAAGTTATACAAAACGGCGTCATTACGGGCAAAGAACCAGCCAACAAACATGAAGATGAAGTAGATTATCTCCGGAATGAATGATTCTGATCGGTAGTAGACCATGTTGATAATGCCACTGATCAAATAACAGGCTGAAATGGTAAAAGCAGTATAAACAATTTTTTGACTTGAGTCAGTGGTGATGCTTTGTGACCAAGCAGAATATGTCTGGAACACGATAAATACCGCGATAAAATACTGCACGATGCTCACAAAAAGCTTAGTGGCTTTCATCGTGTAACCTCCTAGTCAATTCAATACTAAAATTATAGCTTATTTAGCTTAGAAATTAAAACAATGGTCTAAGTTTAATCGAAGCTTAAATTTAATTTAAAGGGTTCAGTCCGCGACTTCTTGATAGGGTTGTGATTGTTGACCCTGATCATCAATAAAAACAATATCCGTAAAGAAGTCTGTGGCTTGAGTAAAGAAAAACTGATAGAATGCTGGAAAATTCTTTGCTAAACCGAGCCAATGCTGATACATCTCAAAATCATTATCAAACATAGCTAAATTAAAATCGGTCTGCTGGACATCCAAAAAATTCTGTACAACTGAGTGAAAAAGCCACCCCATAAATAATGGGATATCTTCAGAACTAATTTTATGATCTTTTGTCTGGGCACGATAATGCTGATTCGTATATTCAATCTCAGAGTCATTTTTAGCAAAACTATAAAATTTGGCTTCCGGATAGATACCAGCTGTTATTAATTGATCATAATAGGGTTGATCATCCTGGTCGAGTTTTAAGTATTGTTTTGGCAAGGTTATGCCTCCCGTTCAAAATAGTTACTGCAAGCATTCTAACATACGAACCTAAAAGTTTGACAATAATTTTTGAGAAGCGTATAGTTATACCAATCGCTACCAACGACCGTCTAATTATTAACCTTAGGAGGTCCTTAGATATGAAATACAAAATTATGTTAAATACCGAAACTCAATTATTTACTGTTGTTGATGCTCACAACAAGATGGGTCAAGGTATTACCATCCAAGCGGCTATCAAAGCGCTCAAACATAATCCCCAAGTTGCCGCTTAATTAAATTTAATACAACTTCGTAGTCATTTACATTAGGTAGATGGCTATTTTTATATCGCGTTCAAAATAAAAAAGCCACCCAACCGGTGACTTATCTATGCTTCCTCCCAATAAATTCATTATAACTAACGGGGTGGAAGAAAAGTTTCAAGTTCAGATAAATTTTCTGTTCAAATATGAATTTAATGCTTTTATCGCCAAATTAGTTTAACCAAGCAACGCCAAAAGATAGGTAAGTGGCAAATAAGATCCAAATGAGATAAGGCACCATCAAGTAACTGGCAAAGACTTGAACTTTACTAAATTGCGCAATACAAGCGATAACTAAAATATCTAGTAAGATAATTAATGCAAAGCCAAGCCAGTAGTTGTTCCCAGAGAAGAAAATAATCGTCCAGAGAAAGTTGATCAACAACTGAGCCCCGAATAGAATCAAACTAATTCGTTTTAAACCGCTGGTTACTTGAGCCGAAATCAGCAGGTATAAGGCTATGCCGATAAATAAATACAAGATGGGCCATACAATGCCAAAAACAGGTCCAGGTGGTGAAAATGGCGGTTGATTCAAGTTATTATAAGTTTGACGTATATCGCCGGATAACAAACTTGATAGAAACCCAATACTTTGAATAACCACGATGCAAAGAATCAAGGGCAGCCAATTGATTGCTTTTAAGGTTTTGACCATAGTTAACGCTCCTTTTTATAATTAGATTTATAATCTTATTATTCAGGGTACGTGCCTTTTTGCCAAGAAACGATGGCCGGTTGACGAGAGAATATGATGAAGTCAAGGTTTTAGTGTTGTTTTTCAGGGGCCATAGAAATAACGGGTGTTTTAACAGGGCCTGGTTTTAACAACATCCCAATGCTAATGTCCCCGTACTTTATGGTCGTGTGATTCTTATGTTCGATCATAGGCAATGTAGATTTGCTTAATCAGCAAGTAAATAGCAAGTGCATCGACGCATAAAAGAGCTAATAAGTTTGTAAAGTGAGCGAAGAACACAGTTGCGACCAGTAACAGTAGAGCAAATAAATAGAATACGGTATTTAAGAACAGGTTATAGTTATCGATATTTTTCATAATATTGCCTCCTTTCACTTTTATTAAATCTCATTAACACAAAATACAGAAATTGAAATAGAGGTGACTCAATATATATTCATAGAGTGGATTTAATTCAGTTTAAAAGTGTTGATCTTAAAGTATTTGTCACCAAAAGAGGATTTTTGGTGGCAAAACTACTGTTTTTAAAGTGATTTGGTGACAAGACTTTTGCCGTTCTCTGCCGTTTTAAGCAAAACAAAAAGCCCCAAAACACTGATTTAACAATGTTTTGGGGCAACTCATCTGTTCTCTGCTGTTTTAATTATAGCCCGTACGGGAATCGAACCCGCAACTCCGCCTTGAGAGGGCGACGTCTTAACCATTTGACCAACGGGCAATAATGGCACAAAAAATATTTTAACTGACAATGACTAAAAATACAAGCTAAAGTTAACTTTTTCGGTCTAAAATCCAAATTAAAATCAAACCAATGAAAAGTAAACTACAGTATAAGACACAACCGAAAAAGGCAAAAACTAACCAAATTGTGGTAAAGATTTGGCGTAAAATTAGTAGCATCAAACCAACCAGTACAAATGTCAGTAATTGCGTGCGCAGAGATTTAAAGATGCGAGCATAGTCACGATGTTTCATTATTCAAAAGACAGCTCAACTAATAGTAAGCCCAGATCCGTTAGATGCGAGGTTGTCAGCCAGACATTTTCAAAAGTTTTTTTAGATTTTTCAGCGGTCATTTGGAAAAAATAAGTCAATAAGTCATGATTAGACTGAATTTCAGCTGTTGGCATACGTAACACGTGTAATCTTCGATCTGGGAATTGTTTAACGTCATAGGAGTAGTATTTATCGGATAGTCCAAAGGTTAGAACATTCGCATAGTTTAAGGGCTCTAAGACGACTTTAGTGGGATTTTTCTGGATAAATTCCAGGATCTGAATATTTTGTTCTGACTTGTTTTGTGTCATATTAAACTCCATAATATTATTATATTTGTAAACGTAGCGCGACCAAAAATGAGTATGCTTAATTTTAGCATGATTTGTTGATAATAGTAAGGAGTGGGGGAAATGACAACTAATCTGATCTTGGTTCGACATGGTCAAACCCAGTCAAATAAAAAAGGCCGTCTACAAGGCTTAACGGATTCACCACTAACACCAACGGGGATTGCTGCTGCGGAAAAAGTTGGCCATATTTTACAGATAATTCCCATCAAACATGCTTACTGCAGTGATAGTCAGCGGACTAAAATGACTGCACAAACCATTCTCAAAGCTGCAGATCAAGTAGTCCCACTGGAAGAAGTTTCATTTTTACGGGAGTATAATTTTGGCAATTTAGAAGGTGTGACGTATCGCCATATTTTTATGCGGATGGTGCATGCTTATGGCCTGCAAAAAACGGTGTTGCTATTTAATGATCCTAAACGATTCTTAGGTTTTATCAACGCCTTACATCAACTTGATCCGACCCACCAAGCCGAGTCTTATCAAGAAGTAAAAGAGCGGTTGTTATCTGGTTTTGGCCGACTTTTAAACCGATTTGAGGTTCAAGATGGCAATATTTTGGTTGTATCACATGGACTGGTGTTAAGTACCTTTATCTATCTATTAGATCCGACACAAGTGCCCCAGCGGTTGATCAAGAATACGGGCGTTAGTATTGTGCAGTATCATCAGGGCGACTGCCAAGTTCAGTTGGTCAATAGTGCCGATCGCCAACAAATTCGTGCAAAGTTACAGATTTAAGACTTTACTTTTGAACGGTTCAGCGTATAATGACACCTTGTCATGTGACAGGGTGTCATATTTTGTAAAGGAGTTAAAATGCCGAAACAAACCTTTTTTAACTTAGATGTTGCCAAGCAAAAACGCCTAGTTGATGCGGCATTTCATGAATTTTCTCGAGCACCTTTTGATGAAGTCTCTATTACCGATTTGGTCCAAGCTGCTAAGATTCCTCGAGGCAGCTTTTATCAGTACTTTTATGATAAAACTGATGTTTATGACTATCTGATTGAAAGTAAGCGGCAAGCCTCGATCGACGACTGGTTTCATGCTTTAGATGAATTTCAGGGCGACCTCTTCGCTGCTTTCAAACACTATTTTGGTAATTTGTTGACAGATGCGATCATGGGAACAAATGCGGCTTTTTATAAGAATGTCTTTTTGCATATGGACTATTCCCGCAGTAAGCAGTTATCCGACCGCTTTAAGCATCAAAATCATCCTTCAAGGCGGCCAATCGACCTACCTGATAATGTAGATTGGCAAAAACTGAAAATTCAGGGATCTGAAGATTACCAACTGTTAATGCATATTTTGATGGGCGTTTTTTATCAAAGTGTGGCGCACTATTATCTTAAGAAACAAGTTGAGCCAGACTATGATCTAGCGGCAACAAAGCATCAATTTTATCAAATTATTGAGTGGCTCCAGTTTGGCGCTCAAAAAGAAAAGGGGATGTGACCAGATTGTGGAAACTAATTAAGAAGCGGGTATCATTTTGGGCAGTCCTGTTAGCGACTGTTTTTATGATCATTCAAGTGATTGCAAACTTGTCCTTGCCCAAATTGACAGCAGATATTGTCAATAAAGGGATTACCAATGGGGATGTTGCTTTGATCCAGCGCATTGGAATCCAAATGCTAGGGATTTCACTCATTAGTATTATTGCCGCAGTGGGCAATGTTTTCCTAGCTTCGAGGATTTCTCAAGGGTTAGGGCGAGATTTACGAAACGAAATTTTTACGAAAGTAACTAATTATTCGAACGATGAATTTGACCGCTTAGGAACAAGTTCATTGATCACGCGGACAACAAACGATGTGGTCCAAGTCCAAAACGTCATGATGATGATGCTACGTATGATGATCATGGCGCCAATCACGCTCATCGGCGCTAGTTTTTTAGCTTATCAGCGTGATCATCAATTGACCCAGATTTTTATTTATGTCATTCCAGTTCTGTTGATCGTTATTGGCGGTCTAATGTACTTTGCGGTGCCATTATTTAAACGGATGCAGAAATTAACCGACCGCTTGAATCTGGTATTTCGTGAGGGCTTGACTGGTGTGCGAGTTATCCGTGCCTTTCGCCGGGATGATTTCGAGCAAAAACGATTTGATCTAGCCAATACCGACTTCACCAACAATGCTTTAAAAGTATTTTCAATCATGGCCGGTATGTTTCCCTTAATGACCTTGATCATGTCGGGTACAAATATTGGGATTACTTGGATGGGCGCTAATTTGATTGCCAACCAAGCGACTGAAACTGGGAACATGATCGCATTCATGACCTATGCGATGCAAATCCTATTTAGTTTTATGATGCTTTCTTTTGTATTTGTCTTTTTACCAAGAGCCCAAGCGGCCGCTGACCGGATCAACGAAGTCTTGAATTTAAATACAAAAATCAAAGATCCTAAGGCACCTAAATCATTTGCAAAGACACAAGCAGCTTTGCAGTTTGATCATGTGGACTATCGCTATCGCAAAGCTGAAGAACTAGCGTTAGCTGATATTAATGTGGCTGTTCACGCGGGCCAAACCTTGGCTATTATTGGCGGCACCGGTTCCGGTAAGTCATCTTTCGTCAATCTGATTCCAAGATTCTACGACGTGGAAAAAGGGCGTGTCCTAGTCAACGGACTAGATGTTCGCGATGTGACTAAGGCCGACTTACGGGATCAAGTTTCGTTGGTTCCCCAAAAGGCCCTATTATTTAAAGGCAATTTGCGTGAAAACATGCAGTATGGGAACGCTGCGGCTACGGATGAGGCTATCTGGCATGCGCTGGACATTGCCCAGGCTTCTGATTTTGTCAAAGAAACTGGTAAAGGTTTAGATATGACTGTTGAGCAGGGGGGAAATAACTTCTCCGGTGGACAAAAACAGCGTTTGGCGATTGCGCGAGCTTTAGTTAAGGATGCTTCGATTTATGTTTTTGATGATTCTTTTTCAGCCTTGGATTTTAAAACGGATGCCCAGTTGCGTGAAGCACTCACTAATGATCCGCAAATGAAAAATAAAGTTATTGTGATTGTTGGTCAGCGAGTTTCAACGGTGGCTTCTGCAGATGAGATTTTAGTATTAGATAATGGCCGAATGGCTGGTTACGGCACGCATGAAGAGTTGAAGACAAATAGTCCAGTTTATCAAGATATTCTGGCATCTCAAATTAGAGAGGGGGCGGCAGTCGATGAGTGAGACCAAGCATAATAATGGAACGTCATCACCCCGTGGCGGTGGTCATGGCTTTGGTGGCGGTCATGCGAATCTTCCCGGTTCCAAGCCGAGAAACTTTTGGCGTACAACGGGTCGACTATTCAAATATATGCGTCGATATTATATCGGCTTAGCCGTCGTGGTTGTTTTTGCGGTCACTTCACAAATTTTTCAGATTCGGACACCTAAAATTTTAGGTGAAGCAACGACAGAAATTTTCAAGGGTGTCATGCGAGGAACAGCTGAGCAAAAAGCAGGTATGACGGTCAGTCGGTATCCAATTGATTTTGATAAGATCAAGCACATCATTTTGATCGTTATTTTGATGTATCTCGCTTCAGCTTTATTCAGTTTTATTCAGCAATTTGTGATGACGCGTATTTCCCAACGGACGGTTTATTTTTTACGGCGAGATCTGAAACGTAAGATGAAACATTTGCCGATCAATTATTATGATACCCATGAAAATGGAGATATTATGTCCCGGGCAATCAACGATATGGATAATATTGCCAATACCTTGCAGCAAAACATTACGCAGGTGATTACTAGTACTGTCATGTTCATCGGCACGTTATGGATGATGTTGACCATCAGTTGGAAGTTGACGCTGATTGCGTTAGCCATCATCCCACTAAGTTTGATCGTCATGGGCATCGTGGCGCCACGATCACAAAAGTTTTTCGCTGCCCAGCAGAAATCATTAGGGTTATTAAATAATAAAGTCGAAGAAACTTATGGTGGTCATATTGAAACTAAGAGTTTTAATCATGAAGCTAAGGATCTGACTGTTTTTAAAGCCGAAAATGATCGTTTATTTAGTGCTTCCTGGAAAGCACAAATGATTTCTGGGTTTATTATGCCTTTAATGACATTCGTCAATAATTTAGGATACATCGTCGTGGCGATTGTCGGTGGGACAGCAGTCGCTCATGGGACGATTGCCTTAGGGGATATTCAAGCTTTCTTACAATATACCCAACAATTCTCACAACCAATTTCTCAGTTAGCTAATTTGGCAAACACCATTCAACAAACTATTGCTTCGGCTGAGCGTATTTTTGAAATTTTAGATGAACCAGATATGGTGGACACTCAGGTAGAAATTCCTGACGTGCCAAATGATCCGCGTAAAATTGCGATGGAGCATGTTCAATTTGGTTATGATGGGTCAGAGGTGTTATTAACGGATTACAATTTAGATGTGCATCCTGGACAAATGATTGCCATTGTTGGGCCAACTGGTGCTGGCAAAACGACAATCATCAATTTATTGGAGCGCTTTTATGATATCAAGGCTGGTTCGATCAAGCTGGAAGGCCGGGATACTCGGAACATGAGTCGCGAAGCGCTGCGTGCTCATTTTGCAATGGTGCTACAAGATACCTGGCTCTTTACAGGGACAATTTATGACAACTTGAAGTACGGCCGTGAAGAAGCAACGCATGACGAGATAATTGCTGCTGCTAAGGCTGCTCATGTGGATGAGTTTGTGCGCCAGTTACCAGATGGTTATGATACAGTTTTGAATGAAGAAGCCTCTAATATCTCTCAAGGGCAGCGGCAGTTATTAACGATTGCACGTGCTTTTGTAGCGGATCCTGACATTTTGATTCTTGATGAAGCTACGAGTTCTGTCGATACCCGAACAGAATTACAGATTCAGCATGCCATGAATCAGTTGCTGAAGGGGCGGACTAGTTTTGTGGTGGCTCACCGATTATCAACAATTCAAGATGCGGATAATATTATCGTGATGAATCATGGGAGTATTATCGAGACTGGGACACATGAAGAACTATTAGCTAAAAATGGCTTCTATGCTGATTTATACAATAGCCAATTCTCAGGTAGTTTAGCAGTTTAATTATAGTTTAAAATTTTTACGTAAATAGTGGTCTCAGACAAAGCAAATTTGTTTGTTGACCACTATTTTTAGGTATAATAATGTGTAAGCGGTTAGGTTCATCAGCACTTTCGTTTTTAAAAGTGTGGTATGATTGGTCTAGAGCGTTTAAATTTGGTTAGTTTAATTTCTTTAGCTTAGTGAGGCGAATTATGATGGAAAACTTTCGAATTGCACCAGAAACGCGTATTGGTTTCGTTGCTTTAAAGGTTTCAGATTTGAGCGCCATGACTGATTTTTATACAAAAATCGTTGGCTTTGATTTGTTAAAGCAAACGCAAGATACGAGCTACTTGGGGGTCCGAGTCAATCAGCAGGTATTATTGACTTTACGTGAAATTGATGGTGTTATGCCTAATCAAGCGGTTACTGGCCTAGAACATTTTGCAATCTTATTACCCCATTCAAGTCAGCAAGGCACGATTTTGACACATATCCAGAGCAACAGTATTAGTTTGACGGGCGTTTACGAGAATGGGTACAGTCAAGTATTTGCAATTACCGATCCTGAAGGCAATGGTGTAGAATTTGCTGTCGATAAAACCATTGAAAAGTGGACATCAATGGACAAGTATGATTGGGAAAATGAAATGACGCATGATATTGATGCCAAAGTTATTTTAGACCAGAAAAGGGGTTCTTTTTCCGGTCTACCTAGTGGTACAACAATCGGTCATGTCCAATTAGCAGTTAAAGATTTGCAGAAAACGGCTGATTTCTATACGAAAGTTTTAGGCTTTTCACTAAAACCAACGGGCAATCCTGAGGAACGTTTTTTATCAGCGGGGGATTATCATCATCATATTGGCGTTAATTTGGCACCTGAGAATCAAAAATTGGCTTTAGTCCAGGACAACAATTATGGGCTAGATTTTGTGAATATTCTATTGCCGGAAAAACGGGATATGGTTACTCTAGTCGATAATTTGCAAGATAATGGCTACACAAATTTTGATTACTCAGAAGCCAATGAATATTTGATGTTGCAAGATCCTAATAATATTCGGCTATGGTTATCTTTGGCTTAAGGAAGTATGAAATAAATGGCTTTTGAAGAAACAAAAGGTCTGATACAACAATTGGTCCAGCAAAAGATTGTGCCTGGTGTCAGTAGTGCACTAATTAACGGCGCACATACATATATATCTTATCTTGGCGATCAGCAATGGCTGCCAGAGGTTAAAAAATTACAGCCTAATTATTTGTATGATTTGGCATCGTTGACTAAAGTGATGACGACGACGCCCATGATCTTAAAGTTGATTCAAGCCCAGCAATTGTCATTGACCACACCGATCCAACGTTTCTTGCCTGGGTTCCAAGATGAACGCGTCCAGATTTGGCATTTGTTGACACATACGTCAGGAATCGAAGGTTACATTCCACATCGCAATGAATTACCACCAGCTGAGTTAAAACAAGCTTTATTGCATTTAGGTGTCGGACCAGGATTTGAACGGCGGGTTAAATATACAGATATTGGCTTGATTTTTTTAGGCTACATTATCGAAGCTATTTATCATGAACCTGTCCAAAAAACGCTGACGCGAGAAATACTGGCACCTTTAAATTTAAACAACACGACATTTGCACCAGATCCCAGGTTGGCTATTCCGACCACGTATGATGATCAAAAGGGACTGTTGCAGGGAATCGTTCACGATCCCAAGGCTCGTATTTTAGGCAGTCATTGCGCATCGGCTGGTTTGTTTAGTAATTTAGCAGATGTGGTTCAATTTACACAGTGGATTTTAGGCCAATATCAGCCTGAAACCGCGCCTCTTGACCAAGGAACCATTCAATCACTCTTCCATAATTATAGTCAATTGCCAGATCAACCGCGGTCATTAGGCTGGGATATTCAATTAAGTGCACAGGATCAGCATGTGCTGCTTTATCATACGGGATATACAGGGACCTTCTTGATCATTGATCGACACAATCAGAATGCTCTGGTTGTGTTGACCAATCGAGTGCATCCCCAGGCAGATAATCAAGCCTTCTTGGCGCAACGGGATCGGATCGTGCAAGCGTTCTGTCAGGAATCACGTCGTTTTACATCTTAATTTAGATAAAGGAAGTTTTTATATGGCGCAAAAGAATGATGTTTTATTTTTAAAACCTGTATTTAAAGAAAAAATCTGGGGTGGACAGAAATTAGCCCAATTTGGTTATCAATTGCCTGCAGACGATATTGGCGAGTGTTGGGCAATTTCTGGACATCCTCATGGGACTAACGTCATTGAAAATGGCACACATGCCGGTGAAACATTAGCCCAAATTTGGCAGACCGATCGGCCTTTATTTGATAACTATCCTGGCGAAAGATTTCCATTATTAACAAAAATTCTGGATGCCGAAGCGAGTTTATCTGTTCAAGTACATCCTGATGATGCCTACGCAAAGGTAAATGCACATGATTTGGGTAAGACAGAGTGTTGGTATATTATTGATGCTGATCCAGGCGCTTATTTGATTTTTGGACACCACGCTCAAACTAAGGCCGAGTTTGAAACAATGGTCAAAGCAGGGCAATGGGATCAGTTATTGCGAAAACAGCCAGTTAAGACCGGGGATTTTGTTTATGTACCTAGTGGGACAGTCCATGCCTTGAATAAGGGTATTATGGCTCTGGAAACACAACAGAGTAGTGACACCACTTACCGGCTCTATGATCATGATCGGGTGGACGCTAAGACCGGTCACAAACGAGATCTGCATTTGAACGATGCGTTTAATGTGACTCAGATTCCCTTTGCGCCAGTTGCAGCCAATACAACCGAAACAACACAGGGTGCTTCTAAGTTGATCACATTGGTATCCGCGCCCGTGTCTAAATATTTTAACGTTTATCACTGGTTGATCAAGGATACTGTAAATTTTGAAAAGCAATATCCGTTTACTTTAGTTTCGGTTTTAAATGGAACGGGAACGTTAACTGTAGGCGATCAAACCTATCAATTGAAAACAGGTCAGCATTTCTTATTGACAGCCGCAGCTTCAAGTTGGCAATTAGCTGGGGATTTGGATTGTATTGCTTCTGTACCAGGTCAATTGAACTAGACCAAAATAAGTCGAGACCATAAAAGAGACACACACCGATAAAATTATGTTCATCGGTGTGTGTCTCTTTTTATTTTGTATGATTGTTATTATTGGAAATGATTAAGCGTTGAGCGTTTCGTCAATGGATTTTTGGCTTAACTTGCTAGCAGCAGCTTTATCAACGATGACAGTAACGTCGTCTTTATCTTGTAGTACTGATGCAGGTAGATCCGTAGTTACAGGACCTTCAATCATGCCTTTGATGGCATCTGCTTTGTCTTCACCGAAAGCCATTAAAATGATTTTCTTGCTCTTCATAATGGAGCCGATACCCATGGAGTAGGCATAACGTGGCACTTCGTTTTCATCTTTGAAGAAACGAGCATTGGCATCGATTGTTGATTGGGTTAATGGCACTTTCCGTGTTTGAGCATCGAAAGGTGAGCCAGGTTCGTTGAAACCAATGTGACCATTACGACCAATCCCTAAGACTTGCAGGTCAATTGGATTATCAGCAATCACTTGGTTATAACGTTTTGTCTCAGCGTCAGCATCTTCAGCTAAACCATTTGGGACATAGGTATTTTTAAATGGTTTCTTATTGAAGAGGTGTTCTTGCATGAAATAGCGATAACTTTGTGGATTATCTGGTGCCATGCCAACATATTCATCTAAATTAACGGATGTCATTTGTGAGAAGTCAACGTCACTGTTGACCATGGCGTCATACATCTTGACTGGTGTGCTACCAGTAGCCAAACCTAAAACTTTGGCACCATTAGCTATCGCATCTTTAATTATTTCAAAAGCTTTTTTTCCTGCTTCTGTATCGTTGCTCGTTACAATTACGTGCATGCAACTTACTCCCTTTCTTATTAGCTTTGTTCTATTTGGTATAGTCCAATTATAATATGGTTATAATCGGCTGTCAAGAGGTAAGCTTGGGGTAAAAATTGGCAACAGTTGCGTAGTGGCAAGTATTTCGATAAATTCAGATCTTTCCTATATAGTTGATTTATATTTTTATAAATAGGTAAGGTCGTCTCTTTAAGCAGTTATTAAATTAAAATAGGCGTCATCAAACGACAATCACACAGCAACGGGTGTTTCGTTATGGCTGACTGTTTTTTTAATCACAGCATAAATTAAGTTTTGGCACATGCGACTGTGCCAAAGATGTCATTGAGGAGATATAAGTAAGCACTTACAATGTAATATGTAAGCGATTGAAAGGAGTGAAAAATGAATGGAAGCAAATGCAAAAAGCGTTTCAGTAGCCAAAGAAAAAACTTCTATTAAAACGAAATTACAGCGCTTAGGCAGCAAGCTCTCAGGAATGGTCATGCCAAACATTGGTGCGTTCATTGCTTGGGGGTTGATTACAGCTTTATTCATGAAGACGGGTTGGATTCCCAATGCGCAACTCGCAAAAATGATTACCCCGATGGTAACTTATTTACTGCCATTATTAATTGGATTTACAGGTGGCTCGATGGTCTATGATCATCGTGGTGGTGTTGTTGGTGCGATTGCTACGATGGGGGTCATTGTAGGGACAGATATTCCCATGTTTATTGGTGCCATGATGATGGGGCCCTTAGGTGGCTGGTGCATTAAGAAATTTGATGCCTGGGCACAGCCAAAAACACGTCAAGGTTTTGAAATGCTGGTTAACAATTTTTCGGCCGGTATTTTAGGTATGATTCTTGCTATTATCGGATTCTTTGGCATTGGCCCAATTGTTTCTGGTTTAAGTGCGGCTTTAGCAACAGGTGTTGATTGGATCATTGCTCGCAATCTAATTCCGTTAGCCAATATTTTCATTGAACCAGCGAAGATTTTATTCTTAAATAATGCGATTAACCAAGGTATTTTAACACCGCTTGGTATTCAAGCTTCAGCAGAGGCTGGTAAGTCGATCCTCTTTTTACTGGAACCAAACCCTGGTCCTGGTCTGGGCGTATTGTTAGCCTTCATGTTTTTTGGTAAAGGCACAGCCAAAAGTAGTGCACCTGGTGCTGCTATTATCCATTTCTTCGGTGGTATCCATGAAATCTATTTCCCTTATGTCTTAATGAAACCCACTTTATTCCTATCAGTTATTGCTGGCGGGGTATCTGGGACATTCATGTTTAACCTATTAGGGGCTGGTTTAAAAGCTTCACCATCACCGGGTTCCATTATTTCACTGCTATTGATGACGCCAAAAGGTGTTGGCAATTATGTCGCCGTCTTGAGTGGGGTTGTTGTGGCGACAGTGGCTTCCTTCTTAGTTTCAATGGTGATTTTAAAACGTGATAAGACGGCTGAAATCGACGATATTAAAGCCGGACAAGCTAAGATGGCGGATATGAAGAATAATGCTAAAGGCACTGGCACAGTTGCGGGTGCCAATACAGAAGATGCTAAAGCAATCTTGCAAACAGCTAGTGATGTTAGTCATATTATCTTTGCTTGTGACGCAGGCATGGGTTCATCTGCGATGGGCGCTTCGATTTTAAGAGATAAAGTCAAAAAAGCCGGACTGGACCTTTCAGTTACGAATACAGCCATTAATAATTTGAAAGATGAACCAGGATTGCTGGTCGTTACTCAGGATGAATTAGCTAATCGAGCATTGCAAAAGACACCTTCAGCTGTCCATGTTTCTGTCGAGAATTTCTTGAACTCACCAAAATATGATGAGATCGTTACCGGTTTGAAGACGAAAGAAGTTTCTGATCCTAAGGCAGAAGAAACCACGGATAGGCCAACAGATATTACTTCAGAATTGCAAAATATTGATGCCAGCAAGGTTTCTGAAATCGATTTTATCCATCATGATCAAAATATTGGTTCGGCAACAATGGGTCGATCTTTATTTAAGGCTAGTCTTAAGAAAGCCGCTAAGTCAGGTATCAAAGTCAAGAATGTAGCTGTAGGTGAAGTGATCGATGAGGATAGTACCCTTGTTATCGCTAGTAAAGAGACAGCCAAACGTATTAAATTATCGTTTAAGAACGTTCAAGTGCTTGTAGTCAATGACCTCGTGGATGCACCAGAGTATGATAAACTTATTTCTGAATTAAAATAAATAATTTTATAGGGAAGTAAGTTGAAATTTATGGATCTATCCAATCGTGAGGCAGAAATTGCATTATTAATGCTGAGAAATCCGCAGGGATTAACAATTTCGGATTTAACTAAAGGCGTTAATGTAAGTCGACGCACGATTTATCGTGAACTATCCAGTCTGGAGACGGCTTTGGCACATCTTACAATCCAGCTTGTGAAAACAGAGGGCACTTACCATTTGGTGGCGGCTAAAGCTGACCTGGATCAACTGCAACATGAATTATTGCAAAGTGACAACTTGTCTTTTTCGTCCGTTGTCACTCGACAAAGTGCATTGGCCGTTCGCTTATTGTTAAGCAATCAAATTGTACCAACCAAGACATTGGCCGATGAGTTTGAAGTAAGTAATGCAACGATCACACAAGACCTGAATACGATTGAGCCTATTTTTACGGAATATCAGTTGACGATCAATCGCATCAAGGCAAAGGGCATTGCTGTGAGTGGTAAGGAAAGTAATGTTCGTCGAGTAGTCAGTGGTGTTTTATCCAGTGAAATCAACGAGTATGAATTCTTTGAATATTTGAATAATACCAATCAAACTGGGCTATCCGCTGAATCAGATTCACAGTATTTTATTGCGACCATGGACGCCAAACTTTTGAGAACGGCCAGTCAGTCAATCAGCCAGCGCGTTAAAGCAAATTTTGCTCATTTTTCTGATAGTCAGTTGAAACAGTTGATCATCATTTTGACAGTTTCAGCGCAACGGATCCAACAAGGGAAGTTGATTACAAAATTGGATCAGGTCGATAAAAATGCGTTGTTCAAATATCAGCCGATCGCAATTGAGCTATATCAGCAATTTCCGAGCGAGATCCGTAGTCGAATGACACTAATGGAATTAGAATTTATGGCTCAGCAAGTTCAGGGCATGAGTTTTACATTAACTGGACATGCGTTAATGGATGATTATGATTTACGGTTATCTTATCAAGTTCGCAATCTCATTCAGATGGTTAGTCAGACATTTGGCTATGATTTTCGTGGCGACAGTACTTTGTTTACTGATTTAATGGCGCACCTAGCTGCCACACTGCATCGTGCAACCACTGCTTTGCCAGAAATTAATAATCAAGTGCTGCAAAATGTGGTTACAAATTACCCGAAACTTTACCAACAAATTCAACTTGCTTTGACTAGAATTTTTCCAGATGAAAAGTTTTCTAACAGCGAAGTTGCCTATGTCCTGTTACACTTTGCCTCAGCCTTTGAACAGCAGCGTAAAGTTGGGCCGATTCGGGCACTTGTTCTTTGTGCGAATGGTGTTGGTACCGCTAGAGTTTTAGAGAGCCGGCTGAAAAAAATGATTCCCGAGATCAGTGAATTCAAAGTTTCCCGAGTTGCTGAGCTGAATCATTTAGATATGGCCCATTATGATTTGGTATTATCAACGATTTTTTTGCCAGGTTTTAAGTACCCCTATAAAGTTATTTCACCGTTGTTACTAGATGATGAAGTAAAAGACATAAAAAATTATTTAGTTAATCAGTTTGGTGTTCATTCGGGACAGCGGCCAGTGGTACCGGACATGTCGGCACATCAGGCAACAGCAGATTTTGATCACATGTACGATCGCATGCAGCAAGCAAAACAAATCTTGGATTCCATTGAAGTTACTGTGATTGATAATCGTGACCTAGACTTGGCGCAAACCTTATTACTATTGACAAAGCGGCTGCGGCCAGTTTATGTGCGTAAGCCTCGAATCGTTGCCGATGCGTTATTGCGTCGAATGCAGCGTGCGCCAGTTGGATTGCCGGATAGTGGGCTAGCCCTAGTCCACACAACGACTGCTGAGATTAGTCAACCTTTATTTGCAATTTACGAGCTGACGAACCCATTGACAACTATGGGGATGGATTATCAGCCAATGACGTTTAAACGGGCTTTCTTTATGATTGCACCAACTGAATTATCTAATTTTACGGCCGATCTGCTGGGGGATATTTCTGGGTCTGTTGTTGAAAATGAAACTAATCTTAAACTTTTTCAAACGGCAACGACCACACAGCCTGTACGCAACTTAGTTAGTTCCATTTTTCTAAAAAGAATATTTAAGCAAATAAATTTAAAAAATTAGGAGGTGGGTTGATGAAAGCCTTAGACAAAAATTTGATCAAATTAGGTCAGACGGTTAAGACAAAAGAAGAGGCCATTCGTCAAGCGGGGCAACTATTAGTTGATAACGGAAATGTTGAACCTGGTTATATTGACTCAATGATTGCTCGGAATAAAGATGTTTCGGTTTATATGGGCAATTTCATCGCGATTCCCCACGGTACCGAAGATGGCAAGCAATTTATCAAAAAGACAGGTATTTCAATTATTCAATACCCTTGGGGCGTTGATTTTAGCGATGACCCAGCTGATGAAAAGCTGGTAACTGTTGTATTTGGTATTGCTGGATTAAATGGGGAACATTTGGAATTGTTATCTTCTATTGCTTTATATTGCAGCGATATTAACAATGTTGAAAAATTGGCGGATGCACAATCGCCAGAAGAAGTTATTAATTTATTGAAAGAAGTTGATTAATGTGCGTGCAGTTCATTTTGGAGCCGGAAATATTGGTCGAGGATTTATTGGTGAAACTTTAGCAGCTAATGACTTTAGTATCGATTTTGTTGATGTGAATGAAACGATCATTGATGCTTTGAATCAACGTCATGAATATGATATTGAATTGGCGGCACCAGATCATAAAAAAATTCATGTGGCTAATGTAGATGGCATCAATAACAAAAACAACCCTGAAAAAGTTGTCGCTGCTATTGAAAAAACAGATATGGTCACGACAGCTATTGGGCCTAAGATTCTACCATTTATTGCTGAATTGATTGCAGACGGCATTAAGGCACGCCAACAGCAAGGTAATCAAACTACATTAGATGTGATTGCTTGTGAAAATATGATCGGTGGCTCACAATTTTTAAAAGGTGAAGTTTATAAACATTTGGACGCTACTGGACAGCAATTTGCCGATCAATATATCGGTTTTCCTAACGCAGCTGTTGATCGAATCGTACCTATTCAACATCATGAAGATCCATTAGCCGTTTCTGTAGAGCCTTTTAAAGAATGGGTCGTTGATCAATCACAAATGAAACACCCTGAAATCAAATTGGACACTGTTGTTTATGTCCCTGATTTGGAACCATATATTGAACGGAAACTCTTCTCGGTTAACTCTGGCCACGCAACCGTTGCTTATACAGGTGAATACCTAGGCTATAAGACAATCGGCGATGCAATCAAAGATGACAAGGTATTAGCACAATTAAAACAAGTTTTGAATGAAACTGGTAGTTTGCTCATTGCCAAATGGGATTTTGATAAAGCTGATTTAAAAGCTTATCAAGATAAGATTATCAGCCGTTTTCAAAACCCTTATATTTCCGATGATATTTTGCGGGTCGGTCGGACACCAATTCGTAAGTTAGGCTACGATGAACGTTTTATTCGGCCAATTCGTGAATTAAAAGATCGTGGTTTGGATTATAGCACTCTATTAGATACAGTTGGAATGATCTTAACTTTTGATGAAGTCCAAGATGCTGAAAGTGTCGAATTACAGAAAATGTTAAAGGATACTGATGTGGCTACTGTTGTCAAAAAAGTGACTGGTTTGCATGATCAGGCCTTGATCGATGACATTGTGAATACTTATGAAGCTAAAATGAGCAGGGTCAATGCTTAGGTCGTTTTAGTAAGTATAAAAAAACACTGATATTTGTTTTACCGTCATTTAACGGCAAAACTAGAATATCAGTGTGTTTTTGTTTAGTGCGCCCGGCATGGGCGCTAACTTGGTGGTGAAAGTCCACTATAGACCGTAGTAGTCGGAACTATTAGTTGAGGACAAGGGTGTCCACCGTGAGGTGGAATCTGAAGGAAGTCTAAAGCAAA
>NZ_JACGCJ010000029.1 GCF_021030645.1 Agrilactobacillus fermenti | reverse complement strand
CATATGTTTTAATAACAGGTTTACCCGACTTAGTTAAGCGACGAAAACTTACAACGACCTTATTCCTCAATTCGCCTTCGATTTCTACCGAATCTTTGAGCAATATCATTGCTGAATTCTCATATAACTTTTGAATCTGACCAACCAGGTTACGGTACCTACCTTCGCCAAAACTAAGTACGGTTACTTCATCGCCTTTTTGTAGTTTTTTCATGATCTACCTCCCTAAATTCATCTAAGCTGATGTCCAATGCATCGGCTATTTTTACCATCAATTCAAAACTAGGTTTCTTAATTCTTCCCTGTTTAAGTTCAGACAAAACAGACGGATAAACGTTCATTTGTAATGCTAATTGCGTTAAGCTCAATCCCTTATCTAACAGGGCTTTATCAATTTTTTTCCAAATACTATTTCCGTTGTTCATTACAAAAACCCTTTCTCTGTAATTACAATATATTGTATTTGTAATAATTCTGTAACCTATATACAGTATGATGTAGGCCATCAATGCAACTCCAATTATCACTTTCTATCTCGTTGAAGCCATTGAAATACATCATGGAGGTCAATAATATGCCAAAAAACCAGTGGGTTTCTCCAACAAATTCTGGCTGGAAGGTTCATAGCGAAGGTTCAACAAGGGCAACTAAGAATTTCACCAACAAAACTCAAGCAATAGACTTTGCTAAGCAAATTGCAAAGAACCAAAGTTCAGAATTGATCGTTCAAAACAAAAATGGTCAAATTGGAATGAAAAACAGCTACGGTAATGATCCATTCCCACCTAGAGATAAAAACTAATCTCTAGATTAACTGACTAAGTATCCTAATTGCAGTTAGGATGCTTTTTTATTTCCAAACTTTTATAAAAACGCCCGATTCTTGCAAACTTCCACGATTAAATCTCCAAAATGTAGATGATTTTGCCATTTCTGCTAACTTTGCCAATCTTTACATCAAAACTTTTACCAGTTATTGCCATCAATCGTTCTGCAAGAAAAGCTTGAGTGCTGAGTTCAAACAGTAACGACTGTTGGCGATTATCCATGTGATCGATAATGAATTGAGCTTTCTCAAAGCTCTGTTTAAGCTCCAACTCTGCTAATGTTTCAACCTTCATACCCTATCTCCTCACAATCTTGATAGCGTCTTCCACAGACCTTGCTACGCCGTATAGCACGTCATCATCTTTAATTCTTAATGCAAATTGCTCTTGAACTTTACGCAACTTGCCAGTTTTATTTTTGACTTCGATATAGATTGCTTTGCCATCTGAATCTCTATGACCTGAAATGTCTGGGTATCCAGCTGGTAGGCCAGCAATATGACGGTTGCCTTTGCTAAAACTACCAGCGTTAGTGCGCCAAACGTGACAACCCAGACGGTTTAGTGCCTTAATGATATCGGCTTGAATATCTGATTCACGTTGCCGTTCGTTCAATTCCACGAGTCGAAAGCCTCCTGAACATATTTGTGCGTCTGATAATGACCAGCTTTGCTCAAAACATAAATATCAATCAGCATCTGATCACTCTCTAAATAATTGCTTTCTTGCGTGTCTAAACGCTTCGCCGCATCGTTAACAATCGACTGCATGACCTCTCGAACTGTTGTGGAGTCGCAGTACTCAGGTAGCGCAATCTCATCGATCCACTCCGCAACTAGATCAGGTATGTGTGCTATTTGTTTGATCATGTTTCGCCTCCTGTTTATTCTTAGATTTCGCCTGCTCTAATTCCGCGAACATAGCGGCTAAATCGGAATCCGATTCCGAATTTGGTTCTGGCTGTTTAGGTTGATCTTGCCCTTGCTGCTGTTCTTTAAACCAATCAGGCTCAGGCTCAACTGCTTGTGCTGACCGCTGGTTGTGGTATTGGCGTTTTTGGTTATTATGTGCCACGTCATCAGCTTTTACCTGCTCCATCGTGCTAATGTTTTTGGAATCCCATTGCTTCAAAATCCCGTCCGCATAGCTAAACGTCTTACCAGCTAGGGCAGCACGATTCATAGCTTCGGTCACAAGCTCTTCACCGAGATCGTTCACCCAGTCGTTAAGCCGTGTCTGGACAATGCTGTTCATCACACCAAAGACTTGTTGATAAAGGGTATATACTCCCTTAGGAGCAACAGCAGCTGGTTTTTTCGTGCTCTTAGTCACGCCTTGATCAGCTTCAGAACTTTTCACGCTCGCTGACGTGCCTTTGTCCTGTTGTTGTTCTGTTATTTTATGATTATGATTTATATTATGATTTATATTCTTTTGCGATACCCTATTTTCAGTTTTTGATACTGTATCGATAGGGTATCGATAGTGTATTTTATTTTCTGAATTTGGCACTGTTTTGTCGACAATCGGATAACCATATTCGTGACATTTTTTAATGACTTCTTGTCCAAATTCTAGTGTCTGGATATCAAGTAACTCATTGTCGATTACTTTGGCAACCTTAGGTGACTTAGCAGAATTTACTTTTAGCCATTGGTTCAGCATGATTTCATTGTTTTCAGGGTTGTAGTAGACTCTGCCAGCTGTCTCAAATGCTTTTAAATATTTGATTATCTGGTCTTTATCTAGTCCTGTTTCGAATTGTGTATAACGCATACTAAGCTGATAGACGCCACATTGGGTCGTTTTCTTGTTAGTCCACAGATATACATATAAAAGCTTCTGAAGTGGCTCTAACTCACCAATAAAATCATCTATCCAAAAGTCGGTTGGTATCTGTCTAAAGATAGCCAATATTTCACCTCCCGATTTACCTCCCACCCACCACTTAACTATTGATTATTGAAATGGATCTTCAAGACCATCTAACTCTGTCTGATTCATATCTTCTTTAGGTACTTCATTTTTGCTGTCTTGCTCTAACTTCTTGATGAATCGTTCTGCTTGAGCATTCGTAAAGTTCTGGTAGTGCTCGGCCTTATAGCTTTGCATAACAGTGATTGCATCAATACCACGTAATTCGGAGATCTTGAATATCAGGTCTTTGATCTGTTCTTTTTGTGCTTCATTGATAGGTTCTTTAATGTCTGAGTGTGATTCGTGTGTGGCTTGTTGTTCATTTTGGTTAGGGTCAGGGTTAGAAGTATTTGTTTTAGGATTTTTGGCTTGTTGAACGACCAATTCAGCGGCACGCTTAACATCTTGTTTTTTGCTATTTTGAATCAACCAGTTAAGGTACCCAGCATTCTCCTTGTAAACCTCGCTTAACGTCTTGTCACGATATTTGCCAAACGTAAGTTTGAAATTAGCTGCTTCTTTGTCCGTCATAGTCGCGGCTTTCTCATTATGGTTTAAGTCCATATCCTCAATGTCTTGGGTAAATAGGTCTGATAATGATGCCACGGTCAAAGCAGCATCGACTTCAGAACGCTTTTTTGCCATCTTCAAAATCGTATTTTGTAAGTCATAAGGATCACCTTTTACGTATTTACGTTCTCGTGTGTTAGCACTGCCCATGCCCTCAGTAATGATCATGCCGTCTTTGATGAGCGTGGTCTTGAATTGATATTGAAAGAAACCTTTGTCGTAGTCCTCAATCTTATCAACGATATCGAATTTACTAGTTAGGCCCATCAGCATGAAGATCTTCTCTGCACCAGCTTTAAGCAGCGTTGGTTTTGTGGTCCCCGGGATCTCACCGAAATCCTTACCTTTTTGTAGAGTGCTACTAACGATCGTTTGAAATTTATTGATGGTCTGGATCTGTTGTGCGACAGAATCAATTTGATCACTATCAATGAGATTCATTAGCTGATTTTTTGGTGTCGTTGGCATGACTGACACTTCTTTATTTTCCATGATTATTTATCCCCCTTGATTCGTGGCCAAGTAATATTTAACGATTCTTCCCCAGTCTGATATTCGACGCCTTCAAGCGGTTCGCCATCTTCGTTTACTACTTTGCCATCAGCATTTTGTGTAACTTTTTTGAGTTCAGAACGATTGATAGTTTGTTTGATGACCTTGGCAGCCAGTTCAGTATGCTTGATCTGTTCAAGTAGCTTCTGTTCATCTGTAACCACTAGCTTAGTGCTACCTTTACGTGTGCCAACAGAACCGTGAGGTGTTTTGATACGTGCCTTGGGGTCATCTTGACGTAGATCTTGCAAGTAGTGAAACAGCTGCGCTTGAAAATAATTAATACTATCTTGATTGCCTTTTGTCTGGTCCTGATACCATTGTTCGATTCGTAAATGTTCAGAATCCGATAGCGCTTTATCTTCCTTCATTTGAGCCTGTAATGCTTCGATTTTGCGTAATGCCCAGTCAGCTTGGTGGATATTGGTGATTGACCAAGGCGTTTTCTCACCTTCATTGAATTTATCAACGTCACTTTGTAATTTCTTATCTTTTTGTATCTCATTGATCTCTGATTGTTTCATTGCGTCCATTACCATTCATCTCCATCTTCATATTTGGCTTCATAAGCCTGTTCTTCCATCCGGTCTAATTCGTCCTGATCTTGTTCATCGCGTTCCATAACCTCTAACCACGCCTGATAAAAAGCTTCATTGCCATCCATATTCGATCTCCTTCTTTGGGTAGTAATCAAAAAGCTCATGCATAGGTACTTGAAAGTAATCGCAAAGCTTTTCAATCACATCAAATTTGATCATGCTGTTTCGGTCATAGTAGATACTAGTGAGCGTATTTCGGGAAATACCCGTTTCTTTTGAAAGCTGTGTAATCGATATACGTTGCTCACCTACGAATCTTGAAAGATGATTTTCCATTTACTCACCTTTTCTGCTATACTTAGTTTGTTAAAATTTTAAGAATGTATGTGTCTCAGCTGCCGGTGCGCCAACACTGGTGGCTTTTTTGTGTACATAAGGCAATTGTTCTCGGTTGATCTGACGACGTTTTTCAATTTGAAACTGGTCATCTGCTGTTTTAACAACTAACTGAGATAATTCACGATCATGCCATTGTTGCATGTGCTGTTTCCAATTAATCTTCATCAATGTTGCCCCCTTATTTTCCAAAACGTTCTTTCATTGTTACGAATGATGTTTAGAAGGATCTTCCATTCCTCCATGCTTAAATCAATTTTCTTTAACCCCATATTTCTCACTCTCCTAAATCAAGCTTTGTTGATTGTTATTGATCCATTCTCGAACAGCAGCCGGCCAGAACATCTTCTTTGTGCCTTTTGCAAAAAATGGAAAACCAGGCTGTTCTAAATAATAATCAGTAATTGTTGATGGATCGCAATGCAGTATCTGCTCTGCAACTTCTCTTTGTGTCATCGCACGTTCACGAGTTAATTTTTCTTCAATGATTTTTTCGATAATCGGTGTCATTTTTTTAGCTAAGCGATCAGCAATAGCATTGATCAATACTTCTTGTTCATTATCTTCATCGCCAAGTGCAACAGTCACGTCCATCAGATTACCTCCTCATCAATGTAAAGCTCCCAGTCACGCATAATTGCAGCTTTATAATTGCTTTTTTCTTCGATCTCCTCATCTAATTCTTTGACATATTTTAAAACGCGGCGCCGATCGGTATCAGTTCGATCTTCTTTGTTCTTGCCAAGTAACAATGTAAATTCGGGGTCAAGTTTCTTACGATCATTCTCTTCTTTAGCTTGGCTAAAATATCGGGCTTGTGGTGTATCTTGTAATCTTTTATCAGACAATACGCGAACCCCCGTTAAATATTCTGCAATGGCAAGACTGAAGCGATAGTCCTTTAAAGCACGTCCTAACTTTATAAGCATGTCGGCAGGAATATCGCCTCTTGCTAACCAGTTACTGACCGCTGCTTGTGTTACATGTATTGACTGAGCAACAAGTGATTTAGTCCAGCCGGTAGCGTTTAGAGCATTATCAAATTCTTCAATAATGTTTACACTCATGTTCCACACCCTCTTTAATGTGAATATAATGCCTATTTTCTAAACTGTATTTAACGATAAAATCAATATGATGATGGTCAGGTTTATGATAAGAACAATTAGATACCGATCGTGAGTTCTCTAATATTCTCTGAACGTTCTTCAAGCAATTCCGTGTACGCTTTTTCTAAAACATCTCTTGAGAAATCTTCTAAAATATCGCGGTGCAGTGTTGGATTGATGTGCAATAGCTTATTAATCAGAGTTTCTTTATCCATGTGATCACCTCCGTTCTTTGAAAACTAAATATTGGTAGTATTTGATATAATCACTTCTAAAGGAGGTGACTATTATCAAAATTGACGAAACAGAACTGACAAATATTTATATGTTTGGCTCTAATACGAATGCTGAAATTGATACATCGTGGGTCAAAGATATAAATGAAGTTAGAAAGTAAATTATTAATGAATCAAGCAGAACAATTATTTATGAAGAATTTCCGAAAGGATTTAAATTTCTGATGATTCAAGAACCGAATAAAATCTCGTTAAAAACTAATTATCCGTTGAACCGAAATTCCTCGGGAAAATTTGAAGTTGAATTTCCTTCTTAGTTTGCTTGATTTTGGACGCCAATTTGTTATCAGTGTTGATGGCACTGATTATGAAGGCGTCTTTTTTATTAAAAATAATAAAATTCACTTTCTCTTTCTTATTCATTTCGTCACCTCCGCTCATTGACAATTAAATATCGGTAGCATTTGATATAATCACTTCTGAAGGAGGTGATTATACTTTGGAGAAAATTGAATATCATTTAGATGCCGAAGACTCTCTCTATACAGCCATCGGAAAGACAATTGCGGAATTTAATCTGGATGCACAAACACATACTATGGTTGGCGCAACACCAGATGATATGGTCGACTTTGTCATCAAGAATATCTTCCCTAAATTTTCCGATGAACTGAAAACGCAGTTTGAAATAGAATTAAAAAAATCTATCAAGCTCTCTCAATATGAAAGTTTTGGAAAGAATCGTGGTTTAAATCTTTAAAGTTGTTCCACCGACTATTTGAGTTCCACTCTGTTTGAGCCAATTTTCAATATTGCTTTTTTGCTTTGAGTGCCCCTCGCTACCACTAATAGCTTGGAGCACTTTTTTAATATCATCGGCTGAACCTTCAATTGTTAATTTCATTTCGTCACCTCCTCATTCATGGCGTTTTTATAATCCGATTCGCGTACTTCACTCTCGAAAAAAATAGGCCATTTAATTTTTAATTTTTCAGCCATCGTTTTAGCATTAGCAATTTCAGGGTCTCGATAGCCTTGCTCATATGAAGAATAAGTTGTCTTAGGAATATTTAAATAACTTGCCATTTGATTTTGCGTCATTCCACGTGACTCTCTAACGTGTTTTAACCACAATCTCTGTTTAGTCTTTTTATCCATTTAATCACCACCTTGTAGTACAAAGCGCGTACTTGATTACAAAAATAAATATAATACACATTGCGTACTTAGTCAACAGTTAAATACTCTTTTTGTGTATTTTATTCTTTTATCTTTGTAATACGCGATTTGCGTACTAAAATACATGTAAAGGAGGTTATTCAATGTTCGCAGATAAATTAAAAGAATTGCGAAAGTCTAAGCCAGGGCTAACGCAGGAAGCTCTCGCAAAACAACTCGGCATTGCGAAAACCACCTATTCTTCATATGAGCAAGGTAAAAGGCAACCCGATTATGAAATGCTACAAAAAATTGCAAATTACTTTGATGTGACGAGCGACTATCTACTAGGTATTAACCAGACCCCCAAGGATGCAACGTCACGTGAAGTGTCTGATCTAAAACGTATTCTTGAACAACAACCCTTAACATATGAAAAAACTCCTGTGACTGACAAAGATAGAGAAGCAATACAGAATATTTTAATCGGTTATTTCTGGAATAAGGGCCGCCATCGTGTTGAACACGATAATGACAATGATTAGTGTGGTGATTTGATGAAATATAATACTTTGGATGAGTTTCTTGACTCGGTAGATGATTCTGGCATTACCGATCCAGTTCGACTGTGCCATTTTTACGATGTTGATATTGATATAACTGATCGCTTGCCAAGCAACATCTTAGGGTATTCCGATCCGATTCAGCGAGTCATATTTATTAATTCTGCGGTTCATCTCCCCTTTCAGTACATGTTGATTGGACATGAATTAACACATAATGTTCTCGGAGAGGAACCTGCAGCATATTATGCAAGTAGTTATACACCAACACTGAAATCTGAAAAGCAAGCAAATGACGGCGCGCTTTATATCTTAGTAAAGTCTTATATGGATAAAGCAGATTTAGACAGTCCTTGGCAAATTAATGTTTCTAACTTCTTGGAGTATTTTGATATTCCAGAAATGTATTTTTACCAAGTTGAACAAACTATAAGGCGTCTTTAATTTTAGGGAGGTGTAAGAAGTGAGAAGCGAACCAGAACCAATTACGATTACTGGGGTAAACGGACGTGCAACTGCCTATGAAGACCATGTTAATATCTCGAGAAAAAGTTTTGGTGGTCTACTTTTTCAAGGCTTTAAGGGTGAAAAAGAAATATTTTATTCAGATTTAAAAGGAATTGAATACAAAAAACCAAATTTAATGTTGAATGGTTATATTCAATTTATTACCAATGCAGAACTGGCAAAAAATCAAGCGGTTGGATGGGTTGGGACAACGTTGGATGCTGCCGAAGACCCTAATGCAATTATTTTACGTGCCTTCAAAAAAAGTAATGTCAGGATGTATGAGAAGTTTCATCGGTACGTCATGCTCAAGCTTCAAGCAGCAAAACAGTCAAAGGTTCAGAATATCAATCTTTCAAATGCATCTTATTCAACAGCTGACGAGCTTCAAAAACTAGCGACACTCAGAGATCAAGGAATCATTTCGAATGAAGAATTTCAGCAACAAAAGTAAAAGCTTTTAAATCAATAGTCTCGTATGCATAAGTACAAGTTTTTTCACTTAAATTTGGGGGGATCCACATGGAAAGTAGAAGCAGAAGTCACAAAAGCAACAAAGGTAGAAAAGTCACAAAAAATAAGCAACCTAAGAAACAGCCAAATGGCAAGAAGCCATTATATAAGCGCTGGTGGTTCTGGCTTATAGTTATCATACTTTTGATTGCTATTGGTGGTGGTCTTGGTGGTAATGGAACTAAGAAACAAGCACAAGAACAAAATACATCAAATAGTTCTTCACAATCATCTAGTTCTGTGCAAAAGCAAGATTCCTCTTCGTCTTCTTCGACAAATAACAATAAAGCCAAAATAACTCGTGCCGATTTTGATGCTGTAAAAGTTGGCGACCTTATGGAGCAAGGTAATGGTGGTCTGAGTATGGACGAAGCTAAAGCTAAATTTGGTAAACCCTCTTCAGAAAGCTCTTCTACCACTCAAAATATCAACACTAATGTACTGACTTGGACAAATATTGACGGCAAATTCGGTTCATCAATGATCTTGTCCTTTACAGATGGCAAAGCATTCAACAAGACCCTTTCTGGATTCAAACTAGGCCGTAAACAGAAGATAACTCTTGACCAATTTAATTCCATTCAAAATGGCACTTCATATAACGATGCAATAAAACAATTCGGAGAACCTGACGGATTGAGTGAATCATTAATTGGTGGTAATAAGTCAGTTACAGCAAGCTACTTGACTGGTATCCAAGGAGATTTAGGCGCCAACTTCCAGCTGACGTTTGAAAATGATGCATTAGCTAGTAAAAGCCAATATAGTATGAAATAAGAATCATGATTTAATAAATCAAGCCCTCTCCTGGGCTTTTATTTAACACCCGAAAAGAACATACGTTTGTGTACTTTAATATAATTTATTAACAAAATGGAGGTTTAACCAATATGCGAAAATGGAAACTACTAAAGCGGCATCCTAATATTTATGAATATGAAACGCGAAGAGGCAAGCGGTATGGTCTTCGACGTGGTTTTACAACAAGTGAAGGAAAGAAAGAAGAGTACACAAAATCTGGTTTTTTAACATGGCGTGACGCTGATGTTGTTTTAAAAAAATTTGAGGTCGATCTATCTGAAGGCAAAATTGGCTTAATTGCTACCAACAATATTACACTTGATGCCTATTTTAACCGCATTGCACAAAAGAAATATCAGCTTGGAATATGGAAAGACTCCACTCGTAAAACCACAACAAACTATTATAGAAAGTATTTAAAACCTAGATTCGGTAAAAAACAGTTAGATGAAATTTCAAGATCACAATTTCAAGACTTTTTGGATAATTTAGCAACCAAGGGTTTAGCAAAATCGACCATTCGTACAATTACTTCTGTTATGTTACAAGTAATGAATGACGCTGAACATGAAGACATTATTTATAAAAATAGGCTAAAAGGCATGCTGATTCGTGGACGCGAACCAAAGGACTTAAGTCTTGAGCCAAAAGATTTTGATAAATGGATTAAAACGGCTAATAAAATATTAGATAGATATTTAATGGCATTTGTTTACGTTGGTACTCTAGGTGAACGTCGTGGTGAGTTGATGGGGCTACGTTCTGAATCGTTTAAATTTGGCTTTGATGATGTTCATCAGCGTGAGATCTGTTCAATTACTTTTGATTTGCAAAGAACCTCCGACTTCCCAAATGGTACAACTTTAAAAACAAAATCATCATATAGAACGATCTGGGTTTGTGGAGAAATCATTGATTACATCAAATTCGCATTACAAACAGCAGACAATCTACGTATGCGAAATAATATCTCTGCGGACACAAAAAAGTGGGTCTGGCTCAATGATTCAGGTGAACCTTTCCATCCAACTCATCTCAATCGGGTGATGCATAAAGTTGAAAAAGCTTCTGGTATTCATATCACGCCCCATATGTTACGACATTATTTCGCTACCGAAGCTATTTCATCCAATACACCGCAGATCGATGTCATGCACTGGTTAGGTCATAAAAACATTCAAATGACAGCTGATTATACTCGACCAAACCAGCCAAATTCACTTAAGGTTTATTCCAATGTTGACAATACTTTGGGCATGTTCGACGGTACAAAATAACAAATTTTAAATTGTACCGTCCAATGTACCGTATTTTTACCAACTTGTATCATCTTCTATCAGTTTTTAACCACAAAAAAACAGCCCTATATCAAGGAAAAACGTACCTTGATACAGGGCTGAAATTGATAAGAATGGTTCTAGGCTATTCCCACTCAATTGTTGCTGGTGGTTTGCTCGTAATGTCATACACAACGCGGTTAACGTGTGCGACTTCGTTTACGATTCTAACCGAGATCTTTTGCAAAACATCCCATGGAATCTTCGCAAAGTCAGCCGTCATGCCATCAATAGAAGTGACACCACGAATACCAATGGTGTAGTCGTAGGTCCGACCGTCACCCATGACACCAACGGAACGGAAGCCTGGTAACACCGTAAAGTATTGCCAAATTTCCCGATCTAGACCGGCATTTTTGATTTCTTCACGGAGAATGTAATCACTATCGCGGACAATTTCAAGTTTTTCTGGCGTAACTTCGCCGATCACCCGAATACCGAGACCGGGGCCTGGGAATGGTTGCCGCCAAACAAGGTCAGATGGCATACCTAGCTTCTCGCCCAATTCACGGACTTCATCTTTGAATAAAGTTCGAAGCGGTTCGATCAATTGGAATTGCACATCGTCTGGCAAGCCGCCGACATTATGATGTGACTTGATGGTTTGGGCAGTGTCTGTACCGGATTCGATAACGTCAGTGTATAACGTCCCTTGAGCTAGGAAGTCGATGCCGTCTAATTTAGCAGCTTCGTCATCAAAAACGCGGATAAATTCATTACCGATGATCTTCCGTTTTTGTTCAGGGTCACTAACGCCTTCAAGCTTAGAAAGGAAGCGTTCTTTGGCATCAACTTTAACGATGTTTAAGCCAAACTTACCTTCCAAACTGGCCATAACTTGTTCAGCTTCGCCTTTACGCAACAAGCCGTGATCCACAAAGATACTAGTCAGCTGATTGCCGATTGCTTTGTGCAATAAGACGCCAACCACGCTAGAGTCTACCCCACCAGAAAGGCCGAGGAGGACTTTTTTATCGCCAACAGTAGCGCGAATTTTTTCAATTTGTTGGTCAATAAAATCAGCCATGCTCCAGTTTGCCTCAGCTTGGCAAATATCAAAAGCAAAATGCTTCAAAATTTCATGACCATATTGGGTATTTTGCACTTCCGCATGGAATTGGATGCCGTAAAACTTACGAGTGTCATCCGCCATCGAAGCGATTGGACAGTTTGGTGAAGTTGCCACAATTTCAAAGCCTTCAGGGACGCCTTGAACTAAGTCACCATGACTCATCCAAACCGTTTGATCCGTTGGCAGATCTTTGAATAATTGCGCACTTTCATCTGTGACATGGATATCAGCTTTTCCATATTCCCGATTATCAGCTGGTTCAACGCGGCCATTGAGCTTATAAGCCATGAGCTGCATGCCATAACAGATACCAAGAATTGGAATGCCTAAATTAAAAATCTCTTCATCGATTCCAAAGGCACCATCATCATACACACTGTTCGGGCCACCAGAGAAAATAATCCCTTTAGGCGCTATTTTCTTGATTTCAGCAGCTGAAATCGTGTGTGGTAATAGCTCTGAATACACGCCAAATTCACGAATCCGCCGTGTAATCAATTGATTGTATTGACTACCATAGTCCAATACAATAATTTTATCGATATTTTGCATATCGGTAGAAGCCAAACTGAACACCCCTTAATTTAGTAGAGCGCGAGCCCAATCGGTTAACCTTGAAACCCTAACGCTGAGTATCGCCGATGAAGCGTAAGCTTCAACAAGATACTTAAGTTAGGTGCCAAGGTTGATTGGGTGAGCGCGTTTCACATACACAATAATCTCATAATAAATATATTTTCTGAAAAAAGCAATCATCGTGAACGGATTCTCATTTTTTCCTATTTAAAATTTCCGCAAATAAACCTTATCGATCAAGTGGTGCTTGGTTTTGTGCAAAATCACATCGGCCCGAGAACGAGTGGGTAAAATAAATTCTTTTAAATTAGTCAGATTCACTTTACGCCAGACATCTTTAGCCATAGCAAACGCATCCTCACGATCACCAATGGCATATTGGTAATAATAATCATTAGGATCGGTAAAAGCGGTATCCAGCAGAACCCCAAAACGCTCCAGATACCATTGCTCGATCAAATCAGGATCTGCATCCACATAGATGGAAAAATCAAAGAAATCACTTACAAAAACCGGCGCATTAGATGGTAATTGTAAAACATTGATCCCTTCAACAATCAAAATATCTGGCTGATCTACAATATCATACTCCCCAGGTACAATATCATAGACTTGATGGGAATAACGCGGCACCTTAACATTCGGCACATTATCTTTGACCGCATCCATAAAATTGATCAGTGCTTCCATATCGTAAGACTCTGGGAAACCTTTCCGATCCATAATATGGCGCTCAGCCAAAACGCGATTAGGGTACAAAAAACCATCCGTAGTGATCTGTTGGACTTTGTAATTTGGATAAGCCCGAGACAGCATCAATTGCAGTAACCGCGCAGTGGTACTTTTACCCACGGCTACACTACCAGCAATGCCAATGATAAACGGCACGTGCTCCGTCGACCGATTCAAGAAATCAGCCAAGGCACCCTGTTGACGCTGAAATTGATTCAAAAAAATATGAATCAAATGCCGTAACGGCGCATAAATTACCGACACATCTTCCAAGGATAGCTTATCATTTAAGGCTTTGACCTGAGCTAACTCCTGTTGTGTGATGTGATTGTCACCTAATTTGCCATGAAACTGCCGCCACTGCTGACGATCAAACATGTAGTAAGTTTTATCGTAATCCATATTATCCCAACTTCAAATCTAATTTGTCCAAGGCAACTGAGTATCCAACTGGGCGAACAGGGCCTTGTGATCTGCTAACTCCTGTTTGCGCAGCTCATGGCGCCGCGGATAACCTGATGTGACTGCCAATTGTTCCTTGGTTTCTGGTACCAACAAGGCATCGACCGTTTTTCGGTCTTGTAAAACAAACGTCATAAAAGCAGTAGCACCAATATAGCGCTCTTCGGTAAATAATGCTTCACCAATGATTTTGGCAAACACCTCCACCGACCGTTTACCAGCGCCGGAAATGTAAGTCTCAATACAAACAGAGTCATCCTTTTGAAAAGACTGAATAAAATTAAATTGGTCGATCGAAGCGGTCACGCTGGGCAGCCGGGTAAATCGCGAAACTGAGATCGAAGCCACATCATCTAATAGCTCCAATAGTTTGCCGCCAAACATGAATCCATAGTTATTCAAATCTCTTGGAAAAGCACGATGGGTTGAAATGGCTAGCGTTTGCGTACAAGTAATTTCTTTTGCGTTTGTCATTTGAACACCCTTCAATTAAATAATAAAAAGCAATAGAAACATTATACCGCAAAAAATAAGGTTTGCATCACTCTGACGAATATTTTTAGAACCGCTTTCAACTCGGGACTTGTACTATAATAAATTTGAAACAGTCAAAGGAGTGACTGAAATGAAAATCGTTTTGTTTGGTGATTCTATTTTTGCTGGCTATCATCAAGGTTTAACCAGCAGTATTTTTAAAGATCGTATTCAGGAACAATTCCCTAATGACACTATTGTCAACGCGGCGATCCCCGGGGCAACGACGCTCATTGCTCTGGCCTGGCTGCAAAGCTTAGTATTAGATGAAAAACCAGATTTAGTTGTGATCCATTTTGGTGCTAACGACATCCCCAAGGACACAGCCATCACAACAGCAGACTATGTACATAATATCGACACCCTTTGCCAAAAAATCGGTCTTGATAAAGTTAGCTTAATTTCACCGCCATACTCTGATGATAAACGCTTAGGTGACCGTACCCAAGCTGAAATCCAAGCTTACGTTAACGCCCTATTAACTTATGGTGCCAAACATAAGCTGCCCACAGGTGATTTGTACACGCCCATGCATACTAAAAAAGACCCCAACGAATTATTACAATCCGATGGGATCCATTTTACAAATCGTGGGTACGATATTTTAACGCAAGTCGTTAGCCGTCAAATCAATCATTGGCTACAACGGACGTAACGCCCTGCGTATATAACGTTTGTGGTACATCAGCTAATAATGGTGTCAACTGATTTTGCGCGGTGATCGTCAACGTGTGCATTGCCCGAGAAGCAATCGTATAGACCAGTTGGCGTTCGTCTTCAGCATGGTAATTCTCAGCGGATAAATCATAAGCAATAATGGCGTCAAATTCTAAACCTTTGGCTAAATAAGACGGAATGACAATATCGCCGGCCGCCAAACGCTGATTTTCTGAACGGATCAAAGTAATGTCATGACCGCGATCTTTCAAATCTTGTTGTAATTGTTCACTTTGCGCTAAGGTCTTAGTAATGATTGCTGTGCTCATTTCCTGCGCATCATTCTGAGCTAATTGGGCTAAGATGTCGGTCACTAATTGCGTTTCATCTTTTGCTAGCACGATATTTGGCAAAGGCCCTTGCCGATCAAAGGCAGCAATTTCTTGACCATTTTTCAAAATAGCTTTGGTAAAGTCGGTAATTGGCTGCGTTGAACGATAAGAACGCGTCAATTGCACGACTTTAATTTTTTTGCCATTGAAAAGTGTCTGGATCTGATCTAACAGATCCTCACTGGCATCTTTGGTGAAAATAGCTTGATTGAGATCGCCTAGCATCGTGAACCGTGCTTTCGGGAAATTATATTTCAAATAAGCCAGCTGAAACGGCGTATAGTCCTGAATCTCATCAATGAAGATAAAATGAATATCCCGGTTACCATGTTTGCCTGTGATCTGATCGTAAAGGAATAAATAGGCACTAATATCTGGCATACTCATCTCATGGGCCTTCAAGTGTGTCTTGACGCGTTCAACTTCAGCAGTCCATTGAGCTTCGTCTAACCCATAGTTGCTCAGATCTAGCAGTTTGGGAATCATCCGCAAAAAGTTTAGATACTGTGCCCGGCTATTTAAGAATTGGTTCTTATTGATTGCTCGATGAACGGACTCTAATTGTTGAACCACAACTTGGCGCGCCAAGAACTTGAATTCATCATCCCCAGAATTAAACTCTTGATCGACCGTGGTGTACATTTTTTGCAGATCATCTTGAGATAGATTTTGGACGGCCTCTTGCACCCAATCTGACTTAGTTTCTTTATCAATCCGATGATTGAGCGAGCGGATCAGCTTTTCTTTCGTGCCATCGAGCCGATTGCCCAAATGATAGTTCTCATTGAAGCTGTAATAAATCTCTTTGATTTTTTGTTTCGAATAATAAACTTTACCTTTGAATTTAATGTCTTTAAACCGCATGTCTGCTTTTTCCAAATGAACCGCATAAGCTTGCAAGGCTTTGAAAAAGGCCAAGCTAGATTTTAGATTAATGATCTGCTTTTGCGTCTCAGTCTTTTCAGCCTCGAATTGTTCATTGAGACTTTGAATATCCAAATGCGGTACCCGGCGACCTACGAACTGACCATATGTCATTTGGACCATATTTTGTTCGCCCAATTCAGGTAATACATTTTCCACGTAGTCATTAAATAATTGGTTCGGTGAAAACATGATCACTTGGCTCGCACTTAAATTACCGCGGTAACGATAGAGCAAGAAAGCCACGCGCTGCAAAACTGCTGAGGTTTTACCTGAACCGGCTGCCCCCTGGACGAATAAGAGATCGGCATCCGTATCGCGAATAATTTGGTTCTGCTCTTTTTGAATTGTCGTGACGATGCTCTTCATCTGTGGAGTTGACTTTTCACCCAAAACTTCCAACAGCATCTGATCACCAATGGTTTCGGTGGTATCAAACATAGATTGAATCTGGTCATCTTTAATCAAGAATTGACGCTTCAAAGAAAGATCCACAGTTTGCTCACCGTCTGGTGTGTTATAAGTGACTTCCCCCAATTTACCTTCATAATATATAGAAGAAATCGGTGCCCGCCAATCATAGATCAAAAACTTGCCTTTATCATCAGTGAATGAACTTAACCCGATATAGATTTTTTCCTTTCGGGGTTCCCCATGCTCATGGAAATCGACCCGGGCAAAGTAAGGATTCTGTTCCAAGCGTTGAACGGTGACTTTCTCTTCTTCAGCAGAACGCCAACTATTATTACGTTCCAATAATAACTGCTGCTGTTGATGAATGGATAATGCGGTTTCCATATTCGTGGTGTCACTGCCATAGTTCAATTTCACATCATCAAAAAAAGTCTTATTGATGCCCTGCTCTTCAGCTTGGGTACGTTTGATTTTTTTATCTAATTGATTTTCTCGGTGCTTTAATTTTTCAACCACACCATCCAGATGCTTTTGTTCTTGCGCCTGTAATTTTATTTGTTCTGAACTTAACGTCTCATTTACTTTATCGGCCATGATTAGCCTCCTAACCCCAAAACTGGAAATTAAAAAGAAAAATGCAATAAAATATATTAACACAATTCGCTTTTTTCAGCAATCAACGCCACTTATAGCTGGTTAAAAATCCCACTAGAGCGAATAATAAGCCTAAAATATAGGTCAAGAAAAAATATCTCAAAAAAATGCGGAATTGACCGGCATATAATAAGCCTGATAGTTCACTATTTAAGGTCGAAAAAGTGGTGAATCCGCCCAGCAGTCCAACGCCTAAAAATTGATACCATTGCACTGGCAGGTGGTAGCCAAACATAAAGGCTAAACAAAAACTGCCCAGCCAATTGATCCATAACGTTGCTAATGGCAAGCGACTGTGGCTGTGCCGTTTAATGACTTCTGTCAGCCCATAACGGCCCATTGCGCCTAGCCCAGCGCCACCAGCGGCCAGTAAATACATCATTTTTTAACCCCACTTTTGTCAATATCTTGCAGTAACTGGTTGTCGCCTTCGTGAACACCTGTATGGTATTGATGTTGGGCTATCGTCACAGCTAATAATGACAAACCCAAGCCGCCCACGGCCGAAATTAAGATGTAGCTGAATGCTGCCCCAAACTGCTGACGTTGTAGAAGTTTCAATGCATCTAAACTAAATGAAGAAAAGGTTGTGAAGGCACCACAAAAACCGGTACCACCGGCTAAGATCCAACGTTCAGGCAACTTTAATTTCAAACCCAGATACTGGGTCCACAGTGGTAAAAAGAAGGCACCTACCAAATTGATCATTAACGTTGCTAACGGAAAGCCATGAGGTGCCGGCACCAATAACCCAAGTGTATAGCGCAAACTACCGCCCAACATGCCACCCAAACCAACGAGTAATGCAGTCATGAAATCATCCCTAGCCTAATGTTTTCGTTTCATAAAATAAGGTATCCAAAACGTCATGAGGTAACCGACAGCTAAACCGACAAAGAGACCTGTCAGAATATGTTTCGTCATCAGGCCGATGATAAACCCGATCAAAGCCGTAGTCCCTGCGATAAGTGATTGTTTTTGCCGTGTCATAATGTCGTATTGCCTCCTTAAGGTTGATCATAAAATTTTACCACTTTGCAGGTGTCGTGACAAAAAACATGGGGTCAAAAATTAATTGCCTGTGATTGCGTTTAAAAGCGTGAGATTGCCTGTGATTGCGTTTAAAAGTATGAATATCAAATTTAAAAGCTCCAATATATTAGATTATCACTATCGCTAAGCACCTTTTGTCGCTGTTCTCACATTTTTTGTTTCTAATCAGGCATTGTTTTCGAATAATCTAATTTCAAACATGTTCATTTCCCTCAAGTTTTGTATAATGTAAGGCAAACGTATCCAATGCCAATTGGAGGTGTTAATTGGATGTCTAATTTTGATACAGACGATTATTTGGAACAGTTAGACCGTTATTTCCGTGCAGCCAATTATCTATGTGGCGCCATGAGTTATTTAGACCACAATGTTTTGTTGAACCGACCTTTAGTGGCTGACGATGTGAAAGTAAAGCCTCTGGGTCATTTTGGCACGATTCCTGGACAAAATTTAATTTATACACATATCAATCGTTTGATCAACAAATATCAACAACAGGTCTTAGTTTTACAAGGCCCTGGTCATGGTGGTGCCGTTGCCTTAGCAAATGCTTACTTAAATGATGATTTGGTAAAAATCAATGCTGATCTGGATCAATCATTAACCGGCTTAGAAACACTATGTCAACAATTCGCCGTGCCGTTTGGCTTTTCCAGTCATCCTGAACCCGCTGTGCCCGGTGCGATCCATCCTGGTGGTGAACTGGGCTATGTTTTGGCGCACGCTTTTGGTGCTGTGATCGGTCATCAGCAGCTACTGACCGTCGCGATTATCGGTGATGGCGAAGCTGAAACTGGACCCTTACAAGCTAGCTGGCAAGCCAATACGATGTTAGGTGAAAAAGACGGCAAAGTACTCCCTATTGTAACTTTAAATGGGCTAACTATGGAAAACACCAGTTGGTTAGCACATAAGGATAATGCCCAACTCAAAGCCTATTTTCAAAGTCTGGGTTATCAACCGCTGATTGTGCATGGTAAAACAGCTAATCAACAATTACATCGTGATTTAGCAGCGGCTATGGACCAAGCAATGGCCCTATTTAAAAAAGCACAATGGCCCGTTATTATTCTGCAAACGCCTAAGGGCATGACTGGTCCTGAAGATACGATTGGCACGCTAGCCAGTCACCGGCTGCCAATCGTGGCGCCCAAACAGCATCCTTCTGAACTTGAACAATTGACCACTTGGCTAAACAGTTATCACCCAGCTGACCTTTTTGATGCCCAAGCTCGACCGAAAGACATGACGGCTGTGATTCCTGAAGCCAACTATCATGTCAGCGATAATCGTTATACCAATCGCGTGGGTCTGGCCCCTAAAGTTCACAATGCTTTGGCTAAAACAGCTTTACAATTGAAGCATCCGGGGCAAAAAAAAGTTTCTAATCTTGAGAAACTCAATCAATATCTAGCTCAGATTGCGGCGCAAAATCCAAAACCAGACCAATTATTAGTCCTCAGCCCTGATGAAGCGGCTTCTAATGATGTGGCTCTAAAAGACCACTTACTTGATCAAGTCCTGTCTGAACACTTAGATGAAGGCTTATTAGAAGGCTTTTTACAAACGGGCGGCAGCGGCGTTTTCGTATCCTACGAAGGTTTCTTACCGATTGTGAGTTCAATGGTCAGCCAGCATTTGAAGTGGTTGACCCAGGGGACACGTCATGCTTGGCGCAAAGATATCAACGCACTAAATTTAATTGGCACATCAACGTTATGGGAACAAAACAGTAATGGTCTAACGCACCAAAACCCCGAGCTTTTAAATACATTGGCAGCGAAAAATCCTGAACTGGTACGGCTATACTTGCCGGTAGATGTAAATACAACTCTGGTCACTTTTAATGACATGATCAAAACTCATCAGAAAGTAAATTATCTGATCACACCAAAACATCCCGTTCGCCAGTGGTTTACCCTTAAAGAAGCGCAATTATTGAAGCAAAAAGGCTTAGATATTGTAGATTGGGCTAGCGACACTGCGGAGAAACCCGACATTATTTTTGCGGCGGCAGGCTGTGAACCTTTTGAAGAAGTCCTCGCTGCGACAACCATTCTCAAACAGGAACTTCCAAAATTAAATATTCGCGTGATCAACATCCTAGACTTGTTACGGTTACAACATCCGACCATCAATCCTCGAGGCTTAACTGAAGCCGGCTACAACAAATTATTTACCAAGCAACAGCCGATCATTTTTAATTTTCATGGCTATCCCTTAACACTACAAGGCTTATTGCTAAATCGTCAGAATCAGCCAGCATTTATCAACGGCTATCATGAAGAAGGCAGTGTGACCACGCCATTTGATCTTCGAGTTCAAAATAGTATTGACCGCTTTACATTAGTCAAACAGGCGTTGATAGCTATGCATCGTTTAGACACCCGACAAGGCCGTAATTTATTTAAACAAATGACTAACCAGTTAATTGCGCATAATGACTATGTAGCCAGCCATCAAACTGACTTGCCAGAAATTGATGATTGGCAATTACCCATTTTGCAATCCAAAGAAAAATAGTAAGATGAATATATGCTATAGAAATGAGGGATTTTATGAAGACAGGTACAACGATTATTACATTAAATAATGGTTACCATCTTTGGACCAATACTCAAGGTCAGGGTGACATTCAATTACTCTGCTTACATGGTGGCCCTGGTGGCACCCACGAATATTGGGAAAACTTTGGTGAAAAATTGGCTGATTTGGGTGTACAAGTGTCCATGTACGATCAATTGGGTTCATTTTATTCCGATCAACCTGACTATTCCGACCCCAAAATTGCCGAAAAATATCTGACTTATGATTATTTCTTAAATGAAGTCGAAGAAGTGCGGCAAAAATTAGGTTTAGATAATTTTTATCTCATTGGTCAATCATGGGGCGGTGCTTTGACCATGATGTATGCTTTGAAATACGGGCAACATTTAAAAGGTGCCATCGTTTCCAGTATGATCGATAACATTGACGAATATATGGTACATATCAATCAAGTTCGGGAAGAGGCTTTGCCAGCAGATGCCGTTGCTTTCATGAAGGATTGTGAAGCCAAAGGCGACTGGAATAATGCCCGTTACCAAAGCTACGTGGATGTTTTGAACAAAGGCTATGTTGACCGCAAACAACCACCAGCAATCTCTCATTTAATTTCAACCATGGCGACACCGGTTTACAATGCTTTCCAAGGTGACAACGAGTTCGTCGTCACTGGTAAATTAAAAGACTTTGATTTGCGTGATCAGATTCAAAATATTAAAGTGCCAACTTTGTTGACTTTTGGTGAACATGAAACCATGCCCGTCAGCTCTGCAAAACGTATGGCTAAAGTCATCCCTAATGCCCGCCTCGTTACCACGCCAAATGGCGGCCACCACCACATGATCGATAACGCCCCCGTCTACTTCGACCACTTAAAACAATTCATTAAAGATGTGGAAAACGACACGTTTAATAAATAGAGCGTGAGAATCATCGGGTAGTTTTCGAGCACCAACCTAGACTTACGTGATGGGAGAACTTTCCCACGAGTAAGTCGTAGTTAGGTGACAAAGTTAGCTTCATGAACGCGTTTATAGTGGAGCGCGTAAATAGTGCCGGGTAAGCGTTGAGCATTAACCTAGGATTATGCAGTAGGTGCTTGCACCTGCAAGTAATTCGTAGTTAAGCGAAACGATTGGCACTATGAACGCGTTTAAATCACCTCCCCCCCAAAATTAGTTAATCCAGAAATAGACAACAAGTGAGGTCCATAATGATGAAAACTGTGACTGTTTATCTTGTGCGCCACGGTCAAACATATTTTAATCGTTACAATCGCATGCAAGGTTGGTCGGATTCCCCTTTGACCGAAAAAGGGATTCAAGATGCCCACAAAGCCGGTAAGCGACTACAAAATGTCACTTTTCAGCATTGCTATTCATCTGACCGTGGTCGTGCTATTCAAACGGCTGAAATCATCCTGTCTCATAATATCAATACCCACGTTCCTTTTTCACAAACACCACTTTTTCGTGAAGAGTTTTATGGTTATTATGAAGGTGAAGACTCAGCGAAGTCTTGGTTTGCAGCCGGTGCCCCCCATGGCAGTCCAACCTTTAAGGACATCATCGCTGATTACTCTTTAGATGAAGCCAAGGATTTTGTCCACCAAGCCGATCCTTTTGGGGACGCCGAAACCGCAACTCAATATTGGACGCGCTTGGCTAAAGGCTTCAAGTGGCTGCGTGAACAAGCCCATGATGGTGATAAAATTTTGATGGTGTCTCATGGCACCACGATTCGCAGTATTGTGGATAAATTCGGTGAAAAGAAATTTGATGTGACGGTTTCACCAATGAATGGCGGCATTTCTACCATTCAATTGACTGATGAAGGCATCAGCGTCTTAAACTATAATCAAAAATAACGAGAACTAAAAACAGGTATAGCAACGTGAACCCTCATCGTTGTTGTGCCTGTTTTTTTGAAACTTCATTATAAGTCACGATAAGTCATGTTCGCTCAAAATAGCACTTTTACTGAAAGCTACGGCAACGGCAATAATGCAGCCACCGCAGCCTAGAAAGAGCCATTGACTGTGTGGCAATTGGAATAAACTTGAAAACAAAAGCGCACCTAGGGGCATTGACGTTTGCACGGCTGTCGTAAATGTTACAGCAACGCGGCCCAATAAGTTTTTAGGCACATGTTCCTGAAAATAAACCATAAGCGGTGTATTTAAAAACGCCAAAGTTAGGCCAATTAGAAACATCACCAAACCACCTAGGCCATAAAATAAAGGCCGTGATAATTTAAGAACCAAAACGGTAAAAAGTGCCATATAACTGATACCCAAAACAATCGTATTCACTAATAAAATAGGACTAAGTCGTTTGATCTTTGGTAGAAAATTCAAACTTAAATTACCAATACACAAGCCAACCGCTATGAGTGTATTAAGAAAAGCTAGTGCAGCTTTTCCATAATGATCAACTTGAATGACGGCGTAGGGTAACCCTACTGTGAGTGCCGCATAAAAGAAGTTGATCAAGATTGCCAAACTGACAATAAGTAATAAAAATTTATTTTGCCGTATAAAATTGGTGCCACTCAAAAATTGCTTGTAACGTGACCGCGGTCCAGGATTTGTTGTCAACGTTGGCGTATTATCAAAGAATTTCATCGATAGCAGCAATAAAAATGCGCCAACATTTGCTGCAAATTCAAGTAAAATAAAGCCTTCAAAGCCAATCCAATCATATAGTACCGTAGCAACGACTGGCGCAAATAGACTTGCAAATGTAGCGGCCGCCTGGGTTAAAGATTGAAGTGATTGAATATGCTGCGCGTTTACCAATTCCTGAACAGCTGCAGTGTAAGCGGTGGTATTAACAGTTGTGGCCCAGGCATTGATCACCAAAAAAATAATTGTGGGTAGGATCTTTGCGCGTCCAGTAAATTTCGTGATAACCAGTGCATAACCCAATAATGCCAGCAAACGAACTAAACTAAAAATAATCATTAGGCGTTTATGTGGTTGCTGATCCACCAGATTACCAATCGGTACGAAGCCAACCAAATTGACAATGGGCGTAATTACCATAGATAGCCCAAAGCTTAAGGCCAATCCTGTTTCATCTAACAACATTAAACCCATGGCAAAAGCAAACATATCACCACTAAAACTGCTAAGCAGATTATTGACAACATCTTTACAGATTTGCCGAACTGATTGTCGATTGGTAATCATGATCATAGCTGCATCCCCTTGGTAGTCTAATTTTTCTTGCTAAATTAAGACTACTAGGCTTATCGTTAAAGTGATCTGAAAAAATGTTGCATACTTGCAACATTAATTTACAGTGCACAAACTATGTCGCAAATTAAAGGAGGTTATCATGACCCAGTTGGGACCAACAATCAAATACATTCGACAAATCAAAGGGCTAAGTCAAAAAGAGGTCTATCAAGGCATCATCTCACGTTCCTTTGCCCATCGGTTAGAGCAAGGTGAACACAGTATTGATGCCGAAAAATTCTTAGCTATCTTAGTAAATTTAGATGTTACACCAGATGAATTTCAGTTCATTCACAATCATCATCAACTGACCAAAAACCAACAAGCTTACGCTAAAATCGACGCCTGGTATCAGACCCATAATTTTTTGGCCTTACATCATTGGCTTGTGATCCAAAAGCAAAGTCAAACCGACCAACTAAAATGGCCGATTGCTTATGCAGAAATTCTAATTGCCGCTTACGATCAAAAACAATTTCCTTTATCAAAACATATGCACTTATTATTGGACCACTTGCTAACCGAAAAGAATTGGACTCTAAATGAAATGCGTTTAGCGCATTTACTATTACCACTTTCTCTCCCTAATAACACTATGCCATTGATCGATATTGAAAAAATTAAACAGCGCATGCAAGACAATGCCCAACAGTATTTAAAACAGCCAAATGATTATTTTCACGTGACCGACCTACTGGTAGAATTTTACGGCACCCAATTCCAAGTTCTATTGAATCAGCATCGGTATACAGCCGCAAAACATCTCAAAAGTGATTTTAATACGATCGATATTCAAAAACTAACCTGGGATGGCCGCATCACACAACAACTTTGGCTTGCCATTTGGGAACTTTATTTTGGCGATATACATAAAGGTCAAATAATAATCAAAAAACTAACCGATTTGATGACTCTTTTTCCAGTCAAATATCATGGTACTTTGGATGCTATCATCAAAGTTCGAACAGCAGCAGCAGCGGATTATCGCAAAAAGTGACTGAGAGTGAGACAAAAGGTGGGCAGTGACCGAGCACTAACAAGAATCACTCAAATGGGAAAGCCCACCATTTGAGTGATTCGTAGTTAAGTGAGGACATTGCCTTTTGGAACACGTTTAAACAACAAATAACCGTAATTAACAGGTGGCTGAAAACAAAACATTATATTTTGCCTCAGCCACCTGTCTCTTTTTTTAGAATTCTAGTTTCTTATCATAAACGCCATTTATTTGATTCGTGCTAAAACAAATCGTTTGCAATACCCTGAGCCGTACATCAAAACCGCTGCAACGGTCCCAAAGATGGTTAGGACGCTCAGTGCGCTGGCCGTTGTGGCTGAACCCCCATGGAAATAGAGCGTATTTGTAATAGCTTGCATGCTAAACCGCATCGGTACCCAGTTATAAATGCCATTACGGGCAAACGTACTTAACATTTCCGGTGCATACGATAACACCCCAATGGCGAAGAACCAAACCAATAAGACAATTGGCCAGCCATATAATCCGAACCAATCCAAGATACAAGTCGTTATCAGGTAGAAAACGAAAATGCTGACTGACATTAGCCCAATGAAATTAAACGGATCCGGCACATTAAGTTTGAAACAGCCAGCTACAAATAGATAGCCAATACTGGCAAGAAAGACACTAGCGACGATACCTGTCAGCAGCTGACTCGTAACAGCTTTTCCGGTTAATGCCTTAGAACCGTTACGTCGATAATGTTCGCGCCACAATAATACTGAAGCAATCAGCGCGCTAAACCAAGCTAACGCAACTAAAAGCATTGGGGCCATCCCACTAATCGTATTTTTACGGATTTTATTATCAGTGTGCACAGATGTACTGATTGGTTGCGATAATTGCCGCCAAGCTGAGGCTGATAATTGGACCTGGTTTTGCGTGAGCAGCTTTTGCCGTTTCTGCGTCAATTGTTGCGTCAGTTGCGCTGAAAGCTTTGGTAAAGCTTGAGTCAATAATTGGGCAACCTGTGCATTCATTCCTTGATTAATGGCAATCTTGATTTTAGCTTGCGGCACTGATCCTTGGGCACTGGCTTGAGCTTGAATCAATTGCTGGTTAGCAGCCACTGGTAACTGGTTTGTCCGCTGCAATTGTGTCAACTTTTCAGCCACGATTTGAGCCTTGACTCGTTGATTTTGTTTGGCAATTGCTTGAGAAAAACCCGGTCGAATCGTGACGGCCGCATAATACTTTTGGTTGTTCAAGCCTTGCTTCTTAGCCTTAACCCATTTAATCTTTGCATCATGCCCGCGAAACCGGTGTCGTAATTGCCGCACCACTTTACGGCTGAAGGCACCTTTATCTTGATTGATCAATGCCACTGGAATCTGACGAACTTTCGTCGTATTGCGCACACCAATTAATGCAAACGAAAAAATACCAATAATGACTGCAATTAACATAAGAACTAACCAATAATGTTTGCTGCGAATAACTTCAAACATGACCTAAATCTCCTCCTTTTATCAAGCAAATTAAGCATAGAAGAGATTTTTCAGAAAAGACATAGACAAAACGCAGCCCAACGTTAACCTAGAAGACACTTTTTAGACATCTGTCACTCTAGTTGACAGTTATCAAAATATTGCTGATAATGCTTTGTTAGAGAGGATGATCGGCAATATGGCGGATTTAAGAAAACAACGTACGCAACAGGCAATTCAGCAGGCTTTCATCAAACTCGTGCAGCGTAAAGGTTTCAATAAATTAACTGTCATTGACATTGCAGACCAAGCAATGATCAATCGCCAAACTTTTTACAAACACTATCAAGATAAATATGACCTGGCTGAAAAAATGATTGCTGATTTTATGAGGACTTATAATGATCTCTGGCAAAAACGGGTCAGTTTGAAGCAAACACAGCACCATTCTTTTTTAAATATTACGGCGCTGATCACACCAGATATTGAGCATACTTTACTCGCACATCGCGATAAGATCATCACTTTGCGTACAATTCAACTAGATCGTACCAATTTTGATACTGAGCTAAAGCGAGTCTTAGAACAAAACTTACGTACTTTATTAGCAAAAGAACCAAATACCTTTGAGCTGACTTTGTTAACGTCATTATTAGTTGGTACTTTCGATTATTTACTCGCACACCAAGAATTACCGCCAACACCTGAAATTCAGGAAACATTAGCTGATGTCCTTGCTTTAATGCAATAATGGTCATGGAAAAAGAGACGAAACAAAATGTTAGTTTTGTATTCATCTCTTTTTTATTATACCCAGCTTCTGTTTAAATGCGTTCCAAAGGGCATCGACTTTCTGGTGGGAAAATTTCCCCACCACGTAAGTCTAGGTTGGTACTCGAAAACTACCCAATGATTTTCGCGCTCTGCTTAAAAATCAGTTGTGACGGTGACTTCTTGTACTGGAATATCATAGAAGGGATCTTTGCGCTTCATTAAAAATGGCTTGGCTGATTGTGGGAATAGGCCAAAGCTGAGCACGTCCTCCTCAGAATCTGCAAATGCTTGCGCAGCTTTTCTTATTTCTGGCAGTTCTGGTTTTAAGCGATCTGCCGGCCGTTGGGTGATCACAGGATCGTCACCAATAATCTTATGTTGGACCCCAGAATCAATGGGTGCTGGTGGGCGGCCATAAAAGCCATGCACATATTCCTGAATTTCTTTTGGTACTAATTTATAGCGTTCCTGTGTGAGCACGTTCATCACAGCTTGTGTGCCTACCATCTGACTTAGTGGTGTCACAAGTGGTGGATAGCCCAAATCTTGGCGTACTTTTGGCACTTCTTTTAGAACGGCCTCGAACTTATCGGCTTGGTGTTGTTCCGTTAATTGCGAAAGCAAGTTGCTCAGCATTCCACCGGGCACTTGATAACTTAACGACTTAGGCGCAATCTCTAAAATTTTAGGCTTTAAAATCCCCTTGTCTAAGAATTCCGCTCGGATTGGTTCAAAGTAGTCCGCTATCTCATTCAAAGTATCCAAATCCAGGCCAACGCCATAACCTAGACTTTTAAGACTAACGGCCATAGATTCGGTGGCTGGCTGGCTTGTTCCGCCGGCAAAAGGTGAAATCGCCGTGTCAATAATATCGGCGCCAGCTTCAACAGCTTTCAAATAAGTCATCGTGGCAATGCCACTGGTAGCATGAGTATGCACTTGCAAAGGTAGATCGACGGCATCTTTGATCATACTGACTAATTCATAAGCATTTCCTGGCGTTAGAATTCCAGCCATATCTTTGATGGCGATGGAATCAGCCCCTAAGTCGGCATATTGCTTCGCTAATTTCAAAAAATACTGATTATTATGCACGGCACTAGTGGTATAAGAAATTGCTGCTTGCGCTTCACCGCCGTATGTCTTAGTCGTTTCAATGGCTACTTTTAGATTACGTGGATCATTCAAAGCATCAAAAATTCGAATCACATCGATGCCATTTTCAACTGACTTTTGGACAAACAATTTCACAAAATCATCGGCATAATTGCGGTAGCCTAATAAGTTCTGCCCCCGCAATAACATATATAGTTTAGTGTGATGCACCCGCCGGCGAATTTGGCGTAGTCGTTCCCAAGGATCCTCATGCAAGTAACGTAAGGCAGCATCAAAAGTTGCGCCACCCCAAACCTCCAACCCGTAATAACCGGCTTGGTCTAATTTCTCCACGATCGGTAACATCTGTGCAGTGGCCATTCTCGTAGCCGCTAAACTTTGATGACCATCACGCAACACGGTTTCCATAAATTTAATTTCTCTGCCCAAATTTACGCACATCCTTTATTCTGCTTTAAAAATTGGTCATAGAGCTGTGAGATTTTTACTTGCATTTCGGCAACGCTATGCGTACGACTGCGAGCACATAGCTTGGCCTCTTGCCCACAGAGCAAACACGTTCTTGGCTTCAGTCCTAATCTAGTGCGATGAACGCTGTGTACCTGCTGATCCTTTAAATATAAAACATCAAAGTCACATAAACGGGCTAAAGGATCCATTTGTTCCAACAAACAGGTCTGACGTTTAACTACGAGAGGGTCAGCTGCCACAGTCAACAATGCATAACTACCTGTTGCCACATTGGCCTTTGTTGCCAAACCAAAAGGCAATTTTGCTTGAGTTAAAACTCGTTGCAGTTGCGCCAAGTAATAATCAAAGATCCGATCCAGTGCCGCATTTTGTTTGATTGGCCCAGGAATATTTAATTTAAAAGAAATCACGGTTTGAATCCCTTGCTGTAATAAAGTGCGCTGTTGTTGCACTAATGCTTCACGAGCAGCCAGCATTTCCGGCAAAGTAACCAATTGTCCTTGTGCAAAAACATCACTCATCGATCTCACCTGGTTTGCGGACCACATCGATCAAAGAGCCGTCGCGATATTCAATCAAAGCAACTACCTGATCCGTGTAAACAATTGACTGCGGCGTACCCACAATGGCATAAGCTTTGGCCTTTAGCGCTTCGATCGTCAACTGTGGCACATCTAAATTTTGCAGGGCATCAATCAAATCTTTACGTTTAGGATTGATGGCAATACCATACTCTGTAACTACCACATCAATCGATTCGCCCGGTGTGATCACAGTATTGACTTGATCCACAATTGTCGGTATTCTTCCCCGAATCAAAGGTGCCACCACGACTGTCATTTTTGATGCGGCGGCGGTATCGCAGTGGCCCCCGGAAGCCCCACGAATGACACCATCTGAACCAGTCATAACGTTCACGTTAAACTGTGTATCGATCTCCAAAGCAGACAAGACGGCCACATCAACTTGGTTGACTACAGCCCCTTTCGCAAACGGAGAAGCATACATTTCAGCATCGATCTCATAATGATTTTCATTCTCACGAATGGAGTCGGCCGAACGTTTGTCAAAATCCTGGACATCTAATAATTTGTTAACCAGTCCTTCTTCTAGCAATTCCACCATAGGCTGCGTAATGCCGCCAATGGCAAAGCTGGCTTTGATTTTGTGCTTCAGCATCGCCGCTTTCAAAAATCGCGTGACCGCTAAAGAAGCCCCACCAGAACCGGTTTGGAACGAAAAGCCATCTTTGAAGTAGCGGGAATATTCAATCAGCTTAGCCGCATATTCCGCAATAATTAGTTCTTTAGGATTCTTAGTAAACCGCGTCGCCCCACGTGCAATGCCATCAGGATCACCAATTTTGTCGACTTGGACAATATAATCCACATCGGTTTGGGGAATACTGATGGGTGTATTGGGATACGGGACGAGATTATCGGTGATGGCGACCACACGATCCGCATATTTGGCATCCACTTGGGCATATCCCAGTGAGCCACAAATGGCATTGCCATGATAACCGTTGATATTCCCATATTCATCAGTAGATGGCGCCCCAATAAAAGCCACATCAATATGAATATCCCCCGCTTTGATAGCGCGAGCGCGACCGCCGTGAGAACGAATAACAACGGGATTTTTCATGATGCCTGACGAAATAGCCGCACCAACTTTATCCCGCAGCCCACTACTCGTGATATTGGTTACCACACCAGATTTAATATAGTCAATTAAAGGTTCATGGACGTTGGCAATAGAGCTAGGTGCAATCGAGAGATTTTTGATGCCCATTTTAGCAATCTCAGCCAACACCAAGTTCATGACATAGTCGCCTTCACGAAAATGATGATGAAATGAGATCGTCATACCATCTTTTAAGCCAACTTTCTCAATGACGTCGTGAATGGAGGCCACCAATTTACTATCCGTCGGCTGAACTGGATGGACTTGCGCAGCCGCAGTCTGATAAGCTGACTTTTTGGCCCAAGCCCCTTTAAACACCCCGTATTTATCGGCAAATTCAGTTGGAATCTCGCGGCCAATTGTATTTTTAACCATTAGTTGTTACCCCCTTGCTTGACCAAACCTGATGCAGCTGCTAATTGCATGACCCGTTGCGCCCGCTCAACAATAGGCTTATCCACCATTTTGCCATCCACAGAAATAACCCCGGATCCTTTAGCCTTAGCTTCTTCTAGACCTTTGATCACCCGACTAGCTTGATAGATCTCCACTTGAGTTGGGGCAAAGATTTCTTTAACGATTGGAATTTGACGCGGATTTATGACTGACTTGCCATTAAAGCCCAATTCTTTGATCAAAGCGACCTCGGCACGGAAACCAGCTTCATTTTCCACATCAGAGTAAACGGTGTCGATGGCATCGATGCCCGCAGCGCGAGCCGCGTGTAAAATCATGGCGCGGCCAAAAGCTAACTCTTGCCCATCTGGATAGCGTTTTGTCTGTAAGTTCGTCACATAGTCCTCAGCACCTAACGCAATGCCCACCAGACGATCACTAGCTTTAGCAATTTCTCGGGCATTCAGGACACCTTCAGCGCTTTCGATAGCAGCCATCATCTTGGTGCTGCCAGCCGGTTTACCTAAACGGGTTTCAGCTGTGCTGATCACTTGGGCTACATCAATAATATCTTGGGGTGTTTCGGTCTTTGGTAAACGAATGACTTGTGCCCCTGCATCTACCATGGCAAAAATATCTTGCCGACCATGGGTTTCCAGTTCGTTGATGCGTACGACCGTTTCTGCTGAACCATAATCAAGTGTGCGTAATGCTTCATGCACTAAGAAACGGGCTGCATCTTTTTGCGCGGGTGATACCGCATCTTCTAGATCAAACATCAAGGCATCGGCTCCGTAAATACCAGCATCTCTTAACATAGCTGGGTTCATACCCGGTAAAAACATCATGGTTGTTCGTAAGCGTTGCATCAGTCGATCACCTGCCAATCAATTTCATCAGTCACATCAGCGGCCCGATAAATAGCCGTCAACGTCCGTGCTTTAACCGTACAGTCTAAAGCGCCGCGATCAATCGCCTTAATATTAGCGCTAGTCACACCTAATTTTGTTAACGTGTCCTGGATCACTTGTTTGATTTGCTTGCCAAATTGGAATTGAACACTGCTGTCCAAGTTGATAGCGATTTCATTTTCAACATTAGGTTCGATCATAATTTGAATATCCGATGACTCTGTCGTACCAGCAATGGCTTGATGTTGCAATCTCATTGAAAATCTTCCCTTCTATGTTGTAAGTCAGTTAAATGGGCTTGAATGTAATGTGCTGTTGATGGCGGCACTAGTGTTTGCACCTTGGTTAAGTCCCCAGCCTGAATCGCTTGCCGAACTTTTGAAGCACTGATTATTTCTGTCCCGTTACGCTGCCTTGGCCTGATGATCAGCTGGATCTCAGTGCCAAAAGTCGCCTGCATGGTCGTATTATAAATTTGCGTCACTGGCGATTCTGGTTCCTCACCCACATAGCGTTTGTTGATGTTGAGCGCCTGAATGTAGTGCTTAAAAATCGTTGCATCCAGTCTGGCTTGCACTGCAGCCACTTTTAACGGTGCCCGTTCTTTTAAGAAATACGTTGGAAAAGTCGCCGCCGAAACTAAATAATTCTCAGTTGACGCAATGGTGACATTAGTGAGCACCCTAGTTCCGGCTTGAACCAAGGCTAAGCGTTCTTGATAGGTAAAAAGTGAAGCCTCTGTGGCAACTACCAAAACCAGGACTTGTTGATTTTCCTGGGCTGCCTGTTGAATCAAGAACTGATGCCCCAACGTAAATGGGTTCGCATTCATCACGATGGCAGCTGTAGGTCCTGGATGTAGTTTGGCTTTTAATCGCTGTAAATAGCGTTCAAAATTACCTAGGCCCTGCTCTAGTAATACGACCTCATCTGTTTGAGCAATCAGACTAAACCCCAAATGCTCAAAAGCTGCTTGATGTGTCGGCGTGGTATAAACAAAATAGTGAAATATTTGTTGCTCTGCCAAGTAGTTCATCATATAAGATAGCAGCTCGTTAAATGCCGCCCCGCCTTGATAATTTGGTAAAATAGCAACCTGCTTGATAATTGGTCCTAGATGTCCCACAGTCCCAACCAATTGATCGTTATCAAATAAACCAAATGTTCGTGTTACAGGATCATCGCTGGTCAGACCAGCTGTTTGTAATAGAGACTGCCAAGCAGGCTCATATAAGTCAAAACCATCATGGTAAATTTCCCTGATCGTCGTCATATGATTCACTTCTTAACCGAGAATATGCGATTCAAGATGATACAGACGAGATAAATTAAGAATAGGACGATAAAAATACCCGCCATTCCAAAAAGCATGAGCTCAAAGCCTTGAATTACAGTTTCGTTCATCATTTACCTCCTAACTAAAGAATGCCAATAGTAGCCCGCCAGCGATAACTGACCCAATTTGACCGGAAACATTAGCGCCCACAGCGTACATCAAAACAAAATTCTGTTTGTCTTCGGCTTGAGCCATTTGTTGGATCACCCGACTGGACATGGGAAAGGCAGAGATTCCAGCAGCACCAATCATTGGATTGATTTTTTGCTTTCTAAACAAATTCAACAATTTGGCAAATAACACACCGCCAATGCTGTCCATAATGAATGCAACTAGCCCAAAGGCAATAATCATCAGGGTTTGGATATTTAAAAATTCATTGGCCGTCATTTTGACAGAAATCGTTAATCCCAACAAAATTGAAACAATATTGACTAGTTCGTTTTGCGCGGTATTGCTTAACCGATCCAGCACGCCACACTCCCGCAATAGATTGCCAAACATTAAAAACCCTACTAAGGGCAAGGAAACTGGTGCGACAAACCCGGCAATCAAAGTAATAATAATTGGAAACAAAATTCGCGTCTGTTTTGAAACGGCTTCAGCTTGATAAGACATGCGAATGCGCCGTTCATGCTTAGTCGTGACTAGCTTGATGGCCATGGGCTGAATAATTGGCACCAAGGCCATGTAAGAATAGGCGGCAATTGCAATTGGCCCTAACAAATTCGGCGCCAACTGGTTCGAAACAAAAATACTCGTTGGCCCATCAGCGGCACCGATGATGCCAATGGAAGCGGCTTCTTTAATGTCAAAGCCAAAGAAAGCGGCAACGATGACGGTGAAAAAGATACCAAATTGAGCAGCAGCACCGAATAATAGCATGAATGGATTCGATAGTAAGGGGCCAAAATCGATCATAGCCCCGATGCCGATAAAAATGAGTAAGGGAAATAATTCTGTACTGATACCAGCATTGAACAAAACATCTAACACGCCTTCAGTTTTTTGACCATTGATGGTTTGCGTCAAAACACCGGTCATCGGGAAATTTACTAAAATCGTGCCCAAGCCCATCGGTACCAGTAGTGTTGGTTCGTAATTCTTCTTGATGCCCAGATACATTAAAATGGCCCCAATGATCATCATGATCACTTGTTGGATCGTGATAGCAGTCATGCCCTGAATAAGGGTCTCCATAAAGTCATCTCCTATCCTTAATCGATCGTTACCAGCACATCGCCCGTATTGACCACATCATTTTTGACCACATCAATGCTGGTGATCGTACCGGCTTGTGGGGCTACGATCTCATTTTCCATTTTCATCGCTTCTAAAATCAGTATTGGCTGATTCTCGGCCACAGCATCGCCGACTTTAACATTGATACCAATAATATTCCCCGGCATCGGTGCGGTAACTTGCACGCTGCCGCTAGCTGTACTTGGACTGGCAGCTGGCTTGGGTTGCACCGGCTGTGCTTGGGGGGCTGCCTTTGGCGTCTCTGACTGTATTGGTTGGCTTTGAGTCAGTGTTTGACTGCCTTGTGGCTGTGGTGTAGGGGTTAATTCTTCCATCTCTACTTCATATTCATTGCCATCTATTTTGATACGAAATTTTCTAAGCATGCGTTCATCTCTCCTTAGCTGAGTTTTATGATTGATTTCACCTGAAACTGACTACTTTTTTGATCACCCGCTAAAATGGCACTGGCGATAACAGCCACGCGATCTTTTTCAGGAATTGTCATTGGTAAGCCAGTACGATTTTTAATTTTTGTGATTTTATTCACTTTAAAAATTGAATTGGGATAATCCTTGGCGGCAATGACGGCGCTGATCAGTGTCACAATTTTCTGCTCTGTTGTTGATATTGGTAACCCGATTGAATCAGTAGTTTCCGGCTTATCAGTCACGACAGGTGGTGCTGATGCATTTTCTTTATGATGGAATAACCAACCAAACATGTGCACACTCCTTTCATAATCTTCAAGTTGCTTTTATTATAAATCTTTTATATTTGTGTTGATATATTTTACGTGTTCTTTGGGTGTTCAAAATTCATTATCCTGTTTTATTTTATTTGTAAACAAACACATATATGGCTTATACAATGTAACAAACGTTTTCAAAAAATTCTATTTTATCATTATTAAGTGTTTTTTATATGTTCTTTTGATTTAAAAACGATTGTGAATTTCGAAACTAAATATATAATCAACTTATAAAAGCCCTTTCAAAGGAGGATACAAACATGCTTGCACTACTCGGTTATGCCATGGTGATCGTCTTCATGATTTTGATCATGAAAAAATGGCTGTCACCATTTACGGCCTTAATTTCAATTCCATTGATTTTTACGATTTTAGGTCTTGCATTTGGCTTATACCCACCTAAAATTGGTCAATGGGCACTCAAAGGACTTGAGAGTGTTTCCATCACAGGTGTCATGCTATTATTCGCCATCCTTTATTTCTCAATTATGCTTGATGCTGGTTTGTTCGACCCAGTCACTGCCTTTGTCATCAAAGTAGCCAAAGGTGATCCCGTCAAGATTCTCGTCGGTACAGCGTTGATTGCCGGAATCGTTTCACTAAACGGGGACGGCACGACGACAACTTTGATCTGTTGTTCGGCGTTTATTCCAATTTATAAAAAACTGGACATGAAAATGATGAATCTCGGTGTTTTGATCATTTTGCAAAATACCATCATGAATCTGTTGCCTTGGGGCGGACCAACCGCTCGGGCCATCTCTGTTTTGAAAATCGATGAAAGCGTGGTTTTACGTTCGATCGCACCAGGTATGGTTATTGCTTTCATTTATATGCTATTTGTCGCTGCCTATTTAGGGCGTAAAGAACGTAAACGTCTAGGTATCGTAGATCTGACCCAAGCAGAAATCACAGAATTAACTGTTGTTAAAGATCCTGAAGTCCTGGAATTACGGCGGCCAAAAATGATCTGGCCCAATGCGATTTTAACGGTATTGTTAATTGCCTTACTGGTCATGGGGACTTTCCCATCGCCTTTCCTATTCATCGTCGGAACAGCGCTAGCCTTATTACTCAACTATCGTTCGATGAAACAGCAGCGGGAACGCATTGAAGATCACGCTGGTGACGCTGTTCAAGTCGTGATCTTGATTTTTGCGGCCGGCATCTTCATGGGCTTACTCACAGGCTCCGGAATGGCTACAGCCATTGCCCAAAGTTTAGGCAGTATCATCCCTGACAGTCTGGGTCGGTTCTGGGGTCTAGTGGTTGCCTTTATTTCCGCCCCTGGTGTTTTCTTCCTCTCCAACGACGCCTTTTACTTCGGCGTACTGCCTGTACTGGCGCAAACTGGCTATACTTATGGCTTCACACCAATGCAAATGGGCCTGGCTTCCTTAATGGGCCAAGCTTTCCATTTATTAAGTCCACTAGTTGCCTTCATTTACCTCTTACTCCGTTTGACTGACCTAGAAATGGGTGCTTGGCAAAAAGAAGCCGGTAAATGGGCCTTAGGTATCTTCGTCATCTTTGTCGTTGTAACCATTGCGACCGGCGGCGTCCCATTGATGATCAATAAATAAGAGCGCGAGTTAGTTTGGGTAGTTTCGGAGCGCGAATGGTAAATAACACAATTATTACCATCAACCACACCAGAGATTTTACAATGGGCTAGAAGCAGTCGCTTTTAGAATGCGTTTACGAAAAATAGTAGAGCTAGTTGGCCTTGAGCAACAACAAACCATAAAAGTCCTGTTCAAGATTTTACCAAACGTCCTAAAATCTTGAACAGGAAAAAGAGCACCTCCGTTTAAACAAGACTTCTTTATTTAAATTTGTTATCATACTGTTTTGTTGTGCTTATATAATCCATATCATGTCATGTGTGGAGGCTATACTCCTACTTAAGTAGACAGGTAAATAATTAAAACCTGTTTGCTTAGGAAGGAGTATTTTTTATGGGCCGAAAAGGTTCCAGATATTCTATTGATGAAAAACTTCATTTCATTGGCTTACTTAAAAACGGCCGATCGGCCAATTCTATTGAACGGGAGTTTGGTATCAAAGCGACAACGATCAGTCATTGGAATTATTTATTTCATCATGGTGTTATAGTCGCACTAAAACCCAAACATACATG
>NZ_JACGCJ010000028.1 GCF_021030645.1 Agrilactobacillus fermenti | reverse complement strand
CACTTTGCTTTAGACTTCCTTCAGATCCCACCTCACGGTGGACACCCTTGTCCTCAGCTAATAGTTCCGACTACTACGGCCTATAGTGGACTTTCACCACCAAGTTAGCGCCCATGCCGGGCGCACTAAAAAAGCACAGCTACTTTGGTATCGGAAGTAGCTGTGCTTTTGCTTATAAACTGAACATTTACCTAGGATAACATTCCAGCCATAAGACTATAGAACCCACCTTGTATGGTGGTCTACTTGTAAATTGTATCATTTCTAATTAAATCATAAAACATCTATATTGTTACAATTTTTTGAAGATTTTATAACATTTTCTTTGTTCTGCGCCTTAGCCAAATTATAACTAGTGCTATGATAGATCATAATAACAGGCAAGGAGTGAGAACTATGCCAGCAATCTATCTACGATCTGCACAACAACAAGACATGGCAGCCATTTTGCAAATTATCCACGAAGCTAAAGTCTTCCTAAAAGCAGCTGGTAATCCTCAGTGGCAAGATGGTCATCCTAATCAGGATTATATACAAGCAGACATCGATCAACATAATGGCTATGTGTTAATGCATAATTATCAAGTTGTCGGTTACAGTGCCCTAGTCTTTGCACCAGATCCCAGCTACGCCCATTTAAAAAATGGCACTTGGCAAAACGCGGACGCACCCTATGCAGTCATTCATCGAACGGCCATTAGCGCTCAATACCGAGGACAAAAGTTAAGTAAGTTCTTATTTTCAAATCTACTGTCATTAGGCATAGCCCAAAAATATCATAATTTTCGTATTGACACACATGCGGTGAACCAGCCGATGCAACACTTAATTGCTGATTTTGGCTTTCAAAAACGGGGCCAAGTATTAGTGACTGACAAGATAGATCCCTTACGCGATGCCTTTGAATTAAATTTATAACCTAATCATTCAAGTTATAACGCAATTTCATTTTTGTGGCACCAAATTCAGTCATTTTACCGAACAATGCCATAGCTTGAGTGAAATATAAATCAGCCATTTTTTGGTTCTGTGCTTGCAAAAATGCCGAAATATCTTTTTGCTGATCAAATTCTGCATCGGCTAATTTTTGAATATACCGACAATCAGCGACCACGTGAAGTTTAAACTGATCAGCCAAGTCACTGTATAAGTCGTAATTGGTATCTCCAAAAATACCCGTCGCCCGACTAAGCCAGTAAACACTTTGTAAATCAAAATTCTTAGGGGTGTCCCGATAAGCGGCCGGCGTGTCCGTTACGTTAGCATAAAATGGAATCAAAGCGTTAAATGTATTCGGACCAAATGCCAACCAATGAATACCAGCAATATCCGCTGGTACATCTGAACGAATCTGTAAAATATGTGTCTCGTGGTTACGATTGATGCCAATCGGCCGTAGTAATTTTTGTTGTGCCTCGGTGCTAATACCATATGGATCATAAACTGTATTTTGATAGTGTGAACATAAAATCCACTGCATATCTTCCACAGTAATTTTATGCGCTGTATGACAAATAAACGGTAAATCTTGATCAAATGGATCTTGTTTGATCTCAGGATTAAGATATTGCTGTCCAAACCAAGCACGCGGATTATTATAATGTGTATCCTTAACGGTCGCACTGCCAAAAATATGCCGTAAATTCACCTCATCAGGGTCAGGATTCAAATGATACGTGTTGATCAAATCTGGCAGGTCTGCGGCAAATAAAGTATCGTCAGAATCAAAATCAAAATGATCAATATTGAAACGATTTGGTGCGATCACATAAGCATCATCTGGAATACGGATGGCGGCCCAATGATGCCCACCAATGGATTCAAAATACCACACTTCCTCTTGATCTGAGAAAGCAATGCCATTAGATTCGTAGGTCCCATAGGCTTCCAATAAAGCACCTAAGCGTTGTACCCCTTCTCTAGCTGAGTGAATATAAGGTAAAGTAATCGTTACAAAGTTTTCTTCGCCTAACCCATCTTCAACTAAAGGATCAACACCAAGAATTCGAGAATTGGTCGTGATCGTTTCAGTTGCAGACATGGCTACATTTTCACTATTAATACCGGCTGCTGCCCAAAGCCCCGATTTCAAATCAGCTTCTGGCGTCGAAGTATAACGCAACGGATCGTCTGGTAAATTTAAAACAACTGGACTTAAAACAGAGTGATATTCCCGAGGCTGATCGGCAGGATTCACAACAACAAAGCGTTTGGGATTAGCACCATCACCTGCCCCATCTTCACTACGGGCAATTAGTGTAGACCCATCAATACTGGCATTCTTGCCCACTAACATCGTTGTACAAGACCCAATTTTTTGTTTTTTCAAAAGAAGACATCTCACTTTATCATTATTTGTAGTCTTTGATTCTTAATCGTTGGCCTGCAGCCACTGATCCAATACTTGGATAAACTCATCATGTTGGTCCAATAAAGCCAAGTGCCGACTATTGGCAAATAAATGCCATTTTGCATTAGGAATGTGGTCATAGACCGACTTGGCAATTAGCGGCGTACATAAATCATCCGTGCCATTAGTTACTAAAACAGGCACATGGATATTTTTAAGCTGATCGGTCACATCAAAATCACTAAGGGTCCCGTTTTCAGTAAATTCATTCGGTCCTTCCGCAATCAAACTGGCGCGCTGCCCATTGGTTGGTCGACGTAATGGCTCGGGTGAGTTTTCGTCTGGTTCATCCCAGCAGTAGCGTTCCATATAACGTGCATTTGCCGCTAAATATTTTGGCCCGGTGAAATTACCTGTCCGTTCAGCTTCAGCGATGGCTTGTTGATCCTCGTAGCTTAAATACTTGATCAATCGGTGCTGTTCTTGGATCCAAAGCTTGATTGATGCCGGTGAACCATCGATCATGACGCTTTTAATGCCTTTTGGTTCAAAATTTGTGAGATAATACATCTCTAGCATGCCGCCCCAAGATTGGCCTAACATATGTATTTCATCCAAATGTAAGTAATGTCTTAATGCAATCAGTTCTTCGGCCCAAGTTTCTTTGACATAAAGTCCTGGATCCTCCGGTAAAGAAGACTTACCACAGCCAACTTGGTCATACATGATCAACTGCCGCCCAGTTTGGGCATAATCATCTAATAGTTCAAAGTAATTATGGGATGATCCCGGCCCACCGTGAATCAATAGCAGCGGGGCCTTGTCACTAGGTTCACCGACGATACGATAGTAAGTTTGATATTCATGAAAGGGCATATACCCTTCAGTTATTTTCATAAAATGCTCCCTTTCTACATAATAAAAATTATGGTGTTAAGTTGATTGTACTACTAGTTTGCATTTGCAGCAGAACTTTACCCAAACTAAAAAATTGCATTCGTTCCTAAAATAGAATACATTTAATTAAATTGACCACAATTATTTTTTAGAAATGAGGTATTTCATTTTGACGGAATTCAACTTTGATTATGCTGATGATTTCACTTTGAACTATGGTGCCACTAATGCACCAACGGAACTAACCTTTATCTTTAATCTGGGCTGCGGTGACACTCAAAAGTGGTTCCTAGCCAATGAAAAAGACTTATTTGCTGCTATTGACGCTGGTCAACTGCGCGCGCATTTCAAATTTTGGAACAAGGATAAGCCTTCACTATTAAATGGGAATGTAGCTAATGGTTTTATTGATTATCACCAGCCGGAGAAAATGAGACCGTTGATGCAAACCATCTATCACCAGCAGGCCGACTTACGGCAGGAGCCTCTAGATCAAGTTGCCGAATATATGATGCAAACTTACCATTTAACGCCCTATGCCCAGCGTGAACAAGTTGCTGATAAAATTGCGGCCGAAGTTGCAGAAAATGGGATCACCAGTCTGCCAACAATTATCAAAAATGACCAAAGTTACTTTGATGAACAGCTCGTTGATTTAAAACAGCTCTTGGCATAAAGCACAAAAACGTAAAAATGTTTCGATTTGCGATCATATTCATATTTTTAGGAGCTGATATGTTAATTTGACCAAGAGGTTGAATGTATATCCATCTAACCTCTACTCTAAAATCACATCTAATGGAGGTTTTTATGATCAAGTTAACAGCGGATATGAAGCAAATGCTTCAAGAGAACTTAGCATATATTGCCACGGTTGATGCACACGGCTATCCAGATATTGGCCCTAAGATTTCCGTGTATGCCATAGACGATCAGCATATCGGTTATTATGAACGAACCGGTAAACAACACTATCAAAATCTTCAAGCAAATGGTATTTTGATCATCGCTGTGGCAAATAAGGTAACAATGCGCGGCTATCGCTTTCATGGTAAAACTGAATTGCATACTGATGACCACATCTTTCAAGACGCAGTTCAATTTGCACAGACTCATGATTTGAAACGGCCGCTTACGGTTCCCGTTTTGAGAATTACGCGTATTGACACCCTCGATGCTGGGCCTAAAGCTGGTGAAATTCTAGTATCTGAAGATTGAACAATTCGCACTGAAAAAAATCAACTTGCAAATAACGAAACCAAGTTCAATTTTGATGTTATCTAGCCATAAATGTTGGTTTAATGGGCTTTTATTAGAATCAATACTACTTTACTTTTTCCCTGATATCCGTTAAATTCATCATGTGATGAATATCTGATTCTTCCCAAAAATTATCGCTTGCAAACACCTTACTTGCACCATTCATCACGAAACGATTAATAAATGTTGCCTTTAGCGTCTATTAATCTGAAAAACTACCCGTAGCCCCAACTCTACGTGGTAGTTTTTTGTATGCGTAGGTGTCCGGAATGGTTTGGGTATCTTTTATCGACATTGAATTTGCCGTAAATGTAGGCGAATTTGCATTAAACGTGCATCAACATTAGTTGTTGATAGTAAGTCTTGATTGATTCGTTGAAGTAATTCTATTAACGCTTCAGCAACCTTTTGTCCAGAAGTCGTTAGAAATAATTTCTGACTACGCCGGTCTTTCGTTGGTCGTTGGCGAATATAGCCTAGCTTTATTAAAGCATTAACTGCCCGTGTCACCGTGCTCTGATTCAATTGTACTAAAGCTTTAAAATCACTTTGTGTGATCCCAGGTTCCTGATACAATTTCATCAAATAAAAATAATTATTTGCACTAATACCCGGAAAGTCGATCAAAGTGTTCAAATAATTTGTCAGTTCATGGTTTAAGATAGCAATCTTTTGTACAAGGTCAAAAGAATTTGCTTGTGTCATAGTTCGACCTCCAGAATAATTTCAATATATTTAAAAATAAAATGGCAGAACAAACTTACTGTTTCGGCCATTTTTATTAAGTTTCTTTAAGCTTGTAAAAAGCTAGAATTATTTTTGAACATATCCCACGTTTGTTGAGTGGTCTGTCGATTAACTTCTTTTGAAGCATTATATTGTGTCCTTGAAGTACCATAAGTAATCTCAAACTGATTGTTCTCAATCTGAGCAGTAACAGCAGGAATAAATTCCGCTAATGAAACGCCATACTCGTGCTCTCCAGTACCACCCAATCCAGTATTAACAGCCGGTGGAAACACTTCGAATACTTTAATATCCGTGTCTTGAAGTTGTAACCGCAAAGCTTGTGTGAAACCATGAACACCTGTTTTACCAGCTGTATATAATGGCACCCAAGCACCAGGATTAATGACTAGACCAGAAGAGATGTTAATAATAGCTGCTTCAGACGATTGACGTAAATGATCAATAGCCAACATAGACAGATGAACCGGTGCCTCAAAATTGATTGCCAATTCCTGATGATAGTAAGCCCAATCTTGATGGCTATTCTGCAAATTGATCCAACGTTGGATGCCCGCATTATTAATCAAAATATCATAATCAGGAAAAACCATCTCTAATTTTGCCATCAATTGTTCTCTGCTTGCTGGTTCACTCAAATCCGCTTTAATTGTTTTAAGTTTTGGTAATTTGTCTTTGGCTTCACGAATGTTTGTTTCACTATAATCCACCGCAAGTACGTCATTGTCCTTAGCTAATAAAGCTTGTGCCAAAGCAAAACCGATTCCAGTTGTCCCACCAGTAACAACAATATGTTTCCCTGTTAATTTCATGATAAAACCACCCTTCTACTCCAGATTCTAGCAGTTAAACTAGTCAAAGTAAATGCATTTGCATTTACTTTGTGACTGATGTTACAATCATGGAGAAAGAAGGGATGTTTGCATGATTCTTGTGACTTCAGCAGCCGGTAATACCGGTCGTATTGTTGTTGATTTTCTCGTAAATAAAGGGTTAGACGTCCTCGCAACCGATCTCAATCCAGCCGTTCATGACTTATCAGGTATAAAAGCATCTGAAACCGGCGATTTGACAGATCTAAATTTCCTCAATTATTTATTATCAAAAGTTGATCAAGTTGTTTATATTCCCCCACTCTTTTCTTCTGAAGAGACACTGATCGGTAAAAGAATGATAGACATTGCGATTAAACGAAATATCAAGCAATTCGTGTTCATCTCTGTCATTTACCCAATCTTGACCTCATTATTGCAGCATGTTGCTAAGCGTGATGTTGAAGAGTATTTAATCTATAAAGGTATGTCTGATCAACTTCCTTATACAATTTTACAACCAATGCATTATATGCATAACTTTGACCCTAAAAAAGTAGCAGAGACCCATAAATATCAGACTTTTTATGATATCAAAAGTAAAGTTGCCTACGTAGATACCAAAGATATTGCCCAGGTTGTTGTTAAAGTGCTTTCAGATCCTAAGAAGTTCGATAAGGGCACATATGAACTCGTGGGGACGCCTGCTTATTCACCCAATGACTTAGTTCGTATGTTTAACCAAGTTACTGGTCAGCGAGCAACAGCAGAATATGTGCCTGTCATCGACTTCTTAGATCAAATTGGGGCAACTGATTTATATTTCCGTGAAGGTTTTAAACATTTGGCCGCCTCCTACACTAAATGGGGCTTAGACGGCAATTCACAGACTTTGACTTGGTTACTTGGTCGCGAACCCACTAGCTTCAAAACATATATTAAACGTGCACTCAATTTAAAATAGTCTCATAATTTTTACAGCGACTCAAAATTTAATATTACAGCCTGAGAAAAAGATGATTTCGTTCTTGGGCTTTTGTTTTAAGTGATACTATTCTACTTTTATTAAAAATTATTTATCAATAGATTAAATGCTATAATATAAGTCAAAAAGCTCGAGGCGATACTTTGAATAACGCCATCTTATATTTATCTTTTCCAATTTTATTTATGCTTCATGAACTTGAAGAACTCGCCTATATGCCGAGTTGGTATCAAAAGAAGCTCGTGCACTTTCAAAAAATACCTCAAAAATTGAAGCAGTATCTTAAAACTCCCCCACGTGCTTTTGCACTGATAGTTCTGGAGGAGTACTTACTCATCTTAATCGTCGGTGCAATTTGTTATTTTAATAACTCATCCGTCTTCTTTATTGCACTAATCATTGCTTATAATCTACATATTATTGGGCACGTGCTCCAGGCTCTATACCTAAAAACTTATGTCCCCGGATTATGTTTTGGAATCCTATCCTTTGTCGGTTTGACTTATCTGCTAGTACAATTCACGCCACCTGCTTCAGGCGATTTACTTATCATATTCGTGCCGCTTTATCTCATACTTTTAATGCTTAATCTCTTCATAATGCACAAATGGTTAAAATAATTTTGCAGCAATAAATGATAGCCAAATTAGATAAGCTAGGCATTGATTATCTAAAAAATAAGCCTAAAAATGCTGATTGAACAACATTTTGAGGCTTATTGATTTGATGAAACTACGGGAATGGAGATGAGGGGAGTTGAACCCCTGTCCAGACGCATTGCTACGCAGACCTCTACGATCATAGATAGACCATTTAAAAATTCGCGATTACGAAGCGCCATCTATCAGAGCTAACACGTAAAAGCTAACTTGCAAATCTCTTTTACTAACCTCAAGTGGCAATTAGCAACGTATCCCAATTAATTTGAGACCCCAAAATCTAACCCTTGGGAGAAGTCAGCGGGATCACACTAAGCTACTTTTAGGCAGCTAAAGCGTAAGAATTTTCGTTTTTAGCAGTTATATTTAACTGTAACGTTTTTACGTAGACGTAACCTACGAATCGCAATCCACGCTCACCTACGCCTGTCGAATCCGTAACATCCCCGTAAATGAGCAACTATTAGAATAGCATAAAATATACCATTTTTCAAACGATGGGCTTTCGTCTAAACGGATATCATGTTTAAACTTTCAGAAACGACTTTTATGTTAAGATAAAAATTAATTAAAATAAATAATGGATGGTTTAATTAGAATGAAAAAAATTGCAGTTTATTGCGGAGCTTCAACAGGCAATGATCCTGTTTATCGTCAAGCAGCAGTTGATTTAGGCAACTTTTTAGTAGTCCATGATTTAAGTCTAGTTTACGGCGGCGGCGGTGTCGGTTTAATGGGCGTACTAGCGCGTCAAGTTTTAGATCAAGGCGGTCAAGTTGATGGCGTCATGCCCCAAGAACTTGTTGATCGTGGTGCTGCGTTTGATCAATTAACAAATTTGACCGTTGTTGCTGATATGTCAACTCGCAAACAAACTATGTTAGCCATGGCTGATGGCTGTATCGCCCTTCCTGGTGGTCCAGGAACACTTGAAGAAATTATCGAAGCTTTCTCTTGGGCGCGGCTCGGTGACAATGACAATCCCTGTGCTTTTTACAATGTCGCTCATTATTACGACCCCCTAGCCACAATGTTTGACGCCATGACTACCAATGAATTTTTAACAAAAACTGATCGCAAAAAACTACTCTTTTCAGATAATTTAGCGCAGATTTTAACTTTCATGCAGACTTATACCCCACCGAAAATTCGCACGTATCCAACAAAGCACACAAAAGCAAGTGGTCTCTAACAGCTTTATATCATATTACCGATTTTATCCCGTCCCTGATGAGTGGCTGGATTTTTATATATAAAAAAATCCATTGACTGAAGTGGTGTTACCCTTCATCAATAGATCTATTTTTTGATCAACCCATGAACGATTCTCTAAATTGATTTGTACCAACTTTGAATCTGCTGTGCTTGCTGATGGGTCAAATATTTCAGTCGGATTGCATGATTGCCGTTATTCTGGCGAACATTAACGATTAAATGGTAATTATGTTTGGCTTGCATCCACCAAGATTGCTGCCATACCAATGATTGAATTTTACGTTTATCAATTATAAATAAATCTCGCTGAAAAACTCTGGCGGACTGTAAATATAGCCGCTGTTGACTTTCAATATAATAGCCAGTATTGCGACTGGCATATATCCCAGCCAAAACGGCAAAAATTGTGACCAAAACACTCAACCCCCCCCAAGGCCATCGCCAGCCAGTCATGTGAATGACAATCAGTAAACTCCACAAAAAGTTGTTGCGCAGATAATACCAGCGATTTTGTGACACAATTTGAGTTAACTTAAAATTTAAATCGACCGATATTTGTAATAATTGCTTCAATTGCTGCCAAACTGCTGACCGCTGAATCACCGGTACTGCCAAAACATTCTTCTGCTGTCCAGAATCTTGGCTAGCAGCCAGCAATAATTCTACCGACACTAAGTGAAAAATTTGACGCAAGGCAGTTTGTGATAAGCAAATCGCTTGAATTCGTTTCAAATCTGTCGTTGTTTGATGCCGGGAAAACAGTCCTTGACTGATTAAAAGTTGGTGGCCTTGCCGCTGCGCATGAAAATGAAAAAACTTGATCAACTGCTGGGCGTAGGAAACCAACAATCCGATTACAAGTACACCTAGAATCAGTACAGCCAAAATCAGCAGCGATTGACCGGCAAAACTTCGTTCAACTTTATGCCAATAGGCCGCTGGTAACCACTCTTGCAATTTATTCACAATCCACGACAAGACCAAGATTACCGGTACAATACCTTGAGATGTCAACGCAAAAATATTTAGATCTCGATTTTTAATATCATAGGTTGCTTCGGCTGTCTTTGAATGAACCGGCGTGTCTGCTGTAATTTCCTGAGATTCTGAATCGACATTGCTTTGGCGTCTTTGTGCCAGTTCACGCACAACCACTGCTGAAACCACCGCTAACTGTGCTTCGGCTTTATTCAAACTTTTACCAGAAGTTTCGATTTCCAATTGGTACAGACCCAAGGGACGTAAATACCATGGCTGGTTTTCACGAACCGTTTGAATCCGGCCAAATGGAATGTGTTCCTGGTGACGTACGATGATGCCATAGTGAATGGTCAGTGCTGAATTACGAATTGCAAAAGTAAAACGCCAATATTTTAATATTGCCCAACCGACAAAGAAACCGCTAATACCAACACAAACGGGGATAAACCAACCTTTTTGCAACAATTTCCTAAAGTTAACGCCAATGAGTATCAACCAGAAAAAGTTTTGCACTACTATATCACGTAAATTAACGGCTATCGCCAAAGGATGTAAGTGTTTAGTCATCCTGTTCCTCCAAAGCATATCGCACTATTGCTGTCTTCAATGCATCTGCTTTTTTTACGGATACGCCTTCAATGTGATGACTAGTGGCTGCCGTGTCAATTCGAACGGCCTGTAATTTTTGCCATCGCAAAACTGGGCCTTGTTCTAAGGTCACATTTTGAATACGTGTGATCGGAATCGTAACTTGTTTGCGGAAGAAAAAACCAGATTGTAATGTCACAAATTCATTGGAAATAAGATACCCCGTGAAATGGTAGCGGTACGGAACAATACTTAACTGAATTGCTGGTAATACAATAAATAAGCAGCCAGCAATGATCACCACCCAAATTGGCCACCGCCAAAACTGCCAAGCTAAAATTGCCCCAACTAAAGGTAATAAAAGCCAAAATCCATTCATTAAGGCAGTGATGCGCCAAGTTGTTTTGATCTGTTCAGGTAATTGTTCTAATACTTGTGATTGATCTGGGCCAATAGATTGCAATCTATAAAACCTCACTTTTCATATTAACGGCTCATGGCACTGCCACCTTGTGTCGCCATGACGTGCTTGATTTCAGCCTCACTGACTAGGTTTAAGTCGCCACTAATGGTTAATTTTAAAACGCTGGCAGCAATCGCATAGTTTACTTGATCCTGTAACTCATAATGGTTCAAAATGCCATGGACTAAGCCAGCCCCAAACGCATCGCCCCCAGCAACGCCTTCATAAACGTGCATCTGGTATTGCGGACTATTATAAAATTGACCATTACTTAAAATCATGGCGGTCCATTGACTATCTTCAACCGAATAAATATTCCGCAGAACACTCGCAACCATTTTAACACTAGGATAGCGCTTGATCACTTCCTGCATGCCAGCCTGGAAACTGTCTCGTTGAGCGATACCATTGGTCATATCCCCATCAAAAGCCTGAATCCCAAGACTGGCCTCAAAATCTTCATCATGAGCGATACAAACAGTCACATAGGGCATAACTTGCTTAGTGAACGCTTGTGCGGCTGCAGGTGACCACATCTTACCACGGTAATTCATATCACAAATAACCGTGATATTGTGCGCTTGACAATACTTACAAGCAGCTAACACAGTCGCTTGCAATTCAGCTGAAATAGCTGGCGTGATCCCAGAGAAATAAAAATGCGAAATTCCATCAAAAAGCTGATTCCAATCATATTCATGAGCTTTTGAAGTCGCAAATGCGCTACCAGCACGATCGTACACCACATTGGTACCGCGTACACTGGCGCCCTTTTCAAAGAAATAAATACCTAAACGTGGCCCACCACGGCGTATTCTACTTGTATCTACGCCATATTTACGCAAAGTACTCAGCGCCGCATCGCCTAATAAATTATCGGGAAACTTGGTCAAAAAGGCAGCTTCATCGCCTTGCAAAGCTAAAGATACGGCTACATTAGCTTCCGCACCGCCATACGTTGCTTCAAATTGGTCTGTCTGTAAGATTCGGCCGCTGATCGGTGGTTTTAAACGTAACATCATTTCACCAAATGTCAAAACTTTCATCTTTTATAAAACTCCTTCATGGTTCAAGCTAGCCATATGGCCTTATACAACTAATATATTACCATGATAGCGTTTTAATTCTAGTGGAATTTAAAAATTTAAGGCTACTAGTTTTGTTTACGGCTACTTTAACTACGTTTCAATTCGCGCTTGAAATTCAATACATAGACCATCAGACCAGTCAGAATACCAATCACTAACAGTGTCATTAGCGGTTCAATCCCACTGTGTGCTTGTATCCCGATAAGTTGCGCGATAATAATTTTCACATTAGCTTGCGTTGTCGCAGATAAAAGTCGATAGACATTCATTAAAATTGTGGGTGTGAAAATGACTAGCAGAATCAGGATAATTCTAGGGATTCGACCAAAGCGACTCCAAAACGCACCCAGAATACTACCGAGGTTAGCAATCGCAAATAATACTAATAGAATAAACAAAAAACGCCAAACAATATTATGAGTCCCATAAGAACTATTCGGCCCATAAAAATCATCAATAAAGTTCATAAAACGTATCTGAAAGTACTTTGTGTTAAAGGTGCCATGGATACCTTGTGCCAGAAGCGCATTGATCAATGCAAAGACAACATTCACACTCAAAACTGAATTAATGATTGTGTGCCGACCAACGCCATTTTGTATGAATAGATTGAAGTTCTTTTGTGCTAGAGTGATATAGCCACCGATAAAATTGATGATCGTAAAAAGTACCACTAAGTTTGTAGCACTATGAATTTGAGCATTGCTCGTAAATATTATTCCTAATAATGGCAATGCAACTGTAAATAGAACTACGCCTACCATAAAGTAGATGAGCGTTAAACCTTGCTGCTTAAAATTATATAATGTCGTCGCCTTAAATTTCATTAGAACGTCCCTCGATTCGTTAATTTCACAAAATAGGCTTGCAGATCCAACGATTCGGCATGTAAGCTGTCTGGTAAATCGGCTAAATTATAATTCCGAACATAGACTTTATATTGTTTGCCAAAAGGTTCTACGGACATGATCTTGCTTGACGCAATATGCTCCTTGATCAAAGTTTCAGATCCAGAAATGGCAAATGCATGACTTTGAACTGCTTCAACAGATTGATCCTCAATCAACTGACCATGATCAATTACAAAAATATGATCAATCATTTTTTCGACCTCTTGAATCAAATGGGTCGATAAAATCAGACTTTGATCACCAGAACCAAATTTTTCTAATAAAGCTTGATAGAAAATATCCCGATTAGTGGCATCCATCCCTAAAGTCGGTTCATCCAAAAAGATAAATTTAGTTGGTGCCCCCAAAGCAGTGATCAGCTTGGCAATACTACGATTACCCGTGGATAATTTTTTTAGTTTAAAATTAGGATCCAGATTAAAATTACGTGCCAATCGCTTGGCAAATGACCAGTCAAAAGTGCCATAAAAATCTTGTGTTGTCCGCCACATTTTTTTAACCCGCATGTCACCTGGGTAAAGTGTATCTTCACTCGTCATAAACAATTGATTCAAGGCTTGTTCATTATTTTTGATTGGGTGACCATCTAAGGCAATCGTTCCATCAGAAACAAACATCCGATTATTGATCAAATTCAACAGCGTACTCTTCCCCGCACCATTGCGACCAAGTAAACCATAAATATGCCCAGTTTCAAAAGTTAGATTGATTGATTTCAAAACATTGGTATGCCCAAATTTTTGACCACATCTTTTAATTCGATCTTCATGCTTGATACCTGCTTTCTATCAATTTGATCAGTTGTGTTTTAGAAATATTTAATTCTTGTGCTTGCTGCACAATTTGGGTGACGGCTTCTTCTAAAAACTTTGCCTTTCGTGCCGTCCGCACCTGTTCTTGTGCCCCTTGTTTGACAAAAACACCAATGCCTCGGCGCTTCTCTACTAAACCATTAGCAACCAATAGATTGACCCCTTTCAATACTGTCGCGGGATTGATTTTGAACGCTTGCGATATTTCAGTCGTAGATGGTATTTGTGTCAATTCAGGAAAAGTCCCATCTAAAATACCTTCTTCAATTTGATCATTAACTTGTTGAAACAACGGCACACCGCTGTCAAAGTTAAACTGCATATTTTCACCTCAATTGGAAGTTCTAAAGGCAATTAGCTAATTAGTTAATTACTCATGTAACTAACTATATAACCAAACATTTCTTTTGTCAATCATTTATTCTTTTTTGACTAAATTCTACCCCTGACAAACACACAAAAGAGTCGTATAATATTTCCATATAAGAAATATTATTCTTTTTGGAGGCAATGATTGATGTCGGAAACAATAGAACAGCCACTCTACGGAACGGTGTTACTGAAAGCAAAACAATTAATTGATGTGATTGCCAAAAGTTCAGAACCGCTAACCTTAAAACAAATCAGCGATCAAGTCCCAATTTCTAAACCCACCGTTCTAAAAATCCTGCGCACACTCATTTATTGTGGTTTCATCCGCGAGAATGCTGCTCGTAAAACTTATGATTTAGGCACGATATTTTTGGAATATGGTCAACGTGTCGCTGCTTCATTTGATATTAAAGCAAGTACCCGACCATTTTTGGAACAGCTACGCGATGAAACCAATGAAACCGTCAATTTAGGTATCGTCGAAGATCACCGCATTGTCTTATTAGATAAATTAGAAAGCCCGCGTAGTGTCAAACTGGTATCTCGCATTGGCGGTACCATGAATATGTACTCTAGTGCTATGGGTAAGGCAATTCTAGCCAGCTATGAACCCCAAGACTTGCAAACCTACTTAGCGCATACATCGCTAAAAGCACTGACGCCCAACACCATCACTGATCCTGAACAACTGCAATTGAATCTAAAAACGATTCAGAAAAAGGGCTATGCCATCGATAACATTGAGAATCAACCAGATATTTTTTGTGTTGGCTTTGATCTGATCAAACACCATCATGTTTATGGTGCTTTTAGCATTAGTGCGCCCGAATATCGTGTCAATGAACAAGTATTTAAAGGCTTCATTAAATATGGTCTGCAAACTCGGCAAGCTATTTTAGCTAGCTTAAGTTAGGACAGCATGGCAACAATTAAATTGAGTGAAATTAAAATTTAGGGTTTTTCCCTATTTTTTTGTGCAAGGGTTTTCTTTAAATTCAAGCGTGATATATTAGGTTTAAATTAAAGTTTAGGAAGTGTCTTCATGTTAAAAGAAGTTCATATGCCCAAATTAAGCCCTAAATCTGACGAATATTTCTTTGGTACTTGGCAAAAACAGCCAGGCGATGCCGTCAAACAAGGTGACATTCTTTTCGAAGTTGAAACTGATAAAGTCATTAGTGAAGTTCAAAGTCAAGAAGATGGTATCTTGAAAGCCCAGTTGGTTGACGAAGGCGCTGCTACCAAAGTTGGCGACCTAGTTGCTACAATCGAAGTTAACGAAGAATAGGACTGATAATATGAAAGATTTACATACAAAAACAGTTAAACAAGAAACCCCGAAGCCAACTTGGCTGAAAGTGACTTATGATCAACGCAAAGTTGACAAAATGACCCATTTATTAGATGGCTTGCAACTAAATACGGTCTGTGCCGAAGCCAATTGTCCCAATTTAGGCGAATGTTTTGGTAGCGGTACCGCTTCATTTATGATTCTAGGCCCTAACTGTACGCGGGCTTGTCGTTTTTGTGACGTACCCCATGGCCGTCCAGCACCAGTAGATCTCCTAGAACCAACACGAGTAGCCATGGCTACTAAAAAATTGAACTTAAAACATGTCGTCGTCACAAGCGTGGACCGTGATGATTTACCAGACTTAGGTGCAGATCAATTTGTCCGGGTAATCAATGAGATTCGTAAATACAATCCTGAGACGACAATTGAAGTTTTGACACCTGACTTTCAAGGTAAAACCGAACTTTTAGATCGAGTGATTGCGGCTAAACCAGATGTTTTCAACCACAACATGGAAACAATCCGCAGCTTAACGCCAAAAGTGCGTTATCGTGCAACTTATGACACTTCTTTAAAAGTATTGGCTTATGTGAAAGCCCATGCACCAAAAGATATGTTCGTTAAAACTGGTATCATGCTTGGGTTAGGTGAAACCGATCCTGAAGTTTATCAATTAATGGATGATTTGCGCGCCATTGATGTTGATTTCTTAACAATTGGTCAATATGTTCAACCATCCAAACGTCATTATCAATTACGTGAATGGGTGCCAATGTCTCGTTACGAACAATACTATAAAGAGGCAATGTCTAGAGGCTTCAAATTTGTAGCCAGTTCCCCATTGGTCCGTAGTTCTTATAAAGCTCGTGAAGAGCTAGAAGCCGTTTATGGTAAATGACAAATGATCTATATACCCGTAATTTCTAAAGACGTTTATTTTAATTTTGCTTTGGAATACTACTTGTTGACACAAAAACGCTTTGAGCAACCGGTCTTCATGTTGTGGTCCACGACGCCAACGGTTATGTTAGGCAAATATCAAGACGCCGTTAGCGAATTGAATTTCAATTATATTCAGGATCATAAAATTAATGTTGTACGGCGTTATTCTGGTGGCGGCACCATTTACACGGATACCGGCGGCTGTCAGTTCACTTTTATTCAACCTGATATTGCTAGCCAAATGACTTTTGATACTTATCTAAAAACTGTCGCTGCCGCCTTACAACAGATACAGATTCCGGCACAACGTAATAGCCGCAATGATCTGGTCGTCAATCATCGTAAATTCTCTGGCAGTGCCCAATATCGTCATGACGGCTATACTTTGCATCATGGTAGTTTGCTATTTGATACCGATCAAATGCAAATGTTGCAGGCGCTAAATGTGGACCATTTAAAATTACAATCCAAGCATATTGCTTCCGTAAAACAACGAACGATCAATTTAAAAACATTGCGCCCTGATCTAACGAATGAAACTTTTATGGCTGAATTGACGAAACAAATTTTAGCGTGCTTTAATCATGTTGATACTTATGAACTAACAGCTGAAGATCAACAACTAATCGTTGCCCTAGCTAAACATACCTTCGCAGATTCAGATTTTATTTATGGTAAAACGCCCAAATCACAGTTCGTCAAAAAAGCTTACCTTCCAGGTGGTGGTTTAGTTCAGTTCAATATTGATCTAGATCATGGGCAAATCACCAATTTACACCTCAGCGGTGACTTTTTTGGTGATATCGATACTGCTGCTTTGAATACAAAACTGCAAGGTACAAAGTATATCCCCGCTGAAGTCATGCCCAAATTAGCTGAATTTTTACAGCAAACACCTATTTTAGGGATTACTGCAGAAGATTTAACCCGCGTTATTTTTGCTTAATAAAAAAATACGAGTTTTAGGAGAATATGTCCTAAACACTCGTATTTTTTGTATTGTGCTTAAAATAAGCCACTCAATTATTCAAAATCAATAGCCGTTTCAGCTGGATTAGAAGCACAAATTGCCTTGATTCGCTGAATGATACGAAACATTGCCTCTAGTTCAACATCCAGAGCTTTAAAATGAACTTCTTTATATAACTCAAAAGTCTCATCAATTTGAATATTATAGGCCCTTAATTGATTCAAAAAATATTTTTTTTGCACATAGCTTAAACATTGACAATCAAATAGGCTAATTGTCCAGCCATTGTCAGATATGCTTGCCAATTGTTTTTGAAAATCATGAATAACCAAAGTGATTTTGATGGCGCTATTCCACTGGTTTGATGCTTCAAATACATAAGTATCTTCTGCAATTTGATGATAGTTATGCTTTAACTCTAATGAATCCAATTGATCTTTACGTCTATATTTCATAGTCTTCCTCCACCATACCTGAAAACGGCGCCGCTTATTAAAATCAAATATATCAGATTGAAACCTATTTTTTGAACCATTTTTTATAAATTAACTTTTATTTTTTTAAAAGTATTTGGCTTTACCCTTAAAATATTTTTTAATCAGCCTTGAGCCCTGATATAATCTAATTAGAATCCGCTTTCAAAAACATCAAGGAGGTTCCGTTATGTTTCAAAAAATATTAGTACCCATTGATGGCAGCGAACGTTCTCTACTGGCATTGAAAAACGCCTGTAATTTAGCCGAAACGCTGCACGCCAAAATTTTTATTTTAACCGTGGTTGCTAAGCATGTTTATGTGGCTAGTGATTCTGCGTATCAGGTCTCAACCCCTGATATACACGAAATTGGGACAAAACTATTACAGACTGCTGAAAAAATCGCGCGGAATTACCCTAATATCACCTACCAAACCTTCCTCAAAGAAGGCGATCCCCGCAGCGTTATTACCGATCAAATGGTCAAGCAACTACAACCCGATTTAATTGTGATGGGTAAAACAGGCACGAATCGCTTAGCCCGTTTGTTAGTTGGTGCAACGGCCAGATATGTTGCCGAAAATGCGAAAACTAATGTCCTTTTGATCGAAAAATGATAACTTTACCAGATTAAGTACAACCACTACCTTTAGAAAATAGCATGAATCAGAAAATAAATAAGGCATCGGAAACAAAACGTTAATTTTGCTCCGATACCTTATATCATTGGTATCAATTATAATAAAGTTTCAATTTATTGGATTTGAACTAATTACTGAATGTCAATATTGCTACCATTTTGAATTTCCGTCAATTTAGGTAGTGTAACTTTCAAAACGCCGTTATTGAATTCTGCTTTAATCTTGCTAGCATCAACATTTGGCAACCGATAACTCCGACTCAAAGCACCATAACTGCGTTCGGAAAGCATCATATTACCATTCTTATCATCATGATCTACAAAAGATTGTTTCTTGGCATTAATGTTCAAAATACCATCATTATAATTCATATGGATATCATTCTTTTCAACACCAGGTAAATCAACTTCGCAAATATAGCTCTTATCCGTTTCTTGAATATCTGTCTTCAAATTTTGATTCATATCCTCTGGGAACATTGAATCAAGAAAACGATGTTGCAAATTATCAAAGAATGGATCCAAACCCCAATCATAATTACGACGACGTTGTACTTCATTAGCCATAGTCCAAAACTTCCTTTCAAAAATTTTTTCTTGGCTAAAAGGCAGTCAATGACTGGGAACTGAGGCTTTAACCTCTTGGTTCCTTTCCCTTTACAACTATATAGTAGCACAAATTAGCACTCGTGTTAAGCGAGTGCTAAAAATATTTTTTACCGCAAAATAAACTTATATGGAATGCGAATCTGATCGGACTTCTCTTGATAAAACAACTCAAAAGCCTGTTCACCACATTGCTTCAAATGATTATCGATTGTTGGAATTTGCAATAAATCACTCACAATCAAATTATCACGGCCAACAATTTTAGGGTGCTTCTGTGTCGGATAGGCCTTCAAAACGCCAGCCGCAACCAAATCGGTATTCGTCAGGATGCCATCAAATCCATGTTTATAGAAATACTGGCCCGCATCGTAACCCATGATTGGGTCTAAACAGTTCCAATAAATATCCTGCTCAACGTCAAAATTAGGATAGAATCGTTGTACTGCTTCAATTGTGACTTTCGAGGTATAACTGATTCGACTGTGTCGACCTAGCGTGACACCCAAATGCTGCACACCTTGGTCTTGTAAGTAACGAATGCCTTCAGCAAGTGCATGTTCTCGATCAATATAGACACAAGGGCCTTGACGATGTGGTAACTTTTCACAAAAAACTAATGAACCGTATTTTTTAAAACTTAATAAATGGGGCAACGAATTCGATCTAGAAGTGATAATCAGCCCATCAAAGCTTTTTGCCGCAAATTCTTCTAGATACGCCTGCTCTATTTTGGCGTCATAATTTGTTGGCAGTAGGGTCACCTTATAATGGTGTTCAAAAGCCATTTCTGTAATGCCACTCAATAACTGATCAAAATATGGATGGTTCGTATAAGGAATGATTACGCCAATATTGTTGGTTTTACCGTAACTCAAATTACGTGCCACATGATTGGGCACGTAATTTAATTCTTTAATAACTTGTAAAACACGCTTACGCTTGGCTTCATCAACATAAGGATAGTTATTAAGCACGCGTGAAACTGTTGAAACAGAATACCCCGTCGCCTTGGCAATATCGCGAATGTTCGCCATAATTTAACCTCTAGACATAAAGATTCTCTCTTAAATAGTTTATCACAGCATCGCCATTCTGGAAGAAAACGTACAAATTTTCATGAGCATCATTAAAACTAACCCGAGTGGCACTTAGATAATCATCGACGACAATGTGATGAATCTCAGATAAAGGAACTTGGTAACGGCGTGCTCGAAAACCTTGATCTACTTTTAACGTTAACTTTTGTGTATCAAATTGTAGATCAGCATAACAATAGACTGGGCCCTGTTCAGTTTGAATCATGAGGTAAGTATTCATGAGAATGACTCCTTTCTTGATTACAAACTGAGTATAATGTATGAAACGCGTTTCTTAGCAAGGCCCTTTTACTTTAAATTTAATTGACCCAAGGTACCGCAACAAATGATAATTGGTTTTTACCCGTGTAGATCGTCTGATGCGCAATTTGAGATTTAGTGCCATTGAAACCAGCTTTGGTATTGCTATTCGTAAATAAGAGATTTTTGGCACCACTGGCAATCTCTAATCGCAAGGCATGCCCGGCTTTAATTAAAGCAGCAACTTTTGACGTTTCAATTTCAAAATAATACCGCTTTTCTGGTTCCAAATACTCGGGATGTGCCCAATCCTTAGCTCGAAAGCGCCCGTTGAGTACGCCATCGGCCAGCGCAATGGATCGGCCATCGGGATAAACGTCCGTTAATCGCACGACCCAATCGGTATCCACCGCTGAACTTGCAGCATAAATGCCAACAGTAAATACACCGGCAATCGCTCTTGACTGTTTTAAAACTGGTGACGTGAAGCAAACTAAATCTTGACGTTTTTCCACAGCAGCATAATCAGCAACAAATGCAGCCTCGTTACTAGACAAATCGGCTAAATATGGCGTTGGTTCATTGGAATCAAAGTTATACTTTATTGATTCTGAATCAGGTGCTTGCTGCAACAACGTTTGCTTCTTTGCATCTAAATATAGTTTTTCTTGATGTTCGTCTAAATTAAACGCTTCTTGACTGATCCATTGATCAGCATTCAGCCGATAGTAAGTAACCGTTGGCTGTACTTCAATGCCGTTATCATATCCCTTTAGAAAATGGTCAAACCATTGTAAATGTTTTAGATCCATTTCTGGCCGTAACGCATTTGGACCTAAAACATAGCCGCCTAAATCGTACTGGGCATTGCCGCCATGAAGCCAAGGTCCTAAAACAATTTGTCGTTGACCTTTTTCATAATCATTTGTTGCCCGAATTGCTTCGGTCGTGCCAACGCCATCATCGTCAAACCAGCCCGATTGAATAAAAGCTGGGACGTGAATAGCTTGCCTTTTAGCATACCAATCCATTGGTGTATAGAAACCATCATCACGATCATGGGCTAAAATTTCATTAAGATAAGGTAATTCTTTGCCCAGCGCAAGTAGTGGTATTTCTTGGATCGGTCGGTGGTCTAACAACGCTGTCCAATCCTTACGAACCATTTGCGTTGGCTCAAAATGTTTATCTTTCCAGGCAAACATCAGGGGCAAAAGTGCCGAAACCAATGAGCCTCCCTTTCGCAGAGCATCTGTGAATGGCCCACCTGCAGTTACCAGGCTGACAATCGCTTTTAAATGCGGGTTATTGTTCACAGCAGCAGCCCACTGAACATAACCTAAATAAGAACCGCCAATCATCCCAATTGAACCATTAGACCAGGGCTGATCCGCGATCCAATTGAGCGTATCATTGCCATCTTCTGTCTCGTGACGAAACAGTTGCCAGTTACCTTGGGACTGATTACGGCCACGAACATCTTGAACAACAACTGAATAGCCATGTTTCGCAAAAATTGCATATTTATCAACATAATTTTCACGATTATAAGGTGTCCGAATCAAAATTGTAGCATTGGGGGTGTGCCCCTCCCGCGGCAGGATAATATCAGTAGCTAATTCAATACCATCTGTCATCGGAACCATCGTCGTGGTTGTCGTAATTGCTTTAGGTTCCAAGTTGAACAAGTGTTGAACCCGCCATTGATGCAAAACAGTTTCATCTTCAAACCCAGGGGCAATCAAGACGACTGTTTTATCGTCACTAATTATTTGCAGGCCAACCAATTCATTGTTAACAATAACCATATCCCGGGCAAACTTGTGCTGACGCTCATACCAGTAATGCGCATCTTTTTGACTATAACGGCCACCCCAAGGCGTTGTTGTTGAAATATCGGCCGTTTTTTTGAAATCAGCTGCTGCAACGAATAATGCTTGTGCCTGCCAATTATCTATAATTTTCAAAGCATCATTATTTAAAAACTTAGATATTTGCTGATAGTCCTCAGTACTAGGCTGTCTTTTTTTTGACCATTTAGCTGTTGACCCAAAACGTTCTGAGATAAATATCTGTTGCCCTTCAAAATAAATTTTTAGCAAATTGAATCCTGAAAGATAACCATTTAGTTGTTTGATCATTTATCGTTAAACCTCTTCAAAATTAATTTCAACCCCAATACCTGGTGCTTCCAAAAGTTGGTAGCGACCACCTTCATGTTCAAATCCACCTCTGATATAGGCTGTTTCTTTAAAAAATAAATAACTGTCTAGGTCAACATAATGTACATTTGTTTTTGCAGCAGCAAAATGCAAAGCGGCGGCGATACCTAGCCGTGTTTCGGCCATGCATCCGATCATACAAGGCACGCCACTTGCTTCGGCAATACTATTAATTGCTTGAGCCCCAAAAATACCGGCCGACTTCATCAATTTGATATTGATGATATCCGTTGCGTCCTGTCGTATCGCTTGGATCGCATCATGAGGCGTATGTACAGATTCATCTAACATCAATTGCTGTGGCATCGCAGCACGAATCAGTCGATTGTCTGCCATTTGCCAGTGCGGCAGTGGTTGCTCAATTGCTATAATATTATATTTTTCCAAACGAGCTGCCATTTGCAACGTTTGCTTGACTGTCCAACCTTGATTGGCATCGATTTTAAGGTTCACACTTGGTCCTACCGCTTCTCGAACAGCTTTAACGGCAGTGTAATCAGCTTCATCATCAATACCAACTTTGAGCTTTAATTCGTCAAAACCGGCAGCCACTAATTTTTTTGCTTTCATAGCCATTACTTCTGGTGTGTCAATACCTAACGTTATGTCACTTTTGACAGTTGAATTGTCACCACCTAGTAAGCGATATAAAGGTAGCCCAGCCTGTTTGCCTAACAGATCATATAAAGCAAGGTCAATCCCAGCTTTTGCGGCACTATGGCCTACCGAAAATGCCGTCATTATTTGGTGGATGGTTTCAATTGCTGAAGTTTCCTGATCCAACAATAGCGGCGTCACAGCTTTTAAAAAAGCCATAATATCTGCCGTAGTTTCACCAGTCACCTCTTTGATCGTACTAACTTCACCAAATCCTTCGAGCGCCGTGTCGGTCTGAATCCGTAATAAGACGATTTCTTGGGCGGTGATTGTCTTGAAAGCCACTTTTACTGGTGCTTTAAAAGGTACCTTAACAACTTTTGAATCAATTCGTTTAATTTTCATAAAAATATTCCGACCTATCCAAAAAAATTTAGCCTGATTTATTTGTAGGTTGCATAGCGATATTGAGCATCAATCAACATTAAATAATTCAAGTTTTTCACCTGTTTATTAATTAATCGCGGGGTTCGTTTTTGATATAGCGGTGTCACTGGCTGCTGTGTCATCTGTAATTTCGAAGCACGTAACATATCTTGCCAACGCTTATCTGCATTATTTGCATCTTCATTACTATTTACTTTTGTCATGACGGCTTCATATGCTTGATTATGGTAGCGGCCAAAGTTAAAACTATTACCAGCACTAGAAAAATTCAAATAGTCAATTGGATCATTGACACCCGAACCAAAGCCCTGCACAGTCATCTCAAAATTGCCTTTAACTTGTTGTTGTAATTTCTGCTGGGCTGGATTCGTTACAATATGAACTGAAAGCCCCTTTAAAGTCTGCTGTAACTGGCCTTGAAGATAATCGGCGATTTTTTTGGCACTGTCTTCATCACTCGTCAATAAAGAGACCGAAACCTTTTTCCCTAACTTTTTCTGGGCTGCTTGCCAATATTGCTGGGCTTTGTGTTTATCATAAGTCACGTCTTTACCCGATGCCTTAGAAAAGTCTTGGTTCTTGCTATTTGTAGCTAATCCCGTAGGAATCATGTTATATGCCGGAATTGATCCATCTTGTAAAACATTGTTTGTTAACGCTTTGCGATTGATTGCATAAGCGACCGCTCTACGAAAATCTAAATTTCCAGTAGCTTTTTTTTGCGCGTTATAAGCTAAATAATACAATTGAGCTGATTTTTGATAGGTTAATTCAGGGTCATGCTCATTCTGTCGTGCCATTGTTCCTGAAAGACTCGTTTCCTGGACTTTACCATCCGAAAAAAGATTATAGCCCGTATTACTGTCTTTAATGACTTGTGTATGTACTTTTTGAATATGGACGTCTTTTGCATCAAAGTAATTATTGTTCTTAATATAATCCCATTTTTCAGCGGTCGAATTCCAATTTGCTAACTTATAGGCGCCATTCGTTAGAATAGATTGGCTATTGGTACCATATTTGGAACCATACTTTGTCACTGCTTTTTGATTCAGCGGATAAACAACTAAAGCTAACAGTGTATTCAAATAAGGTGTCGGTTTTGCCAGGGTAATTTGAAGTTTATATTTGCTCAAAGCCTTGACGCCAATCGTGTCAGGTTTTGCCTTACCGGTCATTGCTGCCTTGAAATTTTGAATATTTATCAGCATTTGGGCAATTTGCGACTTTGTCTGGGGATCGGCCATTCTACGTAAAGCATAAACAAAGTCATCGGCGACTACTGGTTCACCATTAGACCATTTTGAATGGCGCAACTCAAATGTATAAACTTTGCCATTATTGGTGGGTGACACGATCTTAGTGGCAATTCCGGGGATTACTTTGCCATGATTATCAAGCTGATATAATCCTGTCATGGTCTGGGTCATGATATCCGCACTTGCAGCATCGGAAAAATTAGATGGATCTGCTGTTGCTGCGGGTGTAGTAACTGTAACATTTAGAGTTTTCTCATTTTCTGCCATAGCTAAATTAGGTGAACCAATTAAGGCTGACAAAATGATAACCAGAATCACAAAATACTTAGTTGTTAAGTGTTTCAATTGTTAGCTCCTCCAATTTTAATTATTTTATAACTTTATAATCTAAAATTAATTTATTGTAATATATCTCATTTTTTTCATAAAGTCAATAATATCAAGGGACTTATGAGTAGGATTTAGAGTTGAAGCTTTGTAATCAGAAATTAACTTAGATGTAACAGGCATAGAGTTGTGAATATTATATAATGAAAACTGGAATTATTTGAGTTTATGAATCTGCATTAATAGTCTTGGAGGACAGTAAATATGTTAAGGTTAAATGTTAAAGCTACTGGGCGTTATTATAAATTACTTTTATTAGCAGCTTTTGTAGCATTATTCACTTTTTTTGGTCCAGGGAATTTTGATAATCAAGTAACGACGGCGCAGGCTGATGCCAATGACCAACCTGTTTATAATCACTACTTATTTGTCTATTTCAAATCATTAAAATACAAGCCTAACGATCAGCAAATTCACTTTGCCGTTAGCAAAGACGGATTACACTATCAGGCTTTAAATCATGATCAACCTACACTACCAATTCAAAATCATCAGGTGCGTGATCCGTTTATCTTGCGTGCTAAAGATGGTAGTTTTCACATCTTAGCTACCAGTTGGGATGATTCTCGTGGTATCGGGACAGCCAAGCGTTCTATTCTTTCTATGAGCAGTAGTGACCTCACCGGTTGGGGTTATGATTATTCAACCATTGCTTCTGGCGATGCTGGCTGCACTTGGGCACCTGAAGCAATTTGGGATCCCATCCAGCAGAATTATTTAGTTTACTGGGCGGAGTCTAACAGTGAGGATAATTACAAAGATTTATCTATCTGGGCTTCTAGAACTAGTGATTTCAAGAATTTCAGCCAGGCTGTTCCTTACATTGCACCAACCGGACAAAGTCGGATTGATGCGACGGTATTTCAAAACAATGACCATTTTGTGCGCTTTGTCAAAAATGAAAACTCAAAACACGTCTATGAAGACCGGGTTAATGCTTTAACAGATCCTCAAGGCACGCCAATTTACTCCGAGTTATTGAGTAATTTAAAAGACGTTGAAGGTCCGGAAACATATAAACTTTACGGTCAGAACAAGTGGGTCTTGTTGTTAGATCACTATAACGATAATGGTTATGAACCATATGTTTCTGACAATATCGATAGTGGTGTTTTCAATAAATTGGACCCTAAAGATTATTCAATTCCTGATGGTGCCCGTCACGGTTCTGTCTTACCAATTACTGAAGATGAATACAATCGTTTAGTACAAAGATGGCCATTCTAACAAATCTTCATACAATATAGATAAAAATAAACACCCGAGAACATGGAATCCATATTCTCGGGTGTTTATTTTAAATGTAATGTCAAATAATATACACAGATTACTGTCAAACCATTTGCCGTTGTTCTACACGGGCCAAGGTATCAGCAACAGTTTGTCCGCAAAGCCGACCTTCACGAATGGCCCAAATGACCAGTGACGGCCCCCGGCGGGCATCACCCGCAACATAAATTTGTGCATCATTTGTCCGATATTTATCATAAACTGTTTCGACGCCTAAAGACTCTAATACATTTTTTTGCGGCCCGGTAAAACCCATTGCTAAAAGTACTAAATCACAAGGTACTTCTACAGCTGTGCCTGGAATTGGCTTAAAGTTTTTCACTTGTGAAATTGTGACACTCACCAATTTACCATCCTTAGTTTGAAACCCAGTAATTGTTTTTTCATACTCAGAAATGGTATGCCCATTAATTGCTTCTGCTTCCGCCTGCCCATAGCCAACGCGTTTGGTCATCGGGTATTCGGGCCAAGGATTACCATCAGGCCGTTGTGTTGGCGGCTCTGGTGTAATCTCCAGTTGTTTAATATTCGTAGCACCTAGACGAATCGCAGTTGCAATACAATCATTTCCTGTATCGCCACCGCCAACGACGATAACTTTTTTACCAGCTAGTCTCTGACCAGCTTTGACACCGTTGTTTTCCAAAGACTTAGTTGCTTGCGTTAAGAAATCCACCGCAAATTTAACTTCATTTATCTGGTCATGATCTAAGGCCATATCTCTTGGTGTGCCGGCACCAATGCAGACGATAATCTTATCAAAGTTAGCTTTTAACTCAGCCTTAGTGATATCAACACCGACTTCAGTATTTACTTTAAAGTTGATACCGACTGCCTTCATTACTGCGATTCGACGTGCCACAATTGCTTTTGGCAATTTCATGTTTGGAATGCCATACATACACAAGCCACCAGGTTTATCCGACTTTTCAAAAACAGTCACATTAAAGCCGAGCTGGTTTAAACGCCATGCTGCTGCCAAACCAGAAGGCCCACTGCCAACAACAGCCACTTTAAAATGATTGCGGATAGCAGGCATGCCTTGATCTTTAACCCAATTATGTTTAAAAGCCGTTTCAATAATAAAGTGTTCATTATTACGGATCGTAATCCCCTTACCATGTAAAGCTTCATTACAACTTAGCTCGCATGGTGCCGGGCAGACTAGTCCGGTAAAATCAGGCAAAGGATTTGTCAACGTTAACCGTTGAAAAGCCATTTTATCTCGTTGTTCATAAATTAAATTCTGCCATTCTGGGATTAAATTGTCATTAGGACAACCGCCAACGGCACGACCACCACCATAGAAAATCCCATGATGACAATGGGGTACCCCACAGTTCATACAGCGTGCTGCCTGCTCACGCCGCGTTTTTTCGTCTAATTCGACTTCTAATTCATTAAAATCTTTAATGCGGTCCTTAATTGGTCGATAAGGATTATCTTGACGATCATATTTCATAAAACCAAACGGATCTGACATGGCATTTCCTCCTTACTTACTTTTGATTTGTTGCAATCTCAAAGGCTTCTTCTAAAATGGCATCCTGACTTTCGTTTTGTTTCGTTTCATCGTTGGCCAAATTAGCTAAAATATCATTGATCCGATGGAAGTCCTTAGGATAAACTTTAACAAAATCAGCAATCATATAAGTAAAGGCATCTAAAATTTCTTGTGCTTTGGCGGAATGCGTATATTCTAAGTGCTTCTCCAACATGTCTTTTACCTTTGCTTGATCAGCTGTATCTAACGGTAATAGGTCGACCATGTCCAAATTCACATGTTGTTTAAAAGTCTGATCAGGGTCATAAACGTAGGCAATGCCACCAGACATACCTGCACCAAAATTAGCTCCGGTTGTTCCAAGGATTAGGGCATGCCCACCAGTCATATATTCACAGCCGTGATCGCCGATACCTTCAGCAACAACATCAGCACCAGAATTACGGACACAGAAACGTTCGCCAGCCCGACCGTTGAAATAAGCTTCACCACTGGTAGCACCAAAACAAGCGACGTTACCAACGATTGGACTGTTACTGTAAACATCAGCTGCGGTTGTAGGTGCCTGTACGATCAACCGGCCGCCACTTAACCCCTTGCCAACATAGTCATTAGCTTCACCAACTAATTTAAGTTCTAGGCCCTGGGTAATAAAAGCACCAAAACTCTGACCGGCAACGCCTGTAAAGTGATACTTGATTTTTCCGGGTTTAACTGTCTGATTGCCAAAATGTTGGGCAATCCAACCACCCATACGTGTTCCAACTGCTCTTTGAACGTTATTGATTGGTAGATTAACGACAGTATCATCAATTTGTTGCATGGCTTGTTCGGCAAATTGGTCTAATTCTTGCCAATGGTATTTCTCAGCAAACGGATCTTTTTGTTTGCGTTTGATACCAAGTGATTGGCCTAAAATACGATCAAAATTCAAGAACTTTGCCTTACCAGTTGGAATAAACCGAGGCTGTAAATGCTCCGTATGCCCAACCATTTCATCAATTGTCCGATAACCAAGTTTGGCCATAATTTCCCGTAAATTTTCGGCTAGGAAATACATCATATGCTTAATATCTTCTGGTCGGCCGACAAAGTTTTGACGCAATTTAGGGTTTTGGGTTGCAATACCGGTTGGACAAGTATTTAAGCTGCAAACCCGCATCATAATACAACCAATCGCACAAAGCGTTAAAGAAGCAAAGCTAAATTCTTCAGCACCAAGTAAAATCGCTACGGCAATATCACGACCAGTCATCAATTTGCCATCCGTCTCTAAAGTCGCCCGCTGACGTAAATGATTCAATGATAAGGTTTGATGCGCATCTGCTAAACCCATCTCCCAAGGCAAACCGGCATCACGGACAGATGTTCTTGGTGCAGCACCAGTGCCGCCATCGTAACCGGAAATGACAATTTTATCAGCGCCAGCTTTAACCACACCAGCGGCAATTGTACCAACGCCAGTACTGGCAACTAACTTAACCGTAATTTTAGCATAGGGATTGATTTGTTTAAGGTCATAGATCAGCTGTTTAAGATCTTCGATGGAGTAAATATCATGATGTGGTGGTGGTGAAATCAACCGTACACCTGGTGTGGCCCCACGACATTCAGCAACCCACGGGTAATTTTTACTGGCTGCTAATTGGCCCCCTTCACCCGGCTTTGCCCCTTGTGCCATCTTGATTTGAATTTCTTCCGCACTCATAAGGTACTCGGCATTGACACCAAATCGTGCCGAAGCAACTTGTTTGATTTTACTATTAAGATTGCGGCCATCTGCTTGTAATTTGAACCGATTCCGATTTTCGCCACCTTCACCACAATTACTCTTACCACCAATTTCGTTCATGGCTTGAGCAATCGTTTCATGAGCTTCTTCAGAAATGGCGCCATAACTCATCGCTCCAGACTTAAAACGCTTCACGATTTCTGAAACTGGTTCGACCTCTGCAAGCGCCACTGGTGTTTCACTAGGCTTCAAATGCCAAACTGAACGTAATGTTGTCGGTGTTTTAAGGGCTTCAGCATCCATCTCAGCTGTGTATTCTTTAAATAACTTGTAGTTTCCTGTTCGCACAGCATCTTGAAATTTAAATAGTGAAATTGGATTGAATAAGTGATGTTCTCCCGTGGTCCGATATTTGAAACTGCCACCAGAAGCAAGTGGGTCCTTTTGATCGGGGCCATACGCCTTTTCATAACGCTGATAGTATTCTTGTTCAATCGTCATTAGATCGATACCTTCGATACGGCTTGGGGTCCCAGGAAAATAAGTATTGACAACTTTTGAAGATAACCCAATGGCTTCAAACAATTGAGCGCCTTGATAGCCATTTATGGTAGAAATCCCCATGCGACTCATAATTTTAATGATGCCTTTGACACATCCTTTGATGTATTTAGGAATTGCGGCAGCCATCTCGTAATATCTTAAAGTTTCATAGGCACCGTAAGGATAAATTGCTGAAGCACCATAACCAAGCAAAGTCGCATAATGATGAATCTCGCAAGGTTCTGCACTGGCTACAATGATTGAAGCCAAACCACGCTTACCTTTTTCTACCAAATAATGATTTAAGCCCGCGGTGGCCAGTAATGTGGGAATGACCAATTGCGATTCATCAATGCCCTGATCAGATAAAATTAACAAAGCCGCGCCATGATCAATTTCATATTCGGCTTGGCGAAACATATCGTCTAAAGCATGTTCCAAACTATGTGTTGTCGGTTCCTGACTGGCATAGCCCAAACTGACTGTTGCCGCTTTAAAATCTTCTTTAGTAATATGCGTCAATTTTGCAAATTGATCATCATCTAGAATTGGCTCAGCCAATTTAATTTTGCGGGCATTCTCTGGAATATTACGGGTAATATCTTTATCCTGACCCAAAAACATTTCTGTACCAATAAAGTAATCTTCTCGAATAGCATCAATTGGTGGATTCGTCACTTGTGCAAATTGTTGCTTGAAATAAGTAAATAATGATTGCGAGCGTTTGCTTAAAACTGCCAATGGTGAATCAAACCCCATTGAGATAATTGGCTCTTCACCCTTAGTAGCCATTGGGATGATCGCATCTTGAATGATATCTTCCGTGTAACCATTCCGGCGCCACATCGTTTGAACAGCCGTCTTACTCATGGGTTTTAGCTGTGTTGCTATGGGTAGTTGCTGCAAATCGATCTGATTGTCTTTGAGCCATTGTTCAAATGGATACTGATTGGCATACTTAGCTTTAATTGCTTGCGTGTCTAAAAAAGTGCCCGTATTAGTATCCACCAAAATCATTTCAGCCGGACCAAGAATACCCTTTTTGACCACATCTTCAGGCATGATATCTACAACACCAGATTCAGAAGCAACCACAAATAGACCGCTCTTAGTCATCAAATAACGAGAAGGTCGCAACCCGTTACGATCTAAGGCAGCACCAACTTGGACACCGTCAGTGAAACAAAGTGCAGCTGGCCCATCCCAAGGTGACATAAAACTTTCATTGTATTCATCAAAGGCCCGTTGCTTTGGGTCCATTGTTTTAGCTTTAGACCAAGCTTCAGGCACCATCATCAATAAAGCTTCAGGAATATCTCGACCATGATGATAAAGGTATTCCATGCAATTCTCTAATTTGGCAGAATCAGAGTTCTCTTCATTATAGATTTCAATATTATGCGCAGTCATCCAATTTTCAGCACCCTTGAGGGTATTGATTTCACCATTATGAGCTAAATAACGATAAGGCTGGGCTCGATCCCAACTTGGAAAAGTATTAGTGGAAAATCGTGAATGTACTAAGCAAATGGCAGAAGTCATAGTTTCATCGTGCAAATCAGGATAGAAAAGACCAACCTGATAAGCATGCAGCATACCTTTGTAAACGATCGTTCGACTAGACAAAGAAGCAATACTTAGTTCAGTCGCAGCTGAAAAATTTTTTTCTAAATGACGGCGGAGTTCATATAAACTGTCCTCAAACTGTCGTCCTCGAGCCACGTCATTCGGTCGAGCAATGAAAAATTGAACAAAACTTGGCATTGTCTGCTGTGCTGTCGGACCACAAGCATCATAAACGAATGGGACCAAGCGATGTCCTAAAACATGAAAACCTCTATTTTCAATTTCTTCAGTTGCTGAGGCAATGACGGCATCGCGCTCAGTTGTTGGTTTAGGCATAAAAAACTGGCCAACCGCATAATCACCCAGCGATGGTAAATCTATTGTTAACGTTTGTGCTTCTTTTCTAAAAAATTCATCGGGAACTTGAAGTAAGATACCGGCACCATCGCCAGTATCAGGCTCAGCACCTGTACCGCCACGATGATTCATACGATGCAGCATAGTTAAAGCTTTTTCAATCAGATCATGGCTTTTTTGACCATCCATCTGTGTGATAAAGCCCATACCACAAGCATCGTGCTCGTAGCGTGGATCATATAGTAACTGATCACTTTCATGCATAATGTTCACCCACTTTAAATTATGATTAAAGATAATAATACTCATTGTTTTTTAATTATTCAATCCTTTTTCTAATTTTTAAGGCTGTTTATTTAAACTATTAGGGAATTCCCTATGGCGAATGAGCTAAAAGGCAGTCAGTGGCCGAGCACTAACAAAAATCACGATAAATGGTGGGATTTTCCATTTGAGTGATTCGTCTTTAGGTGAGGAAATTCCTTTTTAGCATACGTTTAAGTAATGAATATTCTTAATTAACAAGTGGCTGAAAACAAAAACGTTAGTTTTGTCTCAGCCACTTTCCACTATTTTTAGCTGTGTATGTGCCAATTCAACTGAATTGTCAATTGAAACCATGTATGAACCATTAAATCTAGCAACACCAAACTAAGATAACTCATCATTTTTTAATTTTACTAGTTGACTTTTTTGTCTGGATGTTTTAAAGTGAAAGTCATCTAATTTCATGGCAGAGAGCCGACGTTTGCTGAAAGTCGGTATGGTTTATGGCGTTTCATTTTAGGTTGGTTACCTTTAGCAACTATCAAAGATACGATCACTTTCGTAAAACTTGGGTGGAACCGCGAATTACTATTCGCCCCTAGTACATCAGGAATGTACTAGGGGCTTTTTTTCGTTCATTATTGGCCGTTTGCCGTATAAATCACTTGTCATGTATTAGAAATTAAACCTTAGGAGCAAACAATATGTCTCAAAAACAAGCATCCGTTCGACCTACCTTGTCCCGTTCCTTGCAAAGCCGCCATATTCAGATGATTGCTATTGGTGGTGCGATTGGTACTGGTTTGTTCTTGGGCTCTGGTAGTGCCATCCATACTTCTGGACCCTCAATCATCCTTTCTTATTTGATTGTGGGCATCTTTTGTTTCTTTATGATGCGTGCTATTGGTGAATTACTGCTATCTGATACTGACAAACATTCATTTCTTGATTTTGTAAAAACCTACTTAGGCGATCGCTTTGAATTTGTTACCGGTTGGACTTACTGGTTCTGTTGGATCAGTTTAGCCATGGCTGACTTGACAGCAACTGGCATTTACATTAAATATTGGTTGCCAAATTTGCCTCAATGGGTGGCTCCTTTAGTCATCTTGCTATTCTTGTTTGCAGCCAATATGGTCAATGTCCGGTTATTTGGGGAAATGGAATCTTGGTTTTCTTTGATTAAAGTTATCGCGATTATTTTACTGGTGGCCGTCGGTTTTATCCTAGCTATTTGCCACGTCCGGGTCAGTGGTTCCCCTGCTAGTTTCAGTAATTTAGTTAATCATGGTGGTATTTTCCCCAAAGGCAGCTATGGCTTTCTCATGTCTTTTCAAATGGTTGTTTTTGCCTTTGTTGGGATTGAGATGGTGGGTTTAACTGCTGGCGAAACAGACAATCCTGCCGAAAATTTGCCTAAAGCCATCAATAGTTTGCCAATTCGAATTGGTTTATTCTATGTTGGTTCAATGATTGCTATCATGAGCGTCTATCCTTGGCATAAGATCACAACTTCTGCCAGCCCCTTTGTCCAAGTCTTTGCCGGTATTGGTGTGCCTGGTGCCGCCGCAATTTTGAACTTTGTTGTTCTAACAGCAGCAATGTCCGCCACCAATAGTTGTTTGTTTAGTACGAGCCGCACCTTACACGCATTAGGACAAGGTGGTAACGCTTCATCAAAATTTACCCAACTCGGTAAAAATGGCGTGCCAAACTTTTCTTTAAATGTTTCGACATTGATCCTGTTAGTGATCGTTGTTTTGAACTACCTGATGCCTGCCAGTATCTTTACATTAATCTCCAGTGTCTCAACCATTAATTTTGTTTTAGTGTGGCTCATTCTACTTTGGTGCCATTTAAAATATCGGCAAAAAAATCCTAAAGGCGTCGCTAACTTTACCATGCCCCTTTATCCATTTAGTGATTATTTAAGTCTGCTATTCTTTATTGGAATATTAGTCTTTTTACTATTCAATCCTGACACACGCCTTGCGATGAGTATTTCAATTATTGTATTTTTACTGATGTTCGTCATTTATCAAAGTATTTATCGCAAATCTGATGCTCAAACTGTCAAAAATAAGCCGTTAGAATAGGGGTGTTCAAATGATACCTAACCAAGATGGTCACACACATACTGAGTTTTGCCAACATGGTAGTGGCGATGACGTCGAACTGATGATCCGAAAGGCTATCAAACTCGGTTTTAAGTCTTACTCTGTGACGGAACACGCGCCGTTGCCACCTGATTTTCGTGCAGAACTGGGTGGGGCGCTAGATACCTTTGATACTGGGGCGATGGCTCTAACCGATCTCCCTGCCTATTTACAAAAAATACACAGCTTACAACATAAATACCGGCACGATTTAAAGATCAACTTGGGTTTTGAATTTGATTTTTTGCCGACTCATATCGACTGGACCCGTGATTTTCTTGAAGAATATGGTACCGAACTAAATGATGGTATCTTATCAGTTCATTTCATGAAGGGCACAAATGCCAAATTTTATGGTGTTGATTACACCCCTACTGAATTTCAAGCCGGTTTTCGGCGAGAAACAGCCGATGCGCAATCAATCTATGGTCACTATTTAGATGCTTTACAACAGGCTGTTGCGACAGATTTAGGTCCCCACGCACCTAAACGTCTTGGACACATGACCTTGATCAAAAAATTTCAAGATTATTTTCAGATGCCATTGGTTTTTGATGAGCATAATATGCGCAAAGTTCGTACGCTCTTCAACCAGTTGAAACGTGCGAATTGGGCTTTAGATTTCAATGTATCTGGTCTATATAAACCTTGGTGTAATGAAGTATATCCTTATCCCGAATTAATTAAACTAGCTCAATCCTTTGGTATTCCGCTAATCTATGGCTCTGACGCCCACTCTATTGCTGAAGTTGGCCATGGCCATCATTTGATCGATTTTTTAAATGCATAATTTAACCTTAACTGTATTCCAAAAAGCAATAACTTTATCTAATTAGCAGATAACCACCAATTACAGGATTATCTGACACAATTCATCAATGCTTGAAATAGTTACGCTTTTGCAAAATATTGCCACCATTCTGAATGATTCTGATACCAAGCAATCGTTTGCTTTAAACCTTGCTTGAAATCAACTCGTGGTCGCCAACCTAATTCATGCTCAATTTTAGTTGGATCCATGGCATAGCGCTGGTCATGCCCTGGCCGATCAGCCACGTATTTAATTAAGTTTAAATTCAAGCCGAGTTCACGTATAATGAGCTCGGCTATTTTTTGGTTTGTTAATTCATGATGACTGCCAATATTATAAGTTTCACCGATCTTTCCTCGTGTCAAAACCAAATAAAGTGCCCGACAATGATCTTGAACATGGATCCAATCGCGCACATTAATCCCATTACCATAAAGTGGCAGCGGTTGCTTTGTCAGAGCATGCGTTACAAATTTAGGAATCAGCTTTTCTGGATGTTGATAAAGGCCGTAATTATTGGAACAACGCGTAATGTTCGTTGGTAACTGGTAAGTACGATGATAGGCCTGCACTAATAAATCGGCAGCTGCTTTAGCAGCAGAATAGGGGCTATGCGGTTGGAGTGGACTACTTTCTGTAAATTGTCCCGTTTCACCTAGTTCACCATAAACTTCATCTGTAGAAACTTGCAAAAAACGATTGACCTTCATTTTTAGGGCAACATCTAACAAATGCTGCGTCCCTAAAACGTTTGTTTGCACAAAAATATCAGGATCCGTAATACTGCGATCCACATGGGATTCCGCGGCAAAATTTATGATAGCCTCCAACTTATACTGCTGCATCACATATGTGACCAACGCTGTGTTCAAGATATCGCCTTGAACAAAACGATAATTCGCTTGACTAGCCACGTCAGCCAGTGAATTAGGGTTAGCGGCATAAGTTATTTTATCCAAATTGACGATAAAATTATCAGGGTGTCTCTGTAAAAGGCAATGAATAAAGTTACTGCCAATAAAACCAGAGCCACCTGTTACCAGTAGACGCATCTTAATCACCTTCCTATGTTACGTTTATTTTACCCATTTATTGAATAGCGATACAAGCCGAAATCAAGCTGAACAAACGTGAACAAAACTAATTTATTTTATGACCAAAACATGAAATTTTTTGTAACACACTTGCCATATTTTTAATAAATTGGTAATCTAAGAAACGTATTTTACTTATCTTTCTGATCTACATACTCAGGTTTTCATTGATTAATGTTGGCTTAAGCACCTTTGACTTGCAAAACAAGGAGGGGTTATCGTGCGGCGCCGTCAAAAACAATCGGATTCATTGGATACCGTCATTATTGCACTCGGCTTTTTACTAATCTGGTTATTTCTCAGTACCAACCTTATTCGAATTACAATCTTTGTAATTTTAGGTTTGATTCTAATGTATTATCTCGTCAAATTTATCGTCCAATTTGTACAGTTAGAAACCAAAAATAAAAGTGACTAACAAAAAGTGGCACACGTTTTAACCAAAATTATCCGTAATTAAAAAGTGGCTAAAAACAAAATTTATACTTTGTTTTTAGCCTTTTTCTGTGCTTAATTTAAGTCTAAATTTTAATTATGATTCATCATATAAATCGAACCAAGCAACACCACCACAAGGATTGTAGACATATAGCCGAGAAAAATTTTTTTATTCTTAGCTAATGGCTTCTCATTGTGATAACCATAAACCAAACTTGAAACCGCGACAGTGAAAAATGTATATAAGCCTAAAAAAACGACACTAAATACGACCAAATTTATTTGTGTTGCAGTCGCTAGCCCTGGTGCTAGCCACGCATAAAATAACAGGCCAATCACTGATGTTAGGATGATTTCATGGACACGGTTTGGTAGAATCTAACTACTAAGAATAGGACGTGTCCAAAATGACCAAAAAGAGAAAAACATTTGATGAAGATTTCAAGAAGATGATCCTTGACCTCAACCAATCTGGTCACTCGATCGATTCGTTAGCCGAGGAATATGGTATCGCTACGCAAACAATCTAC
>NZ_JACGCJ010000027.1 GCF_021030645.1 Agrilactobacillus fermenti | reverse complement strand
AACCACTCTTCGGAAATCTGAAGGCTAATTTGAAGTACCTACGAACCTCGGTTCGTGGGATTGAAAAGGTTACTACTGAAGCAGGAATTGCAATTATGGCAGCTAATCTGTTGAAATTGACCCTCAAAGTCAATGTTATTTTTAGAAAATCAATCGTTAAAAAAATAATCGTGGTTTTCAGATTCAATATCAGTCTGAAAACTACGATTATTTTATTTTGCGTGGCTTATGTCCCAGCCTCTTTTTTACTTTAGGCTGTATAAAAAGACTTATGTCCCAGCCTCTTTTTGCACTAAAACGTTATTAAAATTGACTAAATAATTAATTACTTTTGACTTGTGACGTTTCAGCCGTACTCTCTGAAGACTCGACAACATAAGCTTGAATCAGTTCATTGATTAAATTTGCTAATTTGTTAGAAAGTGACTTTTCAGTTTCATAATCAGTGGGCTTATTTAAGACATGAAGAATCATCGGCTCTTCATATGTATTAAATGAAGCAACAACGACAGGACGGTTAACGATCCGACTATGGGAAGATTCAATTTTGTCTTGTACTTTGGCCTCACGCCACAATAAATGCTTCGGATAAATCATAATTCGATTAAAAGACCGGTCATCACTGTTTGCAACATCATACAGATCCCATAAATCTTCTAAAATTGCTTCGGAATCTCGACCGTATTCTGAATCCATGAATATTCCCCCCGTTTCCTGTAAGTAACATATGCTCTAACTTGTATTATCCAATAATATGTGAAATAAATCAAGTTATTATAGTGAAAATGAAAAATAAAATATCTGATTTTTGCTGGCAAATTTATTAAAAATAAAGCTCAATCTCTCTGAAAGTAAAGTAATATAAATCAGTGAGTTGTGTCAAATTTTATACACTTGTAGAATATGATACATGGCTGCTTTCTGTTACAATGTAAGCAACTCTAGATTATAGTGTGTATCATTATTAGGAGGTTTTTCTTGAATGGAAACAAAAGTTTCTGAATTAAAACGTGAGGTGAGGGCATTATTTAAGGGGAACTGGCTGACAGCAGTTCAAGTGACGCTGGTCCCAGCCCTGTTTAAAGTATTGACGATGTTTTTCATACTTATTTTAACCGCAATTATTGCCTATATCTTTATGCAACCAAATTTTCAACCCACACTTAAATCGATTACTGATACACCAGTTCATGTTAATAACGGTGGTGAATTCGTTTGGCAGATTTTTAGTAATATTCCCGGCGTGTTGATTGGCGGCTTATTAACAGCTGGTATCAGTTTTACTTTTTTAGATTGGCTGCAGCAGCCTAAAATAAATATTGAACATCCTTTTAAGCTGGCTTTTCAAAGTTTTACCAGTCGCTATATTGGTCCGGTCTTATTACTGGCCTTAATGATGTATATTTTTACCATCCTTTGGAGTTTATTGCTTGTCATTCCTGGCATCGTAGCTTCATACTCTTACCGAATGACGTATTATATTTATCGGGATCATCAAACAGATACCGACTGGCATACGTTAGACTATATTCGGGCTAGCAAAGTGATGATGCGGGGTGCAAAAGGCCGGCTCTTTTACTTAGATCTTTCCTTTATCGGCTGGCATTTATTGAGTGTTTTATTATTAGGTATACCTGAGTTTTGGGTCATGCCATATCAAGCCGCAACAAATGCAGCTTTCTATCATCATTTGCAACAGCAACGTGAAGCTAACGTCCAAAATTAATACAATATCTATATCGAGTGGTCAGCAAAAAGGTCAAAACAGAGTGGAAGTTGCTTTGTTTTGACCTTTTTATTAATGCTTGGTTAGTTAATTGTAAATAATAGTGCCAGACTTTCATAGGGTGCTAGTGATAAGTTATTTTCTGTTTGTTGGATCTGGCGCGCATAGTTGCTGATCAGAGTTTGACAAGTCAGGTGCTGAAAATCACGTGGTAAGGCAAAAGTCGTTGCTTGACCATAAAAATTATTGACCACAATTAAGTGTTGATTTTGCCAAGTTCGCTGATAAGCAAATACTTGCGGATGGGTTAGGTCTAGGGGTTCATAATTACCCTCAGAAATAATTGGCTGGGTTTTTCTTAAATGAATTAGTTTTTGATAATAATTAAAAATTTCACCTTCAGCAAGTTCTTTTTGCACGTTAATTTGTTGCTGATCAGTAGGTTTCAACCAAGGCGTTCCCGTGGTAAAACCGGCATTTTTAGTTGCATCCCAATGCATGGGGGTGCGGCTATTATCGCGCGATTTTGCTTGGATGATTGCGAATGCAGCGGCAGGAGAAGCACCTTTGTTTAATAACCGTTGATAGGCGTTTTTACTTTCCACGTCGACATAATCAGCAATACTTTGATAATGGGGGTTGATCATGCCAATTTCTTCCCCTTGATAAATATATGGTGTGCCGCGTAATAAGTGGCTCGTAGTGGCTAGCATTTCAGCCGCCTTTTCTCGATATTTACCAGTATCGCCAAATCGATTCAAAGCAATCGGCTGGTCATGATTGTTCCAGAAAAGGGCATTCCAGCCACCACCTTTAGTCATACCTACTTGCCAGTCATTTAGAATTTGTTTCAACTTTTGAAAATCGAAGGGCATGCGTGACCATTTTTCGCCATTTTGATAATCAACTTTTAAATGATGGAAAGAAAAGACCATGGTCAACTCATGATTTTCCGGTTTCGTATACGCAATTGAATTGGTAATTGTCGTTGAAGACATTTCGCCTACTGTAATACTATCGGGATCTTTACCATAACTTTGGGCGTTCATTTCTTTTAAATAGTTTTGCACGATCGGTGTATCGGTATACATAAATTTACTTGCGGTTCCTGCTGGTGCATCAGTCAAGCTTTCGTCTTTTCCTGTAACATTGATCACGTCAAAACGAAAGCCTTTAACACCTTTAGCATGCCAAAAATTGATTACCTGATATAAAGCTTGACGAACTTCGGGATTGTGCCAATCAAGATCAGCTTGGCTGGGATCATAGAGATGTAAGTAATACTTACCTGTGTCCCCAAAAGGTGCCCAAGCCGGACCACCAAATTTAGAAGTCCAATTATTGGGTAGATCGCCATTTGACTTTGGCTCACGAATATAGAAATACTTCTGGTAGTGGGCATCACCAGCCAGTGCTTTTTGGAACCATTCATGCTCCGTGGAAACATGATTTAGTACCATATCAAGCATGATGTCGACATGGATTGTTTTTAGAGCGGCTACCAGATCTTCAAAATCAGCCATTGTGCCGAAAATTGGATCGATATTGTAATAATCGGCAATATCGTAGCCATTATCGTGTTGCGGCGAAACAAAAAACGGATTGAACCAAATCATATCAATATTTAATTTTTTAAGATAAGCAATTTTTTGAATGATACCTCGTAAGTCGCCAATACCATCACCATTACTATCATAAAAAGATTTGGGATAAATTTGATAGATGACTTTATTTTTAAAATTCATTAAGCATCCTCCATTCATAATTTTGCTGAACGTCGCGCAAAATCAATAAATTTGAAGCGATCAGGCCGATGTAATGACGTCGTGTACTGGAAAAATGATGTATCGGCCAAATAGGTTAGGCTGCGGACAATAACGACCAAAGATTTTGCTGGTAGATTTAGAAGTTGGCAAGTATAGTCATCACCTGGTTCGACGGTAATTGACTTGGTGGCGTAGGCAATATCTAGATTGAGTTCTTGTTCAAAGTATTTATAAAGTGAATTTTCCGCTACCGAGCGCGGGATATGCGGCACAATACTTTTTAAAACATAATCTTCGTCTACGACGATCGGTTCCTGTTCAATTTGCCGCAAGCGGCGCACAAAAGTTGTCGCCCGTTGTTCAACTGCAACTTGGTCGGCAATATTTTCTGGCAGTGCCCGTTCTTCTAAATTGATAATCTTAGTTAAAGCATGCATTTGCTGACGTTGATTTAATTCTGAAAAAGTCGTGATTCCTGAAATTGGGAAGGTAAAACGTGAAGTGTTTAAAACAATTGAGCCTTTCCCTTTGACTTTTTGGATCAGCCCGTTATTTGTTAATTCTTCGAGGGCTTTGCGAATGGTATCGCGAGAGGTGCCATATAAGCGCATTAATGCAGCTTCACTTGGCAGCTTATCACCAACAGGATATTGACCATATTTAATTTTACTAGATAGATCTTGTGCAATTGATAGGTACTTTGCAGTTGTGTCCATCATCTCACCCCATTGTGATAAATTTACGAATGATATTGTAACAAAACAGACAAACAATATGAATCGCTTTCAAAAGTATTATATCATCCCTATCCGGACAAGTAAATTTAAAAGAAAAACAATGTTATTCAAAACTAAATACTGATATTTCAGAGCTATTTAAGAATCTATGGTTTCTAAACGTATTTTTGTTGACACCTGTACGTACAGGACATATACTGAACATTGAAAGCGGTTAATTAGCTAATTCCTTATTTAGGAGGGTGAAAAATGTTTAAATTTTTTGGCAAGAAAAAGCAGATCGATAATCAAGTTTATGCGCCGGCGACGGGTGAGTTAGTCGACATCTCTCAAGTTAGTGATAAAGTCTTTTCATCTAAAGCAATGGGGGAAGGCTTTGGGATTCAACCGAATGCTGATCAGATCGTGGCACCTGTGTCGGGCACGGTAAGCATGGTCGCAAGTACCAAGCATGCAATTGGGATAACCATGGCGAACGGCTTGGAAGTTTTAATTCATATGGGCGTGGATACAGTTGATTTGAAAGGCGCACCCTTTGAGATCCAAGTGGCTGCCGATGAGCCGGTGACAGGTGGTCAGCCTATTGCCACAATGGATTTGGCGCAAGTCAAGGCAGCCAATCTGGATACTGTCATTATTGTCGTCATTACAAATTCAGCCGACAAACTTGGAGCTTTAAATGTTGCGAAAGGTCCAGTTGAACAAAGTCAAGTCGTGGGGACTGTGACAACAAAGTGAGGGGAATGAAAAATGGCTAAAAAGGATTACACAGAGCTGGCTAAAGAGATTATTCAAAATGTTGGTGGTCAGCAAAATGTGGATAGTTTGATCCATTGTATTACTCGATTGCGTTTTTACTTGAAAGATGAAGATAAGGCCAACACGGCTGTTTTAAAAAATACGCCGGGTGTGATTGATGTCCGTAAAGCCCAGGGACAATACCAGGTTGTTATCGGAAATGCCGTCACAGATGTTTACGATGCAGTGATCCAGCAACTTGGTCCGGAATACGCTGATCCTGAAGCAACCGCACAAGCCGTCGCTGAAACGGGTGGGAGTGCTAAAACACCGCAAAATTTAAGTTTGTGGGATCGATTGAAACATGGGATGAATAATCTAATTGGCGTGATCACGGGTTCGATGAGTCCGGTCATTGGTGTGATTGCCGCTTCTGGTATTATTAAAGGTTTACTGGCATTATTGACGTTACCGCAACTCGGCTCTTTATTAGATCCTAAGAGCGTCCCATACTTAACAGTTTCTGCTATGGCTGATGCAGCCTTTTATTTCTTACCCGTACTAGTTGGCTTTGCCGCCGCTCGTCGGTTAGGTGGTGACCCCATCATTGCCGAGACAATTGGTGCCTTTCTAGCTTACCCACAAATTGTCCAATGGGGCACGAATTTTAAGACGATGTTTACCATTGGTGGTTTTGATTTTCAATTCTTAAAATACACCTATTCAATTTTTCCAATGATTTTAGCCGCTTGGCTAGCTAAAAAGCTGGAAGTTTGGTTAAAGAATCATTTACCAAATTATTTGCAAATGATTTTTGTACCAATGATCGTTGTTCTGGTGGTCTCAACCGTAACAATTCTAATCACTGGTCCAGTAATTCAAGGTATTGCCAATGGTATCGCTGATTTTATTACTTGGTTGGTCAGTGTATCTGGTTGGGCTGGTGGTCTGATCATCGGCGGTTTCTATCAAGTGCTTGTTATTTTCGGTTTGCATTGGGGCGTTGTGCCACTGGTTGCTCAGCAAATTTCAGCCAATGGTGCTAGTCCGCTAAACGCCATTATCAGCACTACAATGGTTGCGCAAGGTGCTGCTGTCTTGGCGGTTGCGATTAAATCACGCAAGGCAGGCCTGAAAGAACTTGGTTTTGCAGCTACGATTTCAGCATTTTGTGGTGTTACTGAACCTGCGATTTATGGTGTGAACTTAAGATATCGTAAAGTCTTTGTTTCTGGTTTGATAGGCTCGGCAGTTGGTGGCTTTATTACAGGTTTAATGCATGGCAATATGTTTGGATTTACTGGATCATTGATTGGTTTTTCATCGTTCTTTGATCCTAAGAATCCAACGAATTTGAATAGTTTTTATGCCTTCTTGTTCTCAAGCATTGCTGCTTTAATTGTCAGCTTCATTATCACTTGGGTCTGGGGCTACAATGACAAGATGGTCATGGGTGAAAAAGTTGAGAAGAAACAAAACCCAGGTAAAGTTGCTGCCAGTCATTAATTGCAAATTTAAGTGAATGTCTGATAGAAAAGTATAATGAAAGTTTCCTAAAATCGACATAACTAAATTAGATCTATTATCTCCAGGTCATCAGGCCTCAGGTAGTAGGTCTTTTTTTGTTTTCTGAAATTGGCTTGAAGTCTGATTTAATGTATAAATATATATAAATATTCGAAAAACGTGCATAAATATTAATTATGATGTATAATGAGAAAAATTAAAAAATAATGAGGTAGATATTATGAATCAAAATGAAGGGCATTGGGGTAAAAGAATACTGCATCTGATGTTAATTGCAACGATGGTTATTGGAACGTTTTTGCCATTAGCAAATTTGACTAAGACAGGCACAGTGCAGGCGGCACAAACAAAACAGTCAGATCCATATTTGCAAAAAATCAAGAAAAAGGGGACGTTGGTTTTAGGTTTATCAGCAGATTATCCACCTTATGAATTTCATAAAACGATCAAGGGTCAAGATGAAATCATTGGGTTTGATGTTTCAATTGCAAAGAAAATTGCCAAAGATATGGGGGTTCATTTAGTAATCAAGGAAATGGGGTTTGATGCCTTATTAGGAGCGTTAAAAACTGGCAAAATTGATCTCATTATTTCAGGTATGTCAGAGACACCAGAACGGGCCAAACAAGTTACTTTTTCTGAGCCCTATTTGACAGTCAAACAAACAGTGATGGTTCGGAAAGCAGATGCTAATAAGTATCAGGGCGTTAATGATTTTAACAATGTCAAAGTTGGCGTTCAAAAACAAACAACGCAAGAGACCCTAGCTAAAACTGAATTAACGGGTGCCAAAACAGTTAGTCTGCAAAAAATGACCGATATTGTACTTAATTTACAACAGAAAAAAATTGATGCCATCGTTATTGAAAAACCGGTGGCGGATGCTTATGTGGCCCAGGATAAATCATTAGCCTTGGCTAAAAATGTCAAGTTTGCCAACGCCACTAAAAATGCGGCCGTTGCCATGCCCAAAGATGCGCCCGCTTTGGCGGCACAAGTCAATCATTCGATTCGGCAAATCAAACGGCAACATTTACTGAATGGGTATATCAAAAATGCGCAAAAGCAAATGTTTGCCAACAGTGGCTTTTTTGCCCAATATGGTAGCTATTTCTTGTCAGGGACAGGCATTACCATTGGGTTAACCATTTTAGGCGTCTTGTTTGGCACCATCTTAGGCACTGTCTTAGCATTAATGAAACGCGCGAAGAACTTCTTAGCCCATTGGATTGCTGTGATCTATATTGAATATTTCCGGGGCACACCATTACTTGTTCAGGTATTTATGATTTATTTTGGTACTCAGATCATGGGTTTGGATTTATCAGCCTTTGTTTCCGCAGCAATTGCATTGTCGCTTAATTCCGGCGCTTATGTTTCGGAAATCATTCGTTCCGGCATAAATTCAGTGCCAAAAGGACAAACAGAAGCTGCTCGGTCTTTGGGTATATCTCAAAAAGACACGACCCGGTTTGTTGTCTTGCCACAAGCGGTAAAAACAATTTTGCCAGCATTAGGAAATGAATTTATTTCCTTACTAAAGGAATCGGCAATTGTTAGTGTTATTGGTGTCGGTGAATTGATGTTCCAAACGGGGGTCGTTCAAGGGGCCAGCTTCAAACCGTTTAGTCCATTAGTTTTAACTTCATTTATTTATTTTGCATTAACTTTGGTACTTTCAGCATTATTGAATGCATTTGAGAAACGAATGAATTTAGGGCGTCCTAAGAACCAAGTCCTTTAGAATTGCATTAGTATCCAGCTTATAGGGGGAATAACTTTGGTCAAACCATTAGCAAAATTATTTCAAGCTCCAGAAAAAAATATATTAGCAGATATCGGTAAAACCGCTGCAAATATGCAAAATATTATTGATCTATCCATTGGTGATCCAGATCAGCGCACGGCGTTGCCAATTATTGAACAGGCCTATCAAGATATGAAAGCTGGCTATACTCATTACACGGCTTCAGCCGGGGATCCTGGTTTTTTGCAAGCTATTTTAGCAACACACAATACACGTTTTCACACACATTATGACTTAACAAATGTTCGAGCAACTGCCGGTGCTTCACATGCCATGTTCATCGCTTTAGGTGCCATCTTAGACCCCGGCGATGAAGTCATTATTCATGAGCCTTATTTCACCTCTTATAAAGTGGAAATTCAAGCCTTTGGGGCGAAACCGGTTTTTGTTAAAACGACCGCTGACCATCAATTTCAACTGCAAGCGGCTGATTTAGAAGCGGCGATCACGCCTAAAACTAAGGCGGTGATCATTAATTCGCCGAATAACCCGACTGGTGCTGTTTTTTCAAAATCGACTTTAACGGCCATTGTAGCTGTGGCCCAAAAATACGATTTGTATTTATTTGCTGATGAAGTTTACTGGCCTTATGTCTACGGTGATAATGAATTTGTGCCTTTAGAAGCTTTGGCTCCAGAACGAACGATTGTGACAGGATCATTATCAAAAGTCTTTGCGATGACGGGCTTTCGGATCGGTTATTTATTAGCACCTGAGAAAATCAACGATGCGGCTGGACTCTTAAATGAGGGGGTCGCTTATACACCTTCAGCGCCAGGCCAGCGAGCTGGGAAATTTGCTTTAGAACATCTAGCTGATTTTATGCCGACTTTACGAGATGATTTTAAAAAGCGGTTGACCTATTTGGCAACTGAGCTGGCAAAGGTACCTTATCTAAAGGTGATGCCTGCAGCTGGCAGCATTTATTTATTTGTAGATATTCGTCAATCAGGTATGGATGATGTGGCTTTTAGTGATTATCTCTTGAAACAAAAGCAAGTGTTGGTGATTCCAGGTCGTGCCTTCGGAGATTCTGGAAAAGGCTTTATTCGCATTGCCGCCACCCAAGATATGGCGACATTGGCTTTAGCTGTCAAAGCTTTTCAAGAATTAAAATTTTAGGGGTGTAATGATATGAAGATTTTAGCAATGAATGCCTTTACAGAAGAAGTGGTAGAGCTAAAAAAATGGGCTCAAGAAAATAAGCAAGACTTGACGATCACGGAGACACCATTAACTACCGAAAATATTGATCAAGTAAAGGGCTTTGATGCCCTATCTGTTCAACAAGTCGTACCTTTAGGTAGCCCAGCGGTTTATGCCAAATTAGCCGAGTTTGGTATTAAGCAAATTGCCGTCCGGTCGGTTGGTTATGAGTTTATTGATTTAGCAGCAGCTAAAGCCAATGGATTGGTTGTTACGAATGTGCCGGTGTATTCACCACGATCAGTGGCAGAATATGTCCTGGCCCAAACAATGCGGTTATTGCGGCATTTAAACCAGTTCGAAGAGAACGCAATTCAGCATGACTTTACTTGGCTGGGTAAAATCTCACCAGAACTGAGTGAATTGACGATCGGTATCATCGGTGCCGGGCATATTGGTAGTGCAGTTGCGCAAATATTCCATGCCTTAGGCAGTCAAATCATGATTAATGACCCGGTTGAAAATCCTGATTTGGCTGGATTTGCAACTTACACAGATTTGACAACACTTTTGACTGCCAGTGATGTGGTGACGTTACATGTGCCCTTAACGAGTCAAACAATGAAATTATTGAGCACAGAAAGTTTTGCCAAGATGAAGGCTTCTGCCTATTTGATCAATGCCGCTCGTGGTCAAGTCGTGGATACGCCAGCGTTGATTCAAGCCTTAAAATCCGGCACGATTGCGGGGGCTGCCTTAGACGTTTGGACTGGCGAAGGGCCTTATTTCGACTATGACTGGCAAGGCAAAGATTTGAATAATTCTGAATTAGAGACTTTGTTGACTTTGCCCAATTTAATTTTGACGCCCCATATTGCTTTCTTTACGAAAAATTCTGTTCATAATATTGCCTATACTGCCTTAAATGAGGCAGTTCGTGGGGCGTCAGGACAGCCTGTAAAGCACCCCGTGAATTAAAACTGTTACTTAAATAAAAAAATTAATTGTAGTCCTTATTTAAATTTGTTAGAATCTGCTCTATATACTGTTTATAGTGCAGATTTTTTATTGGAGTGAGTGCTGTTGCGTCAGATAAATCCAAAACGTATTGTTGTGAAGATCGGAACCAGTAGTTTAGTTTTAAAAAATCGTAAGCTAAATTTGCGTGCTATTGCCCGTTTAGCATTTGTTTTGACAGATTTATGTAATCGCGGCATCCAGGTCGTACTGGTTTCCAGTGGGGCAATGGGGGTAGGCATCGGTATGTTGCATTTAAAGGATCGGCCCAGTGAGATTCCCCAACAGCAAGCAGTTTCAGCTATTGGACAAAGTCAATTGATCGGTATCTATACCAAAGAGTTTTCGGAATATCAGCAGATTGTCGCGCAAGTTTTACTGACGCGTGATGTGATGCTGTTTCCGGAGAGCAAACGCAATGTCGTCAATGCTTTTAAGGCGATGATGGGGCAGCATATCATTCCAATTGTGAATGAAAATGATAGTGTTTCAGTTGATGAGTTGGATCATCAAACGAGCTTCAGTGATAATGATGAATTATCCGCAATCGTTACCGAAATTATCGATGCCGATTTATTGATCGTTTTGTCAGATATTGATGGCTTTTACACCGGAAATCCTTATAAAGATCCTGACGCTGTTTTGATTCCTGAAGTGCATGCCATTGATGCCGACATTTTGGCCTACGCTGGGGGCAGCAGTACCCAGTTTGGGACTGGTGGCATGACGACTAAACTTAACGCTGCTCGACGTATCTTAGAGCACCATCGCCAAATGATACTGGCAAACGGCCGCGATCCGGAAATTATTTTTGATATTCTAGATGGTAAAGAAATCGGGACTTTATTTACACCTCAAACGATGAAAGCGAGTGTTTAATGATGATAGCAACGGCTCTAACCACGATCGGGCAGCAGGCCCAAGCTGCAAGTAAAGTTTTAGGCCAGTTAGATACGCAAATCAAAAACCAGGCTTTGATGGCGATGGCAGCTGCCCTTGAAGCCCATACAGATGAAATTTTGGCTGCAAATGCTAAAGATATGACCAATGCCAAACAAAATAAGGTTCGCCAAGTAATGCTAGATCGGCTGTTGTTGACAGCTGAGCGTATTCAAGCCATGGCTGAGGGTCTACGCCAAGTTCAAACTTTGCCGGATCCAATTGGTGAAGTGACGCAAGGCTGGACGACACCAATTGGTCTACAAATCAAACAAGTTCGTGTACCGTTGGGTGTGGTGGGCATGATTTTTGAAGCACGTCCGAATGTCACTGTGGATGCAGCAGCTTTGACTTTGAAATCTGGCAATGCTGTTATTTTACGTGGTGGCAAAGAGGCAATTGCAACTAATATCGCTTTAGCTGATATCTTACGCCAAGCGTTAGTTTCAGTTGCATTACCAGCGGATGCCATTCAATTGATTCATGACACGACCCATGAAACCGCAGATGAATTGATGCAGCTAACCGATTATATCGATGTTTTAATTCCCCGAGGTAGTGCAAATTTTATTAATTTAGTCGTTCAAAAAGCTACCGTACCGGTAATTGAAACGGGGGCTGGTAATTGTCATGTCTATGTTGCTGCAGATGCCGATTTTAAAATGGCGCTCAATATTATTGTCAATGCTAAAACGCAGCGGCCTTCTGTTTGTAATGCGATGGAAAAGTTGGTCGTTGATCGCCAAATTGCGGCTGAATTTTTACCACAAGTTCAAGCCGCACTGCAGCCTTATAACGTTACTTTAAAAGGAGACGCTACCGCTAAAGCCATTTTACTGACAATTGAAGCGGCCACTGAAACAGACTGGGGCACAGAATATAATGACTATGTGATGGCTATTAAAGTTGTGGCCGATATTGATGCGGCCATTTCGCACATCAATCGTTACAACACGAAGCATTCAGAAGCCATCATCACTAACAGCTATTCAAATAGCCAAAAATTCACAAAAGCAATTGATGCAGCTGTCGTTTACGTGAATGCTTCGACACGCTTTACCGATGGTTTTGAGTTTGGTTTTGGTGCAGAGATCGGTATTTCTACCCAAAAATTACATGCTCGTGGACCAATGGGCTTGACTGCATTAACATCGACTAAGTATATCGCTCAAGGTAATGGTCAGATTAGAGCCTAAGTTGATTAGCATACCGTTAAAGTTAAATTATCCGTAACTAAAAAGACGATTGAGCGTAAGCTTTTAGGCTTATTTTCAGTCGTCTTTTTGAGTTGCTTCTTAGATCAAGTGATAGTGCTTCAATCCCTGGATGATACCACCCCGTTCATTGGTATCAGTCACATATTCTGCACGGTCTTTGACCGCATCAATACCGTTACCCATCGCCACAGGATGGTCAACCAAGCCTAACATTGGTAAGTCATTGAAGCCGTCACCAAATGCATAAGTTGGCGCTTTTTCTAAGTGCATAACTTCCAATAATTTTTGAATGCCTTGAGCTTTGGAAACGTCCTTTAAAACGGTATCGATGGAGTAGGGCGTGTTGCGGTAAAAAGTTAAGCGGTCATTAAAGGGATAGCTATATCGTTTGTCATTAGCTGTGGTCAAAATCAACATCATGTAAACTGGATATTTCTCAAAAAAATCTGAATTCACAGGGGGCATCGGTGTTTTAGTGTAATTGAAAGAATCATTGGCGTCATCGGTAATGCGCAACATACCTTTATGGTGTCCCGAGAAAAAAACGACACTCTCTCCCAGACCATTGGCAATATCCACGACGCCTTGAACAGTTTGCGCAGGAATTTGGGCTTTGTAAATTGGTTCACCCTCATATTCAATATAAGCCCCGTTTAAAGCAATAAATGAATTAATCCCAGCTTGTTGCCGGGCATCTCGTAGTTCACTTTCGTGGCGGCCGCTAGCGATCACTCGTAAGTACCCATTGGCTTTTAATTGATCCAACGCAGCCACAACGCCTGTATCGATGGTTTTATGTTCGTTTAAGAGTGTGCCATCCAAGTCAAAAAAGACGACCCCTTTGTATTCTGTCATAGTTCGTTTTACCTCCAAAAATTTTGTAAATGCCTTTTTTATGCTAATATGAACTTAACTGCGACGTATTCGTTCGCTAAAAGATTGATTTTTTTGAAAACAATCTGTGAAAAAAGCAATATTGCTTAAATTCATTGTATAATTAATACTAAGTTATTTCTCACATAAGATGCAAGTTTTAATGAAGGAAGTTATCAAATGAAAATATTAATGATTGAAGATAATAAATCTGTTTCTGAAATGATGAGTATGTTTTTTCAAAAAGAGAACTGGGACGCCCATTTTGCCTATGACGGCGATGAAGGCGTCAAAATGTTCAAAGAAGATCCAGATGGCTGGGATATTATTACTTTAGACCTCAATTTGCCTGGTAAAGATGGTATGCAAGTGGCTAAAGAAATACGGGAAGTTTCACAGGCTGTACCTTTGGTCATGCTGACAGCGCGTGATTCTGAAAGTGATCAAGTTTTAGGCCTTGAACTTGGTGCTGATGATTACGTCACCAAACCATTTAGTCCGATCACTTTGGTTGCACGCTTGAAAGCCTTACATCGTCGTGCAGAAATTGTTGAAGAAGATGCGCCTCATAAATCTAGTGAAACAGCTAATGATGATCAAAATTTTGATGTGATCACGGAACATTTTAAATTAAGTACTAAAACGCGTGAAGCTTATTTAGATGATAAAGCAATTGAAGGTTTAACGCCAAAGGAATTTGATTTACTGCACACTTTGGCTAAAAATCCCAAACAAGTTTTTTCCCGGGAAAAATTATTGGAATTAGTTTGGGACTATGAATATTTTGGTGATGAACGGACAGTTGACGCGCATATTAAAAAGTTACGCCAAAAAATTGAGAAAGTTGGGCCGCAAGTCATTCAAACGGTCTGGGGCGTCGGCTATAAATTCGATGATTCTAGCATTAAAGAGTCAGAGGCTTGATGTAAATGAAACTGATTTATCAGCAAATGCTAAGCTTCTTTTTCGTAATTTTGACGACAATTTTAATCGTCAGTGCCACCATTTTTAGTTATTCACGGAATTCAGCCTATCAACAAACTTGGACCCAACTAGAAGGTTATGCGGATAATCTGCGCGATGATGCGATGCAAGTAACCAATAGTCAAACTGGCCAGACTAAAGACTTGCAAGCTTCCTTTTTGCGTGATCTAGAGTTTGTTTTACGGGACCAAGAAGTGAGTTTTACCGTCTATGATGCTACGAATACGCGTGTTTATGGCGACCCCATGGTTAGCGCGCCAGCCTTGAACAAGTCTACTTGGAAAGGTTTGGAGCAAGGTAAACGCTATCGGCAAGAAACAACCCAGAACCAAACTGACTTAACACCATCCACAAAGAAGCGTGGCCCAGCACGGACCTTTGTCATCGTACCTTGGTTTTATAATAATAAGATGGTTGCGGCAGTCATTGTCAGTTCACGAGTCACTCAGATTCAAGCAAGTATCGATCAAATCAAAAATAATCTGCTGATCGCTGTCATTGTTTCCTCAATAGCTGCTTTGATTTTAAGTTATTTTTTGGCGCGTTTTCAAGTTTCTAGGATCAATCGTTTGAGAACCGCGGCCCATCAAGTGGCTGAAGGAAATTTTGAAGTACAAATTCAAAGTCACGATCGCGATGAATTAGATGAATTGGCTGACGACTTTAATAAGATGATTACGTCGCTAAAAGTGTCTAACGAGGAAATCAAACGTCAAGAAGAACGCCGGCGCCAATTTATGGCTGATGCTGCTCATGAAATGCGGACGCCTTTGACGACCATCAATGGTCTACTTGAAGGCCTGGCTTATGATGCAATTCCTGAAGAGTCCAAAGGTCAGAGTATCGAATTAATGCGTAATGAGACGAAGCGGTTGATTCGGTTGGTGAATGAAAATCTAGATTATGAAAAGATTCGAACCGGCCAGATTCCTTTGCATAAAAAAGAATTTGATTCGGTGCAAGCTTTGCATAATATTATTGAACAGTTAACTAAAAAAGCCAGTGATGCAGGCGATAAATTGAAGCTACACGCACCCGATAAACTCACGACATATGCGGATTACGATCGTTTCGTTCAAATCATATTCAATATTATGCAAAATGCCATTCAGTTTACGCAGAACGGAACGATTAATGTGACAGCTAAAGATGATTATAATAGCACGACATTTATCGTTAAAGACAATGGTATCGGTATGACCGAAAAACAGGTTCGTAACATTTGGGAACGTTACTATAAAGCGGATCCATCCCGAAAGAATACAAAATATGGTGAGTCGGGCTTAGGATTGGCAATTGTCCATTCCCTAGTTGAACAGCATCACGGAACCATTCAAGTTCAAAGTGAACTAAATGTTGGGACGACCTTTACTATTACGTTCCCTAATAAAAAAGCAAGCGAAAAGAATGATACTAATCATGAATCAGGTAAAAAATAGAGTGTCTGTGACAAAAAGCGCCCAGCAGCCAAGAAGAAGCCTATTTTAAGCGTACCGCTTTAATCGCAAGGGCCCACAAAGATTAGATTTTTAGTCTAATTTTTGTGGGCCTATTTGTTTCTTTAGCTGGTATTTTGTAATAGTTGTGGCGTTATTTTTTAAAACTTGATATAGGTCAATTTTTGAATGCCTTGATCGTTTTATACTGGGTTTTGTAAACGAGGAGGTACGACGCAAATGAAATTACAAAGATTTGTTACAAAACATAATCGCCAATTTTTATTATTGAATGGCATTTTAATGGGCCTAGGGTTAAGCTTCAATTTTTGGACTGATCAAAGGACTATCGCAGTTATTTTACTGATTGCGGCTTCGATAATTGGGGTTTTTCCAATTGCCTTGCATGCTTTTAGTGCGTTGCGTTATAAAACGATTTCTATTGAATTATTAGTGACCATTGCTGTTATCGGTGCTTTCGTTGTTGGCGAATTTCATGAATCCGCAATCGTTACTTTTCTGTTCTTGTTCGGAGGATATCTCGAAAAGAAAACGTTGGCAAAGACAAGAGCCTCGATCAAAACGCTAACGGAATTGGCACCAACCACAGCCACCGTCAAAACGGCACAAGGTGAAAAGCAAGTTGATGTAGATGATTTGGCAGTGGCCGATCAGGTCCTTGTAAGACCAGGAGACCAAATTCCGGTAGATGGGGTGATCATTCAAGGACAGGGATATGTCAATGAAGCAGCAATCACCGGTGAATCTAAACCAGTTTTTAAAGCAACTACGACTCAAGTTTATTCAGGTTCACTATTAGACAGTGGGATGCTCACGGTTAGAACCGAAAAAGTTGGCGATGAAACCACTTTTGGTAAGATCATTGAACTGGTGGAAGAAGCACAAGATGCCAAATCGCCGGCTGAGAAGTTTATCGACCGCTTTGCTAAATTCTATACGCCGGCAGTTTTAGTAATTGCTCTAGTTGTTTATCTGATAACTCGAGATTTAAACACTGCGATCACATTATTAGTGTTAGGTTGTCCTGGCGCTTTGGTTATCGGAGCGCCCGTATCTAATGTGGCTGGTATCGGAAGTAGTGCCAAAGCCGGTATTCTGGTCAAAGGTGGGGAAGTAACGACTGCACTAGCTCACGTTGATACCGTTTTATTTGATAAAACGGGTACGTTAACGGTGGGTAAACCTGAAGTTGTGACGACAATCAATTTAATTGACGATGCCGAAAAATTAAAACAAACAACAGCACAATTACTAGCCATCGAAAAGACGAGCAAACATCCTTTAGCCCAAGCAATCGTGACCGATCTCATGCATAAAAAAATACCGAATATTTCCTTGAAAGATTCACCTGAAACCGTTAAGGGGCAGGGACTAGTTACGGATACGTTATTTGTCGGTAATCAACGGTTATTGGCTGATCATGGGATTCAACTTGATGCCAAAGAAAAACTGACCGTGCAGCAAATCCAACAGCAAGGACTTTCGACTGTTCTAGTGGCAGATAAGCAACATTTGTTATTGGCTTTAGGTATCGGTGATGCGTTGAAACCTGACACTGCCGCTGCTTTAAGCAAACTGAAAGCTATGGGATTAAACCGGCTGATCATGTTGACAGGGGATAACGCCGCTAGTGCCCAGGCAATTGGCCAGCAATTACCGTTAAGTGGTATTCAAGCAGAACTGTTGCCAGAAGATAAATTGGCTTATATTAAAGCACAACAAGCTGAGGGGCATCAAGTAGCTTTTGTGGGCGATGGCATCAATGATAGTCCAGCCTTAGCTGCAGCCAATGTTGGCATCGCAATGGGTGCCGGAGCTGATGCTGCCATTGAAACTGCCGATGTGACCTTGATGAATGCAAACTTTATGGCCTTGGTTGTTGCTATCCAAAAAAGTCGGCAAACGCATGCCAACACCGTGCAAAATATTGTCATCGCAATTGGGACAGTGGCCGCTCTATTGATCGGTTTATTGCTGGGTAAAATTGATATGGCGTCAGGTATGTTTGTTCATGAAGCCAGTATTTTAGTTGTGATTTTTAATGCCATGCGTTTATTGCGGCACTCAAACTTAGCTAAAAGAATTCAAACTGCAAAAAAAATTGCAGTTCAACGATAAACTTGATTTGTATCAATTTTTTTAGATCATGGTCAAGTTATACTGAACTTGTAAATGAAATTAGGAGGTTTTTTCGATGGCAAAAGTTACTTTAGCATTAGATGAATTAACATGTCCTTCATGTTTAACTAAAATCAAACAAGCGGTTTCTAGCACACCGGGGGTTACCAACGTCAAAGTATTATTTAATGCTGGTAAAGTTAAAGCAGAATTTGACCCAGAAGTTGTTCAAGCAGAGAAAATTGCTGCCGTTGTGACTGATTTGGGTTACGAAGTTAAATCCAATAAAACAACGGTATAGAAGGGAAGTCTATTTATGGATGCTACAAAAATTGATGCTGTCTATCGAAAAGAAGTTGAACAGGCAGACAAAGATCACCACACACCGACAGCGGGAGCAATGACCGGGCACATTCTGGCCAACTTGAAATTACAAAGTTTTAAATTAGAACAATATATGTGGTATGCTCAAGGAGAAAATACCTACTTTAAATCATTATATGATGGGAATCAGCAGCTATATTTTGATTTGGCAAAAGTCATGTTAGCTGAGCATGAATTAGTGCCCACAACGGTCAAAGAAATGACTGATTATGCTATGATTGAAGATGGCGGTCGTAATAAATACCAGTCAGTCACTGCCATGCTCAATGATACCGGGCAAGATTTTGCAAAGGCTAACTTGTTTGTGACGCGGGCAATCAAATTGGCGCAAAAAGAAGAACGCTATCCCTTAGCCCAACAGTTGATTCATGTTTTAGGCGTTAACGAACAGAATATTTGGATGATTGAACAGAAGCTAGGTCAAAAAATTGACTTAGATTTGGATGATGAAGCTTAGTAATTTGAATTTTAGGAGATGGTCTTATGACACAAGAAACGATATTCCATATTCATGAAAAAGCGCACCAAAATCATACTTGTGCGGAGATTGTCCCGATTTTTTCAAATTTGGATCAGACTCAATTATTAAAGATCTCTGAATTGATTCACCATCAAAGTTTTCAAAAGGGCAACATGGTTATTGATCCAGAGACGCAAGAATTGATCATCTTAAATCAAGGTCATTTAAAGCTATATCAGCTTTCAAATACGGGTAAAGAACAGCTCTTACGTGTCCTTGGACCGGGAGATTTTGAAGGTGAAAAAATCTTATTTGGTGCTAGGACCCCAGATGCTTACGCGGAAGCTTTAACCGATGGCACGGCTTGTGTCATTTATAAGCAAGATTTTCAGGCGTTATTGCTGAAATATCCAGCGATTAGTTTAAAGCTGCTGCAGGAATCGGCGGAAAAGCTGGCGGCATTGGAACGACAAACAAGTTATTTAAGTGCCGACTCGATTGAACAACGGCTAGTGAGTTATTTGATGGATCTGTACGAAACACAACAACAAGCCCAATTCGTATTGCCAATGAAGCTTAAAGAGCTTGCCACCTATATTGGGACAACGCCAGAAACGTTGTCGCGGACATTTAAAGCTTTGAGCCAGGCCAATTTGATTCAAAAGGATCGCCGCAAAATTACGATTTTAGCCCCTGATCAATTAGCAGCCCAACTTTGATAGAGCTATTAAAAAGGTATGAAACTAGCAAAATAGATGTTTTGCTAAGTTCATACCTTTTTGTATACAAAATTATGGTGTGTTGGTACTTGAAGCACTAGAACTGGTCATTGCCGAACTAGAAAAGGCTTGGCTACTGGTGGTACTCATCCGATTATGCTTGCCCGCTTTGGTATTTTCTTTGACCTCACTTGGAAGCTCGGTGATTGGCGATTTGTCATCATTCAGTTCTGGCGCATCTGTTTGATATAAGTCTGTCGTGGAACCGCCATGCTGACTGTAAACACTGGTTGACTTTTTGCCTAAATGATTTTGGACGGATAATAGGCGTAACCAATTTTGCGTGTAATCTTGATTTTCTGGATTAACCGGGGTGAAGTTTATCGGTGTGTAAAAGCGAAGTAGATTTTTGTTATTGAGATTATCAGAAATAGATAAGCGGTCACTGACATTCTGTTGATCCGCATTTAACTTTTTGATTTGTTGATTTGATAAATCTTTGATAATGTTACCGGTTTTGTTATCGTAGACCGTTCCACTGGCACCTTTGCCACCTAAGACGGTATATGTCGGTGTTACAAAATCCCGGTTCCGAAAGGCAACGATGGCGTTATGTTGTGATGACAGTAGATCCGTTCCCATAAACATATATGGTGTGGTATCCACACCAAGCAAGTGCATCAATGTTGGTAAGACATCGATCTCACCGCCATACGTACTATTAATACCGCCCTTAAGGCCAGGCATATGAAACATTAATGGGACGCGTTGCAATTGGGCATTATCAAATGCCGTCCACTCAGAACTTGTCTTATCTAGCAAGGGGGCTAGGGATAGATTATCACTATTACTTAAACCATAGTGATCCCCATAGATCATTACTAAAGTATTATCGTAGAGTCCAGATGCTTTCAAATAATCAAAGAATTGTTGTAAGGATTCGTCTAAATAATGTGCCGTTCGGAAATAATTATTCACGATATCATCGTCAGTATCCGGTTTAGGGAAATCACTGTCAGTATCGCTTAGAGAGAATGGGAAATGGTTGGTAACGGTGATAAATTTGGTATAGAAAGGTTGTTGCAAACGTTCCAAGTATTTGGTGCTCTCGGCAAATAGTAGTTTATCTTTCAAACCATAACCGATCGCATTATCTTTTGACGTATCAAAATAAGAGGCATCAAAGAAATAATTGTAACCCAAATTACGGTAGACATCCTTACGATTCCAAAAACTGCCAGTATTACCGTGAAAGACAGCACTATCATAACCTTGTGTTTGTTGGAGTATTGCTGGCGCAGCTTCAAAGGTATTGTCCGAGCCTAAAGAGGTAAAAACAGACCCTTCGGGTAAGCCAAACAAACCTGTTTCTAACATCGTTTCAGCGTCACTGGTGCGACCTTGGCCGACTTCGTGGAAGAAATTAGAGAAACTTATGGTAGATTTATCATGGTAAAGACTATTTAAAAACGGGGTAACTTCTTGATTATCGATCTTTTTGTCGATCAAAAATTGCTGGAAACTTTCTAGATGAATGATGATCACGTTTTTGCCCTTAGCTGTTCCAAAATAAGTAGGGTTTGGTGCGGCTTTATGTTGTTGAATATAATTGTAAGCCGCCGTCATTTCACTCCCATCAGAATTGGCACGTACTTGGTTGTTTTGGGCGGTCCGAACTGCGTCATAGAACATGAAATTTTCAATGCCCAGATATTTAACAATGTAATTACGATCAAATGTCCGTGTTAGTAACTGTGGTCGACTCGTTTCAGCAAGAAATAAGTTTAATAAAAAGAATGTAAAGGTACATAAAGAAACGACAAATGCCTTTTTAGGCCGATATTTTTTAGGATCGATCGGGATGATACGGCGAAACAGTAAAATCAAAATAATGATCACATCGAGCCAAATCAGAATATCTTGTGGTGCCAGTAGACTTAGCGTGCTTTTGCCTAGCCCTTGGGATACCTTGCTTGAACTCATAATTGTGTTGATCGTCAAAAAATCAGTTGCCTGGCGATAGTAGATGACATTAGCAAATAATAGAATCAACTGTAAAATGTAAATCACAAACATGGCAATATAGGATAGAATTGGTTTGCGTATGTATAAGGCCAAGCTCAATAACAAAGCACTTGTGCCAAATGGTGTCAGCCACATGATCAAGTGCTGGTAGGGATCGGTTAAGCCTAATGAGAAGTCTGTGTAGTAGATGTAAATAGACTTTGCCCAAAGCAAAATCAATAGTAGAGTAAAAAAGCCTAAGCGACTCTTAAAAAAGGCCTTTATTCTGAGTTTATTCATGAGTTGTTCCTTTCAGAATTTAGCTTCAATTATTATAACGCGTGAAACCAGTAGTTACAATTTTAGTATATAAAGATATCATGACGAAAAAATGAAGATATTTTTGAAATGCCACAAAAAAGCTCTTTTTTTTGATAAAATAGGGCATTGAAGTTTGTTAAGAATTCGGAGGAAGTCATATGATTTTTCTAGGGCCAATTTATCGAATGGTTGCCACCGAATATCAAACGCGCATCAATCATTTTCCGCTGATTCGATTGATCTTCTATAGTTTGGACAAGACTATCTTCTACCTGCTGATTTTCATGTTTCTGCGCATCATTTGGCAAAGATGGCGGCACAAGCGGCTTAAATTCAGTCATGAATTGATGCTATTTCTATTTGTCGGTTACTTATTGATGCTTTATTTCTTAACTGTGTTTCGAGGTATTTATTTCCCTTGGCAGGTCAAACTAGACTTTGACCGCTCGCTGAACGAAATCAATTTTGTGCCGCTTGTTGAAACACTGAAACTGATCTATGGATTATCCAAACTAGATTTCCTGTATAATCTATTTGGTAACATCCTTTGGTTCATACCCTTTGGGATTGGTTTACCAATTTTGATGCGCCGACCTACTTTTGCAAAGGTGCTCTTACTGGGCATTATGACCTCGATCAGTATTGAAGTGTTTCAGTTTTTGTTACACACCGGTATTACAGATATTGATGATGTGATTTTCAATACAGTCGGTACTGTGATCGGTTTTGGATTATATCGTTTATTTAAGCGGCACTCGTTGTGATCATTTTGGAATAAGACCTAAGGAGATTTAATGATGTTAAAAGTATTATTAGTACTTCATGACGGCAAAGATTATATTCGCATGAATAAAGTATTTTTTGAAGAATTACCGATCAAAGGGCAGTATATCGTGAATTCAGATGGACTGGCATACTTGGTTGAAGAGGTGACGACTTTTGCCAACTATGTGACCAGCAAAGGCGCGATTGGCATTGTTGTTGTCCACCAGGCACCGCGAGACGAACCAGTTAGTCAGTTATATGGGTTAAATATTGAAGAAGATTTGGATGATTAGCTCATTTGAAGAAGGTCGGACCGTTGCCTTTTGGAACATATTGAAACCAAAAATATTTATCATCAGCGTTTGCTGAATACAACACACAAGCTTTGCCTCAGCCATTCGCCCAAAATAAAAAAAGACTTGTCTAGGCAAGCCTTTTTTTATAGCTAAAACGATCTTTAATCTTCCATAATATCGCGGTCAAAAACTTCGATGTTATCGAGTCCACCGTAAATATCATACCAAGGAGTTGCATATTTATTTAGGATTTCATTGAGTTCAGAAACATTTTGTTTGCCTTGAGTTTGCAGCCAGTTTTCTAGAGCTGCCTTGCCACCATCAGCGTAAACTTGAACACCGTCTAACCAAGTCGCACGGCCACCCAGGATGCCACTGTAATGATTGCCAGCTTTACCGGCAAAGGTCAATTCAGAGCGAAATGTTTCAGCGGAAACACCACCAGATAGGTAGATAAATGGCCGGTTAACTTCATCATTAGCTGCTTTAAATATCTTGGCAACTTCATCTTGTGAGTAGACCGGCTGCACACCATCTTTAGCATAGCCTTCAACAAAGTCCCAGTTAACAGGTACTTCAGCTTTAATGACATCAATATGATATTTGTCTTTTGAAAATTCCTTCATGGAATCTAAGACTAACTGTGGTTTCTCTTTAGCAAATTCAGCGCTCTTAGCGTCTGGAATCTTGTCATCGTAGGTCACAATTTCAACAAATAATGGAATGTCTGCAGCTAAACCTTCATTGCCGAGTCGTTCCAGAAAGGCGTGTTTGACGTCGTTAATTTCCTCTGGGTCATTTGGATTGTAATAGACTAATACTTTGGCAGCATCAGCCCCCTTAGCCAACAAACGATCTAGGGATTCATTTTGCAATAACTCTGGGTAACGGCCAACTGTGTTGACGTCATAACCCGTTTTCTCATAAGACATGATCAAGCCAGAATTAGGATTTTTAGATTTCATACCTTTGAAACCTAATTCTTCGTCTAACAAAATACCAGAGACATACTTTGTCAATTCTTTGGAAACCAATTCCTTAAATTCATAAACCATGTCTAAGTTATAAGTTTTACCAGCTTTTTCGGCTGCGGCTTTCATGATTCGTTTCATAGAACCACGTTGATCAATTGCCAAGGCTGCAATAATACCTTGATCATTTGACAATTGCTGCAGCTTTTCAAACTTGCCCCGTGAGATACGTTTCTTTGCCATAAAAATATCCCTCCAAAAACAAAATTAACTTACAACCCGTATGCTACACTTCTTCACGATTGTTTTCAAATTGACAATGTTGATTTAATGGGCTGTTTTTGAAAAAGTAATTTTTTTAAGGTCTAAAATGTGTATTCTTTATCAAATGATTTTTGTAAAAAATGACACATCTATTATTTTTTGGGTAGCCAAGTGCCAGGTTTCTTGATAAAATAACAGCTTGTGTACTATATAAAACTAACTGGAATGAGGCGTATTTGTGAGTATTCTGATAGCACTTATCCCAGCAATTGCCTGGGGTAGTATTGGCTTGATCAGTGGGAAACTTGGTGGCAATGCTTATCAACAAACCCTCGGCATGACCTTGGGCGCTTTCCTATTTGGTATCGGGCTATTTTTATTTTATCGACCATTTATTGACGTAAAAGTTCTCCTTATCGGATTGTTATCTGGTATTTTTTGGGCTGTAGGTCAAGGCAACCAATTTAAAGCCATGAAAGACATGGGTATTTCAAAAGCGGTACCGATGTCTACTGGGATGCAATTATTTTTTAATACAGTTGCCGGTGCCTTACTATTCCATGAATGGCAGACAGCCAAGCAAATTTCTTTGGGCAGTGTTGCCTTAGTGTTGTTGATTGCTGGTGCCAGCTTAACTTCTTTACGGGATAAGAATAGCGAATATAATCGTTCTGATGATGGGACGCACTTTGCTAAGGGCCTAAATGCATTAATTATTTCAACTGCTGGCTATCTTGGCTATACCGTGATCGTCAAGTGGGGCGGTTTTTCAAACCCCATTTCGATTATCTTGCCGCAGTCGATGGGGATGGTTATTGGTGGTTTAGTACTTGCTTGGGGTAAAGAAAAACAACCTTGGGCAAAACCAACACTTAAGAACATCTTAACTGGTATTTCTTGGGGCATCGGAAATACTGCCATGTTTATTGCGATGAGTAAAGTTGGTTTGGCTATCAGTTATTCCTTAGCCCAAACCGGCATTATTATTTCAACGATCGGGAGTATTATTTTTCTTGGCGAAAAGAAATCTCGAAAAGAATTGATATTTACTATAATTGGCTGTCTTTTAGTCATTCTTGGTGGCGTTTTCTTAGGTTTTGTGCAATAATTTCTTATTTCCTCATGAAAAACCGGAGTTTAGTGTTTACAATTGACGGGTTTTGGTTGAAAATGAGTATGTTTGATATATACAACATAGGAGGTTATTTGGATGGCACATATTAATTTTGACGATTCAAAGCTTAAACCATTCATTCATGACAATGAGTTAGGCGAAATTCAAGCAATGGTCAATGCAGCAGACCAAGAATTACGGGAAGGTACCGGTGCAGGTAATGATTTCCGTGGTTTCTTAGACTTGCCAGTCGACTATGACAAGGATGAATTTGCACGTATCCAAAAGGCTGCTGCTAAAATTCAGAGTGATTCTGAAGTTTTAGTTGCGATTGGCATTGGGGGTTCATACCTTGGTGCTCGTGCTGCAATGGATTTCTTAGGTGGTTTCTTCTATAACTTTGAACCAAATCGCAAAGTGCCTCAAGTATTCTTTGCTGGTAACTCCATCAGCCCATCTTATTTACATGACTTGATCCAACAAATTGGAGATCGTGATTTCAGCTTAAATGTTATTTCTAAATCAGGAACAACGACTGAACCAGCGATTGCTTTTCGTGTTCTCAAGGAAAAATTGATTGCAAAATACGGTCAAGCAGAAGCAGCTAAACGTATTTATGTGACAACTGATAAAGCTAAGGGTGCTTTAAAAACTGAAGCTGATGCTGAAGGCTATGAAGCATTTGTTGTGCCAGATGATATTGGTGGTCGTTTTTCTGTACTTTCACCAGTTGGTTTATTGCCAATTGCTGCAGCCGGTGGCGATATTGATCAATTGATGCAAGGGGCAGCCGCCGCTCGTAGTGAATATACGGATACTGATTTGAATAAAAACGAAGCTTATCGTTATGCGGCACTAAGAAACATTTTATATCGTAAAGGCTACGTTACTGAAATTCTTGAAAACTACGAACCATCGTTACAATATTTTGGCGAATGGTGGAAACAGTTAATGGGTGAATCTGAAGGTAAAGACCAAAAGGGCATCTATCCAACTTCAGCTAATTTTTCAACTGATTTACACTCATTAGGTCAATATATCCAAGAAGGTTTGCGTAATACAATGTTTGAAACAGTTGTCAAAATTGGCAAACCTAATCATGATATTGAAATCCCTAAGTCAGATTCTGATTTAGACGGTTTGAAATACCTTGAAGGCAAAACAATGGATTACGTCAATACGAAAGCTTACCAAGGTGTTGTTTTAGCACATACTGACGGGGGCGTTCCAGTTATGACGGTTAATATTCCTGACCGGACTGCTTTCACCTTAGGTTATACGATTTATTTCTTTGAAATTGCAGTTGCGATTTCAGGATACTTGAATGGTATCAATCCATTTAACCAGCCAGGTGTTGAAGCTTATAAGAAGAACATGTTTGGTTTATTAGGCAAACCTGGTTTTGAAGCATTAGGTAAAGAATTGAATGAAAGACTTTAAGCCACATTGGTTAAAGTTAAATAAGTAAACAAAAAAAGTCTGGAATTTCCAGGCTTTTTTAATTTGTCTCAATTGGTAAAAGATAAGTAAAATTCGTATGTAAGTGTTGGTTTGTAAATGTGAGCAAAACATATTTACTTTCAGAAATATTGGTTTTGTCTGATGTGGCGTAAAGTATTTGTTCCGAAGTACCAGTTGGTTCAATTGTTTTTGGTTGATTATTTGCGGCTTGTAAATGTAAAGTTTCATTTTCTGACGTTTGAACCATAAAGTTTTTTAAGTTTAATGCGTAAGCTTGGGTTGATTCAAAATTATGAATTAGAATCGGGATTTCAATAGTACTATCATCATTGATTTTTAATTGAGCTGATTCTATCTTGAACCTTAAAATCGGATTATTATTAAAGTCATAGACCGTAAATTGGGAACCTGGTTTGAGTAAATTACGATTCTGTTGGTCTGCTTTTTCAGTCTGTCCATTGGTTGTACCAGCTTTTGGTAAAGGGCGCGTCGCGTTTTTAAAGGCTGTGACCTGGGCATGATAAGTACTGGCCGTTCGTGCACTTGTCCAAGTTGTGACGCTAAATATGATCAGCAATATACCCATGGCTAAAACGACCCAGAAAAGCCGATTGCGTTGATAAAAAGCCTTGTGTATCATTGGGTCGCTGGAATCGTCTGATTCAGATACTGCTGATGAGTTAGCGGTACGAGCAAATCGTTGCAATTTATGTAGTAATTTGTCTGGTGCAAAGGCGACAGTGGCGTGACCCAGTGCACGTGTTAAAGTTTCTGCAGCTGGTTGTATTTTATTTAATAAGGCAGTGTCATCTAAGTCTAGCAACTGGCGAATTTCACAGATCTTAGTTAGGTATTGAGTATATAATTTGCCGAACTGCTTGTGGTTATTAAGCAATTGCAAAATGAATATACTTGTAATTAAAGCAGTTAAAAGGTCATCAATTTCTGCATAATCACTACTGATTCGGATCATGATTGACAATAACCGTAAAACTTGGGACCAATCATGATGAATAGCAAGGGCTTCAAAAAGAAAATTGATGATTGTTTGCAAATAGTGATATGTATTATTGAATGATGCTGTTTGAGCACGTGTCTCAAGGTCTGATGGTGTCATGAATGCTGTGAGCCCATAATAGTCGGCTGTCAGAAGACAGGCGTGTTGTTGTAGCATAGCTTGACCAATTGAAGACAACTGAAAACGGCTGGGGTGGTCGGGCATCGGTGTGATCCAATGTTGTTGCAAAGCCAAATTAATTGTCAGGGACTGATTTTTTAGTTGACTCAAATAAACTATTTTCGGTTGCTTCGTGTTTGGCCAATCATATAGTCTACCCAAGAAAAGAATTAAATCAATTTGATTCACATCGACACCCCCCACATGATTATTATACATGGCGTTGAAGTATTAAACCTATTTTTTTTAAAATTAACTTTATGAATAAGGTACTGAGAATTGTGATTTCTACAATCTTGAGCCTTAACAAATTGAGTAGGTGAGGGCATTGCCCTTTGTAACACATTTAAAATCTAATTGTTCGCAAACAAATAGTGGCTGAAAACAAAATGTTAGGTTTGTTTTCAGCCACTTGAGAAGCATGTTAAATTACAATTTATATTTAAATCTAAGGTTTTACGTCTTCAATGGTGCCTTGAGCATTACGTTCAACGTGCATTTGTTGCATTGGAATGTAGCCTAATTTCTTAACTAAAGAGTTTTGTACTTTTTTGGATTGAACATAGTTAATAAATTTAGCAGTATTCGCATTTGGAGAACCTTTGGTATACATATGTTCGTAAGACCAGATTTTCCACTTATTGATTGCAACGTTCTCAGCGGTTGGTTTGACATTGTCTACACTGACAGGTTGAATTTTGTCATTGAAGTAAGAAAAGGCTAGATAACTAATTGCTCCAGGTGTATTGGCAATCATTTTTTGAACTGTACCTGAAGAATCTTGTTCTGGGGCTGTGGCAGCTTTTTGCTTGTTCAAAGCTAAAGCTTCAAAAGTTGCGCGTGTGCCACTTCCTTGAGCCCGATTGATTAATATGATCGTTTGATCTTTACCACCAACATCTTTCCAGTTGGTTACTTTCTTAGTAAAGATATCTATCAACTGTTGGTGTGTTAAGTTTGTGACACCAGCTTCTTTATTGGCAACTGGCGCGATGCCGACAACTGCAACCTTATGGTCCACCAATTGTTTGGCGTTTACACCGTCTTTTTCCTCAGCAAAAATATCACTATTACCAATGGTTGCATTACCTTGAGCCACCTGACTCAATCCGGTCCCAGAACCGCCCCCTTGGACGTTGATTTGAAGTCCGGAGTGGTTATCTGCAAATTCACGACCAGTTTGTTCTGCAAGCGGCTGTAAAGCGGTTGATCCAACGGCAGTAATTTCATTTTTATCAGCAGATTTTGCCTGACTTTGTCCGCTGGCAGATTTGGAACCACACCCCGTTAAAGTAACAACACCGATTAATGTGATGATTGGCAGTAGTAAACGTTTATTCATTATTGAACTCCCTTTCTTATTACTGTATTAAGTTTATGAAAGTAGTGTAAATAAACGTTACACTGAGTGTAAAAATAATGTATCAATCATGTAAAGACATGTAAAAATTAATTGCCCTAAAAAGCATAACGTGCTAGTATTTTGAGTAAAGATGAATACGAAGGGGAGCTACGGCTGAGAGGAAAGGTAAAACTTTCGACCCTTAGACCTGATATGGGTAATGCCATCGTAGGAATATCAAAGACCTAAGATGACTTTAGGTCTTTTTATTTGTCTAAAAATGGGGGTTTTCGTAATGAATGCAAGTGTAGCAATTCAAGTTTTACCAATGGGTCAAGCGACCAAGGACGTATTAGCGGTGGTCGATCAAGTCATCAAATATATTCAGGAACAAGGACTGCACTATGAAGTTAGTGCTTTTGAAACGACGCTTGAGGGTGATTACGACCAATTGATGAAAGTCGTTACGGCTGTTCCTAAAATTGCTGCTGAAGCTGGTGCTGATTCAGTCATGACTTATGTAAAAATTAACTATCAAAGTAAAGGTGATGCGTTAACGATTGATGAAAAGACTCACAAATACCAACATTAAACTTTTACCATTTTATGTTGTGTGCTTAGTGCTTTTAGTTTGGTATGTTGTAACCGCCACCGGACTGATTCCAAAATTTCTGATGCCTGGGCCAATCGACGTTGTACAGGCATTTATCGAAGACTTTGGTTTACTAATGACCAATATGTGGACGACAGTGGTGGAAGCTTTTTGGGGCCTGTTGTTAGGTGTGATTTTAGGCTTATTGATTGCTATTGCTATGGATGGTATTAATTGGTTGTATCGTGCAATCTATCCGTTACTGGTTTTGAGTCAAACGATTCCCACCTACGCAATTGCACCAATCTTGATTTTATGGTTTGGTTATGGCATTTTACCAAAAGTTTTACTGATCATCGTGACTACGTTTTTTCCAGTTGCTGTTGAAACATTAACAGGACTGCGCAGCGCTGACCACGATCTGATTCGTTTAATGCATACAATGGGGGCAAAACGTTTACAAATTTTGCGTTACGTTAAATTACCAGCAAGTCTAAATCATTTTTTTGCTAGTTTACGTATTTCAGTTTCTTATTCAATTATTGGGGCAGTCATTGCAGAATGGGTCGGCGGCGATAGTGGTTTAGGTGTTTACATGACTCGGGTGATGAAAACCTACGCTTATGACAAAATGTTTGCTGTGATTGTTTTAATTTCACTAGTCAGTTTAATCTTAATTGGCTTAGTGGATGTGTTACAAAAATTAATGATGCCATGGACACGGAGGCGCGCCAACAAATGAAGAAATTAGGACGAGTTTTGATTTTATTTTTTGCTTTAATTTTGGTATTGACCGGTTGTGCGCAAAGTCAGCGATCGGCTGATGAGAAGCTAACTCAAATTACGTTAGCTTTAGATTACACGCCTAATACAAATCACACGGGGCTGTATGTAGCACAAAGCAAGGGTTATTTTAAGAAATATGGCTTGAAAGTTAAGTTTATTCAGCCGCCTCAAAATGGACCAGAAGGTTTGATTGGAGCGAGAAAAGCTCAATTTGGGGTTTCCTATCAAGATGTTATGGCTGGTGTGATCACTGGTAAGAATAAACAACCGATTACGGCTATAGCTGCCCTCGTTCAACATAATACTTCCGGTATTATGTCACGTAAAGCAGATAACATCACCCGGCCAAAAGATATGACCAACAAACGATACGCAACATGGGGACTACCGATTGAACAAGCCATTATTAAAGAAGTTGTTGATCAAGATGGCGGCAACTATAAAAAGATTAAATTGGTCCCAAGTAATTTTAATGACGAGGTCGCAGGCTTAAAAAGCAAAAAAATTGATTCAATTTGGGTTTATGAAGGTTGGGCCGTTCAAAATGCCAAAATACAAAACTATCCGGTCAACTACTTTGCCTTTCGCGATGTCAATCCAACGTTTGACTATTACACCCCTGTACTTGTTGGCAATAATACTTATATGAAGCAGCATCCGCAAGTTACACGCAAGTTGGTTAGGGCTGTGAGTCAAGGTTATGCGTACGCTGCAAAACATCCTCAAGCCAGTGCTGATATTTTGAAGGCAGCCAATCCTGAACTTAAAAAAGGTAAGAGTGGGGCGCTCGTTGATGCGTCACAACAATATCTTTCAAAACAATATATTGCTGATGCAAAACAATTTGGTTATATTGATGCCGGTCGTTGGAATAAATTCTATACTTGGTTAAATGAACATAAATTAGTTAAAGGGCAACTGACTAAAAATCAAGGATTCACAAATAAATATCTACCAAAGGAAAAGTAGCATGCTATTAGAAGTCCGAGATATTAACAAATCTTTTGATCAACAGCCGATCATTCAAAATATCGATCTACATGTGGCTACTGGTGAGATTGTCAGCTTACTGGGGGTATCTGGTTCTGGCAAGACCACGTTATTTAATATCATTGCTGGGCTCAGTAAACCTGACCAAGGTCAAGTATTACTGAATGGTCAAAATAATGTGCTTAAATCAGGAAATGTAAGTTATATGCTGCAAAAAGATCTATTGATGCCTTATCGAACAGTGTTGGATAATGTTATTTTACCCTTATTGCTGCGAAAAGTGCCTAAAAAGATGGCTCGACAAAAAGCATTGACGCTATTTAAAGAATTCGGTATCGATGGTTATGAACATAAATATCCGCAAGAATTATCAGGTGGCATGCGTCAAAGAGCGGCACTATTAAGGACTTATCTGTTTGATAAACCGTTAACCCTTTTGGATGAACCTTTTTCGGCATTAGATGAATTGACGAAACGGACGATGCATCAATGGTATATAGATATGATGCACAAACTACACTTGTCAACATTGCTGATTACCCATGATATTGATGAAGCACTGGTCTTGTCTAATCGTGTCTATGTAATTGCGGGTAGACCCAGTCAAATCGTAGATGAATTGCGTTTAAATCCAACTCGAGATGCATCAGTAGCTTTTGAGCTGACGCCGGACTTTTTAACATATAAACGACGGATCATTACTGATTTAGGTGTATAAAAAATAGCCAAGTAAGAAATTAGTTTTAGCTAATGATTAAATATATTAAAATAAACAGAGATCAACACAAAACTGATGTGACCTCCAGAAGTTAGATTTCTGTTCTAATTTTGTGGAGTGAAATAAACAATTGTTTTGTATCTGATCTCTGTTTTAAATTGTTATGAAGTTGTTTTAAAATTTTACAAAATTATTCGGGTGTGGGTGTAATAAGGACGCCCCCTTTTGGATATAAGCAGACATTTCGGCTTTAGGAACCAATTGGCCACCTGTTGCCCAAATGATATGGGTTGCTTGACTTAATTCAAAGGGTTGATCTAAATGCTGTAATACGTAAGCTAGACCAGTAAAACCAGCGGCAGCAGAGGGTTCTAACAGGATATTTTCACTTGCTGCTAATAAGTATAAATAACGAAATAAATCATCGTCATCGAAGGTGACACTGCCGTAAAGCATATATTTAACGGCTTTTTCGGCCAGATTGGATGGTCTAGCGACGGCAAGACCATCAGCAGCTGTATGGCCATCTAAACCGAGATCATATACGGATATATCATGATTTTTTTTAGTGATCATGCCCAATGTTACGGATGGGACATGAGTGGGTTCAACGAAAATGGGGTAGACATTAGCACCTAACAAAGTTTTAAGGCCAAAGGTGACCCCAGCCGGGCTACCGCCGACACCAGCTGGAAGATAGACGAATAAGGGGTGTTTTTGATCGACCGTTATTTGGTATTGTTTTAATTGTGTTTGTAGATGATAGGCAGCAGTTGCATAACCTAAAAAGAGATCTTGTGAATTTTCATCATCGATAAAATATGTGTTTGCTTGTGTAGTTGCTTTTTCTCTGGCACTAGCAAGGGCATCAGAAAAATCGCTATCATGTTCAACCACATGAACACCATATTCTTTTAAACGATCCTTTTTCCAAGCTTTGGCATCATGTGATAGATGAACTGTGACTTTAAAGCCCAATTTACGACCAATGATGCCAATGCTTAAACCAAGATTACCCGTTGAACCAACGACAATTTCAAAGTGACTAAATAACTCATAAAAATCAGTCGAACCCAAAATATTATAATTGTCTTCAAAAGTCATATTTGAATAGGTACGGGCAATTGTTTCAGCCAATTTTAAAGCGGCGTAAATGCCACCTCTGGCTTTAATGGAACCGGCAATAGGTAGTTGATGATCCGCTTTCAAGAAAATACGGCCTGGGATTTTGTGATGCCAAAATTGTTCAAGCTGTCCAGATAAGGTGTTTAATTTGATAAGTGGGGATTCAATAGCACCCTGATTATTGTAAGTTTCTGGAAAGGCCGATTCAATATAAGGCTGGAAACGAATGAGGCGAAAAACGGCATCTAAAACATCAGCCTGTGAAAAAAAGGGGGCTTGGTTCGTTTGCTCAAAGTCAGGGTTTTGCCAAAATAAAGGCTGATATGCGGCCATCTTTCTTAAAATTGGATATTTTTGGATTAAATCAGTTTTATTGGTCATAAATTCCCCTCCAAAGAAAAACTCATTAATATTTTAACCTAAAATTAACGGTCTTGCTAAATTCTTGGCAAATTTTAACAAAGGTTTTGATGCCAGTGCTAATTTAAATATAAAAATAGAAGTAGCTAGGACAACCAAACTAGCTGTCCACTACTTCTTATTACAATGGCATAAAAAAGCATTTAAAAATCAATCTTTATGAGCTGTGGTTACATGATCATTCAGTAATTTACTATGGTGATGGCCATAAATTAAATAGACTAGCAATCCGGCCAAGAACCAAAAGCCAAAAACGATCCAGGTGATGGCTCTTAATTTGAGCATCAGACCAATACAAAGGATAAAGGACAAGATTGGAATGAAAGGATAAAGTGGGACTTTATAGGCAGTTGGCAAGTCCTTGACCTGTGGATTTTTGCGCAAGAAGATCACACCGATCGATACCATCGCGAAAGCAAATAGCGTGCCAATATTGACGAGTTCGGTAATGACATCTAGTGGAATGAACATCGCCAAAAAACTAGCAATAACTGCAAAAATCCAAGTATTCGTAATGGGGACATGTGTCTTGGGATTGACTTTAGCAAAGGCTTTAGGCAATAGACCATCTCGACTGATTGCAAAAAGCAATCGTGTGCCACCGTAAGACATGACCAAAAGTACGGTGGTCATACCGACAACGGCACCCAAAGAAACAATCCCGGCGACCCAATTCTGATGAATCACCTGAAGTACGAATGCAACTGGATCGCCAACATTAAGGCGACTATAGTGCACAACGCCAACAATGACAAAGGAAACTAATGAGTATAGCAATGAAGCAATTAATAAAGAAGAAACGATACCAATTGGCATTGTTCGTTGCGGCTCTTTTACTTCCTCTGAGGCAGTAGAAACAGCATCAAAACCAATATAAGCGTAGAACGCTAAGGAAGCGCCTGAGAAGATACCTGTTGCACCAAAAGGCATAAAAGGATGGTAATTTTTTGGCTTGATATAGAAAACGGCAACGACAACAAATAAAATAATAACGGCTACTTTGACGAAAACCATGATCGTATTGACGCGAGTAGACTCACGCAGACCACCCGCTAATAAAAAGCCGATTAATAAAACGACTAAACCTGCAACCAGATTGATCCCGAAACCTTGGTGACCCGCCGTTCCAGTGGCTGCTCTCAAAATTTCGGGCAAGTGGAGGCCAATACTGTCTAATATGTTTTGAAAATAAGCAGACCAACTAACGGCTACAGATGAAACTGCAAAAAGATATTCGGAAATTAATGCCCAGCCGACTACCCAAGCGGGTAATTCACCAAAAACGATATAGACATAGGTGTAAGCACTACCTGAAAGTGGTATAGTAGATGAAAATTCTGAATAGCATAGAGCAGCTAAAGCACAAACCAGCGCGGCAACAATGTAAGATAGGATCACACTGGGCCCAGCATAGCTAGCTGCAATAATACCAGGTGTAATGAATATACCAGCACCAACTACTGCACCAACGCCCATTGCAGTTAGACCAACGGGACCAATTTTCCGCTCAAGCGGGCTATTGCGAATGAGATCAAGGTCAATGGATCGTTTCTGTAACATACTTCTAAAACCCAAAAAAAAACCTCCAATGTAAAGGTTAAGTATAAATTAGTTAAATATGAATAATTAATGAGAACATACTGTAAAATAATAAAGTAAAGTACGTTTAACGTCAAGCAAAAATCGCTCGAACACCTATTAAAGTGGAGGTCATAAACATGATAACAATTGCAGTCGCCGGTGGTAATCATACAGAAATTATCGACCTATTACAACAAATGAGTCAAACCAATGACTTAATTGCTGAGATATTTGATACTGGGCAATTTTTAGCGTCTGAATCAGCCACATGTCATTACCATCGGGCGGATTCCTTGAAAGCGGCTGTAGCCCAATGTGTGGCTTTTGTTGCTGAAGGTGAGGCTGATATTCTCTTTAAGGGTATTGTTCAGACACATACACTTTTACATGCTGTTTTGCAGTATCCTAAGCAGATGCTACAACGCTCGATTCTGTCGCATGTCGCTCAATTGAGCTTTCCTGAAGGTCGGCAGCTTCTACTGTCAGATGCTGGCATGAACATTGCACCAAATTTAGATCAATACATAGCCATTATCGAAAACACGCGGGCAACAGCTTTAAACATTGGTATTCAACGACCTAAGATTGCACTATTGAGTGCGGCTGAGAATTTTAATCCTAAAATGCCGTCCTCAGTTTTAGCACATGAAGCTACGCAACAATTTGCTGCCGATCCAACGGCAACAGTTTTTGGACCAATTTCTTTAGATCTGGCACTTTCAAAATCGGCGGTGGCAAAAAAACAATTTTCAGGGCCAATCGTTGGAGATGCTGATGCAATTGTGGTGCCTAACATTGACACTGGTAATGCATTATATAAAGCACTGATGTTATTTACGGATATTCAAACCGGTGGTGTGATTGTGGGCGCACGTGTACCAATTGTTTTAACATCGCGCTCAGATCGGATTGAAAGTAAAAGGGCGTCATTAAAATTTGCTTTGAACACGTTAAATCATAAACGATAATTTAATTGAATCGAGGAATACATAAAAATGGCAAATAATTATGTTTTGGTAATCAATCCTGGATCGACAACGACTAAGATCAGTATTTATCAAAATGAAACGGAACTTGCTTTTGAGGAATTGCGTCATGAAGCCCAAGAGCTTGCTCAATTTTCGCGGCTGGCTGATCAACTTGATTTTCGTTATGGTATTATCACGAAATTTTTGCAGCAAAAAAATTTTAGTGGCTCAGATTTTATTGCCGTTGTCGGTCGCGGCGGCTTGCTGCGGCCAATCACAGGTGGCACTTATCGAGTTTCTTCTGCGATGATCATTGATTTAACCAGCGGTCGTTATGGCGTGCACGCTTCGAATTTGGGTGGACTGTTAGCCGATAAGTTTGCGGCAGCATTACATATTCCTGCTTATATTGTTGATTCCGTTGTTACCGATGAATTTCAACCAGTTGCTTATATTTCTGGAAATGCGGCTATTCCAAGACGAAGTGTTTTTCATGCCTTAAATCAAAAGGCTGCAGCACGTGCAGTAGCGGCCGAACAAGGTTGGCAGTATGACGAAAAAAACTTGATTGTTGTTCATATGGGTGGCGGCGTCACGGTTGGTGCGCACCAACATGGTCGTGTTGTGGATGCAACTAATGGTTTAGATGGCGAGGGCCCATTTGGACCGAACCGAACAGGTGCGTTGCCTGGATTGACCACGCTACAATATGTAAGTGATCAAAAACTGAACTATGCCGATGAAGTGTCACTTTTTGTCGGTGAAAAAGCAGGTCTGATGTCTTATTTTGGAACTCAAAACTTAGACGAGATTATGGCCAAAGTAAAGTCCGGCAATGCTTTTGCCAAGTTAGTTTTTAAAGCACTAGCTTATCAAATTGCTAAAGAAATCGGCGTTTTTGCAACTGTCTTAACTGGTCAAGTGGATGGTATTGTCTTAACTGGTGGTATGGCATTCAATGACCAGCTAGTGGCTTTGATCAAACAAAGGACGGCTTGGATCGCACCGATTTTTGTCCACCCAGGTCAAAGTGAAATGGCCGCTTTAAATCACGGGGTACAGCTGGTACTAGCCGGTCAAGCGAAAGCTAAGGATTATTTAACTGAAAGTCAAAAAGTAGCACAAAAGCAGGCTAAATATCTCTGATAAATACAAAAAACTCGGTCTATCGAATCGTTGAGTGAATACTCAAATGTCGATAGACCGAGTTTTTTAATGATTAGCCAAAGCGTTGATGTTCCTCAAATTGCAAGTGCTGATTTAACTGACTTTTAAAACCGGCGATTTCCGAAACAACATACAGTGGCCGTCGTCGTGATTGCACGAAAATCCGACCTAAATAATTTCCCATGATCCCGATGGTTAGTAAGATCAAACCACCAATCAATGTGGTGCTTGCCAGGATTTCCAGACTCACTGAGAATTGACCAATCATGCCTGTCAATAAACTAACAAGGCCGATAAGAACCAACAGTGTGCCAATCCAGGAAGCAAGCTTTAAAGGAACCATTGAATGTGATGTTAGGATGATTTCATGGATACGGTTTGGTAGAATCTAACTACTAAGAACAGGACGTGTCCAAAATGACCAAAAAGAGAAAAACATTTGATGAAGATTTCAAGAAGATGATCCTTGACCTCAACCAATCTGGTCACTCGATCGATTCGTTAGCCGAGGAATATGGTATCGCTACGCA
>NZ_JACGCJ010000026.1 GCF_021030645.1 Agrilactobacillus fermenti | reverse complement strand
GTAGGCCAATGAAATGAAGTTTCTCATCAATAGAATATCTGGAACCTTTTCGGCCCATAAAAAATACTCCTTCCTAAGCAAACAGGTTTTAATTATTTACCTGTCTACTTAAGTAGGAGTATAGCCGATTGAGCACCTTTTGATTAATTTCTGCTGTAATTTGTTTATTGACATTGCATTCTGAGGATTGGTTTTGAAGTGTATCCGAAGAGTTTCCATTATTCGATGACGGTTTATCAGATTGGCCGGACATGACATATTTCCCATCTGCTTGTTTGATCCATGAACTCTGTTCATCCCAACCAAAAGCATAACTTAAACTTTGATCAACAATCTCGGCTGCTTTTGGTAAAGCACCCTTAGGAATTTTATTGAGATTGAATACCACTTCAGTCCCAACAACCGGAACTTCAAAGCCTTCTTTTTGAGAGAGGACGAGTTCTTGCAATTGTGTCGGGGATAACTTTTGACTGCCGAGTTTATCTAATTCACCGGCTAATAAATTATCTCTGGCAATGATGCCACCTTGATGATAGACATAAATTGTTTTACCAACCAAGTCGCTGGCTTTTCCAGTAAACTCTTGATGAACGTAAACTGATAAAATTGTTACTGGCATATTTTGTGCAGCAGGTACATTGGTCCAATTTGTAATGACGCCTTGAATGGTCGCTGTCGTTTTATGAACCATATCTTGGTAACTATCTCTGCCAAAAGCATAACTTGCTTCACTTTTATAAGTTTGCTTTGGAAGCTTGTTCAGGTTATCTTGTTGGATTTTTTGGTGCTTCTTTGCGATTGCTAAGGTATTTTGATACTGATTTGTCCGATGCATCGAGGTGGTTGGTTTTGCCTTTTGATTAGTGGATTCTTTTTGTGTTGTACATGCCCCCAAAAATATTGGTAAGCTTAAGCACAATAATGAATGAGCAATTAGTTTTTGATTTTTCATCCCTTAAGTTTATCATTATTTGAATCCTATTGTCTTGTGATCAGAATAAACATTATGGAAAGATACTGCTGATCTAAATCAACGGGGTAGTAACTATTTAAATAACAAAAAAGAAGCCTTAGGCAAAAACACTTTTTTGTCCAGGGCTTCTTGGGGAATAGGGGGAGAGATGTATTTATCTTTTCTACATTTTTGGGAGGAAGGTATTTAAGATAAGTGGGTTATACATCTCTGTAACTATATTATTGCACAAAACGTTTTAAAAAACTCTCAAATTTGTTAAAACCCAAGTCTCATTTTGAAAGTTTACGTTATTAATTAGATAACAACTGTTTCACATCTGGATGCAACGCATGAATCCCACGATAGTCGATCTTGCCATTTCCAGTTCTTGGCAACGTTTTTAGAAGGTAGAATTTCTTCGGAACTTTGTAGTGAGCAAGATATTGGCGGCCAAAGGTGGTCAATGTTTGAGTCGAGAGCTGGGCTTGTGGCTTAGCAACGATATAGGCAATTGGGATTGCACCCCATTGCGGATCAGACTCGTGACTGATCACAATTTCTTGAATATCAGGGTAATTGTGGTAAACATCTTCGATTTCATTGGGGAAAATATTTTCGCCGCCGCTAATAAACATCGTGTCCTGTCGACCTTTTACGAAAAGAAAATGGTCAGCATCAAGGTAGCCAACGTCACCAGTTTTAAACCAATGGTCTGGGGTAAACTTTTTTTGAAAAAGTTCTGGTTGATTCAGGTAGCCTTGAGCGATCGTTGGACTTTTCAATTGGATTTCGCCCAATTTTTTATTTTTCGGATGATCGATTCGAAGCTGTACCGGGAACAAAGCTTGCCCTGAAGAGCCTAGTTTACGTTGCGCGTCTTTGAAGTTTAACGCGACGACATTTGAAGCAGTCTCAGTCATCCCATAAGATTGGACTACCGGAATATGGCGCTGCTGGCACTGGGTCAAAGTTTGTTGGTCAATGGGGCCACCGCCGAGAAACATAATTCTAAATTTTGACTGGTAGTGTTGAGCTAAGGGTAATGTTGCTAGTAGCTTTTTTAACATATAGGGGACGACAGATATGATGGTGACCGGTTCATGACTCAATAATTCGTTAATACGCTGGGCTGAAAATTTAGGCTCCAAATAGACCGTGAGGCCATAGATCAAACTACGCATCATGATTGACAAGCCACTAATATGAAATAATGGGACCGCACAGAGCCAAGCGTCTTGGTCAGTCAGTTGGAAGTTTAGCCCCGTGCCAATAGCCGAATAGAAATGATTGCCAAAAGTTTGCATGACGCCTTTGGGTCGACCAGTGGAACCAGAAGTGTACATAATATCAGCCAACTGATCATTTTGAAATTCGGTTTGAACTTGGAACGGTTTAATGGCCGCCCGCGTTAATTCGGCTGTGGTGATCGTTGGCATATTTAACTGTTCCGGGGATATTACGCTGCTTAAAGTTTGGTCCAAAATAACCAGCTGTGGCTGGGCATCACTTAGCTGTAAATTTAATTCCCTAACAGATAGGCGGAAGTTTAGCAGTACTAAAGGTAAACCTAATTGATGAACCGCTAGAATTGCTTGATAAGTGATCAAATTATTATTACCAATCACCGCAACAGGTCGCTGATCAGTGAGCTGCCGGTTGATTTGACCAGCTAGCTGTTGAACCATTTGATTTAATTCTGAAAAAGTAATGGGCTTGTCTTGATAAACCAACGCTATTTTTTCGGCAGAAAGCTGGCTACGTTTTTTGAGCCAATTTTCCATAGCATGACCTTCTTTTTGTGGAGATTTGGTGGGGAAAAACGTGCCAAAAGGTAACGACTTTGTCACGCTCTGATTAAACGCGTTCACAGCTCCAGTTTTCTCACTCAACTACGAATGATTTGTGGGAAAGTGCGGCCACTGTATCATTCTAGGTTGTTACTCGAAAACAACCCGAAGCTGCTCACGCTCTGTTAAATGCGTTCGTGTGCCCAACTTCATCACTCAACTACGATTTGCTAATGGGAAGATCGCCCCTTACGCAAATCTAGGTTGATGCTCTGAAGCAAATCGGGCTCACTCACGCTCTGTTTTATGGGAACTTAGGGAATTGATCAAAGTCAGGGTCACGTTTTTCATTGAAAGCGTCGCGGCCTTCTTTACCTTCATCAGTGGTGTAAAAGAGCATGGTTGCGTCACCGCCGAGTTGCTGTAATCCAGCAAGGCCATCAGTGTCCGCGTTCATCGCTGCTTTGATAAGGCGGATCGCTGTTGGCGAGCGTTTAAGAATCGTTCGGCACCAGTCAATGGTCACTTTTTCGACGTCAGCTAGTGGGACGACTTTATTGATCCAGTTCATGTTATAAGCTTCTTCAGCTGAGTAAAATTCATTTAAGAACCAAACTTCTTTAGCCCGTTTATGACCGATGACGCGGGCTAGGTAGCCAGAACCATAGCCAGCATCGAAACTGCCGACTTTTGGTCCGGTCTGACCAAACTTAGCGTTGTCAGCGGCAATGGTCAAATCACAGACAAGTTGTAAAATATTACCACCACCGACAGACCAGCCCTTGACCATAGCAATGACTGGCTTTGGAATCACGCGAATCAGACGTTGGAGATCCAAAACATTCAAACGCGCGATATGGTCAGGGCCTACATAACCACCATTGCCGCGAACAGTTTGGTCGCCGCCAGATGAGAACGCCTTATCACCAGCACCAGTTAAAATGATGACGCCGATGGTCGCATCATCACGACAAATGTTGAATGCGTCGATCATTTCCTGTACGGTTACAGGTGTAAAAGCGTTTAGATGTTGCGGTCGATTCATTGTGATCTTAGCGATTTTGTCCATACGTTCGAAGATGATCTCGCTGTAATCTTTAACTTTGGTCCATTGAAATGCTTCTGTAGACATATATGTATACCTTCTTTTAGGAGTGATTGGATGAATATTTTAGAACACCTTGGCATTCAGACTGTGCAATTAGATGCCAAAACAACGATTCTGGAAATGCCCGTCGCCGATACGGTAAAACAACCATTTGGTATTTTACATGGTGGCGTTAATAGTGTGTTGGCTGAAACAGCCGCTAGTCTGGCTGCTAATGAATTTTTACGAACTCAGCAAACCCAGCAGGTTGCAGTAGGTGTAAACATTCAAACGAATCATTTACGAGCAGTGACTGGTGGTGTGCTCCAAGCAAAATCAAGTCCAGTCCGGTTAGGCCGCCAATTGCTGGTTTATCAAGTCACGACTTTTCAAAAAGGTTCGCAAGTAGCGACCAGTCTTAGTACAGTCACACTAACTGTTAAAACGGTGTCAAAATATTCAGACAAGTCTTAATTTAGCAGATATTTTGGCTAAATGCGAGTATTGATGTTATCTGATAACAATCGTTATGACATATATTGCCGCGTTAAAGTTGGCCAAAGCCTGTACTGTTAGGGAACTGTCAGATCCAAATACCTTATAGGGGGCGAATCTGCTAAATTTAAAAGGCGTCATTGATTGATGCTGTGATGGACTTCTGGGTTTGGAGGCAGAAAATGCGGCAAAGCAAATTTAAAATGGTAAATTGTTTTTTCCTGATTGTTTGCTTGTGTTTTTTAACCTTGCAACTCAGTCGGCCACAACGTATATCTCAAAATACGGTGACTGCAAGTACGACTGACCAAACGCCAGTGACGACAACGCAGACATCGACTTGGGTGCGGCATTCCGTTGAACTTAAACAGCGAATTGATCTGATTATCAAGAGTATTCAATTTTGGAATTATTAATTATTTGGATTGTCTTACTGTGCTTTTTATGATCCTGGGTTATAATATGGATTGTATTGCACCATATTCTTTGGAGGTGCCCAATGATCCTTATTATTTTGTTAGATATAGCAATGATTGCTAGTGCAGCATATGGTGTGTATTGGCAGTCACAAATTACACTACGCGCACGATATAGCTTATTTACACCTATTTTAGGTGTGATTTTGAGTATCTGGGTATTGGCAACACCCGGGGCTGCCAATTGGCCCTATATTATTGGTGTTTCGTCATTTATTCTAGTAAACATTATTAATGGCGTCGGTGGTATTGGCAATAAACGCTTGGTGACAACGGGCTTCTTTTCTCGAGTTGTGCCCTATAATAACTTTTCTGAAATCACATTGATACCCGTCGATCTCCCCGATGGTAAGAATCGGGTGATCGCTATTTTCATGACGATGACACATCAACGGGTTCAATTAACTTTTAATCAGACGGTGGAAGCCATTCGGACAGAGTTACAAAAATATTTGCCAGATAATGTCCCCATTAACGTTGAAAACATTAATCAAATGTGACTAAGGTAAAACACCAGTGTTTTTATTTTCAGCCACTAGTTCATTAAGCTTATTTTTGGGGCAAACGTGTTTTAAAAGGCCACGCCATCACCCAATTTAAATGAAAAATTTACCCATAACGTAAGCTTAGGCTGGCGCTCAAAAACGACCCGGGATGCTTACGCTCTTGGTTTGTATTGCCAATTTGTGCTTGTCACAGTTACAATATTGTGGAATAATCGTTCTAGGTGAGAGTGAGACAAAAGGCGTTCAGTGGCCGAGCACTAACAAGAGTCACGATAAATGGTGGGCTTTTCCATTTGAGTGATTCGTAGTTAAGTGAGGACATTGCCTTTTGGAACACGTTTAAGCAATAAATATTCGTAATTAACAAGTGGCTGAAAACAAAACGTTAGTTTTGTCTCAGCCACATGCGCAAAGAAATAAAGCATGTCTGTGAGCATGCATTTTGGAGGCAACACAAATGGAAACCACGAAACTCAATATGTCTACAACTACCCGCAATCAGCGTCGAACGATTTTATCGACGAGTGCGGGTTTTGCTTTGGAAAATATGGATGTGATGTTTCTATCGTTCGCACTGGCACCCATTATTGCTGAACTGCATATTTCCGGTGCAGCAGCCGGGATGATCAGTTCCATCACGAATTTAGGCATGTTGGTCGGTGGCATTATTTTTGGTTTAATTGGTGATCGGGTCGGCCGAGTAAAGACGTTTACTTATACGATCTTTATTTTTGCTTTTGCTACTGCGGCCATGTTTTTTGCTAACTCAATCTGGCTGATCTATCTTTTGAGATTTATCGCGGGGATCGGCGCAGGTGGCGAATACGGTGTTGGCATTACCCTGATTGCTGAGAATTTTCCGAAGCACCGAGTTGGTCGAATGACTAGTGTAGCCGCTGTTGGTGGTCAAGTAGGCGCTATTTTTGCGGCAGTAGCAGCAGCTTTTATTATGCCTCGCTTTGGTTGGCAGACCTTATTTTTAATTGGTCTGCTGCCAGTGATCTTGGCTTTCTTAGTTCGCAAACATCTACAAGAAAGTGATGTATTCTTGACTGACAAGGCACGGGCAGATCGACCTAAAGCTCATCTTGGGGAACTGTTTGCTCCTATTAAGTTGGCGGCCCAAACATTAGGATTGATGTTTATGGTCGTGGTACAGATTGCTGGCTATTTTGGACTAATGAACTGGTTGCCTACGATCATGCAAAAACAATTGGGCATTACGATTTCTGGATCATCACTATGGATGATCGCGACCATTATTGGTATGAGTATTGGGATGGTCACTTTTGGAAATATTCTTGATCGTTTGGGCGCCCGTTTAGCTTATGGCATTTTTCTACTTGGTTCGGCAGCATCGGTTTTTCTCATTACGGTAGTTGTTAATGAAGTGACTTTGATCTTTGCCGGGATGATTCTTGGCTTCTTTTCAAACGGTATGTTTGGCGGTTATGGCGCCATTATTTCAAGATTATACCCAACACATGTGCGTGCCACCGCAAACAATTTGATTGTTAATGTTGGTCGGGCAATTGGCGGATTCTCATCGGTTGTCATTGGTTTTTTAATGGACCATTACAGTTTGGTCATGGTTATGGGATTCTTAGCAACCTTATACATACTCAGCTTTGTGGTCATGCTATCACTACCAGCGTTACGATGTTTGAAGATGGGCGTTAAAACAGAAACCAGCGACATCGACAGTTAAGGGCTGTTCCCCTGGAAGTTAGGTTAAAAAATCTAATTTCTGGGGGCTTTTTTTACAAAAATAGGACATATTATCTAAATCCAGAAACTTTTAGTTGCTATCTATACCAAAATGCAATACTATAATAACAGATACTTATAAAAAGTAAGTGGACGATGTGTAGGAGGTATTCATCTCATGGTAGATATTGAACATTTAGAATTTGGATTAGAAACTTTTGGTGATATTGTTGCAAATGAAGACGGTAGCTTAAAGACAGCAGCCGAGTCGATTCGGCAAATTGTACGTGAAGGTCAGATGGCTGATGAGCTTGGCTTGAGTGTCATGGGTGTTGGTGAACATCACCGGCCAGATTACAGTGTTTCTAGCCCTGAGACGGTACTTGCTGCCATTGCCTCGGTGACAAAGAATATCAAATTAGCCACAGCTGTAACAGTTTTGAGTTCAGATGATCCTGTCCGTGTCTACGAGCGGTTTGCTACTTTAGACGCGCTATCGAATGGACGGGCACAAGTGATGTTAGGTCGGGGCTCTTTCACAGAATCTTTCCCACTATTTGGTTATGATTTAACAGATTATGATGATTTATTTAATGAAAAGTTGGCATTGTATGATCAATTACGGACGGAAAAGCCAGTCACTTGGTCTGGTAAATTCCGTGCCGCTCTACAAGATCAAGAAGTCTATCCGAAGACTGAAAAGGGTGCTCTAGAAACTTATATTGGGATCGGGGGCTCACCGGAGTCAATTATTCGAGCTGTGAAATTTGGCTATAAAGTAATTATTGCGATTATTGGCGGCCAAGCAGATCGCTTTAAGCCCTATATTGATCTATATCATGCGGCGGCTGAACAGTTAGGCAAACCAGAATTTCCAATTGCTGTGCACTCTCACGGTTTTATTGCCGATGATGAGGATGAAGCGATTGAAGTAGCTTTCAAGAATATCAAAGCCAACTTCGACCGTATTGGTCTGACGAGAGGCTGGGCACCAATGAGCCGGGAACAGTTTGATGGTGAAACCAAAGTCGGTTCTTTCTATGTTGGGAATCCTGAAACTGTGGCACAGCGGATGGCACGAACCATTGATCTCCTTGACTTAGGCCGATTCGACATCGTTTACGGTGCCGGCAACCAAACAGCAGCTCAGCGCGAGCGCATGATTGAATTGTATGGCACCAAAGTCGTGCCTCGGGTGAAAGAGATCTTGGCAGAAAAGGCGGCGACGAAATAATGGCAATTCGACGTGTTGGTATCTTGGGTGCTGGTAAAGTCGGGATCGTACTTGCAGGGTTAGCGCTAGCTGCGGGTTATGAGGTGCGTATTTCTGGATCTGATTCCGTTGAGAAAATTGCTTTGACAATTAAGACCTTAGTACCTGGGGCAATTGCTTCCGAGAACACAGAGGTTGTAGCCAATAGTGATGTGGTTATCTTGGCAATACCTCTGAGTCGTTACAAGAATATTGATCCGACACTGCTTCAAGGAAAACTGGTTATTGATGCGATGAACTACTGGTGGGAAACAGATGGTATTCGTGAAGAAGTCTTAGATCCAACGACAACATCTAGTGAGCAGGTACAGGCTTACTTCAAGGGTGCGACCATTGTGAAGACATTCAACCATATGGGTTATCATAACTTGCAAGAAGAAGCACGGCCTAAAGGGGACGCTAAGCGAAAAGCATTATTTGTGACCGGTGATGATCATGATGCGGTTGATCAGGTGGCAGCGTTCGTCGACAGCATGGGTTTTGATACCGTCGTACATTATCAGATGGCTGATGGTATCATGACTGAACCTGGCAGCCCACTGTTTGGCGCTAGTTTACGGCATGATGAATTAAAGCATACCATTGATCATTTTGATCAGACTGATTTTGGCAAACAGATCGCTGATCGAATGCATTAGTTTGCCAGCTTCATTTAAAAATAGCGACGATTATAAAAAAGAAGCTTCTGAGACAAAACGAATGTTTTGTTCCAGAAGCTTTTTTTTACAGAGTAAAACTATAAAATCGGTGATAGTAAGCGGGAGAAGTATTGCTTGAAACGTAACCAATTTCCCTGGTGCTCAATGATATCGTCCGTTAGTAAAGTAGAATCTTCAATGTCGGCCATGAAAATTTCAGTTAATTGATGACTAACAGAGCGATCATAGATATAAGCATTGCATTCAAAATTAAGCGCATAGCTGCGGAAATCTTGATTCATAGAACCAACGGTACAAATTTCATCATCGATCACTAAGGTTTTGGCATGGATAAAACCATTGTCATAAATATAGATTTCAATACCTAGCTGATGCAAGAAATTCGCATAATACTGGGTGGCACGATAGATGAACGGGTGATCTGGTTTATCTGGAATCATAATTTTAATGTTGACGCCAGAACGCGCAGCCACCATAAGGGCACTGGTCATAGATTCGTCTGGGATCAAATAAGGTGACTGAATCAAGATCGACTTCTTAGCCTCTAAAACCGCTCGAATCGTACCGCCTTTTAGAATTTCTTCCTGAGTGTCGGGGCCGTCAGAAACAATTTGGATACTGCTGTTGCCGGACAGTTCTTCAGTGACTGCACGGAAATATTTCTCGTTATAACCAATTTTCATAGCTTCATTCTTGACAGAAGCGTTCCAATCCATGATGAAGCGCTCCTGTAAGGAAGAAGAAGCCGTCCCAACAATGCGGATATGGGTATCACGCCAATAGCCAAACTTTTTCTTCTTACCTAAATATTGATCCCCGACGTTAAAACCGCCAGTCCAGCTGATGACCCCATCAACAACAACAATTTTACGATGCAGATGGTAGTTTAAACGTGTTTTGGCAATTAAGTTCTGGGAGGTGATAAAGGGCGTTACTTGTCCCCCTAGGTCAATCAACTTTTGGAACCAGCGTTTGTTAGCTTTAGGCGAGCCCCAAGGATCGTAAATCAAGCGAATCTCTAAGCCTTCACGAGCTTTTTGTTCTAACAAACGTAAAAATTGATTACCGATATCATCATTATAAAAAGAATAATATTCAACATGGACTGTTTCTTTGGCTTGTCGAATATCGTCAAATAAGGCATCGAATTTTTCTTGCCCATCAGTAAAAATCTTGACCCGATTACGTTTGGTTAATGGTGCGTCTTCGGTTCGATTGAAATAATGGATCAATAATTTAGCACGATGTGTGGTAGAATCAGGATTTTTAGTTCGGTTTTCAGCTTGATTATCTAACAAAATCATATGTTTCAGCCGCGCTAAACCAACGTGTTCTTGGTGGGTCAAGTCAAAGATATTCTCTTCGGCAATACCCCGACCCAAAAAAGCGTATAACAAGAACCCGACCACCGGCAGAAGCAACAGCGCCAGCAACCAGGCTAAGGTTGAAGTAATATTGCGAGGTCGATGAAACACCGTCAGCATGGCGACGGCGGTATTGATCACAACCAAGACTATTAAAATATTTACAAAGATCTCCATCGCTAACTCCCTCGTCCAATAATACTATAATCATGGAATAACCCCTTGGTAAAGTCAACATGAGAGAATTAAATTTATGGAAATTATTTATTTATTGATTGTACCCGAAGCAGCTGGTGGTAATTGTGCTGGTATCTTTTTGTGATGTTCTGCCCGTGCTTTAAGCGCCCATAAAATCGAAACTGTATCAACTATTTCTTGGAACATCGCGCCAATAAAAGCAGGGATCAAACCAGTACTGGCAATCAGCATCAGGCCGATGCAAATGGCAATACCGATCCAGACTGCTTGCTTGGCAACTTTCATCGTATCTTGACTGATGGTCATTGCCCGATTGAGATAACTTAAATCGTCTTTTAGGATCACCACATCAGCCGATTCACTAGCCGCAGTGGAACCATGAGCACCCATGGCAACACCCACATCCGCTTTTGCTAGGGCAGGGGCATCATTGACACCATCACCGACCATCATTACAGGGTGCTGGTTTACCGGTAGCGTTGTAATTAAATTAATTTTTTCTTCAGGGAGACAGTCCGCTTTGACCATATCGATCCCAATTTGTTTGCCTACCGTCTCAGCAATCGCACGCTGGTCACCGGTGATCATCAAAGTTTGGGCGACGCCCTGCTGTTTTAACCGTTCCAAAGTTGTGGCAGCTTCGTGCCGGATTTGATCTTTAAAAGTAATGTATCCAGCAAATTGACCATCGATGTTCACGTAAATGGCAGTTTGCGTGCGTGGCGTCTGGGTACCCTTAGGATCCGCTAAAGCTAATTTACCGGCTTTGACAATTTTACCATTGACTTGGGCTTCGATTCCTTGGCCCGTGTGTTCCGTTAAATGGTCACAGTTAAAAAGCGGCAATTCTTTGGCAGCTTGGACCAGAGAACGGGCAAGCACGTGATTGGAACTTTGTTCAGCACTAGCTGCATATTGTAATAAGTCGGTTTTAGTGAAAGGCGCTTGAGGCACAATCTGATCTAAAGTTAACTGACCAGTCGTCAATGTTCCGGTTTTATCGAAAGCTGCTGTTTTCACCGTGGCTAATTTTTCAATGGTCGTGCCACTTTTGACAATTACACCGTTTCGGCTGGCTCGACTCATACCGGAAACTAGGGCAATGGGTGCGGCTAAAATCAACGGGCAGGGTGAAGCAACCACTAGGACTTGCGCGAAACGAACTGGATCTTTAGCCAGTAACCAAGCAATGCCCGCGATCAGGTAAGCAATCGCGGTGAAGGGTACCGCATAGCGATCGGCTAAGCGGACAAACTTAGCTGGCCGTGCTTGAGATTCAGCTACCAAGCGGACGATTTTTTGATATTGAGAATCAGTCGCCAATTGTTCAGCGCGTAGACGTAGTGCCTGGCTGCCATTGACAGAACCTGACATGACGGTATCGCCCGGAGCTTTATAGACGGGCCGTGATTCACCGGTCAGTGATGCTTCATCAACTTCAGAAGTTCCAGTGAGAATCTTACCATCAACAGGAACGGTTTCTCCAGGGCGCACCACTAAAGTGTCGCCGATTTGGACCTGATCAATGTTGACGTCTTCCAGCGTATCATGTCGCAAAATATGTGCAGTTTCAGGTGTATTATCCAGCAGTGACTGCAATTCTTTACCAGCTCGGTGGGCGGCATAGTCTTCCAAGGTGTCGCCACCGATCAGCATGATCAAAACAACGATACTTGCCCAATATTCACCCACGGCTAAAGTTGCTACCACAGCTGAAATAGCCAGCAGATCAACGCCATATTTACCGCTGCGCAGTGTTTTGACCATTTCAATCAACATCAAAAAACTGAAAAAAGCGCCAGTCAAGGTAATTAAGATTTGCGCCCAATCCGCGTGGCCCAAGGCAAACTGCAGAATTAGTGCCACCACACCAATCGTCAAAATACTTAGTAGTTTGCGCGCATGCATGGCTACCCCTCCTTTTGAATGATAATTATTATCAATTGTGTGTTATTAAATAATGACTTATATTAAAGCCTTACTAACCTAATTATATCATTTAGACTTGTCATAATGGTATGGCAGCTAGTGATATTTAAAACAAAGGGTATTCCCTGATAAAATTTATTACGTATATAAATAATAATTAATATTAATAACAGATGGTATTTTAAACGCTTAATTTATCTCATTATGCTATAATGGTTTTATAATTTTTGCGGAGGCTAAATAATGGCACATTGGTTGAACTTAAAGCGCAGTATCACCTATGTACAGCCACTTCAGTAATTAGAATTAAAATTTACTGGAGTGGTGAAATTGAATATTAATTATTTACACAATATCCGTCAGGGCTATGGTTATGCCTTTTTTGCGTATTTTGGCATCACGAGTTTATGGGTGATCTACTTGCAGACCAAGGGTTTGACCTTGGTTGAAATTGGCCTATGTGAAAGTATCTTCCATATTGCCAGTGTCTTGTTTGAATTACCTACAGGGGTCCTTGCTGATCGCTTTTCCTATCGCATAGTGTTGATTGGCGGCCGTCTAGCAGCAATTATTTCGGCTATCTTAATGATTCTTGGACAACATTTTTGGCTATTTGCGGTGGGATTTATTTTTCAGGCTTTATCTTATAATTTGCAGTCGGGCACGATTGACGCCTTACTTTATGATTCTTTGAGTTTAAGTCGGCGAACACAAGCTTATCCAGCAGTGATCAGTCACACGAATATGATCTATGAGCTGGCTGATAATTGCGGTGTGCTGATTGCTGGCTTTTTGGTTCATTGGCATTTTGTATGGACATATGGCATTGCCATCGTTGTGGCAATTTTGGCAATAGGGATGGTACTTTTTATGAAGGAACCTAGTCTGCCACGCTCGACGGAAAAGCCTTTGTCTATTATTAAAATTATACAATTGGCTTATCACACCCTTAAGACCAAACCGTTATTGCGGCGCTTGATGCTCTACCATGCTTTATTTGCTACTTTTTGCACGACCTATTATTTCTATTTCCAAACAGTCATGACAGCAAATCATTTCCCAGGCTGGCTGATCGATCAAATTGGCTTTGCCGGTACATTTGGCAGCGTGGGTATTGGGGTGCTTCTGGTAAGCTTGTTAGTAAAGGGTTATTCATTTTGGCAGGATAAAAAGAGTGTCAATTAGTAAAAAAATAATCGCACTTAATTAATGGTTCCATTAGTAATTTGAAATAAGTTTTAATGAGTTTTATACTAACACCACACTGACCGCAAGGAGGTTAATTACTGTGTCGCGAAGTTTCATTGTAAAGCTAGCTATTGGTATGTTACTTTCATTTGCAATCATGTGGTATCTCTTAACAAAGCATGATTCGTCTTATAGCTTAGTAGTTATTGGTGGGATTGTGGCTGCAATTTCAGTTGGTGCAGCAATTGCTGAAATAATTACCGGAACTTTTCAAACTAAAAAACGAGATTAGCTAGTACATTTTATTAATGTGCTTTCAAAAGCAAAAACATGCCTCAAACTTTAGGAAGCTAAGTGCAGTGAAATACAACTAAAAAAACCGTGACTGAAAGCAAAATTTGTTTTCAGTCACGGTTTTTATATATAGTGATAAAACTTTACAACTTTAGCATAGATAGTTACTCGATATATGAGCCTATGTAAACCAATATGAGATTTAATGAGTAATATAATACTATAATACCCTCGAGGTGATCAGTATGGCTAGTACGAATAAAAATAAAAAGTGGATTCAAGTGGAAGTTGATGCAGATCTCTATGATGATTTCAATCGGTGCTCATTAATACCTTACTAAAAAAGGTTGTTGCCGAAGGTCGTGTCCCATTTGACCTGGCTCAAACCAAGAGTGAACGATTAAACTTTGAACTCGGACAGCAAGTTCGTCAGACAAATATTCCTGTGATTAAAGATCCTAGAGAAGTTGACCATTATCTGCTAGAAAATAGCGATGCCCACTACGATGCCCACCAGTGACGTTGGCTTAGAGCCTCCGTCATAGCTTGCTATAGGTCCCATATCTTTTATATCTTTCTCGAACGCGACATATTCAGAAGATTGGGGGTCTTCCAATTATAGACAGAGAAGGTCTAACTCAATTCTTACGTGAAAGAAATGCCTTGTGAAAATAGGGCTAGTGTTTTAATTATAAATGTTTGTTGATTAAACGTGTTACAAAAGAAAAGGACCTCACTTAAATTGAAAAATTGGCGCTTGTCGTGATTCTTGTTAATGCTTGGTTGTTGTACCCTGCTCTCGAAACTTGAAAGATTTGGAGAGTGATTCTGTTTAGTTATTTATAGTTAATAAATGAGCAAGTATCTATGATGTTGACTCCTAGAGATAGGAATAAATAAAACAAATAATTCTTTTTCAGGTGGCAATACAGTTCAGTATTAGTAGAGAATTATATTTGATGAATACGAAGGCTTTCCAAGAGTCAGGATGGGAAGTCAAGTCGAAGTACAAAAAAGTTAGATAATCAATAGAACCCAAATTAGTGGCTTTATTTCGATATTAAATCGGAGTCAGGCTATTTTGATAATCGCTTTTGTTATTATTTTGGTTTCCATTAGTACTTGAATGAAGTTGTTAATCTTAGAAACCTCAAAACCTCAAAACCTCAAAACCTCAAAACCTCAAAACCTCAAAACCTCAAAACCTCAAAACCTCAAAACCTCAAAACCTCAAACCAAAGTGTTTTTTATTAATATACAGAATTACAATGAATAAATATTTAATTAATTTAAAAATAATAAGATACTTTTTTAATTCTTAAAATAAATATAATAAGTAAACAAAAATTAATAAAATAAACATTTGAAAACGCTTGTATTTTTTTAAAAAAGTGCTACACTAACTCTGCGAGATGTCTGCAAATTTATTTTAAGGGGGAGCTAGCCATGAAAAAATGACTATGCTTAAAGATGTAAGGGTTATTGTGTTTGCGATGATTTTTATTTTTTCTTTTTCTCTTTTCTTTCTTTCGGGTAAAACTTTTGCAAGTTCGAGCTATGAGATTCCGATTAATTCTTTAACACAATCTGAGGGATCTGTGACCTTCGATGATTCTGGTAAAGTAGTCCAAGCATCCGATCCATCACTTCTTCCGGAGAATTCTATGATTGAGCCTAGAGGAGAATTATGGATAAAATACGTTTAAATTTAACAATTAATTATTCTATGTCATGTTTTTTAGTGTCGACGGATGAATTAGTCCAGAGACACTTATTTTTTTCTCTTAGCTATTTATAAAGTGGATACAAATAACAGGATTTTCAGTTGGAATTCTGTACAGTAAGATTGTCATCAAACGCCACAATGGTCACTATTTAACCGATTAGAAAAAAGGGATTGTACTGAAGCATGCCCAAATCAGTACTTGTATTTGGGTTAACACTTCAGATACAAAGTGGACACATACTATGTACACTATATTGGGGGAGATCATTATGAAATATATCCGTTTATTGATTTATTTGACCACCTTATTCATGATTTTATTGATCGGGATTGTTTCAAATAAGAGCCATGAGTCTTATTTGATTAATAAAAATATGAATGTAGCCCATAATTACCCACAATTCGCTTTACCAACGCCTTCTAATGTAACGCAGGTGACGTCCGTTGGGTCTGTCAAAAAAGTTTTATTAGCAGCACATAAGCAAACTGGTGTTAATGTGGTGTTTGTTGCCGTTAGCTTGGCGCCTAAATTACAACCAAATGGTCTTTTTCATACGGATGCAACGCACATGTTTTTTTATACTTTAGCTGAAAAACAGTCTGATATGGTTAAGAAGTTGGGGGCCTCTACTTGGAAAATTAACCGGGGCACCGTATATAGCAATGATCCCGAAATAAAATCAAACACAAGGTTACCCTTTATCTCGAATCGCGATTATATAACCATCTCATCGTTTAAAAAAGCACCGAATTATTTAGATGGCTATTATTTTATTGATAGCCAATCAAATTATGATAAAGAACAATTTCTAAACAGTGTTCGAGCAAATTTCAATCGTGAATTTAACACAAAATTTGCGCAGGTAGATTTCGAAAAAACACCCAAATTTCCTTATGGGGCAACTGACACTTTTTTTGACCTTAAAATTGTCTTAGGGCTATCATTTATCTTATTTATTTGTTTAATCACATGGTATGGCGTTCTTCTATTTCAAAGGATAAAAGTATATGCATCATTAGGCCTTGATACGAGTACTATTATGTGGCGAACCATTGGCCGAAATTTAACGATTATTTCAATTTTAGGTATGATTCTTGTTGCCTTCATTTTTCGAACTGTAGCCCTTTCCTTTTTCTCAACTGCTATTTTAGCTATTGCTGTGGGCCTAGCCTTATTAATTGTAACGGTTAAAATTGTATATTGGGAATCTTTTAAAACGACAAAATCTGTTTACAAGCTAAAACCCCAGTTCATTTGGGCATTCGGTATATTAAAAATATTGCTTATTTCTTTAACGGTAAGTATTATAGCTCCGGTGACTTCAAACTTTGCATCGTATTTGGAAAAAAATCAGGATAAAAGTTCGAATCTTTTTATGAATCTTTATCCTGTATCGGTTGGCTTTGATGCGATTGAATTTGATAAAGATGACCACGGTGTGCAGATTGGTATTGAGAATGCGCTATATAATAAAATTACTGAAATGGGTGGGGTTATTTCAGATCCAGAAGTGTTAGACACTAATTTAACAATGGGATCAAGTTTTAGTATAAATTCAAATTACCTTAAATATAATCCCTTGGTTGATAAAAATGGCAGACGGCTGAAGATATCAATGTACGAACGCGAAAGAATTGTACTCATTCCTGAAAAGTATGAAGCTCAGATTGTTAATTTGAAAAAAGATTTGGACAACGTTTATCAAGGTAAAAGCTTTAAAGTGATATACATCAAAAACAATCAAAAAATGCAGACTTATGGGGTACCTAATGTAACCATTCCAGTCCCAAGGACAATATTTGTCAATACCATTAATAACTCTGTTTCAGGTGATAGGCCATTTTTATCAAGCCTGGATGATTACCACAATGCGTTAAAAATTCCAACAAAGGGTACGAGTCCACAAAAGTTTTATAAAGAAATACTACCATTATTGAAAAAGTATCATCTTGAAGATAATTTACAGTCGATCATCCCAGAAAATCAATTACCGGGTGTTGTATTTAATGCTACGCTGGGGGGAACACTGGTTTATAAATTACAATTATCAGTGATATTTGTCTTTAGTATTGTGATTATCTTTTATTTCTACCAATTATTTTCGCTTGCAAATGGCCGCAAAATAGCAATTCATAGTCTTAATGGAAGATCTATGTTTGCGGTTTACTGGCCAATTATTGTCATAAATGTGGTGCAAATCATACTTTTAATCGCTCAGGTTCTTCGTATATACAGTATTGGCGGGGTAATCAATATTATTTTCTTTTCTATTGTTGATACTGTCGTAGGGGTACTTTTATTAAGACACTTCAAAAATATTTCAGTAAAGAATCTTTTTAAGGAGTAGCTCAATGGAAATTAAAATTAAAAATCTAAGCAAAGCAATTAAAGATAAAGAACTGTTCACAAATATTTCCGAAAGTCTGCACCCAAAGGACTTTGTTGCGATTACGGGGGAAAGTGGTTCTGGGAAGACGACGTTACTGAGTATTATTGGCTTACTTGAGAATTGGAATGATGGCTTTCTCCAATTTGATAATTATACGTTCACAAATCCTAGAGGCGGAACTGCTACAAAAATTCGTAAGCATAAATTTGGGTTTATTTTCCAAAACTATGGTCTTTTTGAAGAAGCGGATGTTCAAAAAAATTTGAATATTGCATTCACTTCAAAAGTTAGTCAAACTGAGCGTCAAAATAAAATTATGGCAGTTTTACAGAAAGTTAATCTAAACGTCTCAGTGAATCAACCGGTCTTAACATTATCTGGTGGGGAAAAACAACGATTAGGTGTTGCCCGGGCGCTTTTACGTGAGCCAGAGGTATTATTGGCAGATGAGCCAACAAGTTCACTTGATGACCATAATGCTGAGGCAATCGTTACGCTGCTTAAAGAATTCGCCAATAGCGGCAAAATCGTTATTGTTGCAACGCATGATGCTAGATTGATTAAGGCAGCCACAAAAAATATTCATATTGCTTATCCAAGATGATCGTATGTTGTTTTTGGGGTTAATAAGGTAACGAGACAAAAGATACAACTAAAAACCGTGCCTGAAAGCAAATTTGTTTTCAGGCACGGTTTTTAGTTGTATCTTTTGCCTCACTTTCGAGTAATCAGGATTTATAATCTCAGAGAAAATCACCAGTTTGACAAGTTGTTTTGATTAATTATTTAACCATTTTTTTATATTTTTCTTGTTTACCCCATTGACATCTGGTTGAATAGGATCGTTTCTATAAATTTTTTGTTTATTGGCATCAACGAGCCACCCAGCTGGATAAGTCATTTTCTTATAATTGGTATTTGATGAAGTGTATCCTGCTGTCGGTGCACCGAAAACTTTTACATTTTTATTTCCTTTTAAAGCTAACAAAACATATTCAGCTGCGCTTGCTGTATTATTATTTATTAAAACGGCTATTTTTGTTTTCATTAACTTTTTATCTTTTAAAACAGTTACAGAATGAAAATCATCTTTAACCGTTAAATTATTGGCATTTGCCTTATAAAATAAAGTTGTACCTTTATTACTTTTTTTTGCAGATAATTCAATTGAGTGGTTTATTCCGTTAATTTGTTCATATAGAAGTGCCTTGTTATTTTGCTCAAACGGTGATATGGCCAGTATCATCGCTTCTGATGACCCACCCAAATTATTCCTTAAATCAATTATCAGTCCACTTTTTTTACTAGCAGCACGATATATGATTTTTCTCGATTTGTAAATATATTTATTAAATCGTGCCTTTCCCTGAGATTTATCATTACTAAAATTAGGGAGTATAAGGGCATCGTAACCATAGAGCTCTTTTTGTTTCGGCTTACTATTTAGAACATGAGATTTTAGTAATGGCTTATTTTGTTGTATGAAAGCGTGTTTGTTCGCTTGCTTAGCTACTTTATTCATTTTTGCATTGGTAAGTATCACCGTATTCTTATATTGTTGATACCATCTTTCCTTGTTTACATGTTTATCAAAAACAGCTGTTTTATAGAGCTTGTTGACATATTCTTTATTAGTTAAATTAACTTTAATCATTGCGCTAACAGTTAACACGACCATCAAAATAGCGATACCAATAAGTATTGGTATAAAATTTTTCTTTTTCTTCAATTTAAACCTCTTGATTTAAAAGTGATAAATATATTATAACTGTATACTATCATTTATATTAATACTTTACAAAAAAACTATCTTCTAAAATGTTAAATCCTTTTAGAGATAGTTTTTGTTAGATATGCTAATTAATTATCGTTCCGATTATTACCAAATAGCAAAATCAATCGTAATAACTGTAAGAAAGTAGATAGGGCGGCGGCAACATATGTGAGTGCCGCTGCTGTCAGTACTTTTTTAACCATTGGGACTTCATCGCTATTCAATAAAGGACCGCTGGATAAAATTCGAACGGCGCGGATAGAGGCATTGAATTCCACCGGCAACGTAACCAATTGAAAAAGTAAAGCTAACGAAAAAGCCAAAATACCAATATTGATCAGCGTTTGATTCCAGCTCAGTAAAACACCGACTAAAATTAGTGGAAAAGAAACAGAAGTACCAATATTAGCTAAAGGCACAAGACCAGCGCGGAGTTTAAGGGGCGCGTAACCCGTGTGATCTTGGATGGCATGGCCCACTTCATGGGCAGCTACGCCAATTGCGGCCACTGATGTGGAATTGGCAGTCGCTTCTGACAAACTCAACATTTTATTTTGGGAGTTATAATTATCGGTTAAGTTACCACTAATCTGCTGGATCTGAACGTCATGGATGCCCGCTTCTTGTAAAATATACTGGGCTGCATCCGTTGCAGTAATGCCTTTTTGGCTGCCGTATTGGTCGTACTTACGGAACGTACTGTTCACGTAAGCTGACGCAAGGCCTGACAATACGAGCCCAAAGATGACTAAGATAAAGGTCCAATCGAAATAAAATGGCATGAACATAGTGTACACGTCCTTTCATAAACTTATTATGCAAAAAGTGGCCGCAAGTTACATCAGTCTTAGGTCTGCTTTGAACATAACAACAAAATCATTTAAAGGGCACGGCACGAGTCATATCATAAACGACGAGGTCCTCAGGCTTTACTTGCGGGTCATGATCTAGGATTGCTAGATCTTCACGCACGCGAAAACCTACTTTTTCTAGTAAAGCACTAGAATCCGATTGGTCTTTATAAGTGATAGCTTTGAGCTGACTCAGATTTAACTCATCAAATGCAAAGCGGGTCATGTGTGTCAAAATCTCAGACATGATACCCTGATGCTGAAACTGGGGTAATAATTCATAGCTAACTTCAACACTATTTTCATCAGCATTGAAATTTTCAAATGTAAAAGTACCTAGAAATGTGGTACTTTTGCGGTCTTGAATACCCCATAATAGTTTATGGTTACCCATGACTTCACGCATGGTTTGACTGATATAGTGCACGGTATCGGTCAGCGTGGAATCAGTCTGTCGGCGCGTTGCCTGAGCGAGTGTCTGGTCTTGACGTAATTGAAAGACTTCTTTGACTGTAAAAGTCGTTAGCCAATCTAAAGTATAGTGAGGGGTCATGATCGGATGATATTTCTCGAAACTTTCCATGTGCAAACTCCTTTGAGTCCGTGTTTGAGTCTGGCTTCTGGTTTTGTTAGTGCTCGGCCACTAATCGCCTTTGGTCACACGAAACGTGTTCGCAAAGGCAATGACTTCACCTAACGACGCATGTCTCAAATGGAAAGATCCCCATTTATCGCCATTCTTGTTAGTGCTCAGTCATTAACCGCCTTTGGTCACACTCTTCACGGTTTCAATTATTCAAAGTCCAGTTTAACACATTGGTGGGTGTTTCAAGAGTGTAATGTACTTTTGACTGGTACGCCGGGAGCAGCGGCACCAAAATCAGGTAACTGTTGTTCGAATTGGTCGATCTCATCAGCATGGGCTAAGGTCAGATCAATATCATCTAAGCCATTGAGAAATTTATAGCGGTACATGGGTTCGAACGTAAAGTGAAATGTTTGCTCACGAAACTGAACGGTCAAATTCGTGAGATCAACAGTGATTCGATCTTGATCGGTTGCCTGGCTTAAACTTTTGACTTCTGCTTTAGTGAGTTTGATTGGCAGCAAGCCATTCTTGGTGGCATTATTATAAAATATGGGGCCAAAACTTTCAGCAATGACCACGCGAAAACCAAAATCCATTAAAGCCCAAGCAGCGTGTTCTCGGGAAGAACCACTGCCGAAGTTCGTCCCAGCTATCAAAATTTGGGCATCTTGATAGGCCGGCTGATTTAAAATAAATGCAGGGTTAGGGCGGCCGTCACTTTGATAACGCCAGTCATAAAATAGACTTTGACCGTATCCTGTGCGTAAAATATTTTTTAAAAATTGTTTCGGGATGATCTGGTCCGTGTCAATATCATTACGGTAGATGACGGCTGGCTTACCAGTGAAAATTGTAAATTTATCCATTAATGATGGCTTCCTTTCGAATATCGACAAAATGACCATGAATGGCAGCGGCAGCCACCATTTCTGGACTGGCTAGATGCGTGATTGAGCCGGCACCTTGACGGCCTTCAAAGTTACGATTAGAGGTAGAAGCACTATGAACGCCTGCAGGAACACGATCTGGATTCATACCTAGGCAAGCAGAACAACCCGGCATCCGCCAGTCGCAGCCAGCCGATTTAAAGATTTGATCTAGGCCTTCTTTTTCAGCGGCTCGTTTGATAGCCATGGAGCCAGGAACAACTAACGCGGTTAATCCGGGTGCTACATGCTGGCCTTTCAAAACATGGGCGGCTTTACGCAGATCCTCTAAGCGGCCGTTGGTACAGGAGCCGAAGAAAGCAAAGCCAATAGGGATATTTAAAGGACTGTCACCGGGTTTTAAGCCTACATAGTCATAAGCTTTTTGGTCATTGACATCTTTTGGTTCGGGGAAAGTACGGTCAATGGGAATGGCCATGCCAGGATTCGTACCCCACGTGACATAAGGTGCTAAGTCTGAGACGTCAAAATCGATCACTTCATCATATGCAGTCGGATCATCGGTATAAAATTGCGACCAATACTGGATGGCTGTAGCCATATCTTTGGGGGCATACTTGCGGCCAGCTAGGTAGGCAAAGGTGGTTTGATCAGGCCGAACTTGGCCCATCTTAGCACCGCCTTCAATAACCATGTTGCATAGGGTCATACGTTCAGCCATGGAGAAATTTTCAACCACGTCACCATAAAACTCAATAGCATAACCGGTGAAGCCAGAGAAGCCATGTTGGCCGATCAAAACCATGATCACATCTTTGGCGCCTACGCCGGGTTGTAATTGTCCGTGAATATGGATACCCATGGTTTTGGGCTTTTGCTGCCAAATGGTTTGCGTGGCAAAAACATGTTCTACTTCGGACGTGCCAATACCGAAGGCAATCGCCCCAAAAGCGCCGTGGGTAGACGTGTGCGAGTCACCACAAACAATGATTTTACCTGGCTGGGTCAAACCTAACTGGGGACCGATGACGTGAATGATGCCTTGTTCTGCTTGACCAACGCTGGCTAAAGAAACGCCAAATTCGGCCGCATTTTTTTGCAGCGTCTGCATTTGTTTGCGGGCGATCACATCTTTGACATTAAAGACATCTTCCGTAGGTACATTATGGTCCATGGTGGCAAAAGTCTTATCTGGCCGCCGCACGCGCCGATGCGTGGCTCGCAAGCCCTCAAAAGCTTGAGGGGAAGTCACTTCATGGACTAGATGCAGATCCACATACATCAATTGTGGTTCACCAGGTTCGCCCGTGACCACATGCTGTTGCCAAATTTTATCAAACATTGTTTGCGGTTCACTTGCATTAATCTTGGACATAATCGGGCGCCACCTTTACTGAATTTTGTTGCATTTGCGCACAGATACGTTGGGTGAATGCCATCGTATTTAACTGTCCACCTAAGTCAACGGGCTGATCTTGTTGTAAAACCGCAGCCATCGCCCGCTCGATGACATTTGCTGTGGCTTGATCATTAAACGTATGCTGTAACATTAAAACGGCTGAATTAATCATGCCTATTGGATCGGCTATATTTTGGCCCGCGATATCTGGCGCTGATCCGTGAATCGGCTCGTAGAGATTGGGGCCAGTTTCACTGACACTTTCAGAAGGAATCGTCCCGATGGATCCGGTAATTGCAGCGGCTTCATCGCTTAGAATGTCACCAAATAGATTGCTTGTGACGATAACATCGAACTGCTGCGGCGATTTAACGATTTTCATAGCGGCCGCATCAACGTATTCAAAATCTAACGTGATCTCTGGATATTGTGGGTGTATTTCTTCGGCGACATCGCGCCATAGTTTACTTGTGGCTAATACGTTGGCTTTATCGACAACGGTGACATGGCGGTCACGTTGCTGGGCTAATTTGAACGCATAGGTCATAATGCGGTTGATTTCAGATCGATTATAAACCATCGTGTCTAAGGCTTGATCCGTACTATAATGCCGAGGCTTACCAAAATAAATTCCGGAAGTCAGCTCGCGTACGATCATAAAATTAGTATTTTGTGCAATCTCAGCTTTTAAGGGGCTGCGCGTGACAGCAGCAGCTGTAATTTTGGTGGGGCGTAAGTTGGCGTAAACCTTCATGGCTGCCCGCAAGCCTAATAAACCAGCCTCTGGACGGACGTCATAATGATCCCATTTAGGGCCACCAACGGCAGCTAACAATACGGCATCTGACCGTTTGACTTGGGCTAATAAGGCGTCAGTCAAAGGCTCGCCGAATTGATCAATTGAGCAGCCGCCAAAAGCCATGGGGACGAAGTGATAATTAGTTTGGGTAATTTGTTGGGCCGTTTTGATAACTTCGATGGTCGCAGACATGATTTCGGGGCCGATGCCGTCACCGCTGAGCACTGTAATTGTAGGTTCATGCATTATTTAGCCACCTTCATTTCACAACTAGACATGATCTGTTCAAGGTCGTCATTACTCACCAGAGCCACTTGATCAGCAAAAGCTTTGAATTTAGGAAAGATGATCCGCATTTGTTCCGGTGTGACGGCATAACCGATTTGAGCTAAGCGTTCATGCACCGCATGACTGCCAGATAGCTTGCCCAAAGGAATTTACGTATGCTTCATACCCACACTTTCTGGCGTCAGAATTTCGTAAGTTTGATGATTCTTCAAGTAGCCATCTTGGTGAATGCCAGATTCATGGGAGAAGGCGAATGGCCCAATCACAGCTTTGTTCTTAGGTACAGGGATTTTAGCAAATTCACTGATCATGTCGCTAGTGGTTTTAGTTTGTTTCATGTCGATATTAGTAACACATTGATAGTAATCTTGCCGTACTTTGATCTGAGCGGCTACTTCTTCCAAGGCCGTATTACCAGCACGTTCACCAATGCCATTAACCGTACCTTCGATTCGATCAGCACCATGTTCGATCGCGGCCATCGCATTGGCGGTAGCCATGCCCAAATCATTGTGGCAGTGCGCCGAGTAAGTGATTTTGTGGGGACTTTGGATATGCTGGATCAAATTATCAAAAGTTGCCCCGAATTCAGCAGGATTAGAATAACCAACTGTATCAGCGATGTTGATGACAGTGGCACCAGCGTCGATCGCGGTTTGGCAGGCTTGCACTAGAAAGCCGGGTTCAGTGCGGGTGGCATCTTCAGGAGAGAATTGGACGATGTCAAAATACTGCTTAGCATAGCGCACTTTCTCATCGATCTCATGTAAAACTTGGGCTTTGGACATATGTAATTTGGCACTGCGATGAATGGGACTAGTGGCGATGAAGACGTGGATCTGCTTGTTTTTAGAATCGGCGGTTGCTTTAATGCAAGCATCGATGTCTTTTTGTTTCATCCGCGCCAAGCCCGTCACTCGGGTGGTTGAAAGGGCTCTGGAAATTGCTTGGACAGATTGGAAGTCGTTGGGTGACGCAATGGGGAAGCCAGCTTCAATGACATCTACGCCCCAGTTTTGGAGCTGCTTGGCAATTTTGACCTTTTCAGCAATACTAAAATTCACACCAACTGTTTGTTCCCCGTCACGTAGCGTCGTATCAAACATAGCAATTTTTCTCATAATCAAGCACTCCTTTTTTTGTATTAAAAAACGCCTCATCATTACTGATGGGGCGGCTGATAAAAAAAGGAGCCCCATCATCTAACACGAATAGGACTCCACACAATGTGCGAGTCCCGGTCATAATAATAAGGCATTGAATAGCATGGTGTTCAGTTGTGGCTGCAAAACATGATTTTGTTGTGTCATAAGTGACACCATCCTTTCATTAATTTATATTACAAATTTATCATAAATTATTAATGTGTCAACAGTTATTTTTAATTATTTTATAATTTAATTATTTTTAACCGGTTCGTGTCCCTCGATTGGCGTGAGCGGACAAGACTACGTTATAATAGGCATAAACATTTCAAGGAGCGGTTTTATGTTATCAGGGCAAGAACGCCGGAATCAAATCAGAACACAATTACAAACTACGGACACGCCGATCAGTGCTTCTAAATTTGCGAAACAGTTTGGGGTCAGCCGTCAAACAGTCGTTGGCGATATTGCACTGATGCGCGCTTCTGGGGAAGCTGTGGTAGCTAATTTTAATGGCTATACTTATGAGCAGGTCTCTAGTGATCAAACCGCTAAGATCGTTTGCCGGCATACTAGGGCACAGGCACAACAAGAGTTGGAATTGATCGTCGCAAATGGCGGCAAGCTATTAAATACCATCATTGATCACGAAATTTATGGCGAGGTCACGGGAAATTTAAATATTAGTAATATGACTGAAGTGAAACATTTTATAACCAAATTAAAACGAACCGATGCCCACCTACTGTCGGAATTGACTGATGGGGTCCATTTGCACACGATCGCGTATCGTACCGATGCAGATTTGGCTGCTATTAAACAAGCCCTACAAGACGCGGACATTTTATTTTTAGGATAATGGTAAAATTTACTATTTACATTTAACTAAATATCGAGTACCCTTATTTGTGGTCCTTTAATACCAATCAGCACCATTCTGTTCTGTTTACATAGTTGATTGTTGGTTTAAGGGGCCCTATTTTTTAGATTAAAAATTTAAGGGAGTGCTCTGATGTCATCTTTACGTCGATTTTTGAAGTTCAGCTTAGTTGCTGGCTTAATGCTTGTGGTTGCAGTGGTTGCGACGGCTTGTGGTCAAAGTAATAGTCAAGCCAGTCAGAAGAATCAAAAAATTTCTATTGTGACGACTACGGATTTTTATGGTGAGGTAGCCAAGGCTGTGGTCGGGAACAAAGGGACGGTCAAGTCAATTATCAATAAACCTTCCGTAGATCCCCATGACTATGAACCCACGACTAACGTGGCTAAAGAAGTAAGTAAAGCAGATATCGCGATTGCTAATGGGATCGGGTACGACCCTTGGATGAATAAATTAGCCAAAAATTCTGATAAGCTGCAATATATCAAGGTTGGCGAAAATATCATGGGTAAAAAGACTGGCGACAATCCTCATCTTTGGTATAATCCAGCAACGATGCCTAAATTAGCCAACGATTTAGCTAAACAATTAGGCAAAAAGCAACCTAAAAATAAAGCTTATTTCAAAAAGAATGCCCAAAAGTATATTGCTTCTTTGAAACCAGTTAATGATGAAATCAATCAGTTGAAGCAAAAGGCAGCTAGTGCACCAAATAAAGCTGTTTATGTCAGTGAACCTGTCTTTGACTATGCCATTGATGCCATTGGGTTCAAAGTCGGCAATGAAAAATTCGAACAAGCGACTGAAAATGAAAGTGATCCTTCACCAAAAGTTGTTAAAGAGATGCAAGACGGGATCAAAGCTAAGAAAATTGCTTTCTTCGTTTATAACAAACAAGTAGACAGCAAGGTAGTCAATAACTTTGTCAAATTAGCCCAGGATAATAAAGTACCTGTCTTAAAAGTCACGGAAACACTACCTGCTAAGATGGATTACAAACAATGGATGCTGTCTCAATATAAAGATTTGAATCAAATTTTAGAACAAACTGCTGCTAAATAATCGTTGGAGGTCCTGAAATGGCTAAGAAGTCAAAAATTGCTAAAGCCCAAAAAATCGAAGCTACTGTCGAAAAATACGCTGAACTGCGGCGCCAATTAAAAGCAGAACATAATTATGCGGCTTTAAGTCGCTTGCCGCGTAATGCCTCGCCCACGCGAATCCAGCGGCGCGACAAATTAGATGGCCGGCCACATGCTTACATGCGTAAGTTTGGCATGTCCAGGATCAACTTTCGCAAGTATGCGCACCTCGGGCAGATCCCCGGTGTCAAGAAAGCCAGTTGGTAAAAGTATACAAGCTGCGTGACAAAATGGTATGATGGTGGCAAGTTTATCACTGAAAATGGAGGGTTGATCATGCTTGCAGAAACCCATGTGGATTATGCTGTCCAGTTGATGAAAAAAGCCAATTTAAAAGTTACGAAACAACGCCGTGATTTGATTGCATTTTTGTATGAACATCAAGATCATTATTTGCCAATTAAAACGGTGGATCAGTATCTACGTAACTTTTATCCTCGAATGAGTTATGAAACGGTTTATCGGAATATTGATGAATTATCTGACCTGCATATCGTTGAGAAGCGCATGTTTTCCAGTGGCTTGCACGTGAAATTTCAATGTGATTTTGATCATGTGCAGCATAGTCATTTTATTTGTGAAAATTGCGGCCGCGTTGTTGAGCTCAAGGAACCACCTTTGGCTCAAGTACAAGACCAGTTACCTGATTACCAAATTACGGCGCAACATTTAGAAGTCTTTGGGCTTTGTCCTAAATGTCAGCTTTAAGTTGATAATAAAAAAGAGAGTGAGACAAAAGGCGCTCAGCACCTGATCACTAACAAGAATGGCGAAAAATGGTGAACTTGCCATTTGATCCATTCGTGGTTAGGTGAAGGTGTTGCCTTTTGGAACACGTTTAAAATTGAATTGTTCGTAAACACATAGTGGCTGAAAACAAAACGTTAGTTTTGTCCCAGCCACTTTTTTGCATTAATCTTTATTTAAATAATCAGTCCAAGTTTGAATATCCATAGTAGTTAGTTGTTAGATATCAGCATACAGACTATGGAAGTACTGCCTAACATGGTCATCATAATTTCTAGTAGCCACACGTTTAAGGTAGAAGGCGACGCCTACCACGATTATAAGAATTACAAAGGCAATTGTGCCATTCTTTGTTTGAAACTGCGTCAATAAGTAGATCGCGATAGCTAAAGTCACAATTAAACCGCTAAACCAAAGTAGCCGTTGAACCTTGTAGTTAAAATTAAACTGATGGTTTTTTAAGAAAGCTGCCCACTTTTTAGAGATATGATCATCGTAGTCTTTGAGTAGTGTACTGCGGCGCACGAATTCCAGAAGACATAAAAAGATGATGAAGTTTATAGTGCTTTTAGGCTGACGTATGTGAATTGCCATCATAGACAAACAAAAGATTACAAGGGCAAGCCACATAAACCAAACAAATCGCTGGAGTTTAAAAGTTGTCATCTCGAGCTACCCCCTAGATTAAGATTTGAGTTAATTTTGAACCGTAATTATTAATATTCAATGATTAAAAAATGAATAATATATGAATAAGACACAACAAAACGGCACTGAAGCAAAAACAAATTGCTTTCAATGCCGTTTTATAAGCCTAATCGTAGGAACGAGAGTGAAACAAAAGGCGGGTAACGGCTTAGCACTAATAAGAATCACGACAAATGGTGGGTTTTCCATTTAAGTGATTCGTGGTTAGGTGAGGGCGTTGCCTTTTGGAACACGTTTAAAATACAATCGTTCGTGAAGTAATCGGGGCCGTAGACAAAACATTAGTTTTGTCCCGGCCCACTTCTAATTATAATGCGACCAAGCAGCGTAGATCAGAACTTCATGAGTAGCTTGATCAATCGTATAGACAACCCGATGTTGGCTATTTAACCGCCGAGAATAAAAACCTGCACTCGGTGGCGTTAGTTTTTCAAAACTCTGGGTAGGCGCATAGGGATTTTCTTTTAACGTGGCAATAATTTCTAGAAAATTGGCTTTCAAATTGGATTGTTTTAATTTTTTCAGGTCACGTTTCGCTGAATTTTTAATTTTGACCGTATATTGGCTCATAACTTATCCCAATCGATATCATCAACGTCAGTGAAGCCACTGTCATCACTTTGACGTTCGCGAACTTTAGCCATTGTGCCGGTATTTTCTAAATAAAGTGTTTCTTGCATGGCATCGTAATCACTTTTACTGATAATAACGGCTGCTTGGTTTTCGTCACCATTGGCCGGTGTGATCATAACGGGCTTCTTTTGCGTGTTGACAGATTTAATGATTTCGTATAGATGTTTGCGTGCATTCGTGGGTGTAAAATTCTCTTGCATCAAATGACCTCCCTCAAAAAAACGATTCAAATTACTGGCTTTAGTATAGCGTACGTTGGTAGCGTACGCAAACAATTAGAATTACGGTTTTAATCCACAACGAAAACGGCACTGAAGCAAAAACAAATTGCTTTCAGTGCCGTTTTATTAACTTAATTGTAAATAAACGTGTTCCAAAAAGCAACGCCCTCTCCTAACGTCGAATTGCTCAAATGGCAAGCCCACCATTTTTCGCTATTCTTGTTAGTGCTCGGCCGCTAACCGCTTTTTGTCTCACGCTCTTAAGCTCTTGGTTCTAACCGCCGTTGGACGAAGCCTAAGACCAAATCAGAAATGATGGCCATCAAGGCGGTTGGCAGCGCACCGGCGAGGATAATGGCGCCCCCATTCGTTGCATTGGTTCCACGGACAATGATGTCCCCAAGACCGCCGGCACCAACAAAGGCACCAATGGCTGTGATCCCGATGGCGACAACTAGGGCGTTACGAATGCCGGCCATGATAACCGATAAAGATAGGGGCAGCTCCACCATATAAAGGATCTGCCAAGAGGTCATCCCCATACCCTTTCCAGAGTCAAGAATGGTTTTATCCACGCTAGCCATGCCCGTATAAGTATTTTTGACGATTGGTAGGAGTGAGTAAAGAAAGACAGTCACAATGACTGTGTTGACCCCTAGTCCGAGTCCCAGCATGATGATGGATAACATGGCTAGAGAGGGAATTGTTTGGATCACGTTAGCCACGCCAATTACCGCGTCACTAAGCCGACGTTTACGGGCAATGAAGATGCCAATTGGAATCCCAATAATTGCCGCAATCAACACACCATAAATCGAAATCAGGAAATGGCGCGTGAATTGACTCAGAACATAAGAACCATTATGGGCCAGATAATACCAGAACTGATCCCAAGTATTCATATTACTCATTTGCGTCACTTCCTTTGAAATAGTTGTGCTTTTGTAAGAACCGTTGTGCCACGACAGAAGGTTCTAATAAATCATTATCAACTTCGTAATTTAATGCCTGCATCGTCTTCAAATTGATTTTGCCATCTAATCGATGAAGCACGGGTGCTAATTTGGGATATTTCTTTAACAAACTATTATTGACCACCATCGAACAATCATAAGGTGGGAAGAAGCGTTTGTTATCTTTTAGAACTTTCAAGTTATAGCTCTTGATGCGGCCATCTGTTGAATAACCAAGCACGGCCTGCATTTTACCAGCTTCAACTGCATCATAGACGAGCCCGATCTGCATCGGATAGACCCGTTTGAAATCAAAGCCATAATCTTGGGAGAAATCTTTGTAACCGTCACCTTTCCGGTTCATCCAAGAACTATCTACCCCAGCATTCATATTAGGTGCTTGTTTCCCGAGATCACTAATCGTCGTCATATGATACTTTTTAGCAGTGGCTTGGGTCACCATGAAAGCATAGGTATCCGCAAAGCCGTAAGATGGGAACCAGGTTTGATCATAGCGTTGTTTAAACTCACGTTTAACGATGCGACTGGCTTTTTGGGGATCCTTAGTGATTGGCAGCTGTAGCGTAGCGGTTACTTCTGTCCCGGTATACCGTGTCGCTGAAATATCAGCATCATTGCGTATCATAGCTTGGTGGGCCACCGTTGCGGAGCCTAGATTACTGACGAGCGTAGTTTTATAGCCCAGTTCATGATTGATCAGTTCGGCTACCATATTGGCCATAATTTGAGATTCTGTCGTACTTTGGGAAGCAATTCGAATTGTATCATCATTGCTGCCGCTGACACCTGGAAAACCACAGCCACCAATTGCGGTAACGACCACGGCCAAGAGCAGGGTTAGTTTTAGTAAGGCTTTTTTTGATAGTTTTAACATCTCATAACCTCCTATGACCGTTCGCTGATCGGGGTCAGCCGTTTTTCCAGTTTGCCTAGGAGATAATCGACTAAGAGCGCCAAGATCGTCACTGGAATCGTCCCGCCAATGATCAAGTCAGGCTGGAATAAATTCAGACCGTTAAAGATCAAATCCCCTAAGCCACCAGCACCAATGTAAGAGGCTAGCGTTGCCCAGGCGATGACATAGACGGCTGATAAACGAACGCCAGCCATGATAACAGGCGTAGCCATGGGAATCTCTACTTGAATGATGGATTGCATCGTCGTCATGCCCATGCCCTTAGCACTGTCCTTTAAGACTGGATCCACGTCTTCCATGCCAATATATGTATTACGTAAGATGGGCAATAGAGAGTAGATGAATAAAGCAACGATTGCTGGAAATTTACCGATACCAAAGAGCGGAATCATTAAAGCTAATAAGGCTAAAGAAGGGACCGTTTGGAGCATACTAGCGATACCGATCACAACCTTGGCTGTTTTAGGGAATCGAGTCAACAAAATACCCAAGGGAATCGCCACGATCACGCCGAGAATTAATGCTAGTGCAGAGATGTATAGTTGTTCCCAGGTCTTGGTGATCAATTCACTACCATGGGCGTTTAAAAAATCGATCATAGCCTACACCTCCTTGTCGTTTGAGGTGTCAGGATCGGTGGCTTTAGTGCCCACTGGGTTGGTCAATTTTTCAGCCATAGCCGCATTGCTATTTTCTTTAATTGCCGCATCATCTGGGTGGTGCTCAGAAGTTTCATCATCGCTGTCACCCCAGATCGTATCATAAACCATATCGACCAGAGCAGCCCGAGTAACGATGCCTTGCAATTGGCCTTGATGGTTGACTACTGGGACGTATTTCAACCCACGTTTTAAGATGCGGTCGACGGTATCACGCAGTAAGGTGTCAGAAACCACGGAGAAAATACGGGTGTTCATAATATCAGAAACGCTGGTAGCCCGTTTATAGTTGTTGTCCAAGGATTCAATATCGATGAAGCCCTTCAAATAGCCATCGTCATCTGTCACCAACAATGTATCTACGCGCCGTTTACGCATTAAGCGAATGGCATCGCCCAAAGAGCGGCCGGGCGTAATAGATACAGGATTTTTCAACATGATCTGAGCAACGGTAGTGACATCTGCCCGGGCTTGGATCAGGCGATCTTCACCAATCAAGTTTTCAACGAACTGATTCGCTGGGTGGCGCAGCAATTCCTCGGGTGTGGCGTTTTGAATCATATGACCGCCATCCATGACCACGATTTGCGTAGCTAATTTTAGTGCTTCATCCATATCGTGGGTGACGAAGACAACGGTTTTGCCAAGTTTTTCCTGTAAATTTTTAACTAATTCCTGCAAACTCTCACGTGTAATCGGATCCAAGGCACCAAAAGGCTCATCCATCAAAATTAAATCTTGATTCGCAGCTAGTGCCCGAATGACCCCGATACGCTGCTGCTGACCACCGGATAATTCGGAAGGATAACGGTCCAAAAAGTCTTCTGGTAATTCCACTAGTTTGATCAATTCTTCGGCCTTTTCCCGCCGTTTTTCCTCGGGCCATTTTAACAATTTAGGGACTAGAGTGATGTTTTCATAAATAGTCATATGCGGCATTAAACCAATGTTTTGAATCACATAGCCAATATGCCGGCGTAGTTCTACGGGGTTGGCCTTATGAATGTCCGCCCCATTATAAAGTATTTCGCCGCCAGTTGGTTCTAACATCCGGTTGATCATGCGCATGGTTGTTGTTTTCCCTGAACCTGATGTGCCGATGAGACAAACAAAATCACCTTTGTGGATGGTCAAGTTGACGTGCTCTACGGCGACGTTACCGCCACGGTAGACTTTTTCCACGTCCTTAAATACCAAGATCGGTTGTTCCTCTGTCATATCGCGCCTCCAATAGGTTAACTATTATTATAATTTTATCTTAACATACCTATGTCTAAATGCCGTTTGGCACACATTTAAAATAGAATTATTCGTAAATAAACGTCGAAAACAAAAAATCCGCTGATCGAAGTAAGTGCATACCCCATCAACAGATTTTTATTTTGGATAGTTAAACGCGCATTTGCCAAATATTAATTGGACCATACTTATGACCGACTGCTAATTCATGCTCAATGGCTTGATTTACCAGTTTTTTGGCAGTCGTCACAGCGACAGTAATACTTTGCCCCTTGGCAATTTCAGCCGTAATACAAGCCGAAAGGGCATCGCCAGTCCCATTAATATGTTCGGTATCATGGTAGGGTTCGGAGAGCCAAACTTTTTCACCTGATTCTAGCAATAAAAGATCTTTGACTTCTTTTAAGTCGCCGCCAATATGATGAGCGCCCTTTGCGACCACATTTTTAGCACCCATGGCTTGGATCTTTTTAGCCGCAGTGATCATATCCGCATCGGTATGTATTTCCATATCGGCCAATTTTTGCAATTCAAAAAAGTTAGGGGTGATCACAGTTGCTAATGGAACCAGCAAAGTTTTGAGCGTTTCATAGGCGTCAGCTTCTAGCAGCATAGCGCCATGTTTGGTAATGATGACAGGGTCAAGAATTAGGGGACCAAAATGATATTGCTTATAATTCTTGGTGACTGTTTCGATTGTTTGCTTATCTGTCAGCATACCTGTTTTACTGGCAAGTACGTGGAAATCGTCGGCGATAGCTTTGAATTCAGCGTCGATAAAATCGGTTGTGAGCGGTTGAGCCGCATGGATGCCGTAAGAATTACCGGCAACGCAAGCCGTCAAAACAGAGATACCGTAAACTTCACGAGCAAAAAAAGTGTTCATATCTGCTTGCATGCCTGCACTACCATCTGAGTCAGAACCAGCGATCGTCATTACTTGAGGATATTCATTTGCCATAAGGAACCTCCTAACTATCATGTCTTGATAGGTTATTTAAATACAAGAATAACAATGATTGCTAGTCATTGCAAAACAATTCCGAGACCGATAGAATGAAGGCAATGTAGCAGAAAGTAACCTAAGATGTAAGGAGCTTGCGCGATGCACGTCAATTTTTCATTTTTATTATTTGTTTTTGGCATCAATGTTTTATATTTGACAGTTAACACCATGCGGTTACTATTACAGAATCGAGGTCTTCTGATTCCCGCATCCCTATTTGGTATGGTGGAGATCACACTTTACACGTTAGGCTTAAATTATGTTTTAAAAAACTTGAATCAACCTGTTTATTTATTGGCTTATGCGATTGGTTTTGGAATCGGTATTTTTACTGGCATGTTGATCGACCGATGGCTAGCAATCGGCTATGTGATCGTACAAGTGATCACTGCGCATACCTTAGAAGAAGGTGCGAAACATTCGGTCCTTTCGCAGCTTCTAAGAGATCAAGGCTATGGCGTCACTGAAATGGATGGTGAAGGTCGGGATGGCACCCGTGAAGTTCTAGAAGTGTTAGTGCCACGCCGCGATGAGAAAGCTGTTTATCGAACCGTACAAGCTTATAATCCGAATGCCTTTATGATTTCTATCACGCCAACTGGTTTTAATGGCGGATTTTGGACGAAACATGCCCGCGGCCGAAAAAAGAAAAGTTGAAAAAGCATGAGAAGGATGTCTGGTATCAGAACGATTGTTTTGATGCTAGGCTTATTTTTTGCCTATTTTACTGGTTATTTTCATAAATGGTAGTTGACAGGTAATTAGGACAATGATAAATTATTTAATGGCCTAAATAGTATAAATTACTATTTAAAAAAATAGGAGGATTATAAGTAATGAAAACTGACTTAGCAACTGCACGCAGAGAGATGAGAAGTCCTAATATCAAAACAAGAAAACGGGCTTTGAAAATTATCCATGATTATAAACGCAATTTGAGATTTCAACGTAGTGATACTAAGGCATGAAGTTAGAGAGTGAGACGAAGTTGATCAACTTAGTTTCGCTCTTTTTTAATTGTTAATTTTGATCAAAATATTGTTGCAGACCCTTAACCACCTGGGTGGCAATCTGGTCACGATATTTGGCACTTTTGATTCGCTTAAAATCTTTAGTGGTATTGATATAGCCCATTTCTAATAAAATTGATGGCCGCTGGTTATCTCGGAGCACTTGGAAATTACCATAACGGATACCTTTATTTGGCAAAGGCAAACGATTTAAATTTCGGTTGATTGTTTTTGCAAAAGCAATATCTTTTTGCCGCCGGTAATAATAAGTCGTAAATCCAGAAGCATCATTTTGTTCACCAGAAGAATCAAAGTGAAAGCTAATAAAAGCATCGGCATTGAGTTGGTTGGCAATTTGAGGTCGTTTTGCTAGGGAAACAAAGCGATCATTCGTCCGAGTTAGAACGACTTTAGTGCCTAAGCGCCGTAACTTTTGTGCGGTAAGTTTAGCTACTTTAATCGTGTAAGTTTTTTCAAATTGACCTGTACCTGAGATGGCACCTGAATCTGAACCACCATGGCCAGGGTCTAAAACGATTATAGCAGAAGCTAGGTTTGCCGGTTTATGAATCGGGACTAGCTTGGCTTGCTCGGTGACGATCCAGCTAGCTACATAGCCGACTTGATTGTCATTAGTTCGAACTTTGTACCAATTACCAGATCGTTTAATGAGTCCCAGTTTTTTATTCTTTGGTAGGACAGCAAGAATCTTGCCTTTGGTAGCTGGTTTGGCGCGTAGTTTGGTATTAGCTTGGTCTGTAATGATCTCAATGGTTTTATTGGTGGAGACAACTGTCCCCTTGTTACTATGGCGCGCGTCTTGCTGCTGCATGCGGCGCACCGCCAGGGCATTGATTTGATCTGAACGGATCCAACCACTTTGTCGGCGGTTAAGGCGGACTTGATACCAATGGGTTCGACGGCCTACAACATCTAAGTGCATGCCTTTTTTTAATTTAGCGACTGCCTTAGTGGCAAGGTCTGGTTGTTGATGAACTAAGACGGCTGGCGTTTGAACTAACACTTGCTGTTGTTCAAACAAACGGCGACTGGACATTATAATAAGTATGATTGCACCGAACAGACACAATAAGGCAATGAAACGATTGACTAATTTTGCCATGTCATTGGCTTCTCTCTAGATTGAATTGGCTTGTTTCTTTTATGATATATTAGTTCTGGAAAAAATATGGCATCATTACAAAAATTAAGTAAAATTTTAAACAGTAATTATTACTCTAACTTTTTTTGCAAAGCATGGTGCTTTGATGAATAGGGCGGAGCATCATTTTTTGGTATAGTTAGGGAAACAAGTAATTTTAGGAGGCTAATGATGGGCAAGCCAACGATCTCTGAAGTGGCACAAGCAGCTAATGTTTCTAAGGCAACGATCTCGCGTTATTTAAATCATCATTATGGCAACATGTCAGAAGCCACACGGCAGCGGATTGCCAAAGTTATCGCTGAAATGGGTTACCGGCCCAATCGTCAGGCGCAGTCTTTGAAATCAAAGCGCAGCTATTTGATTGGGGTGGTAATTGCGGATATTTCCAATATGTATTCTTCACTATTACTTAAAGGCATCAGTTCGGTATTACAGACTGAGCGATATCAGATCATGATCATGAATAGTGCGAATTCGTTGGAGTTGGAGCATCAATATTTACAGCGACTGCTAGATCAGGGAGTTGAAGGAATCATCTTGCAGGCTATCAGTCCCAACATAGCTGACTATCAATTCTTGCAACCATATGATGTCAAAGTAACTTTGGTAGATCGGCCGATCAAAGGTAGTGATTGGCCTTTAGTAACCTCTAATAACTATACTTCGACAAAACAGTTGGCACGTTTAGTTTATGAAACGGGCTATGATCAATTGACCGTTATTTCAGAAGCCATCAACCGCACAATCACACGCCAAGTTCGCTTTCAAGCCATTGCGGACACTGGTAAAGCCTTACATAAACGAGCCCAGTTAAAAGAAGTCGCTGATCAAGATAGTTTTGGACTAGAACAGATCATTTCGGATCTAGTTGAAGAACCACAAAAAAATGCCATTTTTGCTAGTAATGGTCGCATGCTGATGCTGACCTTGAAAGCCATTTTTAATTTAGGATTGCGTATTCCTGAAGATATTGGTGTCACGGGCTATGATGATTGGAGTTGGACAGAGCTGGTTGGCCCTGGCATTACTAGTATTGAACAACGCCCAGATATGATCGGACAAAAGTGTGCGGAAGTCATTTTAGCGCAAATTGCCGGTGAGAATCGCATGGGTTTGACCTATGAATTACCAGCAGAGTTAAAACGAAGATATTCATTGTAAGCTGGTTAGGTTTTTAAACTAAATTCGAGTATGTATGAAAAGAAGTTAAGCACTATGAAGGAACTACTCCGTGTCAAGTAGACAACTTAAATAATTAAAATGCTTATGCACTTTTCTTAACGGCATGGCACCCATATTCGTTGGGGGTCATGCCGTTAAGTGTTTCTTGGCGACGTTTGTTGTT
>NZ_JACGCJ010000025.1 GCF_021030645.1 Agrilactobacillus fermenti | reverse complement strand
TCACAGCCCATCAAGAAGTTACTGAGAAGACGGGGATCGAGTTTTACTTTCCAGATGCCCATGCTCCTTGGCAAAGAGGAACTAGTGAGAATACCAATGGTTTGATCCGGGAATATTTACCCAAGGGCCAAGATATCACAGCTTCCGATAGAGAGATTGCTCAATACACAAGCCAATTGAATCACCGGCCAAGGAAATGTTTAGGTTGGGAAACACCCTACGAAGTATTCTACGATAAGAGTTTGCGTTTAATTTGACAATTCAAGACCTTAAAAGCGACTGCAAACAAATTCTGCAGTCGCTTTTAATATGCTTATTCTAGCGAAGAAGTGATCGAATAGGTCATTGTTGCGGTATATTTACCACTTTTTAGGACATTTGGTGAGCGCAAAGTCACATTATTGGTAGATTTTGTGTCTTCACCATCAGTACTATCATCACTGTTACTACTATTGGTGCTAGTAGTCTCTGGTTGATAATTTAACACTAGATTCGTTGGGGCCGTCTGATCCTCAATCGAACCATCGCGATAATAAACTACTTGGGCAATATTATCTGACGTTAACTCTTGACTCGTATGATACGTTTCAATTTGTTGTAAAGTTTGACCTGTGTAGTAATCACTTAAATTATAGGCTTCATCAGATCCCGACTTATCGGCGTCGTAAAGACTAGGCTGCCCCAGATTTAACTTAAAGTTATTAGTAATCTCGGGGTCATTATCAGTACCATTGAGTTTGAAAGGCGACAGTTGTGCACTCAAGGTCCAATTGCCCTTATAGCTGGCTGGGTTATAAATCATTAATTGAGCCTGCTTTTTGCTAGCATCAGTCAAATTAAAGTTTGTATCGGTACTGACTTTGTGTTGCCCAAAGTCCAAAGTAGGGACCGATAAAATAGTTGGGGCAACAGTCTTACGCAACGTCACGGCATTAGATTGCCCTAGGGTAGCTGATCTATCGCTACGCTGGATAACATCAGTTAAAGTCAAGGTATCTGTTTTGAATTTATCGATATCAGAAATCTCATAGTTATAGGTATAAGTGACTGTATCACCTTGCTTCAAGGTTGCGCCTTTGAGTTGATAAATGGCAAACTGATTACCAACAAAATCGCTTTGTTGTATTGGAGAAGCAGTACCAGCTGAGCTTTTGACATCGGTGATATCGGCAAAAGTATTCATTGTATCTTGAGCAGTGCTACCAGGCTTAGGTATCATGACTATTGGATCTGTCACTTCTGTGTTACCTTTGTTGGTGATTGTGGTTTTGACATGGATCACTTGATTAGTCGCAAATACCGGCTGAGTCGTATATTCATATTTACCATTATTGCTTGTAAAACGTTTTCTGACCGTCAATTTTTCAGTAGGTGTGGTATCACTTACACTGTACATGGATTCATTGGTTACATCGTTATTTTTATTGATATCAGCCTTATCAGGATCATAACCGGCGACGCTGTAATTGGTATTGCTACTATCACTAGTGGTGCCACCAACAAGCAATCCAGAACGCCGCAAACGTGTGGTGATCATACCGAAAGAATTATCAGCATTGATGGGAATGTAAATATCAGAGACAAGACCATTTTTACCAGTTTTGACCTCACCAGTGTCAGATGAACTTTTCTGGGCATATAAATGTACCTTAAAGTGGACCTCACTAGCACCATTATTCGTAGCTACGGGGATGGCCCCATTAGCTGTACCAATATTTTTAAAGACCCAAGCGCCTATTGCGTCATAGTCTTTATCACCATAACCTAAAAAGGCAAAGGTATCTTGACCACTCGGATTTGTACCAGAGCGCTTACTAGCATTATCGGCAAAGGGATCATAAATTGTACCTTGATAGACATAACCGTTTTCTTTATCTTTTAGTTTATCTTTAGTTAAAGCTAAAAATTGAGGTAATCCTAGGTCAAGTGTAGGCCTTGAATCTTGGCTGATATTCAGTTGATTATCTAGTAGCGGAATTCCCGTTACTGTATTAATACCGGTGTATTTGATTTGACTAACTTTGTCGGTACCATTGACGTCATAAGGTGTTGAGTCACTTTGGCCGCTTGGGGCACTTTTGTCAGGAGTTTTGCCACTGGTACTTTTAGGATTCTTAGCCGTGATCTGAATGTTTTTGGCATCACTGTCGGTCGGTTTGACTTGAGTTGGATTCACATGCCCAGAACTGTCAAAATAACGATAAACTTGGGTGAACCGTTTTGGCGTGACACCCGCGGTTAGGCCCTCTTTGTAATCGTCTAAGCGATTCGACACATCGTTAAAAGTGTAGGTGTCGGGGGTGCTGACATCACTTAAGTTATATGTTGGATTGTTGTTGACCAAAAGCCCATCTTTACCAAAATCTAAAGCAGCACGTCGAGAATTGATTGAATCCGTCAACGGTGCCTTGGCATTCGGTGAGACTAAGTTGCGGTCGGTCTTTTCGTCTGCAAAGAGATTGTCAAAAGGCACAATAAAGTCGTTCCAAGATGTGAAGTTGGTATAAACAGGGTAAGCCGTCCCCTTGTCAATTTGGTCTTTTTGAATGACCGCATAGTCCATCGGCATGTCACCCGGCCATTTGGTAAGTGATTTCTTTGCTTCCAGTTGTGGCAGTTTAGTTGGATCATAATCAAAATTATACGTAAGTTTATCTTTGGTGGGGTCAGGATCACCTGAATCTGATTCCCGTTGCCAAATGTTACCCCACCAACGGGTTACCTTATCATGTTGAGTTGAGTTTTTGCGATCAGTTGTTGGATCATTTCCTAAAGGTTTATAGCGATCACCCATAGGCGGTTTACCCGTATATTTAGACTTAGTTAATGCTTTATATGGATCATACAACTGATCACTACCATATAATGATATTTTTAATGATCCATTACCATTACTATCATTGAAAGAGCCATCACTCTTAGCACTTGGAAAAAGCCGACCAGCTGTTAGGGATTTGAGGGCACTCTGAGTTTCTGAGGAGATAGAGTTGTTACCTGTGTTGCCTGAATTACCTGTATACTTGGACATGTCAAAGTTAAAGTTGATTGAAGCTTGTCCAACAAAGCCACTGGAGGTTAAATTCTGGAATAAGCTTGCGATTGTACTATTTAGTATTCCATAACCTGTATCGTAATAAGGCTGAATACCGTTAATCAGTGCTGCTGAAAAGCCTAGCATTTTAATTTTAGAAGCAGCACCTCCAGGGGAAACAAGTTCCGCTAGCCAGCCAAGATTAGATAGATCGGGTTGCCAAGCTTTTCCTTGACTAGCAGTTACAGGATTGCCATCATTGTCTGGCAAAACTGATGTACCATCTGCAGTGACGTTATTACGATAATCGGTTAAATCTTGATCTGGTGATAAGATGTGAAAGGATGCTGTTGAACCGAGAACACCATCTGCAGAATCTATACGATATGGAATTCCCTTGACTTTTAAGTAAAAAGTATTGTCAGAATTAGGATCCATATAAACATGATGGTCGAATTGCATAGGAAAGTTCATAGCCTTCGCAATTTTTTGGACGTTACTATCCAGTCCAGTAATTTTTAAGTTAAAATAAGATTGAGTCCAATCAATGGTATTGGTAAATGCTTTGACATCGACGTCAGGTGGCAATTGAACTTTGACCATAACACCATAGTTACCACTAAAAAGATTCATCAATGCTTTCATATCTGGCTGAATTTTGACATAGATAGGGACGTTACCAGCAATATTTAGGTAACCACCTGAGTAGTTCTTATTACTAGCGGTATCTAGCTTCCAGGTACTATTACCATTGCTAGAATTAGTTTGGACCATTTTATTACTATTATCATTCTCATTTTTAGTAGGTTTAAAGTTACGAGCACCATCTAAACCGCCTAAACCGTTTGAGTCACTGAAACTCATGAACCCGGGTTTTTTACCGTTGGTATCAAGATAGTTTATGACAAACCAAGGCTCAGTATCCATGCTATTTTTAGGCACCTTACTCTTTTGATCTGCTGTCAAATAAGGCCGAATCAACACAGTGGATTCACTGGAACTGTCAAAATCAGAACCGTTCATCTTGACTACTGGTGCCCCATCCGTTTGCTGGTCTGTTTGTACGCCGGTGGCAGCTCGAATACCTTGGCTAGGCGTGTACTGAAGTCCAGTATCGGGATTTTGGCGCATGTCTAGTGGTGGTGTACTCGAGGTGTTGTCGACTTCTTTGGACGAAGTTTCAGCGTGCGCACCACTTGTTGGCGCCAGCAAGGTGAATAATATCACAAACAGACCCAGAATAACTAGTTTGTGGGCAAAAGGACATTTATTTATTTTCATGAGAAGTTTATTTATTTTTACTAGATGCATTAGGTATATCTCCCCCAGAAAATCAAGCAAATACTACTACTTAAACTACTCCAAATTATAACATACCAATTTTATAATTATCTGCAAAATTTATAAAGATACTTATAATAAAATGAATTGTTTAATTTATGTAAGATTTTATTTTTGCTTTTATTTTAAAATAATTAAACATTATTTGGAATCTAAAAAAAACAAAATATTTATTTTACAAGGAATTACTTTAGACTATGATTGATTTTTTTAAAACAAAAAAGTTGTCTGATTCCTAATTTTTAAGGAACCAAACAACTATTTGATTGCAACAAAATATTTATATAAATTTAGTTTTCTGAGCGGGTTAGCGACCAGTCGATTTCACCAGCGTATTGCCCAACCTTCAAGTCACTACGATTATCTTTCGTGATGCGTAAGATTGGACCACTGCTTTGATTGTCAGCAGTACGGTCAGCTTTGGCAACGTTAGGCCACCACTTGTTAGAAAGATCCACATTACTGGCAGCATCAGTATTGGCATAAACGGAAACCATTGTCGGTGTTAAAGTGATCGTTTTGTCACTATTTTGATACCCTAAAGCGTCTGGAATGGTCTTGGTGGCATCTGTCTCATTAGTCAGATGCTTAGAAACTTTTGCTTGGACAGTGAACTTGTGGTCAGCGGTGGTATCTTTGACAGTTAAATCAGGGCCATCCATGCGAACAATGTGATAGTCGCCAATACTTAGTGAAGTTGGATGCTTACCAAAGTAGAGTTTGGTGGGGAATGAAGTGAACTGGGCGTAGCCACTGTCATTGTAATAATAGTTGATATTCATTGGAGAGCCATCTGTATCAGGTGCTAGTGTCCCTTTACCAGTGGTTGGTAAATCAGCAGTATCGCTAAGTAAGGTGTATTTATCCTTCAAATAAGCCGGCGGACTACCTAAAAGGTCTGTTGCTGAAGTAGTAGTGGTAGTGTTTGGACTCCCATTATTGAAGTTATAAGTATCACCCACGTAGCCTTGCTTCGTAACCGGATCAATGATATCCGCTCCAGTTGCTCTGTCTCTAAAATGTAGGCTGACATGAGCCGGTTCATTAACAGGAATGTTTAAGACGTTTGATAGTAAAACAACATCTTGATTATAGTCTTGTAGAGAACTATCTGAAGTTTGAAAAGTCGTGTCATAAGCGTACAGATAAATATGATGGGTTTGACCGTCTTTGAGTTTAGCCACCTCTGCAGCGTCTGTGATCTTACCACTGAAACTCTTGTATTCTGAGTGGGGGACCGTTTCATTAGCAAAGGAAACGGAAGCCAACTTATTGCTAGAACTTTCAGCTGGTGGATTGCCGCGGTCAATTGGGGTGTCAATAGAATAGTAGATATGCACGTTAGGACTGTTGATATCTGACGCGGTACCATTGATCGTTACTGAAGTTGCATCAGGCTTGACCCGTAAATAACTATCGGCACGAATTGTAGGGGCGTAGATATTGCTAAGCCCACCATTAAATGCAATGTTCTGAGTAGTATTCGGCGAGAAAGTACCTACTCGATTCCGGGACCATTTCATATCAATTGCCGAGTCATAATCACCACCGCTAATATCCCCAGTACTATTCGGATTCCCAAAAGCTAACGTATCGGGCGTATGGAAAGATGAATTCTCACCAGGATCATCAGGACCGCTGAAAATTTGAAAAGGCGGGATATTACTTCTAAATGACAAACGACCGGAAGTATTGATGAAATCTGAACTTCCCAAAAGTGCGCTGCCTTTGTCAGTATACCGTAGATTTGCAATCCAGTGAGTCCCTAGCCAGCCATCAGGTGCATTAGGATAATCAAAATTGAAATTCATCACATAGGGGGAATTTAACGAGGGTGACCGGAAATAGACGCCAGTATTTTTACCAGCGTTGACCCCGGTTGTGATTTGATTGGCATAATAGATTGGTACGTCATCGCGTCGATTATTATCTGGCCCCATCTGGGTGTCAAACTGTCGTGCGTAATAGATGCCAGTTAAATCGTTATCTGCCGCAGTGGCCCCAGAGTTGGTTTTATTTGTTAATTGTTCGGTCATAGCCATCTGATCGCCATTGTTGTTGGGGTATAACGTATTTTTAACATGAATTGTAATGGGGTTAGTATGAGACCCGAAGCCTTTTATAAAATAGCCATCATATTCTAGGTGAATCTTGGTCACATCACTAGAATCTTGCCACATATGGACATGTTTAATTTGATCAAATTTGTAAAGTTGATAATAATCTGACCCAGTTGCTGGGGCGATTGCCTTTTGTTTAAAATCACCCATCATTAAAGCGGATGTCGTAGGTAAATAAAATGTATCGATTTTCGTAGCCTTTACATCATTAAAAAGAGAATAAACTCGTTTGCCATCAGGTGTAAGCATGTTGAAATTTGGAATATCAATGGCATTATTTGTTGGCGTGGTGTGAGAAATAGCAGTTGGATTTCCGGTATAGTAATTATTAAACATATATTGTAGTTGGTACCCATTTCCTACATTTAAAGTGACGGAGGGTCGTTGAATCGAAGTTCGCCAAACGTTAACGGTTAGTTTAGTTGTTGCGCTAGAACCGTTAGTGACATCAACAATTAATTTTTTACCTTCCGGTGTTAATTTTTGTATGCCAGAAAATGTGATTGAAAAGTCCAGAGTGACATCATCGGTGCTAGCATTGTAAGACGCCGAAGTAAATTGATAATCGTCCGAAGTTAACTCAGAGCTAGGATCTAAAGTAAAACTGTATGGCATTAGATTACTAAAATCGCCATCACTGAAATTCGGGAAATTAGTACTTTTGGGTAGTACAATTTCAATATTTGATTGTGCAGCTTCAACATCAGCTGTGGCATTCGTAGTGTCATTAGCACTAGCCGTAGCTAAATGTGTACTTGCGGATGCGATCAATAAGGGACTCAAAGTATCAGTGTCGCTGTTATCATCAGCTTGCTTGGTACTCGGGTATTTGGTTAGTTGACTTTGCAGGCTTGACGCTAACTTAGATTGCGTTGGATGTAAATAGGCTTGTATCGCTTGCTTTTTAGCATCAGGCAACGCCAGATATTGGTCTGGCGTGTAATTGGTGCCTACAATAGCTTTGAGCAGCCAGTCAGGGTACTTTGGCGGTGCCAACTTATAATTGGCTTTATTATTGATACCGACTTGTTGGGTTGTGGGTGCAGCGTGAATCGAGTTGATATTGGTATGGCTAAAAATTAAAAGTATGATCGATAAACTCAAAGATAGTAGAACCAGCCATTTATTAACTCTAGTCATAATAATCCCCATCCCAAAAATAAAATAAATAATAATATGTTAGTTTAAGTATAGCCTAATTATTTTTGAAATAAAGTTATTTTTTTAAAATAACAAGTATAAAATTATTTCAATTTAAAATAATCAATTATTTATTAGTTAAATCATTTGAGTAATTAGACCAATTTTGAGTTGCACACTATTTTTCCTTATATTCAGATTTAAAAATGTTGATTTATCTATCCTTTTTTAACTAATTCAAGCTAAAAAAAGTATAAAAAAACAGGGCAATTTAGGCTGCCCTGCCTTGAAATTCGACTTATTAATTGGAATATGGAAATGCATATCAATGTGTAATGAAATTTTTTCTAACTAAACGCGCTTTATTACGCTTTAGTTTTAAGCGCCTTTTGTCTCGCTTTGTTTATCAGCGACATCTTTCAAAAGAACTTGCCACTTCTGCCAAACATTGTCAGCAGTATATTTCTGAGCTGCTTCATAGGCACCATTGCTGAGTTTTTGTTGAAGGAAGCTATCCTTTAAGAGGTCAGTCATCTTTTCAGCTAATTGCTCGACGTTGCCGATTTCCACCAGATAGCCACTTTCACCATCATTGATGATTTCATCGGGGCCATAATTGATGTCATAGGCGATGACAGGCACACCATGACTTTGAGCCTCGATCAAAGCCAGTCCGAAGCCTTCACCACGACTGGTCCAGGCCAAGGCAACACTGTCATTGTAAATCTGGTCCATTTGATTGGTATAGCCGGTGTAGTAGACGCTATCGGCGACATCATTATCGATAATGGTTTGTTTCAATGAATTATAAGAAGCTTGATCTGCGTACATGCCAACGATGGCTAATGTTGCCTTAGGGACAGCTTTGTGAGCAATAGCAAAAGCCCGCACGATTTGGTCTAAACGTTTTTCAGGTGCAATTCGGGCCACGGCGACTAATTGACCAGCTTTACGATCGGAGATTGGGACCTTTTTGATGTCGGCATCGATGTAGCCACTAGGCACAGCATAGACGGGGTGCTTGAAATGGAACCGGTCGTCTAGCTGACGTTTTTCTTTTTCTGTAGGGACGATCAAGCCGTCAAATAAATTATTGTGACGAATGCCATAAGCATAATTATAATTTAACTTCTTATCATTAGGGTCATCGGGATCCACCGTAAAGTTAGAATGAAGATAAACATATTTGTACGCCTTCGTCTTCATGGCGCCGACAGCAGGGGTAACTTCATAACGATCAGAAATAAAGACATTATTTTCGCCGTGTTCCTTGTTCAAGAGATCAAAGAAATATTGTTCTATCCCAGTGTTATTACTGAAAATCCGCATTTCGTCATGCCAGGCCAAGGCCACACGATTCATTTGCTCTTGATTTTTATGATAAGAATAGAAAAATTTCAACGGCTTTTTGCCATCAGGTGTTAGATAGGTCTGCGCTTTCATGCGACCAGTATTTTGATCAATATCAAAATGAATCGACTTGAAGCCGCGGTAGTCATAAACGTCGGATTCTAATAATTTGCCGCTAGCATCAGCATAAGCAACGGAATCCAATTGGTTTGTTTCCTTGTCGACCCGAATCATCGCCTGCTTGCCATCTGGATATTGGGCCAAGTAACCGGTAACGATATAATCTTTATTTGACCGCTCTTCGCCTAGTGGTTTGGGTTTAGGCAACTGCTCAGCTTTCAAGAAGTCTTCTAGTGTATTGGTTTTAAAAGGGGCATTCAGTGTGCCTAAAAAGTAATCAAACATATTAAATGAACGGGCATCTTCTAAGCCGTTAATGTTAAAGTCATAGTGAAACCGAGAATAGTACATGGTTGAAACGATCGCTGCGCCTTCATCATGAGCCAAAAATAAATTCAGCCGTTTGATCATGGCATGTTCGATACCAGATGATTGATTACCAATACTGTTTGTGACAAAAAAATTCATTAGACTTCCTCCGTTAAATCAAAAATGTTATTCCGTTGTTAAAGTGTTAAACAGCCATTCTTGCGCTAACTCAAACCATTTGGCCACATGGGGCAGGTCGGTACCTTCTCGCCAAGCCGTTTGGGCATTCGCCAAAGCTAGGCCATGTGGTCCGTGATCAAAGATATGTAATTCTTGGGGCACACCATGTTGGTTCAAAGCATTAGCATATAACAAACTATTTTTTACTGGGACCATTTGATCATCGTTTGTGACCCAGATGAATGTTGGTGGATTTTGTTTGTTGACGTGCTCATCAGCCGCATAGGCGTCCAAGTCATCAGCGATAGCTAGGGCATCTGACTTTTCTTTGGGGAAACCAGCTTTGAGGTTGATCACTGGATAGCCTAGGACTAGAGCAGCCGGTTTGCGTGTATCAGCAGTGGTACCCGTTTGTTCGTCCAGCCATTTGGCAGCCCAGTAGTCGCCATAAAGTGCGGCAACTTGACCACCTACAGAAAATCCGGCCACAACGATGCGATTTGCCTCTAAAGCTAAGTCGTCGCTGTTCTCATAAAGATAATGCATGGCATTGGCTACGTCAACCAGTGGTGCTGGCATCAAGGGTGCTTTTTCATCAATAAAGTGGTAACGCAAGTAGAAAGCTTGATAGCCTTGAGCATAAAAAGCTTGAGCTAATATTTCGGCTTGGTGTTCAGGAATGTGCGTGTAAGAGCCACCAGGAATAATGACGATACCGGGATAAGTTTGACGGTCGATCTCCGGATTTGGTTCGTGCACATAACCTTGAAGATATGCTGGCGCATGATCTGGTGTTTCCTGCTGTGTTGGTAAACTTTGTTTGAGTAGATACATAAACAAGCAACCTTTCTTAAAAAAGTTTTCTCTCCTATTGTATACTTTTTTGAGTAAGGACTTAAACCGATTCGAGGGATAAATTTTATGGAATTTCAACAACTATTAGTCGATGATTTACGCATTCGACCGTTTCAACCAACAGACATCCAAGATTACTGGGCAATTTTGAATGATCCTTTAAATGAACAAATGGGTGGTCAGCCGCGCCCACAAGATTTCGAGCAAGCCAAACAATGGTTACAGACCGCCATCAGCGCGCAAACTTTGGCCATTGAGCGGGTACCGGAAGCCAAGGTGGTTGGTCTGATCGAACAACAGCCTCGGTTCAAAGGACAGCCACCTTTAATAGATGAAACCGAAATTCAACTCGGCTTCTTGATGAATGCCAATTATCGCCGTCTGGGCATCATGTACCGCAGCTTGCAACAGTTACTTACCTATTATAAAAGTCAAAACTTGAAAGCTGTTTGGGCAGGTGTATTCCCAGAAAATCAAGCTTCTATTAAGTTACTCACGAAACTTGGTTTTCAGTACCGATATACGGTTGATTTATCACACTTTGCATTGGATAGTCATAATAAGGAAGGTTATTACGAATTAACTCTTTAAAAATAGGTTAGAACTAATTTCTGAAAAATGGATATGTTATAATTGAAGCGGACTTGAAAAGGAAGGGATGCGTCTGTGTTGTATCAAGAAACGGCCTTAGAAAAAGCATATGAAACTAGGCTCAAAGCAATTGAACAGGATCCAAGCTTAACGATTCTGGAGACGATGGATCAACCACAAACCGATCCAAAAGACAAAGTAACACAATATATTGTTTATACTGATTTTACAGGAACGAGTAAAACAGCCAAAACAGCTTCAATTTATGTGTATACACCGTTGGAAAATATCGATCACTACCATAATAATAAGGTAGAGTATCAAAACCAATTGCTCTTTGAATATGACCCCTGGGATAAAAAAATGCATATCTCAGTCTTGGAAACACTAGGTGCTGCTTCTAAATTAGCTTTCTTTGATTATCAAAATCATGGCTTGGCTGAGTTAGCCCTCCAAACATTGATCAAGTTGGCGAAAAAGCATGAGATTCAAGCCATTGACGGTATGCTGTCCTCATTTGATGGGGATGATTGGGATCGCGTCAACCATTTGTTTGGTAAATTTGACTTCACTACATTGGCTTCCGATAAGCAGCGTGGCATCGCGATTTATAAACTAGAATTACACTAAAAAAGCCATGAAAAGTTCATACTTATTTCACATTTAGATAAGATTCCTTATTAAAGTTGGCACGCTCTTGTAAACGAAATTGGTATTATATAACTTGTACGAAGGTTTCAAATGTCACTTCTATTTGGGAGGGGTCGTATGAGATGAAAAATAGATCTGTTTCTAAGAAACGGCCTATCTGGAAAAAGTTAGTGGGTATTGGAATCGTCACAGCCATCATTTTCGCAGTTGTAGCTGGCGCCAAGTACACCGTTGCGTGGGCTGGTTCTGGATATGACTACAACGGAAACGAGGTGAGACGTGCGTTACCGGTTGCAGCATCTGAGAAAGGGCCCGCAAAGGGACAGTCGTCAGCACAAGTTGTCGTAGCTGATAATAGTAAGAACAATGGGACTGGTGGGAATAGTGAAAACGAGAACCCGGGCCAGGAGAATCCATCTAGTGGTAATAGTACTGGTGGCAATGTTGTGAATACTAATACTGGTTATGTTCCCCAAACCCCAAGTCTTAATGTGTCAACCAATCCAAACGCGCAATATCCGCAAACTAGCGATGACGTTAATATTTGGTTACCAATCGTTGGGATGACGTTGGTACTTGGATCAAGTATGATCGTATTTCGCAAAACTGCTAGCTTATAAGATTTCATAATAACTTCATACTAACTTCAACTTTTGAAAGAATTCTTTTTCAAAGTTGGCGCACAAATATCAAAACAGGAGTTATAATAATTTTTGTAAGTTGGCAATGAGTCAACTGGCCGAAAGGCTAAACTATTTATAAATTTATGGGAGGAAAGAATTATGAAAATGAACAAAAAGACTTTAGTTAGTTCTTTAGCTGTATTAGCAGCCGCTGCTGGTACATTGGCTCCTGCAGCAGCAACATTTGCCGCAACTGGTGCTAAGGCTGATGGTACTGCTTGGAATACTATTGATTTGTCAGATCGCCCTAATGGTACTGTCGCAGCTTATCCAAGTACTGGTGATGCAAAGATGGGTGCTGTTGCTTCAAGTGGAGAAGACAAAGGTACTGCTACTGCTAATTCTGAAGCATATGTAAACGTTAAGAGTGGTATTTTAACGCTTGATGCCGTACCAGATTTTGATTTTGGTGATGGTGTTGCTGGATCAACTGTTGGTTTAGTTGATAACAAGAGTGTTATTAATAATGATGGTAATGCACGTGGCTTGTTGCAAATTACTGATGCACGTACAACTGCTCAACAAACTGCAACTGGTGCCGGTTATCAATTAAAGCTTAGCGTTAATCCATTTGAAGATGGTAACAGTAACAGTGATGCTTATAACGCTTCCGCTGCTAATGCTGCTTCAACTGATGCTTGGAAGAAGAACTTCGATCTTTCCTTTGATGATGGCATCAATAGTACTTTTACACCTGCACCTGGTAACAGTGTTACATTGAATAGTGGTAAATATCAAAGTAATGCAGCTGCTAAGACTTTCTTAGATGCTACAACATCTAAGGGTCGTACTAAGATTTCTCTTGGTGGTGCAAATGAACAGTTTATCCATTTGGATATTCCAGAACAAGCTCAAGCTAAGACATATGTTAGTGCTTTGACTTGGACTTTAACACCAGGTCACTAATCTTTAAGCTAGGTTTATAAAAAAGTCGGGGATATTTATTCTCGACTTTTTTTATTTCGTTTTTGAAGGGTGAAGAAGATGCATTCGTTGAAGAAAATTTCGAAAGTTATATTTATTTTTGTAATTGGTATGGCTACGTATCTGTTGTTGCCACAGAATAAAATTGAGGCGGCAAATACGGATTTTGTAGTAACACCAGAGGCACCACAGTCACAATTACCAAATAGTGAAGGCATATTTAATTTATATCTCCAACCAGGACAAACTGAAGATTTGAATCTTCGAGTTGAAAATAAAGCGGATAAAGCACGAACGATGTTTGCACAATTGAATACTGGTTATACGAACGATAACGGAACATCTGTGTTCGACTCTGCTAAAATACCCAAAGAGCCGACATTAAAGTATAATCTGAAAAATCAACTAGCAATTGGCAAAACGAATTTACGTGTAAAAATGAAGGCACACCAAAGTGGTTATATTTCATTTAAGATTAAAGCACCAGATCAGCCCTTTAATGGTGAGATTTATGGTGGTGTCACTGCCACAATTTATAACGCAAATACCAATGTCACTGACAACGGCACATTATTAAGAAATAATTATCAATATGCGATTCCAATTTATTTAACTAATGTGCAAAATATTTCTGGTGTACAACCCGATATTAAATTAGGCACGATTAAGCCTGGTATTAATAGTGGCGATCCTGCCGTTCTTGTTCAAACAAGAAATGTGAAACCAAAATATTTGAGAACGATGGATGTTAAGGCCAAAATAACAAAGAAGGGCGAGTCTAAGGTTCTTCATCGCCAAAACCAAAAAAATGTTAGCATGGCACCTAACTCTACCTTTAACTATGCAATTGGGTGGGGCAAGAATCGAATTGAACCAGGACAATATCACTTGAGTTGGACTGGTCAAAGTCAAGGTGTTAAGACTTGGCACTTTGAACGTGACTTTACAATTTCTAATGATCAAGCAAGCAGAATCAACAACTTAGCGGGCTTTAAACCTAATTATTTGTGGTTATGGATTTTATTAGCTGTTCTATTAGTTATACTACTGTTGGTTTTGGGTATCTGGCTGGGTAGAAGAAATTCTAAAAGCAAGAATGCAGGTAATCGTCGGAGACAAAGATAATGAAAATCAATCAATACCTCGCTTTAAAGAGAATTCTCACTATTAATATTTTGGGCTTCTTGTTGATGTTGGGTATCTTGATTATTAATCCGACTCAGACTTACGCAGATATAAGTAGTCTGACAGTTACGCCCTTAATTGAAAACAGTGATGTAACAAACAAATTTCAGCTGATTGTAAAACCGGGTGAAAGTCGTGTTTTGAAATTTTCTATTACAAACTTTGATAACAGTTCACAGACAGTAACTATTCAGCCTACTAATGCTACAACGTCAAGTACAGGACAGATTATCTACGAACGACCTGTCCCAAGAGGGGAAAACGATTTAAAGTATTCATTTGCCGGGGATATTGCTGATGCTCGTAATCAAAAAACAATAAAAATCAAGTCACAAGAAACAAAAGATATTGCCTTAAGAATCAATATTCCCAACGAACGTTTTTCCGGATTGATTCTCGGCGGCTATAGATTTTTTGAGGGTGGAGACTCAAGTCAGGCTGTTTCAGTTCCGGTATACATTACTGAGACAAATAAAGCAGTAGGTGGCGTTTTAATACTTAAGGGACTTTCAGCAGCTGCAACTAATCAACAACCGTATCTTTATGCTAATTTATCAAATAATCAGCCTGGGCTCATGAATAATGTATCTGTGCATATGACAGTTGAAAGAAAAGGAATTGCTGAATTCTTCCATCTTGGGTTGAAACCACTTCAAGCGGACCAAGAGTACAAGAATATTGCACCAAATTCAACAGTTCCAGTCGCATTTAATCAGAAACAGACGCCGATTAAAGCGGGCACATATGTTGTCAATGGTAGTGCAACCAGTGGGAAGACCCACTGGAAATTTAGTGGAAAGTACCATATTAGTAAGCAGCAGGCTGATAAAGTTAACAAATCTTCTCGTAATTTGATTTATGATAAAACATGGATTTTCTTGTTAGTTATTTTGGGTGTAGTTTTATTAATTGTCATTATACTGACTAGTTTACATTTTCAATCGAAAAAAGCTGCAAGAGGAAATTCTAAATAATTAAAAATCTTATTGAAGGTAAACATGGATTTTGAAGTGCCCCATAATTGTTAGACAAATACTCTAACGATTGTGGGGCACTTTTGGAATACGGTTAAAATAAAACTGTTCGCAAAAAATAAGTGGTATCTTGAATTAGATGGAAGAGAGCTCTAAAATAATTCGCTAAAGTTTATTAATCTAGCTCTACTACTCAGATATTTGGTTTCTAAATAGAGAAAAATAGTTATTGGAATGTGACACGAAAATAGTAAATGATGGTTTATAATATAATTGATTATTGGTAACTAATAAATTTATTAGGAGGAAGTATGATGTCAGATAAATCTGGGGAAAAGATTAACATAGCGAAGCTAAAGAATAGAGCCATATATATAGGCGTAGCAACAACCACTTTAGCTATAGCTGTTTTTGGGGAATTTTTCAATTCGAGCACGGCCAAAGTTCATGCAGATACAAATAATGACAATGGAACTACTTCTAAGTCAAAAACACAGACGGTAAGCCAGAGCGTTGATACACAGGAGAATCTTCACATAAGTACAAGTAATGAGGACAGTAGCGCCACAAAAAGTTTAGAAAATTCTAACACAACTACAAATCAGTCTGAATCTGTAGGACAAATAGTAACAATGAGTAGCACTGGTCATTCTCAAGAAAATAATGAGGTGGATAATAAAACCAATACTCAGCCAAATTCAAATCAGGCTGTTAAAACTTATGAGGGTAACCCACTAACTGAGAACAGTAGTTCTAGCAATTATGACGATTCAACTAATAAAATTCAGAATGATGTTGCAGATGATAGGATATCTTCCACTGCTTCTGATACTCAGGGTGCGGCTGCTGATGCTTCTACTTTAAGATCTGATCAAAGTCAGGATCAGGGTAATGATACGAATACCAACAAATCAGTAAACACCAATAATAATAATAAGGAAAAAGCATCTCTTATTGAAAAGACGAGCAATGAAAATAGTTCTGAAAAATTAAATGAAATATCGAAAGATAATCAAAATAGCGGTGATATACAGAAAGATAATGTAATTGATCATAAGGATACATCTGTAGATGATAGTAACAAAAATGATGCCAGCACTGCGAAAAATAAAATGCAAAGTGATGTTACCAAAAAACTGATAACTCAGCAGCAAAAAAATATCCAAAATTCAGTAGAAGTAACTATGGTTGACAAGAACACAGGGGAGAGCCTGGGCAGTACGTTTAATTTAAAGCCAGGGGAACGACTACCAAGTATTGTTAAGGGTGGGATTGTGTATTTACCTGTTGGTTATATTTATGGTTCTGGAGACGATAGTAATGGCCGTACTGTAACTTCTTCAGGATATATCCTTTTAGAGCTCATCAACGGCTATGGCATTGAAAATGATATTCTTCGGCCAAAGTTAACAAGTTCGGACATTGATATATTAAAACAAAGGGCAGGTTCTGCTGACAGTGTTTCTATGTCATATATTGCCGTGAATACAGTGCCCGTTACCTCAGATAACTTCCTGCCATATACACCGAGGGGCTCGAATAATTATAAACCCGTCTGTGGCAATGGGGCTGTGGTAGCAAATAATCCATCAGTTGGCGTTGATATTACCCATGCACAAAGTGTTTATCGGGATGCTACAACAAATCAGTTACAGAGTAGTAATATGGAGTTTGGCTACACTGATAAAAACACAGCCGTTACGCCTGATACAGATCCTGATTACAATTCGCCGGCAGATTGGTATGACGCCAATTTTCTACCATCTAATAATGCTAATTGGTATTACACTGGAAATAACGATCCATTCCCATACCCTAACTATCCTAGAGTAACTAGACTGTTAGTGGGTATTAATAGTTATAATGATAATAAGAAAATAGTTACTTTTACAACACAAACAATTAGTAATCCCAACGACACAACTATAAATAGTTTAGTGAAAAGTCAACCGTACGAAACGAATAATAATGGATTACTTATTGATAAAAACGGGAATATTCTTCGCTTTCGGGTTGAAAACGCAACCGGCAAGGTATATACCGACCAGTCAACAAATGGAAATTATGTTATTCAAGATTTAGGCAATAATTCGTATAAACCAAGCGAAGCTGAATTTAATGAAGGTAAAATCGAGTCAAGATATTATACACACCCTGATTGGGTAACCGATGTTACGTATGATTCAACCTCACAGAAATACGGTATAAAGGTTGATAGTGACTTATTACAACAAGAACTTAGAGCTGGCAAAATTCATAGTGATGATGTATTTACGATTAGTTATTTTGCTAGGGGGGCACTCAACCATGATGTAAACTTTAAACTCTATAGTCCCATAGATTTTAACTATGCCATTAACGGTGTCAATATTGGAGAAATTGGTCAAAATGGTTCCGGTAAGACTTATGTAAGTATTGGTTCCAATATATTTGATGGGATAAATAGTCTAAATGGTCAAGACAAAATGTCGGATAATCAAAAATCTAGTGTTGATGGTCTTAACATAAGGGACGTTCATTTGAGTGGTAATATTAGCATTAAAGGTGATACAGAAGCACTTCCGGCTGATGGAACCAAAATAGTACCAAGTAGCAATGGACAAGAGCGATTGTTAAATTCAGTTGTTGGTCTTGGAACAAATAGCATCACTTTTAATTATGCATCTCAGTCTGAGCAGTCCGCATCGCAGAATTGGACAATTGATACTTCAACAAATGTATCAACAGGAAGTACAATAGGTGTCGATGGAGATACCGCTGCTTTTGATGCAACGACAAACGGTGCGGCTGGAGCGAATACATTAAGTGATGCACAAGTTCAAGAGGGCTTGTCTGATTTAGGATTAGATGTCTGGAGTCATGTAGTTGACAACGACAAGTTAGAACAGAAAGGCTTGAAGCATCTAACCTATGACGCCACGACTAAGAAGTTGACAGCTACTTTTGACAAAGATCATGCCCAGCCAAATTACAATATCGAAATTAAATTCGCAGGTAATCAGACATATACAGTCAACTTAACATTACAAGGTAAAGTGGAACAACACGTTTATGTCAATGGTAGCGATAAAGGACAGCTTGATTCCGATACTGAAAAACTCGGACAGGACTTCACAGTCTTAACAGGTGCTGGTGCTACGACTGAAGCGGAATCGAAGAATATTCATGTAGAGGGATTATATTTTGCAAATATATCAAATGGTAATAATCAGATTACAGGTGGTAGCACAGTTAAATTTATCTGGGGTACTCAAATCCTGAATTATAATTTCACTGATGTGCAGGGCCAATACACAGGTTCAATAGATACTGGCTATTCAGACTTTATCGATGGTCAAATTGTTATAGATCCCTATGATCGTGATTCATATAAATATGATAACTGGACAGAAGGCGTAGTTGATGGCAATGATGATAAAAATATTAATTTCAGCTCTGTTCAGTATAGCTCTAATCAAACCAATGGAATGACAGTGACTGAGTTAAACAATGTTTTGAATTCGATGAAAAATGATGGTCGAGGTACTGTTCTTTATGATAGTAACGCGACTGAGCAATCTGAATATGTTGACGTTAAACCTGCAGGGGTTAAAACCATTGCCGTTAACAAAGATGGTCTTATTGTGGTTCAGTATGACTTGAATAATGCTGCGACACAGTTAGCTAATGGCAGTGAGTTTCTCATTAAATTAGATGATGGACATGAACTCAATGTTAAGTTAAATTTCGATGTCAGAGTTTCCCGTCAGATAAAAGTTGATGACACTCAGACGGTCGTTAAGAATGAACTTGTTCCGTTAGGCTCTAAGACCTATGTACAAGATCATAGTGATTTTGAAGCAGGTCTGTCAGACGCGGTAAAGCCAAAAATTGCCGGTACTGATTTTGAAAAGGTTATTAGCGGAGCAAATGAGAACTTAGCTGAGGCTTCTAGTGTAGGTGCTAATTGGGGACAAAATGATATTATCTATGTTTACAAAACTAGTGATATTCCAGACCAATCTAGCAATCCGAACGCTCCCAATAACCCTGTTATTCCAACAAATCCAGACAATCCTGACACACCTAACAATCCAACACCAGATCAACCAGCAGAGCCTGAGCCTGAAACCAAACCCAACGCGGAAAATTCAAGTACGCCGGAAGTTCCAAGTCCAAAACCAAATCCTGGAAATCCGGCAACACCGCAAAAACAGCAACTAGAAAATCCAACGGGTACATCAAATCAAAATGTTGCAACGCCTCAAGGCAGTCAAACTGCTGGACAGGTACAGTTGAGTAACACACCTACACAGCCAACAACCGGAACACCAGGATTAAATCAAGTTGCTGAACAAGTTGTTGGTAACAATTCAACAAATCCGACATCTAAAGCTCAACCAGAAGTTGGCAAGCAATTACCACAAACTGGCGACAATAAGCAACAAGGGACAGCTTTGTCTATGATTGGTGGGACTTTAGCAGCCTTGTCAGTATTATTCGGTAAGGGTAAGTTGAAGAAGAAAGACGACGATTAGAATCCGTACGATAAAAAGAATGGTTAAAGCCATTCTTTTTTATTTTTGCAAAATAACACAATATGAAACAGATACTAAATTGATTTAACAATCATTGTGATTAAAATAATTTGTGATTTTGGCTTGAAATATAACAGGAAAGTAGTATTATTTGAAACAGATTAATTCATTGAAGGAGACTGTTATGGCTAAAAAAAAAGATTACCGCGGCGCCGATGCGATCGTGGATAGCTTGAAGAATCACGACGTTGAATATGTATTTGGGATTCCGGGTGCTAAGGTGGACCGCGTTTTTGAAGCTTTAGAACATTCAGATGATCCTAAAACGCCTAAGCTGATTGTGACTCGGCATGAACAAAATGCAGCTTTCATGGCAGCAGGTATCGGCCGAATCTCTGGCAAACCTGGCGTAGTCATGACCACTTCTGGACCAGGGGCATCTAATTTAGCAACTGGTTTGGTTACGGCTACAGCTGAAGGCGATCCAATGTTAGCCATTTCTGGTCAAGTACCCCGGGCCGACTTATTGCGTTTGACCCACCAAAGTATTCGGAGTGCGGCTTTATTTGAACCAATCACCAAATACAGTGCGGAAGTTCAAGAGCCAGAGAACGTTTCCGAAGTAATTGCCAATGCTTGGCAAGAAGCCAGTTCTTCTAAGCAAGGTGCCAGCTTCATCAGTGTCCCTGGTGATGTGGTCAATGCACCTGTCAACAACAAACCAATCGCACCGCGACAGGAGCCAACTTTGGGCCCTGCCAGTCCGGCTGAAACAACTTTATTAGCTCAAGAAATTAAAAGCGCTAAGTTACCGGTATTATTGGTTGGCATGCGTGCTTCTTCGCCCGAGGTAACCCAGGCTATCCGCAATATTTTAGACGTCACTGATTTACCTGTTGTTGAGACTTTCCAAGGTGCCGGCGTCATTTCCCGTGAATTTGAAGATAAGAACTTCTATGGTCGGGTCGGTTTATTCCGGAACCAACCTGGGGATCAATTGTTGAAACGCAGTGACTTAGTTATTGCCATTGGTTACGATCCCATCGAATATGAACCCCGCAACTGGAACGCTGAGCGTGACGCTCGCATCATTGTGATTGACGATGCACCGGCACAAATCGATCATAATTTTGAACCTGAAAAAGAATTGGTTGGCGATATCGCTCAAACTTTAGATTTCTTATTACCATATTTGCGTGGTTACGAAATCGATGGCGACGCGCATAAATATCTGGGTGAGTTACGTAAGAAATTACAAAATCGGGATATTCCCCCTAAGGTTGATGCAAATACGGTTGAAAGTCATCCGCTGGCAATCGTTCAATCATTACAAAACCACGTAACTGACGATATGACAGTAACCGTGGATGTGGGTTCTTTCTATATCTGGATGGCCCGCCATTTCAGAAGTTATGAACCAAGACATCTCCTGTTCAGTAATGGGGCGCAAACCCTTGGCGTAGCTTTACCATGGGCGATTTCTGCTGCCTTGTTACGGCCAGAAGCCAAAGTTGTTTCTGTTGCTGGTGATGGTGGCTTCTTGTTCTCCAGTCAAGAATTGGAAACAGCCGTGCGGTTAGGCTTAAACATCGTTCAGATCATTTGGAATGATAATGGCCACTATGATATGGTCAAATTCCAAGAAGAATTGAAGTACGGCCAATCTGCCGGTGTTGATTTTGGCCCGATCGACTTTGTGAAATACGCTGAAAGCTTTGGTGCTACCGGCTTGCGCGTAAACAAAGCAGCTGATTTAGATGCTGTCATGGACCAAGCCTTCAAGACACCAGGTGTCGTGGTCGTTGATGTACCCGTGGATTATTCTGGCAATAAAGAACTAGGTAAGACCTTGTTACCAGATCAACTATAATCAAAGAACAGAATGAGACGAAAGGCGGTCAGCGACCGAGCACTAACAAGAATCGCGACAAATGGTGGTTCTGCCATTTAAGCGATACGTCGTTAGGAGAGGGCGTTGCCTTTCGGGACACGTTTAAAGTGAAATCGGACTTAACTCAAAAATGTGGCTGAAAACAGAATGTTCGTTTTGTTTCAGCCACGTTTTGCTAAAATGAAAGAAACGCTATAATAAGAATTGAAAATATGTTTGTGAGGCGTAATGAATGGATAAAGAAGATGTATTATATCAACATGGTACTTTAGCATTGTTGGTTCCTGGCCTATTTAGCGGGACGTTGCCTGTTGGGGAATTGCTCAAGCATGGGGATTATGGGATTGGTTCCGTGGAAGCCTTGGACGGTGAATTGATCGTCGTTGATGGTAAGCCGTACCTAGCAAAGAGTACGGGTGACGTTTTAGAAGTCTCTGATGATGAGTTAGTCCCATTTGCCAACGTACATTATGATCGACCAACGGATAAATATGACCGCGAAAATATCTCTCAGAGCGACCTAGAAAAAGAAATTCTAGCCAATCATGACTATCATAATTTGTTCTTTGCCGTTAAAATTACTGGGACCTTCAAGAAGATGCAAACACGCGCCTTTATTGGTCAGCGGCCTTACCCAACGTTAGCGCAGTTAGCTGACAATCAGCGGACCTTTGAAGCTGATAATATCGATGGTACCGTCGTAGGTTACTTTACCCCGGAATTGTATCAAGGTATTGGCAGTGCCGGTTTTCATGTTCATTTTTTGAGTGATAATCATAAATTTGGTGGGCATATCCTTGGCTTTGAATTGGCTAAGGGCACAGTGACATTACAAACTTTCACGGATCTAGATTTACATTTGCCAACTCATGACTCGACTTTCCGCCGCCATGAGTTTGATTATGATGGCATGGACTCAGCCATCCGCGGCGCCGAAGGTTAAGCACAGAGCGCGACAAAAGGCGGTCAGCGACCGAGCACTAACAAGCATTACGATAAATGGTGGGTTTTCCATTTGAGTAATGTGATGTTAGGAGAGGGCGTTGCCTTTTGGCGCGCGTTTAATATAGGATGTACATGAAGGCGGTCAGCGACCGAGCACTAACATATAAAATTCAACCCCCAAAAGTTAGACTTAAAATCTAATTTTTGAGGGTTTTTGTCTGAATAGGTTTGCCGGTTTCATTAAAATAAAGAAAAACTTTCTGAAATTAATGCTTGTCAGAAAATTTTATCTGTATAATGATAGATGAAACTTAACTTACCATGAGGAGCTCGTTGTATATAATGACAAGAAGGATCAGGATACTGCTAATTAGTTTACTGAGCCTGATAGCTGTGTTCATGTTATCAAGTTCGAATGTGTCGGCCGCAGATAGTTCACAAAGTAGTTCAAGCAGTTCAAGTGAGCGGCAGAAGTCGAGTTTTACGGTTCAAGCTATTATTCCCGATGAACAGCAGAACAAAGACCTCGGTTATTTTGACTTAACCGCTAAACCTAATTCGGAACACACACTAGGTTTACGGATCTTTAACACAGGTGTGCGGCAACTGAATGTTAGCGTTGAACTGAACAATGCATACACGTCTGATGGTGGCGTGGTGGCCTATGATCGGCATAACCAAAAACTAATCGATCCTACAACGAAATCGATGGCGGATTTGGTTGAAAATAAACGGCAACAGACGGTCAAACTGGCACCAGGAGAACTAAAGACGGTCAATTTCAAAGTGAAAGCACCAGCTGAGCGATACAAAGGTATGATTTTGGGCGCCGTGGTAGCCAGCGCCAAAGTAGATCCTACCAAGTCGGAATCAGTCACGATCAATAATCGAATTTCTTATAATATTGGGGTCGTTCTCCGCCAAGATGACACGGATGTGAAGCCAAGTATTCTAGTTGGTCGGGCCACGCCGGGTATTCGTCAATTGCAGAAAGGTATTTTATTACCGCTACATAATCGAGCCGCGATGAATGCTTCTCGGATGGCGATTAATGCGAAGATCTATCACAGTGGGCAAGTAATTAAGACGATTAATCGAGCCAATATGCAGATGGCACCTTTTTCAAAGTTCACTTATTTCTTGCCCGTAAAATTAAAAGCTGGAAACTACCGTATCAAGGGGAGTATTATCCCAACGAATGGTGGTCAGCAAGACTTTGATCAGCGCTTTACAGTTACTAAAGCTGAGGCTAAGCGCTCGGCTATACCAAAAGCAGCCCGTCAATCCAGTAATTTAGGTTGGATCATCTTGTTAATTGTGTTGGGCATTATTTTGATTGCTGTGATTTGGATCGCAATATACTTCTTTGCGGTGCAGTCTGGTAAGGAAAAACGTCAAGTTTGGCAACAAAGACGGCAAAAACAGCGCCATTCATCTCGGGAAGATAAGGCAAATGATTCACGGTCAACTCGAAATAAGCGGCACTAAAGGATAAAAATGGTTATGAACTGCAAAAAAATATAATATTTCAATGCAAAATTGAATTATTTAAATGTGAATAATTTATTATACTATTTATAGATTTGAAGTTAGGATTTAAGGGGAGAGAAGACATATGAAAATCAAGTATTTAGGTGCGGCAGCAGTTGCACTTTTAGCTGGGGCAACAATTGCACAAGGCGCTCAGATAGCTCAAGCAGCTGATGCGACAACTCCAGAGGGTTCAGCACTACAAGGTGTCCAAGGCGTTAGTGCTGGTCAAGATGGTGGTGCTGAGAAAGCTGGTAGATCTGCGGTAACAGATACGGAACATGCTTCTGGTCAAAGTTCTGTTGGGGTTGGGTTCAAGGTGAGTGATCAAGGTGGCCTAACTTTAAACTTCGTACCAAATTTTGACTTTGGTACAAACCATGATATGGGGACTGGCTCTGAAACACTGAATTTATTTAGTAAAGGTGCACCAACCACGAAAGACGAGCCTGGACGTGTGCTTGCAGTGACTGATTTCCGTGGGGCAACTGATGCAAAAAATGGGTATACTGTTCAGGTTTCTATGGGTAAGTTTTATAAAGTTAAAGATAGCGACAATACACTAGATAAAAGTACACCTTATCTAAATGGAGCCACGTTGACTCTGGGAGATGCTAACGGTGCTACACCTATTAAAGGTGGGGTATTGACAGAAAATGGTATAGATAACTACGGTACATCATCAGTGCCAAAGCCTGCGACACTAACAACTAAGCAAGTAAAATTACAACAAAACGACGCACTTCAAGCTATAATGACGAGTGCGAAGAGCGAAACTCCTGCCGTTGGTACTTGGGCAGTAGACTTTAGTGATAAGAATTCTGCTGAATTAGACGTGCCGGCAGCTGTTCAAGATCATGGTAAATTCGTTGCTCAATTGAATTGGGATCTCGGAAGTGCAACAAATTAATGTCATTTAAGCATCTAAATGATAAAAAAATAGCTAGGGAGTTTGCTCTCTTGCTATTTTTTTCCGTGCTGATGTTAGGCGTCAGCTTTAATCCCAAAAAAGTACAGGCTGTTCAAGTGCCAGATATCCCAGTTTCCGTTGAACCGGTCTATCCGGATATTCAAAAAGAAACGTCGAGTGAATACTTTAATTTTAGTGTTAAGCCTGGGGATGTCGTGCCGACCAATTTAAAGTTAGTAAATACCAGCGATAAATCAGTGGTCCTTAGAATTCAACCAGTGCCAGCCACAACCACGCCAACTGGGGATATTGATTATTCACCGCATAAAGGTACTGTGGATGGCAGTTTAAAATATAACTTCGCTAAATTAGGACCAACCGCTGAAAAAATAACATTAAAGCCTAAGGAAACGCGGATCATTGATCAGAAAGTATCCTTACAGCCGGACATGAAATTTAAGGGCATGATTTTAGGTGGTTTTTATATTTGGTCGCCTTCGGTCAATGCGTCGGCTCAAAAAGCAGCGATTAAACGTCATAAAACTGGCGTCTACAATACGTTTGGCATGTATATCGGCGTAACGATGCATGTGGGCGATGACAGTAGTGTCTTTCCCGACTTTAGGTTGCGTACGGTCAAGCCGTCGATTCAAGGTGCTGAGCCAGTAGTTTTGGCAAACTTACAGAATTTTAAACCTCAAGCAGTCACCAACAAATCAATGACGATTAAGGCCAAAGTTTACCATCGTGGTGGGCAGTCGGTTGTCAAAGAAACAGGTAATCTGAAGTTTAGTTTTGCGCCGAACTCTAATACGGATATTCCGATTAGTTGGGGTAAGAGTCGCATGGCGCCTGGAAAATATACTTTAAAAATGACGGCTAAGACTGGTCTGCGGACTTGGCATTTTACGCGGAATTTTACCATCACACCACAACAATCCGCAGCAGCAAATAAATTGCTGCCAAAGACTAGAAGTTACTTGTGGTTATGGATTCTATTAGTGGCGGTTGTTGTGCTTTTAGCGATTGCCAGTATGGCCTATCTATACCGTCGAGGTATTAATAAAGGGCGCAACCAAACTGGTGGTCGGAGTCACAGTCATCGTCATAGATAGAATTTGAATAAGAAAACTTACAGAAAATGAATTTATTGTAACTAGATATTTGCTATAATAGACATAATAATTGATAAAGAGAGTAACGTGGGGGGAAAAATATGAAACGCACAGCATACACATTTGCAGCTATATTGCTAGCAACAGCTTCATTGGGGTCAGCAACAACAGCCTTTGCGGCAGGTAATCCAGATCAAGCGCTATCTAATGTAGCAACTAAAGGTCAAGAGAACGGGGCAGAATTAGCACCAAACGGTACCGTTACAGATACTAAGAATGGTTCTGGTTCAAGTTACATTGGTATTGGTTTCAAGCCAGGCAATTTGACTTTAAACATGGTGCCGAACTTTGATTTTGGTGGTAACAATGATTTTATGAAGAGTACATCATTTGATTTACACGCAGCAGGCATTGATTTCGGAGCTGGTAAATCAGATAGCACTGGTGCACACTCACCGCGAGCTGCCATTGTTACGGATGCTAGAGGTAATACTGACGACCGGACAGGGTGGAATTTGAAGGCTAAATTTGAAGGCCTTTTGACTGATGATAGTAATAAAGCGTTGGGTAAAGCAAGCTCTGATGGGAATGCGGCCCCAATCTTAGTTTTGCATACTAAAAAAGCAATCGTTCAGGCTGGAACTTTTGATGATAATGGCGGTGCCTTTGGGGATCTTTTGAACCCTGGTGCTGCACAGACCGATCCAGCTAAACCATTGTACACAGGTAGTGCACCTAATCTAGTCGGTGATGGAAATAACGATGTATCGATTTATTCAAATAAAAATACAGATGGCGATTATGTACCTGTCTGGAGTGCTGATAAGACTCAAGGGCTTCGCTCTTGGGGTATGAACTTCAAAGATAAAGATACAGCGACATTGAAGATTCCAACAAGTCAACAAGATATCGGTGTGTTCCACGCAAAATTGAACTGGTCTTTAGGTAATGGACCACAGTAATGGAGGCAGTTTTTTGAAACAGAATTTGATGGCAAGGTGCTTTGGCATCTTGCTTTTTTTGGTAAGTGGTTTCTTCTTTGGCTCGAAGCAGCCCGTACAGGCGGTTCAAGTTGGGAATATTCCCGTAGATGTACAGACGGTATTACCGCCGCAACAAAGCAGCCAAGTTAAAGATTATTTTGATATTGCACCGGAACAGGGTCAGACGACAACAATTGGGTTGAAATTGGAGAACCTATCCAAGCAAAAACAAAGTCTGCGTATCCGGGTGGCCAATGGCTCCACCACCTTTCAGGGTGAATTAGAGTATGCACCCAATGCAGGTGTTAAAGACCATTCACTGAAATACCCTTTGAATAAGTTGGTCAATCCTAGCAGCCAAAAGGTTGAACTGGCCCCTAGAGAAACTAGAACGGTTAATTTTACGGTTCAGACACCGGCCGCACCATATAATGGCATTGTTTTGGGGTCTTTATTTATTGATTCACCACGGACTGAAAAATCAGCGGTAGCTAAGGCTAAAAAGTCAAAAGTGGAAATTGTCAATACTTATTCCATGTATCTTGCCGTAGTTCTGAGACTCAATAATTGGACGCAAGTACAACCCGATTTTCAGTTAAATACAGTGGCACCAGCACTAATTCTAAACAATCCTGGAATACAAGCTAATTTACAGAACTTTAAGCCAGCAATGATCAACAACAAAGAATTGAAGATCAAGGCTTATGTGACTCGGCGAAATAGCACTAAGAAAATTAAGTTGCATAATTTAGATGCCAGCTTTGCACCAAATTCAACGCTACGTTACCCCGTTTCTTGGGGCAAGTCACAGATGGTGCCTGGTAATTATACGCTTTATATGAACATGGTTTATCATGACCAACAGTGGCATTTGAAACGGAACTTTACGATCACAGCTAAAGTTGCCAACAAGTTAAACCAAGCCAACCAAGCACGGCCAAATTATACCTGGCTATGGATCTTATTAGCTGTGCTGTTTGTTATTTTGCTGACAGTATTTATCACTTACATTTATAAACGTGGTCAACGCCAGGGTGCTGCTAAAGCAAATCGTGGGCGTTCGCGGCGAAAACGATAGCAGCAAGAGTGTGACAAAAGGCGCTCAGCGACTGAGCGCTAACAAGAATTACGACAAATGGTGGGTTTTCCATTTGAGTGATTCGTCGTTAGGTGAAAACGTTGCTTTTTGGAACACGTTTAAAAGCAAATTGTTCATACGCAGGCAGAGATTGGGTAATCACCCAAAATTAGAAAAAAATCTTATGCATTCTTGGCATTAGTAAAGCCTACGTTATAGGTATAATATAAACGTATAATATTGTAGATATTTGGGAGGAATGAAAAATGAAACAAACGACAAAAATGGGCGCCAGCCTATCAGCAGCATTACTATTATTAGGTATTGCTGGACAATTTGGCACGGTTAACGCCGCAACAACAACGACAATTGAACCAGCCTTAAAGGGTGTGCCAGGCGTTAGTTCCAATCAAGAAAGTGGGTCTGAAATTGATGCGACCCATATCACGAATACACCAGATGCTAACGACCACAAAAATGATAAGGGTACTGGCTGGTCCACTGCTGGGATCGGTTTTGCACCCGGTAACTTGACATTGAACCAAGTTCCAAACTTTGACTTTGGGAAGGCCTTTACGATTCATAGTGGCCAAATTGATTTCAATATGCAGACTGATGCTAAGCCACTAACACGTTCTCTAGTGGTAACCGATCAAAGAAGTGATAAGGGTGGGCCTTGGGTCATAACTGCACAATTAGAAGACTTTAAGAAGTTGGATAATGACAATAAACAAACTTCAACAACAATGGGTAGTACAGATGCCACTCACGCTACTTTGACGCTGACTGGTAGTGCCGATAATACGGGCAAAGGAGCATATTTGGTACCGGGATTGTGGAATGAAAATGCTGCAGCCGGTACAACTAAGTATACGACTGACCCAAATGGCGATGCTCGGACGAATAAACCTGAGCAACTGGGAACGATTGCGCTAGCAGCAAATGCCAATAAAGCTACGAATCTTTGGCAAGCAAATGCTGATAACGGTTCCGGTACTTGGGGCCTTGATTTCAGTAAGGCAACAAGTGCAACTTTGAATGTGCCAGACAGTCTACAAAAACAGGGCGACTGGACAGCAAAGATTAATTGGACTTTACAAAATGGATCAGTTAACTAATATTGATTAGATAGGGGATTTATTCCGGATGCATTTACGCACACGAGCAATTCGAGTTAGAGTGATTTATAGTGTTCTGAGCCTGCTTACTTGCTTGTTCACGATAGGCATTGTGACGAATCGGGTTCAAGCCGCTGACGATGGTATCGGCTTTCAGGTAAAGGCGGTACCACCAGCTCAACAAGAGGATCAGAACAGTAATTACTTTAAGCTGAATCTTGCACCGGGACAAAGTACCCAGATGAGTGTTGATGTTTTAAATGAAACCAATCAAGCTCAGAGCTTTAGAGTTCGACCAATTGTCGCTGTGACTAATGATCAGGGGGCAATTATATATACGGATACGAGTAAAAGCCGAGATTCATCACTGAAGCTGGATTTTTCGAAATTGGGTCCGGAGACAAAAGTGTTCAAAGTTCCTGCTGGTCGAATAGGTCGTTATACAACCGATGTCACAGTTCCAAATCAACCGTTCAATGGCATGGTTTTAGGCGGTTTTTTTGTTGATTCACCATCATTGAATCAAACGGCTGAACGGCAGAAGCGTTCGAAGAATTCATTACAATTGACCAACCAGTATGGTTTTGCCATTGGGGCTCAATTGAACGTTGGGAATGTTGCAGCAGTAAAACCAGATTTGCGGTTACAAGTGGTTCACCCAACAGTCTTGGACCAAAAAGGTACCGTGCAAGGTGTGGTGCAAAATTTCAAGGCAAATGCGATTCAAAGTCATCGGTTGAACATGCATGCCCGAGTTTACAAACGGGGCTCAAATAAAGTGTTGCATAGTAATCGGGTTAGCAACATGAGCTTTGCGCCTAACTCACATTTGAATGTACCTGTGTCTTGGGGTAATGACCCAATGGCAGCTGGAGATTATACGATGAAGATTACTTCCGTCTTAGGTGACAAAGGTGCTCGTGATTATCGTGTTTGGCATTTAACTCGGAACTTTACGATCACACCATCGCAAGCTAAGCGGGCCAATCAAAATCCAAATCTTAAAAAGAATTATTTATGGCTAATTATTTTGCTGATCATTTTGCTAGTCCTATTAGTTGTTATCCTGTTAGTATATGTTTACAAACGTGGCAAACGGGCAAATAATGGTCAGTCATCAACACAAAGCCGTACACGGAAGCGGTAAATCAATTGAAGGGAGGGGATTGAATGAAACTAATGCATAAGAGTTTCTTAGCTAGCTTAAGTGCCATATTTTTGGGATTAAGCACGGCTACCCTTTTCTCTTTTTCAAATGTTCAAGCCACAGCAACCACAAAAATTTTAGATGATACTAGTGTTGAGACTGCGGCACCTGGCAATACCATTGCCAGTGATGCGCCAACTGATGCAACCGCAACTGGTACGTCACAAGCAGCCATTGGCTTTAAAGAAGGCGGTATGCAGGTCTTCGCACCAAATTTTGGTTTTGCTGACCTGCCGTTAATGGCAACAGATACAACATATTTAAATTCAGATACGGTTAATAAAGAAAAAATACAGTCACCGGCTACTAGCAAGTATCGCTTGCTGACGGTTAACGATTATACGGCAGCTAAAGACTGGAATGTGTCGGTAGCAGTTGGCCAATTCAGAAAGTTTGATAAGAATGCTGGTACTCTAGATAATTCTAAGGTTCTTAAGGTTTCATCATTATCAATGGATTTAAGTCAGACGCGTTTATACCATGGAACACCATTAACTACAGATGATTTTGGCACTACTGATCCCAATCGCATTGAGTGGACTCGTGCCTATCAATATGATAATCAAGATCAACCAATAACAGACAATGGCAAAATTAAAGGCACAAATGATGTGCCCTTAAACAAGGCGCCTTGGCAGTTTGAAGATACATCTGATGCGCCTAGCGTTCATAATGTGTCAATTACACCATTTGATGATAGTGATGCAACGGCTACGGATGTGCATAATTTTAGTGAAGCCGAGCGTGAGCCAGATGCCTATTATCCTGACTGGACGAAAGATGCGCATGGAGATTATACTCAACATGATTATACACAGGTAGAGAAAGAGAAACATGAATCTATTCTGAAAAGATTTAACGGTACAGCCACTAAAGGCCTAAATGGCGATGCCTTCCGAAATAACTTTAAAATTATTTGGGGGTCAGATCCAGCAACAACAAATGAAGGTCAAGACCATTATTATGGCAAAGGTTGGTGGGCTTTGGATTTTCATTCAAAGACGGCTGCAGAATTACATGTACCTACTGATAGTCAGGTCGAAGGTACATACAAAGCAACGATGTACTGGGTATTGAGCAGTGCACCAATTGCATAGACAATATTAAGGTCGTAAAATGAACTGAGTTGTCAACCGAGTTTTCGGTTCAGATTCAGTTCTTTTTTTATTGAATGAGAAAGGTAATGGGGAAGTATAATGCAGGAAGATAAATTGATTATTGTGATGCCGGCTTATAACGAGGCGGAAAATATTGCGGAAGTTGTCAAAGAGTGGCATCAGTTATTACAACAGGTCAGTCCAACTGGCAAACTGCTGGTTGTTAACGACGGGAGCAAGGATCAAACTTTGACAATTTTAGAGCAGCTTAAAACAGCCTACGCTCAATTAGAAGTCGTCGATAAACCTAACTCGGGGCATGGCGCAACAATCCTTTTGGGTTATCAGCGTGCTTTACGACAGGAACCAGATTATATTTTTCAGACAGATTCTGATGGGCAGACGACGCCCCTTGATTTCAAACAATTTTGGGTGCATCGGCAAGATTATGATGCTCAATTTGGACTACGGACCAAGCGAGAAGACGGTATCAGCCGATTGGTAGTGACTCGGGTGTTAAAGTTGGTTGTTGGGGGAGCATTTCATGTTTGGCTGCCAGATGCTAATGTACCTTATCGATTAATGACGGCAAGTTCATTGGCTGAAGTGCTTGAGAAGATTCCTGCTAATTATTTTTTAGCCAATGTATTAATGACGGTGCTTTATAAAAAACAGCATCGGCGTATGCGCTTCTTGCCAATTACGTTTAGGCCACGTCAGGGCGGACAGAACAGTATTAATTTGCCTAAAATCATTAAAATTGGTCAAGATTCAGTGCTAGATTTTCTACGCGTGGAACATAAATTAAATAATAAAAAGTGATCGAAAACGATCTGTTCACATACATAACTCTTTTAATACCAGTATTTTGGGACCAAATGAATTAGCCATTATTAGTGGGGCAATATTATTATTTGTTTCATTTTTAATAAGAATTGTTATTACAGATTGGCAGTAAACAGGCAAACAGATTGTGTATACTTTAGAGTGAATGATAGAGGGGGGATGTAGTAGTGCGTAAGTGGGAGAAACTCTTGTTAGTCAGTGTAGGTGTGATAGGGGCACTGAGCACTGCTGCAGAAACAAAAAAAGTTGTTCGCGCCGATGGGACGACGGCCACTACATCAGCAAGTGTTGAGTTTATTGGTGGCCTGTCGTTGGTACAAGTTCCAAACTTTGACTTTGGGTTTAATGCACCTGATTATGATACGAGTCATGGGTTTCAATTGTTGGATGAGGCGAGCGATTCGACTGATAGTGATGGTATGGGTCGTTCGTTGGTCGTCCGTAATGATGGTGGAATGAATAAGTGGCAGGTCACTGCAAGTTACAGTACATTTACCAATAAACTGGCAGATAGTAGTAATACACTACCAGCAGATACTTATATGAAGTGGTCAATTGATAAGGATCAAATGCAAAAGATAAAGACGGATAATAGTAATGATACCTGGGAATCCACAGATATTATTTCGGATGATACCTCATCAGGGATTATTCGACAGGGTGAGACAAAACAGGTTTTTTCTAGTGTTGGTAGTAATGGTGCAGAGGCTGGAACTTATCGAATCTCATTTAATCCTAAAACATCAGCTGAGTTTTATATTGGTCCAAATTATCAAAAGCAAGGCCAGTTTGTGGCGCCAATTACTTGGACGCTTTCAGCAAGCCCGAAAAGCCCAACGACGAATGGATAGTATTTTACGGCCTAGATCTATTTAAGTGAACTTAAAAAAACAGTTATTTTAAAACAAATATTAAATAAGTATAGTTAGACAGGGCTTTGAAACAAGACGATGGTTTTGTTTTAGCCCTATTTTTGTAAGGGATTGATTTGTTGGTAAATAAACGGAACGCTATTATCTTGGGTTTGGGTGCTACGTTAGCTTTTTTTATGTTGATATTGGTGCCGAAACAAGCAGTTCAAGCAGCAGCACCATCATTTACGGCTCAGGTAACATCTGATGATCAATCGACAATGGATAATCAATATTTTGAGTTGAATCTTCAAACGGGTCAGCAAACCACCACGCAAATATTGGTTCAAAATCTAATGGCTGTACCCAACAAAATTCAAGTTAAACCAATTGTGGCGACTACTAGCTCAGATGGTCATGCGGTCTATACGAGCCGGCCAGGGAAGAGTGATAAATCGCTGAAACATAAGTTTACCCAGTTGACTGGCCCAACTCAGACCATCACACTGCCCCCACATGGCGAACAAACGGTCACGTTTAATGTGACCACACCCAAAGATAAAGATTTTGTGGGTTTGATCATGGGGGGCTATCAAGTGTCATCTTTAACGGCGGGGAGCGTGAAAAACCCTGGTTCAAGCAAAGCTGATATCACGAATAAAGTAAATTATGCCTTTCCAGCTTTAGTCAGTGTGAATGGCGGTCAGGAAAAAATTCGCCCCGAATTAACGGTAGGGCGGCCGCAAATCAATGCCTACGCCACCATGCCTTATTTGAATACTTTAGTGCGTAACATTAAACCAAATCTATTGACGGCCATGACATTGAAGTTTCAAGTGCGCACGAACAAAGGTAAAAAGGTATTTTCAACGCAACAGAGCAATTTGAGTATGGCCGCTAATTCTAATTTTGAGTTATCCTTGTGCTGGCAGCCCAACCGAGTTGTGGCTGGAGATTACGAAGCAATTTATGATTTTAAAACGAAATCGCAATCTTGGCGGTTTCGTCGTCATTTTACTATTACTGATCAGCAAGCTGGACAGTTAAATCGCCAAAATCAGCAGATCCAACCGAATTATTGGCCGCTATTCATCATTGCGGGGTTGCTTATTTTGATATTACTGGTTGTCTTTAGTTGGGTTATTTACTATAAAGGTAAAAAAAGAGGCGGCCGTTGATTAAGCAGATACCAGTTATTGAAAGCATTCTTTTGTGAAATTGAATGGCAAAATAGGTCTAAAAAAATTATACTAAAGAGTAGGAATATTGGGCGGAAGGAGGTATCACCATGAAGATTAGAAAATTATCACTTTTTTCAAGTGTGCTTATTTTGAGTTCATTGGTGTTACCGGTAACTAAGGCATTGGGTGCAGGGACTGACCCTAGAAGCGCTTTAAACGGCGTGGTGCCTGCTGGTGAAGAAAGTGGATCTGCACGTCTCTCAGATAATGACGCGGTGGTTCCAACCGATGGCAGTGCGTCAGGTATCTCACAATTAGGTATTGGGTTTGACTACAGTAAGTATCCGGGTAATTTAGCTTTGAATTTTGTGCCGAACTTTGATTTTGGCTTAGGCAATGCGATCTCTAATTCAGATACCTCAACTAGTACACCAATAACTTTGGGGACGAAGTTGCCACTGGCTGCAGCAGGTTCTAAATCAGGTCCTGGTCGAAATTTGGTTGTTACTGATGCCCGAACAGATCAAGCAGCAAATGCTCAAGGCTATAATCTGACGCTAGCATTGAAAAGTTTTAAAGCGGTCAATAGTCAAGGACAATTGGATACATCCAATGCGACTTATTTGAACCATGCAGTATTATCTTTTGATGCCAGTAATATCAAGGTGGGTCCAGGCACATACTCGTCTCAGGGTGATGGCACGTTTAGTTATGCAGGGACTTCGGATCATGCACCAACACTGCAGTCGGATTTGAGTGTTTCACCTGGGGGCGAGATGAAAGTTCTAGCAGCTGACCAAGGTCAGGGCACCGGTACTTGGGGCGTTGATTTTTCTAAGAACGAGTCGGCTCATTTATTCGTACCGATTACAGATCAAGACAAGGGCCATTATGTGGCACGAATGGACTGGAGCTTGGGCAGTGGCCCATTTTCATAGTGAGAGGATATGTATGAATCAGTTTGGTAAAAAAAACAAGTTACATTTTGGGCTTGTTTTTTTTTGGATCATATTTGGTGTAATTGGTGTATTGGTACGACCTAAGTCAGCATTTGCTTATAGTGTGCCGAATGTGCCAGTGATTATTCAGCCAGTTATTCCGGAACAGCAAGCGCAGAAGAATACGGCCTACTTTGATTTTAAGTTACAGCCGGGGCAAAGTGTACCGACAAATATTGAACTGCAGAATACCTCCAATAATGAGGTTTCTTTAGTGATCAAACCAGTCTTTGCCTCAACGGATAATCAGGGCAATATCAGTTACGTACCGCATCAAGGACCAGGTGATCCAACTTTACCTTTCAAGATGGCTGACTTGGGCTTAAAAACCCAGCGAATCACCTTGGAACCTAATGAACACCGAATTTTGACGCAACAGCTGACCATTCCGAGAACGACGAAATTTGCTGGGCAGTTGTTGGGTAGTTTTTATATCTGGTCGCCGGAAGCTAATCGACAGGCTTTAACAGGGGCTATGAAACGAAAACACATCAGCACGTATAATACATATGGGATTTACATAGGTTTAGGTGTTGGGGTTGGCGATGTTGCTCAAGTTTTGCCTGATTTTCGTTTGCGGCAAGTGACCGTCCGTGCGCAGGGCCCAAATCCAGCGGTTTTAGCTAATTTACAAAATTTTCAGCCACAAGTGATTTCAAATAAAAGCTTGAATATTCAAGCAGCTGTGTATCGACGCGGCAGTTCTGAGATCGTAAAGCGAGCGGCCAAATTAAACTATAGTTTCGCTCCCAATTCCAATACCAATATCCCTATCAGTTGGGGAAAACGCACGATTCAACCTGGAAACTACACTTTACGAATGACTTTAAAACAGGAGACGCGAACTTGGAAATTTAAACGGAACTTTACGGTTAGTGCAGCTCAAGCGCAGCAAGCTAATCGGTATATCACACCGAAACATGATTATACTTGGCTGTGGGTCTTACTAGGACTTAGCGGGTTAATTTTAGCTGCTGTTCTGATGGTGTTTTTATATCGACGGGGTATAAATGCTGGTAAAAAAACAAAGCGTCAATCAAAACGGAAACGCTAAACATACCAATGAGCCATTCGTTATTCGGTGAGGGCATTTCCTTTTGAAACACGGTTAAAATTTAATTGTTGTAAAACAAATAGGGGTCTTGAAACAAAGCGGAAGTTTTGTTTCAGGATCCCTATTAAGTAAGCATATTTTTAGTGAACACTTCTAGCGACTGATTTTTTCTAAAAAACGATGTTTGATTTTTAAATATAAATTGTAAAAATCAATATCTCGGGCGTCTAAGTTCCATTTGATGACTTTGTGCCGATCAATATTCGGTGGTAAGACATCGTCCAATTGGGAAGGCGTGTCCAAAGAAGTGATGATCAGATCAGCATCATCCAAAGGGGCGTTTCGAGGTAGGATCGTGATGTTATTCAAATCTTCTAAGAAAATGAAAATATCACGACTGACCAAATCACCGCGTTCAATCAGGACTTTGACTTTGACTAATTGACCAGTCTTTAAGACTTTTAGATACGGTAACATTAGATAGTAAATTTCACTGGTTAAGGATTCTTGAAAGGGCATTAAATTTTCAAAACGATGCTGCCGCTTTTTACGTTCAAAAAATAAGGTGATGATATCCCACAGGGTAGATTGTTTATATTCTAGGCGTTCAGGATCATAAAAATCGATTAATTTAATCCGAGGAATTTTCATAACTTCGTAGCTCAAGACTAGACGCATCAAATTACTGACGAGTTGGACATTCGTGTTTAAAGCGCGCTCCTGGACTTTAGAATTTACATCATAATAGTCGGCAATAAAATCAAAAAATTCATCTGTAAATTGCCAAAGCACCGTATTATGTTCGCGGTTATATTGATATAAGTAGCGCGTTGATTCGTCTGGTAAATGTTCCACGCGACCGGTCACGATATCATAGAAATAAAAATACAAACTTTCATTTAATAGATCATCATAAGTTAACCGCGGATAGTCATCGTTAGTTAGGAAAGGGTGCTGTTTTTCGTTATCATCATAGAAAAACGAATTGAAGGCACTCATGTCTTCAATTAAATAGCCATTAACGATACGAACGCGGGAGATGGCAAAAAATAAAATGTTTTGTAACTCTAAAATGGGATCATTCACTGCCGTGTTGGCCCGGCGGACAACAGGACGTACGGAGTTGAAATCAATAAAACGCAAGGGCCATTCTTGTCCGTGAAAGCCGATCCAGTAGATACAAAAAATAAAGAAACGGACTTGGCGTTCGTCACCTTCGAAACGTAAATTGGTGGTTGAGATCGACATGGAGTAGCTATTCATAAATTCCCGTAATTTAGCCATTTTTCGCAAAAGGGTCGATTTACTAATAAAGTGTGTGTTACAGAATTCATCAATTGAAGGGGTTTGTGTTTGAAAAGCGTAGTCAAATGCTTGAAAAATAATACTGCCTTTTAGTAGAAAAAGACGGTAACTATCGACTGACACAGGAAAATTGGCTGCGGAAATATTTTTTTTGTTTAAATTCTCTTCTTTAATTTCAGGATCAAGGGCAAACATATCATCTAGTAGACCTTGGTAGATATTGTAGGTCTTTTGATAGGACATATGCATTTCCGTACCAATATCGTTAAGTGTGAATGTTTCGGCATCCAGGGTGTTTAGCACACGAAACATTTGAAATTTTTCGTTATCTGCTTTGTTAAAAAATAATTCTTCGAAAATATGACTCACCAACTTCCAAGTGATTTGGTGCAATAAATGATATGAATCCCTAACGTTTTGAAGCACATTCAACTTCATTATAGGAAAACAAAATTAAAAGTACAATAGTGGACATATTGACGTTTAGCTTTTTTTAAGATAATCTAATTTAGTTATTAATTCGTAATCGACGTAATTTGCTTAGGGGGCAAAGTTTTGAATTCAAACACGCATGACGAGGTCAAACGAGAACTAAAAACCCGTCATCTATCCATGATCGCCATGGGCGGTAGCATTGGGACTGGCTTATTTGTAGCTAGTGGTTCTGCTATTTCCCAAGCTGGTCCGGGTGGGGCATTAGTTGCTTATATCGGTATCGGGATCATGGTTTACTTCTTGATGACCAGCTTAGGTGAAATGGCAACATTTTTGCCAGTTTCTGGTTCATTTGCCACATATGCCACTCGATTTGTCGATCCAGCACTTGGTTTTGCACTGGGATGGAATTACTGGTTTAACTGGGCAATCACGCTGGCAGTAGATATTAGTACGACAGCAATTATCGTACAATTTTGGTTCCCAAGTTGGCCAAACTGGGCAATCAGTGTCTTCTTCCTAGCTTTGATTTTTTTGATCAACGTTATTTCTGTCAAGTCGTTTGGTGAGACGGAGTATTGGCTGGCCCTGGTCAAAGTCATGACAGTTATTATCTTCCTGGTTGTTGGTGTTTTAACTATTTTTGGCATCCTCGGCGGTCATGGTCCAGTAGGCTTGAAAAACTTTACATATAAACAGGGCCCGTTTGTTGGGGGAATACCTGCTATTTTGAGTGTCTTTGTTGTTGCTGGCTTCTCATTTCAGGGGACCGAATTGATCGGGATCACTGCTGGTGAATCAGCGACACCGGAAAAGAGTATTCCTAAAGCTATCAAACAGGTATTTTGGCGCATCCTTCTATTTTATATTTTAGCGATCTTCATTATTGCTGCCTTAATTCCTTATACGAGCCCTAAATTATTGGGATCCAGTGCACAGGATATTGCTACCAGTCCTTTCACGCTAGTGTTCCAGCGAATTGGTCTGGCAGCAGCAGCTAGTGTGATGAATGCGGTCATTTTAACTTCAGTTATTTCAGCGGCTAACTCTGGTATGTACGCCGCAACACGTATGCTTTGGGCAATGGGCAAAGAGGGACAAGCTGCAAGGACGTTTTCACGTACTAGCCGGCGTGGTGTCCCATTGATGGCGCTATTGCTCACAACTTTTGTTGGCGCCTTTACACTACTGACGAGTATTTTGGGGCCACATGTGTATACTTTACTTGTGGCAGCCAGCGGGTTGACTGGTTTCATTGCTTGGCTAGGCATTGCAATATCTCATTATCGGTTCCGTAAAGCTTTCTACAAACAAGGTTATGAGATGGATCAATTAGTTTATAAGGCCAAGTGGTTTCCTTTTGGACCCATTTTGGCGATGGTTTTAAGTATTATCGTCATTGTGGGACAGGATATTCCGGCTTTGAAGACATTGAATTGGGAACATTTATCGATTAGTTATATGTCGATTCCGCTATTTCTTGTCCTTTATATCTACTATAAAGTTAAATATAAGACAAAAGTGATTCCGTTAGAAAAAGTGGATCTAACACCCCACAAGGATGATCCTGACTTTGCTAGAAAGCAGGCCGCTAAGCGTGCTAGAAATGCAGAAAAGCAAAAACAAGCACATTAAAGGGGCGTGTAAATGGTGCAACTACCAAATAAGTTCCGCTTATTTTTGGTGTTGATCGATCAGCAAGAATTCACAGCGGCGGCTGAGCAACGGTACTGGTGGGATCGGTATCGGATAAATTTTACGTTTTACGTGAATTTTGCTCAGCGTTTGCACTATCTAAGGTTTGGTGATGAACCAACTGTCACAACAGATGGCACAGCACAAGAGCTAACTCAGACAAAGGTTTGCCAGTTGACGCCAAAAGGACAGCGGTGGGTAGCTGGGTATCGGCACTACCGCTTAGTTCACGAAAACTTTATCCCTGGCGTCGTAGATCTGAAGCACATGGCACGTATTTGTCGGCGTCACCCAGAAGGGAAACCCTGGGAGTGGATCTTGAGTTTGTTGGATCATGGTGTGCAGCAAGCACAACAACGTACCGATATGCTGACAGCCTTGCTGCTGCAAAAACATAAAATCAAATTATTACAACATTTAGGTAAATATGATGCTGCTTTAGAAACCTTGCAGGCGGTATTTTATCATGAATTAAGTGAGCCATCTTCAGGCTATGAAGGGATACATGGGTGGCAATTATCGCAAAAGTATCCAAGCTATGAGATTCAAGAGCTGCGCTTCTTTTTAGAACAATTAGATCTTCAATTAGAGGATTTTTTGTTGAGATTTGGTTCGTGGCTGCAAAAGCGTAATATGACGCATAGTTGTTTTACCAGACTGGAGATAATGGCTATCGTGATGTTTGCTTATCTTGATGATGAAATGAGTTTGGCAGCAGTTTTTGCTCGGGCAAACGCACGCCGAAATGATGAATCCAGTAATATTATTTCAAATAAATGATATAATGATGGCTATACTCCTACTTAAGTAGACAGGTAAATAATTAAAACCTGTTTGCTTAGGAAGGAGTATTTTTTATGGGCCGAAAAGGTTCCAGATATTCTATTGATGAGAAACTTCATTTCATTGGCCTAC